>CANRVB010000008.1 GCA_947643165.1 uncultured Porphyromonadaceae bacterium | reverse complement strand
GCACCGGTCTCCAAAACCGGGTGTCGGGAGTTCGAGCCTCTCGTCCTGTGCCAAAGAACAGTAAAATGAAAAAACTGAAACTACTAACGGACATACAGGAGTCGTATGACGAGCTTCGTTATAAGACGTCCTGGCCAACGAAAGGTCAGCTAATCAAAAGTGCACTGATCGTGATGATAGCTTCCATCATCATCGCATTAATAATATGGTGCATGGATGAGGTAGTGTATTACTTAATGCGCTTCATATACAGCCTGGGCCGGTAATAATATTTATCGGGCCATTTTTTTGTAGACACGAAGCGAACCCCCACAGCAACCCAACAAGAGAACCCAAACCAGTCACCCCACCAAGACAAATCACTCAGCATCATGGCAAAGACATTGACGCATGACGAATTTATGGCAATGAAGGAGCAGCAATCGAAAGGCGTCGGCAACGACGGCAAGGATAGCACATCGCCCAGAAAAGCATGGTATGTACTTCGCGCCATCTCGGGAAAGGAGGCGAAGGTTAAGGAAGTTCTTGACGCAGCGATCCGCAACTCTGACTGGGGCAGGAACCTGTTTCAGGTACTGATACCGACAGAGAAGGTCGTAACGGTAAAGAACGGCAAGAAGGTCATCAAGGAACGGAATCTGTATTCGGGGTATGTATTTGTGGAAGCAATACTGTATGGCGAAGTGATACATGAACTGCGCAACACGACCAACGTGATCGACTTTCTCGGAGCGAAGGGCAAGGTAGTAGAACCGGAGCCACTTCAGGAGAGCGAGGTAATGAGAATGCTTGGACGTGCCGACGAATTGTCGGAAATGGCAGATGACGGAACGAACGATTACCTTGTAGGAGAAATCGTGAAGGTGATCGACGGAGCGTTCAACGGCTTCACGGGCGAGATCATAGAGATAGACCGTGAGAAGAAGAAGCTCAAAGTGATGGTGAAGATCTTTGACCGTCCGACGCCCCTTGAATTGGAAAATTCGAAAGTAGAAAGAGTGTAAGCCGGTACGCTGGACAGACAGTGTCGCTCGTCGGGAAATCGCGGGGCTATGTTACGAAGCACCAAGATGTACTGAAAAAACCGCAACAATCACCAATATCTAAAAATTCAGATTGAAACATGGCTAAAGAAATTGCTGGACAGATCAAATTGCAGATAAAGGGTGGAGCAGCAAACCCCTCCCCTCCAGTTGGTCCCGCCTTAGGTTCTAAGGGTATCAACATCATGGAGTTTTGCAAGCAATTCAATGCCCGCACCCAGGACAAAGCCGGAAAAGTTCTGCCAGTAGTAATCACATACTACACTGACAAGAGCTTTGACTTCGTTGTCAAGACCCCTCCTGTAGCCATTCAGCTGCTGGAAGCATCCAAGGTGAAGAAAGGCTCGGCGCAGCCGAACCGCAATAAAGTAGCAGAGATCACTTGGGATCAGGTCAAGGCAATAGCCGAGGACAAGATGCCAGACCTTAACTGCTTTACTGTAGAATCAGCAATGCGGATGGTAGCCGGCACAGCAAGGAGCATGGGTATCACCGTAAAAGGCACATTCCCTGGAAACAACTGATAACCTTCAATTGAGATGAGTAAACTGACGAAAAATCAAAAGCTTGCTTTAGAGAAGATTGAAGCCGGGAAGAGCTATAGCCTCGGAGAAGCTGCAGAGAAGGTAAAGGAAATCACTTTCACCAAATTTGACGCTTCACTGGATATAGACGTACGCCTTGGAGTTGATCCCCGCAAAGCAAACCAGATGGTACGTGGCGTAGTAACGCTGCCCCACGGAACAGGCAAGCAAGTAAAGGTACTCGTGCTTTGCAATCCGGACGCCGAGACAGCAGCCAAGAATGCCGGTGCGGACTATGTAGGGCTCGATGAATATATCGAAAAGATCAAGGGTGGCTGGACAGATGTAGATGTAATCATCACACAGCCGGCTATCATGGGTAAGATCGGAGCACTGGGCCGAGTACTCGGACCGCGTGGCCTGATGCCAAACCCGAAGAGCGGCACAGTAACCAATGATGTTGCGAAGGCCGTAGAAGAAGTGAAGAAGGGTAAGATCGACTTCAAGGTAGACAAGAACGGAATAGTACACTCGTCGATCGGCAAGGTGAGCTTCACCGCCGAGCAGATGAAGGACAATGCCCGTGAGTTTATCAACACGCTGATCAAGCTGAAGCCGGCAACTGCCAAGGGCACTTATATCAAGAGCATTTATCTTTCGAGCACGATGAGTCCGGGTGTTAAAGTAGACACTAAGACAGTCGGTGAATAACCTTTGTAAACGAAGAGCAAAAGTATGAAAAAGGAAGATAAAGCAAAAGTGATCTCGCAGATAGTCGAGGTGCTCGGACAATATCCCAACTTCTACCTTGTAGAGACTGCAGGACTTGACGCAGAGAAGACGAGCGCACTTCGCCGCGAGTGCTTCAAAGCGGACATCAAGCTGCTGGTAGTGAAGAACACACTTCTTCACAAGGCGCTTGAGCAGATGGAAGGCGACTACAGCGAACTGTATCCCGCAATGGCCGGCCCGACATCGCTTATGTGCACCACAGTAGCGAATGCCCCTGCCAAGCTGCTGAAGGACTTTGTAAAGAAGGACGACAAGCTGCCGATGCTTAAGGCAGCTTATGCGGAAGGAACCGTATATATGGGTGCAGACCAGCTGGACGCACTCACCGCCATCAAGAGCAAGAACGAGCTCATCGCCGACGTTGTGGCACTGCTTCAGTCGCCCGCGAAGAACGTTGTATCGGCTCTTCAGTCAGGCGCCACAAAGATACACGGTATCCTGGAGACCCTCTCGAAGAAGGAGGAGGCCTAAACAAGGCCGCATGACTCTCTTCTCGCCCCTAAACAAACCAACTACAAGAAAACAAAATAAAACTATAGAACAATGGCAGATTTAAAAGCATTTGCAGAACAACTGGTTAACCTGACCGTAAAGGAAGTAAACGAACTCGCTCAGATCCTGAAGGACGAGTATGGTATTGAGCCCGCAGCTGCAGCAGTAGCAGTAGCAGCAGGTCCTGCAGCAGCCGGTGAGGCTGTAGAGGAGAAGAGCTCGTTTGACGTAGTTCTGAAGTCGGCCGGAGCCAGCAAGCTGGCAGTCGTTAAGCTCGTTAAGGAGCTGACCGGTCTTGGCCTTAAGGAGGCTAAGGAGATGGTAGACGGTGCACCCTCAGTAATCAAGGAAGGTGTAGCCAAGGCAGACGCAGAAGGCCTGAAGAAGCAGCTCGAAGAGGCCGGCGCTGAGGTAGAGCTCAAATAATAACGCCTGTCAATCAACCACATAGGTAAAGTGTCACCCATAGGGTAGATGCTTTACCTTTTTGTGTTGATAATAAAGTCGGCAGGAAACCGACTTAACCAAGCTGTGACGCCGGGGCGAAGAACCTGACGTTTGCGGCCCAGCTACGGCCTGAATGAAAAAGATCCGGGCCACCGGACAAGTCCGGCTCAAGAGACACAAGATCCATGTCGACGAGGCAGCCGAAAGAGAGTAGCCGAAGATGATGGAAATAGCCCGTGCGCAGGCAGGAAGCAGACTGAAGCGCAACGGGAATCGGTGTCGAAAATAGAATATGAGCCAAGAAGAGTCCGGCAGCAAGAACAAAACAACAATAAAAATCATCCTCAAGATAGATGTCAGTCAAAACAGTAAAACCCCGTGTCAACTTTGCGTCGGTAAAGAATCCGCTGCCATACCCTGACTTTCTGGAGGTACAGCTGAAATCGTTCAAGGACTTTCTTCAGCTTGACACGCCTCCCGAAAAGAGAAACAACGAGGGACTCTATAAGGTTTTTTCGGAGAACTTCCCCATCGCCGACACCCGCAATAATTTCGTGCTCGAGTTTCTGGACTATTATATCGACCCGCCGCGGTATACGATAGAAGAGTGTCTGGAACGCGGACTGACGTACTGCGTGCCCCTGAAGGCAAAACTTAAGCTGTACTGCACCGACCCTGACCATGAAGACTTTGACATGGTGGTACAGGATGTGTATCTGGGTCAGATCCCTTACATGACGGAGAAGGGAACCTTTGTGATCAACGGAGCGGAGCGCGTTGTAGTATCGCAGCTTCACAGATCGCCGGGTGTGTTCTTCGGCCAGAGCGTGCATGCCAACGGCACGAAGCTCTATTCCGCCCGCATCATACCTTTCCGCGGCTCGTGGATAGAATTTGCCACTGACATCAACAATGTGATGTATGCGTATATCGACCGCAAGAAGAAGTTGCCAGTGACAACACTTCTGCGTGCGATAGGACTTGAGACTGACCGCGACATCATAGACATATTCGGACTCTCGGAGGAGATCAAGGTAAACAAGACCAACCTGAAGAAGGCTATAGGCCGCAAGACAGCGGCGCGTATCCTGAAGTCGTGGATCGAAGAGTTCACGGATGAAGATACAGGTGAGGTAGTGTCGATAGAGCGTAACGAGATGATACTTGACCGTGAGGTCGAGATCACAGAGGATGATATCGACAAGATCCTTGAATCGGGAGCGAAGACCATAGTACTCCACACAGAGGACGCATCGGCAAGCGACTACTCGATAGTGTTCAACACACTGGCGAAAGATCCGACCAACTCGGAGATCGAGGCTATCCAGTATATCTACAGACAGCTGCGCAACGCGGAGCCACCGGATGACGCGAGCGCCCGCGAGGTGATAACCAACCTGTTCTTCAGCGAGAAGCGTTATGACCTGGGAGATGTAGGCCGCTACAGAATCAACAAGAAGCTTGATCTGGACATTCCACCGGAGGTGAAGGTCCTGACCAAGGAAGATATAATCGCTATCATCAAGTATCTGATCGAGCTTATCAACTCGAAGACGGATGTTGATGATATCGACCACCTGAGCAACCGCCGCGTACGCACAGTAGGCGAGCAGCTCTACAATCAATTCAACATCGGTCTGGCGCGTATGTCGCGTACGATACGCGAGCGCATGAATGTTCGTGACAACGAGGTGTTCACGCCGATCGATCTTATCAATGCCAAGACCATATCGTCGGTAATCAACACGTTCTTCGGCACGAACGCGCTGTCGCAGTTCATGGACCAGACGAACCCGCTGGCAGAGATGACGCACAAGCGCCGTATGAGCGCCCTTGGCCCCGGCGGTCTGACACGTGAGCGTGCGGGCTTCGAGGTTCGAGACGTTCACTATACGCACTACGGCCGTCTGTGTCCGATCGAGACTCCAGAAGGACCGAACATCGGACTGATCTCGTCGCTGTGTGTGTATGCGAAGATAAATGAGCTTGGCTTCATCGAGACTCCGTACCGCGAGGTGAAGGATTCGAAGGTGAACCTGAACAATGACGAGATAATCTATCTGACCGCCGAGATCGAGGAGGGTAAGGTGATAGCCCAGGGCAATGCCCCGCTCAACGATGACGGCACCTTCAAGCTTGACAGAGTGAAGGCGCGTCTGGACGCTGACTTCCCGATCGTTCCGCCGGAACAGGTGGAGCTGATGGACGTTTCGCCGACGCAGATCGCTTCGATAGCCGCATCGCTGATTCCGTTCCTGGAGCATGATGACGCGAACCGTGCGCTGATGGGATCGAACATGATGCGCCAGGCTGTTCCGCTGCTGCGCAGCGAGAGCCCGATAGTGGGCACCGGCCTGGAGGGTCAGCTGATACGCGACAGCCGCACCCAGATAACCGCCGAGGGTGAGGGTACGATAGAATATGTGGACGCAAGGGTGATCCGCATACGCTATGACCGCACCGAGGAGCAGGAGTTTGTGTCGTTTGAGGATGCGGTGAAGGAGTATCATATGCCTAAGTTCCGCCGCACGAACCAGAACACCACTATAGACCTGCGTCCGATATGCGAGGCCGGTCAGCGTGTGAGCAAGGGCACCATATTGACCGAGGGCTACTCGACCGAGAACGGCGAGCTGGCACTTGGCCGTAACCTGAAGGTGGCGTTCATGCCGTGGAAGGGTTACAACTATGAGGATGCTATCGTGCTGAACGAGCGCATGGTGAAGGAGGATATCCTGACGAGTGTGCACGTGGACGAGTATTCGCTGGAGGTGCGCGAGACGAAGCGCGGTATGGAGGAGCTGACAAGCGACATACCTAACGTGAGCGAGGATGCGACCAAGGATCTGGCAGAGAATGGTATAATACGCGTCGGCGCACATGTAGTGCCGGGCGATATAATGATAGGTAAGATCACACCTAAGGGCGAGAGCGACCCGACTCCTGAGGAGAAGCTGCTGCGCGCCATATTCGGTGACCGTGCCGGTGATGTGAAGGATGCATCGCTGAAGGCATCTCCGTCGCTGAAGGGTGTGGTGATAGGCACCAACCTGTTCCAGCGTGCGGTGAAGAAGGGCCGCACAAGCAACAGCGCCAACGCCATACAGGCCAAACTTCAGGCTGACTATGACGATAAGCTCCAGGCTGTGAAGGACATACTGGTGGAGAAGCTCCTGAAACTGACAGAGGACAAGACCTCGATGGGCGTGAAGGACTACACGGGTATAGACATCGTGCCGAAGGGCGGATCGTTTACAGCCGGTGTGCTTGCGGAGATGAAGTATGACACGATCAATCTGAGCAAGTGGACCAATGACGCTCACACCAACGAGCTTATCAGAGACACTATCGTGAACTATCTGAGAAAGTCGAAGGAGATAGAGAGCGAGCTGCGCCGCAAGAAGTTTGACATCTCGATAGGTGACGAGCTTCCTTCGGGAATCATGCAGATGGCCAAGGTGTATGTAGCGAAGAAGCGTAAGATATCTGTGGGCGACAAGATGGCAGGCCGTCACGGAAACAAGGGTATCGTGTCGCGCATCGTGCGTCAGGAGGATATGCCTTTCCTTGCTGACGGAACGCCGGTAGATATCGTGCTGAACCCGCTGGGTGTGCCTTCGCGAATGAACCTGGGACAGATATTCGAGACTGTTCTTGGCTGGGCAGGCCGCGAGCTGGGCGAGAAGTTCGCAACACCGATCTTTGACGGTGCAACTCTCGATGACCTGAACGCTTGGACAGACAAGGCCGGCATACCGAGATATGGCAAGACATATCTGTATGACGGCGGCACAGGCGAACGTTTTGACCAGCCGGCTACAGTTGGTGTGATCTACATGCTTAAGCTGGGCCACATGGTAGAGGACAAGATGCACGCCCGCTCGATAGGTCCGTACTCGCTGATCACGCAGCAGCCTCTGGGCGGTAAGGCTCAGTTCGGTGGCCAGCGCTTCGGAGAGATGGAGGTGTGGGCGCTCGAGGCATTCGGTGCGGCGCACATACTTCAGGAGATACTGACAATCAAGAGTGACGACGTGACAGGCCGCAGCAAGGCATATGAAGCAATAGTGAAGGGCGACGCAATGCCGCCAGCCGGAATACCGGAATCGCTCAACGTGCTTCTGCATGAGCTTAGAGGTCTGGGCCTGAGCATCACACTTGAACAATAAGGTCGTTCATAGTTTTTCATATCGTAACTCAATGGCATTTAGAAAAGATAACAAGATAAAGAGCGGTTTCTCGAAGATCACCATCGGACTCGCATCGCCCGAGGAAATACTTGAGAAATCGAGCGGCGAGGTGGTAAAGCCAGAAACCATCAATTACCGCACATACAAGCCTGAACGTGACGGACTGTTCTGCGAGCGCATATTCGGCCCGGTGAAGGACTACGAATGTCACTGCGGCAAGTATAAGAGAATCCGCTACAAGGGAATCGTTTGTGACCGATGCGGCGTAGAGGTGACCGAGAAGAAGGTACGCCGCGAGCGCATGGGCCACATAAAGCTGAGTGTTCCCGTAGCACACATCTGGTATTTCCGTTCGCTTCCGAACAAGATAGGCTATCTGCTTGGTCTGGCCTCGAAGAAGCTCGACGCTGTGATATACTACGAGCGTTATGTGGTGATCCAGCCGGGTATCGTGCAGGATGTGCAGGCAAATGACCTTCTGACGGAGGAGGAATATTATAATATAATCGACTCTCTGCCGAAGGAGAATCAGCTGCTGGAGGATGATAATCCTGACAAGTTCATCGCCAAGATGGGTGCTGAAGCCATATATGACATGCTGAAGCGTCTGGATCTTGACTCGCTGAGCTATCAGCTGCGCCATCAGGCAGATACCGACGGATCGCAGCAGCGCAAGACTGAGGCGCTGAAGCGTCTGCAGGTTGTGGAGTCGTTCCGTGCATCGCGCAACAAGAACAAGCCGGAGTGGATGATACTCCAGGCTGTGCCTGTGATACCGCCGGATCTTCGTCCGCTGGTACCCCTGGACGGTGGCCGCTTCGCAACTTCGGACCTGAATGATCTGTACCGTCGTGTGATAATCCGCAACAACCGTCTGAAGCGCCTTGTAGAGATCAAGGCACCTGAGGTGATTCTCCGCAACGAGAAACGTATGCTTCAGGAGGCTGTAGACTCGCTGCTGGACAACTCGCGCAAGTCGTCGGCAGTGAAGACGGATGCAAACCGTCCGCTGAAGTCGCTGAGCGACTCGCTGAAGGGTAAGCAGGGCCGCTTCCGTCAGAATCTTCTGGGTAAGCGTGTGGACTACTCGGCACGTTCGGTAATTGTCGTAGGCCCGGAGCTGAAGATGCATGAGTGCGGTCTGCCTAAGGATATGGCGGCCGAGCTGTATAAGCCGTTTGTGATACGCAAGCTGATAGAGCGCGGTATAGTGAAGACCGTTAAGAGCGCCAAGAAGATAGTAGACCGCAAGGAACCGATAGTATGGGATATCCTGGAATATGTGATGAAGGGTCATCCGGTGCTTCTGAACCGAGCCCCGACACTTCACCGCCTCGGTATCCAGGCATTCCAGCCCCGCATGATCGAGGGTAAGGCTATCCAGCTTCACCCGCTGGCATGTACGGCGTTCAACGCTGACTTTGACGGTGACCAGATGGCTGTGCACCTTCCCCTTGGCAATGAGGCCGTGCTTGAGGCCCAGCTCCTGATGCTTGGCGCACACAACATTCTGAACCCGGCCAACGGCGCGCCGATCACGGTGCCGTCGCAGGACATGGTACTTGGTCTGTATTACATAACCAAGCTCCGCAAGGGCGACAAGGGCGAAGGCCTGAAGTTCTATGGCCCTGAGGAGGCTGAGATAGCATATAACGAGGGCCGCGTGACACTTCACGCTCCGGTATCGGTAGTGGTCGATGATATCGACGCTGACGGAAACCCGATAAAGCACCTTGTAGAGAATACTTCGGTTGGCCGCGTGCTGGTGAACCAGTATGTACCAAAGGAGATCGGCTATGTAAACGAGATTCTGTCGAAGAAGAGCCTCCGCGGCATCATATCGCGCGTGATCAAGCGCTGCGGTATCCCCCGCTCGGCCAAGTTCCTCGACGATATCAAGAATCTTGGTTACTACATGGCGTTCAAGGGCGGTCTGTCGTTCAACCTTGGCGACGTGATCATTCCGCCGGAAAAGGAGGAATATGTACGCGAGGGCTATGAGCAGGTACAGGAGGTGATGGATAACTACGCAATGGGTATCATCACCAACAACGAGCGCTACAACCAGATAATCGATATATGGACGCACGTGAACGCCCGTCTGGCGAACACGCTGATGAAACAGATATCTGAAGACCAGCAGGGCTTCAACCCGGTATACATGATGCTTGACTCGGGTGCCCGTGGTTCGAAGGACCAGATCCGTCAGCTGTCGGGTATGCGTGGTCTGATGGCCAAGCCGCAGAAGAGCGGCGCCGAGGGTGGTCAGATCATCGAAAACCCGATTCTCGCGAACTTCAAGGAGGGTCTGTCGGTGCTGGAGTACTTCATCTCGACGCACGGTGCCCGTAAGGGTCTTGCGGATACCGCACTTAAGACCGCGGACGCGGGATATCTGACCCGTCGTCTGGTGGACGTTGCGCACGATGTGATCATCAACGAGGAGGACTGCGGAACTCTGCGCGGCCTTGTATGCACCGCTATCAAGAAGAATGACGAGGTGGTTGCATCGCTTGGCGAACGTATAGTAGGCCGTGTGTCGGTACATGATATCGTTGATCCTATGACCAACGAGGTTATAGTAGCCGCCGGTGAGGAGATAACCGATGCCGCAGCTGACCGCATCAACGAATCGCCTATCGAATCGGTCGAGATCCGTTCGGTTCTGACCTGCGAATCGAAGAAGGGCGTGTGCGCCAAGTGCTACGGCCGCAACCTTGCCAACAACCGTCTGGTACAGAAGGGTGAGGCTGTAGGTGTGATAGCCGCACAGTCGATCGGTGAGCCTGGAACCCAGCTGACACTGCGTACATTCCACGTGGGTGGTGTCGCATCGAACATCGCAGCCGTATCGAAGGCAACCTCGAACTATGAGGGTATCTTGGAACTGGAGGAGGTCCGCACCGTGAAGACCGACGAGGTAGAAAACGGACGCAATGTAGAGCGCGTTATCGGCCGACTGGGCGAACTGCGCATCATCGAGCCCACCACCAAGATGATCCTTATGACTACCCCGATTCCATACGCATCGAAGCTGTACTTTGACAATGGCGCGATGCTGAAAAAGGGTGACGTGATATGCGAATGGGACCCGTTCAATGCATCAATCGTGAGCGAGGCAGGCGGTCGCATCAAGTATGAGAACGTGATAGAGAACGTGACATACCGCGTAGAGAGCGACGAGCACTCAGGCATCACTGAAAAGATAATCATAGAGTCGAAGGACCGTAACCGCGTTCCTGAGGCAAGCATCATCGACAAGAACGGTCAGGTGATCAAGACTTACTCGCTGCCTGTGGGCGCACACCTGATGGTAGATGAGGACACCGAACTGAAGCCCGGCGATATCTTCGTCAAGATACCTCGCGCATCGAGCGGCGGTGCCGGTGACATCACCGGTGGTCTGCCCCGTGTGACCGAGCTGTTTGAGGCACGTAACCCGTCGAACCCCGCAATCGTAGCGGAAATAGACGGTGAGGTGAACTTCGGCAAGGTGAAGCGTGGTAACCGCGAGATAAGCGTGACATCGCGCACAGGCGAGATAAGAAAGTATCTCGTTCCGCTGTCAAAGCAGATCCTCGTGCAGGAGAACGACTATGTCCGTGCAGGCACTCCCCTGTCGGACGGCGCCATCACCCCTGCCGACATCCTCAATATCATGGGTCCGACCGCTGTTCAGGAATACATTGTGAACGAGGTTCAGGATGTGTACCGTATGCAGGGCGTTAAGATCAACGACAAGCACTTTGAGGTGATCGTACGCCAGATGATGCGCAAGGTAAACATAGTAGAACCTGGAGACACAGGCTTCCTGGAGCAGCAGGTAGTAGACAAACTCGCCTTCATGGAAGAGAACGACCGTATCTGGGGCAAGAAGGTAGTAATAGACGCCGGCGACAGCGAGAACGTGAAGGCCGGTCAGATAATCACCGCCCGCAAGCTCCGTGATGAGAATTCATCGCTGAAGCGCAAGGATATGAAGCTGGTAGCCGTTCGCGACGCTGTTCCTGCCACATCGGAACAGATACTTCAAGGTATCACCCGCGCCGCCCTGCAGACAACAAGCTTCATGTCGGCCGCATCGTTCCAGGAGACCACCAAGGTGCTCAACGAAGCCGCTATCAACGGCAAGACTGACACTCTTGAGGGCATGAAGGAGAACGTGATATGCGGACACCTCATCCCGGCCGGTACCGGTCTGCGTGACTACGACCGTCTCGTAGTATGCAGCACGGACGATATTGCCAACGGAGGTATAATGGAAACCGCCAGCGAAATCAGCAACAATGCTGAGATCGTTGTAAAGTAATATAACATCCATCCTGAGTTCGCGCAATTGCGCGAACGTTTTCATCATCCCCTCGGAGCCGGGACGTCGCGAGACGTCCCGGCTCCACTATTATATTGCTGGCAAGAAACGGAAATCAGCATAATGATGAAGACTGGGCGGATAGATTTTACTAACTTTGCGACAGACCTAAAAACCAATCATCACATCTTATCTATATGAATAGCTTGACAAACTTGAAATGCGCCATAGCAGTGACAGCGGGACTGTGCACATCTACGGCATACGCGCAGAAGCAACCTCACATAATCCTTATCATGACTGACCAGCAGCGAAGCGATGCTATCGGATGCATGGGAAACGAGGCTGTAATATCGCCACATACAGACGCACTCGCAGCCGAGGGGACGTTGTTCACCAAAGGATATTCCTCATGTCCGAGCAGCACTCCGGCACGTGCGGGACTGCTAACAGGCATGTCACCGTGGCACCATGGAATGCTCGGATACGGAAAACAAGCGTCATCGTATACGTATGAAATGCCACGTATGCTTAAAGAAGCAGGTTACTTCACATTCGGCATAGGCAAAATGCACTGGAACCCTCAACGCACCAAGCATGGCTTTGACGGTACACTGCTCGACGAGAGCGGACGTATAGAGGATGAGAATTTCACAAGCGACTACCGCCAGTGGCTCCAGATCAAGGCTCCCGGCATCAACCCGGACGCAACAGGGGTAGGCTGGAACGATCACGGGGCCAGCGTGTACAAGCTACCTGAAGAACTCCACCCAACATACTGGACAGGCGAGATGGCCTGTGAGTTCATCAGCAACTATGATACCTCGGGCAAACCATTGTTTCTGAAAGTATCATTTGCCCGTCCTCACAGCCCTTACGATCCACCGCAACGGTATATAGATATGTATAAGGATGTCAATATACCGGCACCCGCCGCCGGTGACTGGTGCGTGCGCTATGCAGACCTGAAGGATCCCGCTACCGCAGCCAAAGATGCTCCCTACGGCAATTTCGGAGATGAGTATGCACGTAATTCACGACGTCACTATTATGCGAACATAACGTTCATAGATGACCAAATAGGGCGCATAGTGGATATGCTGAAGGAGAAAGGGATGTATGATGACGCGCTGATATTATTTGTATCGGACCACGGTGACATGATGGGCGACCACTACCACTGGCGAAAGACTTACCCATACGAAGGATCATCGCATGTGCCATACATAGTGAAATGGCCGGCAGCCGATCATGTAAAACCAGGCGAAATTGACGCTCCGGTTGAGTTGCGCGATATTCTGCCGACTTTTCTTGATGCGGCAGGGACCCAGGTTCCAACCGACATGGACGGACGTCCTCTGCAGGCCCTGGTGAAAGAGGGCTATGAACCGTGGCGCGAATACATTGACCTTGAGCATGCCACTTGCTACAGTAAGGACAACTACTGGTGTGCCCTGACAGACGGAAAGATAAAGTATATCTGGAATCTGAACAACGGTACAGAGCAACTGTTCGACCTTACGAAAGATCCACTCGAACTACATGATGCCGCAAACGACAAGAAGTATAAGAAACAACTTGAAAAGATGCGTGGCGCCATGGTAAACCATCTGAGCGAACGTGGAGAAGAGTTCGTGAAGGACGGAAAACTTGCAGTACGCAAGTCTACCTTGCTCTACAGCCCTAATTTCCCGAAGGAATAAAGAACTCCAACATGAATGAAGCCGTGCGGATGGCGATAGCGCCAATTCCGCACGGCTTCACTATATATGGACCGCTTATGATGTCAGCGGACTATGATCTTGGTAGATTTGCTGCCACTACGCAGGATATATACTCCAGGAGCAAGCGATGCACGGGCATCCGCACCTTTGCCGATCCTTACGCCAGAAGTAGTGTAGATCTCGACTGTAGATGGATCAAGTTTGTCGAAGTCGACACTATCGATACCAGCCGGTTCTGCAACTGAAAGAGACAGACTGACAGGCTCGACATCGGGCTGAGGATGACGAATGATTAGAGTAGACCGGCCGACAGCAAGACCTTCGATGGTCAGCTTTCCACCGGCATAAGTAACCCTGGCTACCGAAGGCTCGGACAGGAAGCACTCAAGATCGGTGTTGTCGTTGTCGGCAAATTCAACAGGGAGTTCAACAGTCTCGCCGGCCTCAACGGTAACAGGATCGGTATTCACCGGAATAGCGTCGATAGCCGAATAGACATTACCAATGGAGGCAAGAGCGCTGCTGTAAGCCTGATAAGAGGCTGCCGGGACGTAGAAGTTGACGTCGGATCCGACACCGTAGAACACAGCTTCGGGATAGCGGAACGGAACTTCGGGTGAACGCATAACCACTGACTGAAGGTTGTGGCAGAAACGGAATGCCGCGAGGCCAATTGATGTGACCTTGTCGGACAGAATGACGTTCTGAAGATCTATGTCGCGGTCGGCAAAACGGTCGACAAGCGCAATCTGCGTATCAGCATTGCCACCGACAGCCTCGGATGTGATTGCAAGCGATCCGGCGTGGCGCATAATACCGAGCGCATTTGTGATACCGTCAGCACTGTCGATAAGGCGGATGGTAGTGGAATTGTCAAGGTCGAGCTCGCGGTATATGGTCAGATCCCATGCCGAAGAGAGCGGTGTGCCATCAGAATTGACAAAGCGGGCACGGAACTCACCGGAAGGAAGACCGGTGATAGCTTTAACCTGGCCAAAATAGTAACCAGGAGTTCCGATATTGACAGACCAGACAGAGGGGGACTTGTAGCAAGGCTCTGTCTCACCCTTGCGGTACAGACATAAGTTATAGTTGTATGAACCTGCGGCGGTCGACATCTCCCATGGCTGGAAGAAAAGCGGCGCATCCTGCGGCAGTTCGGTGGGGAAACCTCCATTCTCAAGTTTGGAATCTACAAGATTGGATGTTGAACCGTAGGTCATTCCTGCGATGTAGAACCGGTCGAGGTGCCCGTTATCGCCACCTCCGGATGCCTCGCCATCGTGCAAGGTGATATTGTCGTTGCTACCGTAAAGATACAGCCCCGAACGTGTGTTGATGATAAAGCGATAGTCACCAGCCAACAGATCGGCTGCATTCTGCAGATTTGCAATAGTGACATTAGTACGAAGCGTGTAGCTGTCGCCTGCAGGGATCGTGAGATCAGAAGCACCGATTTCGTAGGATGAGACACCAGTGTTTACCTTTCGCAAGGCGTATGACAAACGACCTGTATAGTCAGACTTGCCAGTGTTGACAACAGTAATGTCGATTGGGAAAGATGAGTTGCGGTAGATATCCGAACCGATAGATGCTGTGGTGAATTCAAGCTTGTAAGCATCATCGCGGGTCTCGCGCTCGATTGAGATATTGCTCATCGACTTAACGTTGGCGTATGCCTGGAACTGTGCGCCCGAGGTGAGCTTGATAGGTGTATGGTCGGCGTCCTGGTTAAGTATGCGGATAGCCGGATCTATAGTATAGCGTCCGGGGGCAATGGTCAGTCCGTCGAAAACCAACTGGTAATTGGTGAATGTCCAGATATAGCCTATATTGTAATCAAACGACCACATGGCTGACCATATAGGAACAAACACGCTTACAGAAGGATCGTCGACCGACGTGAACAGCATACCGGGTTTAACCTGAGTGACCTCGTAAGGCGAACGATCCATCGAGAAGCTCCAGCTATAGTCGTAGATCGAAGTGATATTATATTCTGAGCACTTGGGAATCAGATCGGGTAGAGGTTCGGGCTTGGATGTAGCCGTAGGCGGTACGATACGTACTATAGCCTGACTTCCACAGAATCCGGAATCGAATGACTCGGGGCCACCATTGTAGAGAGCCGTGAGGGCGAAATAGCCATCACCTGCACCACCCCAACCCCAGTTGATGTGGAACAGACCCGGATCATCGTAACCATCGCACACAAAGGCATGCCCGGCAGAAGGAGTGAAACCGGAGTAGTAGACAGGACGACCATGAGACAACTCATCGTAGATAAGCGACTCCCACTCCGGGGTAGAATAGGATGAACGGTTGAGCATGGCTGTAGTAGGGTCGAGTCCAAACATACGGATCATACGATCGGGCTTTACGGTCGCACCACTCGCATCAGTTCCATATCCCATGTCGGACACTACACCACAGGCATACATGAGATCGGCAACAGCAGCATTCTGGGCAGCAGTAGGCGTGACCGATTTATCAGCATAATCGTCGAGCATATTGTCCCAATCGAACGTATGCCCCTCAAACTTATAGGAGAGAGTCTGCCCTATGCCGGTAGATGTGTAAGTATGCGTACCGGAACCCTGAAAGAAGCGGTTATGATATATTATCTGAGCAAGAGCTGTGGCGGTACATCCCGTCAGACACCGCTTGCCATTTGATATGGGACAATCGTTCCAATATGGCTCATACTGATTCCAGCGGGTAGTAAGGAGCGGATCGACCGCAACCCACTTAGAATACAAGTCGGCGAGATCGCCACCAGTGCTACGGCTCTGGATATCGGCTGACTGTACGGCAGACTTTGCCTGTTCGGTATACTGCTGAAGCCACCACTGCATGGCAGGCGACATATTGTCGGCTTCGAAAGAGCCGGAATCGACAACGGCCAGGAGCGGACGAAGGCGATCGTCACCGGAGGCTATAAAATAGCCGGGCTGTGTCTGCGACTCAAATACATAATAAGCCACAGTGCCATCGCCGGCTACAGCCGGACCGGTAGAAACCACGGCCGCGCCAGAAACAGATTTCAACAACTTGTCGGAGGATTCAGTCCTGATGTCTGTATCCACACGTTTCAAGGCTTCGGCAGCCGACAACTGACGTGCCTGCGAAGAAACGGAGATACCAAGCAGCAGCGCAAATGCCGGCCACCTGAGAATTTGGTAAGTAGAAATTGGCATGATAGAGATTTAGGTAGAATAACTGCCTTAATGTAATTTGGTGCAAATATACAAAAACTCTGCTTCACACAACATGAAAGTTGAGCAAAGCAGAGATACAATACCTAAAAAATATCTATGAGAAGACCAGATTCAGCTTTTCTTACGAATGTTGTACTCGACGATAAAGGCAACAAGCATCGCAAGACCAAGGAACAGCAGCAGGCAGCTGCCATAGATGGTAGATTCATCGCGCCAGTGGCCCCAGTCATTGCCCATTGTTACGCGGAAGGCATTGCATATTAACTGTGCGACAAGCAGACCTAAACCGGCCCCAAAGGCGGCTGATCCCCACCTGAGAGTGGTGAACTTGTTCGATCCGATTATCTCGGCCGTATCGTCGGGGGCACCAAGATCGCGGGTAATGGCATCGAGATTTGAGCGAAACTCGGGCGGAGTCATGTTGATGTGATCGAGCTTGTCGATGAGCATCATGCGCTCCTTGCGGCGAACGAACAGGTATATCACCTTGTAGAGAGTCACAAATATAATGGCTGTGACAAAGATTGAAGTTAAATCCATATGCTAAGTTTTTTGTTGTTTCTGAACTTTAGACGGCAGTGTCGGAAAAAGGTTACAAAAATATGATAAAAAATTTTTTTCACCCCGAAATTGTAACTAAATTTGAAAAGGTACGTCTAAAGGGAAAATGACAACAGCGGAGCAACATAGACTGATCGAAGAGATACGCGGAGGTCGCACCGACAAGTTCGGTGTGATAGTTGAGGCGTATTCTGATCGCGTACATGCTCTGGTTGCAGGTATAGCCGGCGATGACATGACAGCCGACGAGCTTACACAGGATGTGTTTATCAAAGCATTCAAGTCGCTAAGCAGTTTCCGCAGCAAATCGACACTCGACACATGGATATACCGTATAGCTTATAATACAGCCATCGACCATACGCGCTCAAAGCGCAATGATGCGCTAAGGCTCGACGATCTGCAGACGGAAAGGCTCAGCGATACGGAGGTGGACGCTTTCTTCGACCAAAGCAACGAGGAAGATCCGCGTCTGGAAGCATTGACCACAGCCCTCGATATGCTTGATGCCGATGACCGCGCATTGCTGACCATGTACTACTATGAGGATCTGCCGGTACGGGATATCGCGCAGGTAACGGGTCTGAAGGAAAACAATGTGAAGGTAAAGATGCTCCGTGCCCGCAAAAAGCTGTATGCCATTATAACTCACCTCACAACACAACAACTATGAAAGAATCGGACAAGACACTGCTCAAAAAGGCTATTGGCAAACGTATAGAACGCGCCGGCAAGCCGGCAAGCAACCTCAACTACACGACCATGCAACTGATAATGGCCGAGGCGGCACGTATGGCCGAAAAGCGCAACCGCAGAGCCAAGTTCGCGGCTATAGCCACATGGATCATGATGGCGGCGTTCGGCATATATACCATCGTGAAGGTATGTGGCGAATCGCTCCTTAATGGCTACGGCTCTATTGCCGAGACTCTTACTAATCCGGCGGCATGGAACACACCGAGCACTCACGCTACAATAGCTTTAGGGCTGGTTGGCCTGGTAATAATTGTGGGCAATTGTATATTCGGTCCGCTATATGACAAGCTGATGATAAGGGAGCTTGCCAAGCACTGCAACAACAAAGAACAGTAGGCACGCTCGGTTATTCGTAATTTTGGCTGACGCCCGAATTACTCACGCTCGGCAATGCTCAAAATAAATTTTGGCATTGCGCTCACTTATTCGTAATTTTGCGGTCTAACAGGTAATAAAACAACCAATGCGCATAATCACGACACTTGCAGTTGGCATACTGACGGCTATGGCCTCGACCGCCAGCGACTTCGATGAGCGTTTTGAAGACAGAACGCTCAGACTCGACTATATATTTGGAGCGGACTCCACGAACCGCTACGTGACGGTAGACCAGCTATCGACTACCCCAGGATGGGCCGGACGCCGAGCCAATCTGTCGAAGCTGCCATATGCTGGCGATGGCACGATAGATCTGATAGATGTGGCAACAGGTGATACAATTTACCGCCACTCGTTCTCATCGCTCTACCACGAATGGCTGTCGACCGATGAGATGAAATCGGGACCACAGTCTTTTCATAACTCATATCTGGTTCCACAGCCCAAGGGTAAGACCCGCATCGACGTGACTCTGACTGACGCACACCGACGCGAGATGGCACGCATGAGCCACTACTATGATCCGGCAGAAATACTCGTTGAGCCACGCGACGGCGTAAAGCCGCTCCCTCACAAATATATTCATCGCTCACCTCTGACCGTAGACAAGGCGATAGATGTAGCCATACTGGCAGAAGGATATACAACGGCTGAAATGGACAGCTTCTATCACCATGCACAGATAGCCGTGGAATCGATACTCAATCATGAACCATTCAAATCGATGGCCGATAGGTTTAACTTTGTTGCGGTAGCAAGTCCGTCGGAGGATTCGGGTGTGAGCGTACCGCGTCTCGGTGACTGGAAGCGTACTGCGTTCGGATCGCACTTCTCAACGTTCCACTCCGACCGCTATCTGACCACCGACCAACTCGGCAAAGTGCACGACGCACTCACCGGCATTCCATACGAACACATAATCATACTGGCCAATACCGATGAATATGGCGGCGGAGGCATTTATAACAGCTATACGCTGACCACGGCCCGTCATCCAATGTTCCGTCCTGTAGTGGTGCATGAATTCGGACATAGCTTCGGAGGCCTTGCCGACGAGTATTTTTATGATGGCGACGTGATGGAGGATACATATCCTACCGATATAGAACCCTGGAACCCGAACATAACCACCCTTGTCGACTTCGACTCGAAATGGAAATCGCAGCTTAAACCGGGCACTCCTGTCCCCACACCGGTGAAAGACGCCGGTAAGTGGCCTCTTGGCGTATATGAAGGAGGTGGCTATTCGGCCAAAGGTGTATACCGCCCGGCCGATGAATGCCGTATGCGCAACAACACGTATCCTACATTCTGCGACGGATGTCTGTGGTCGCTGACCAACCTTATAAAATTTTACACCGAATAAACCATAATACACATCCATAGATATATCTTCACAACGATGGAAAAGAACTTCAAACGCACTCTGATAACAACCGCTCTCCCCTATGCAAACGGCCCCGTGCATATAGGTCATCTCGCCGGTGTTTATGTACCGGCCGACATCTATGCGCGCTATCTGAGAATGAAAGGCGATGATGTGATTATGGTAGGTGGAAGCGACGAGCACGGTGTGCCCATCAC
Source organism: uncultured Porphyromonadaceae bacterium (assembly GCA_947643165.1). Lineage (GTDB taxonomy): Bacteria > Bacteroidota > Bacteroidia > Bacteroidales > Muribaculaceae > Paramuribaculum. Next base: position 79,302 of record CANRVB010000008.1, on the reverse strand, counting down.
TCTGAAAGCCCGCAAGGAGGGCGTCACTCCCCAGGATATCGTCGACAGATATCATGCAATAATCCGTGACTCGATGCATGAGCTGGGTATATCGTTTGATGTGTATGGCCGCACCACCTCTGAGACTCATAACAAAACCGCATCTGAGTTTTTCCGCCGCCTCTATGACAACGACAAGTTCATAGTGAAGACCTCGCAGCAGCCCTACGATGAGAAGGCAGGTGAATTTCTGGCCGACCGCTACGTAGTCGGCACCTGCCCGCGTTGCGGAAAAGACGGCGCATACGGTGACCAGTGCGAAGCCTGCGGCAGCAGTCTCAGTGCTACCGAGCTTATAAATCCACGCTCGGCGCTGACCGATTCGCCGGTCACCATGAAAGAGACCACTCACTGGTACCTGCCCCTCGACCGCTATGAGAATGCACTCAAGCAATGGATACTCGAAGGTCACAAGGAGTGGAAGACTAACGTGTACGGCCAATGTAAATCGTGGCTCGATCTGGGCCTTCAGCCTCGTGCCGTGAGCCGCGACCTGAAATGGGGTGTGCCTGTGCCCGTGGAAGGTGCCGACGACAAGGTGCTCTACGTATGGTTTGACGCTCCTATAGGCTATATAAGCAATACCAAGGATCTGCTGCCCGACAGCTGGGAGAAATACTGGAAAGATCCGGAGACACGCGTGATCAACTTCATAGGCAAGGACAACATAGTGTTCCACTGCATAGTGTTCCCTGCCATGCTTATGGCATACGGCGACAATTTCCAACTCCCCGACAACGTGCCGGCAAATGAGTTCCTCAACCTTGAAGGTGACAAGATAAGCACCTCGCGCAACTGGGCCGTTTGGCTCCACGAGTATCTGCGCGACTTCCCTGGCCGCCAGGATACCCTGCGCTATGTACTCACAGCCAACGCTCCCGAGACCAAGGACAATGACTTCACATGGGCAGACTTCCAGGCTCGCAGCAACAATGAGCTCGTAGCCATACTCGGCAACTTCGTTAACCGCGCTGTTGTCCTGACCCATAAATACTTTGATGGAATAGTTCCCGAACCGGGACAACCGGAACCGATCGACATAAAGCTCCGCGAAGAGGTTAAGGAGGCTGTCAGCCGTATGTCGGCCGCAATCGATACTTTCCACTTCCGTGAGGCTCTGAAAGATATGATGGAGATAGCCCGTATCGGCAACCGGTATCTGCAGGAAACAGAACCCTGGAAGGTGGCCAAAACTGACATGGAGCGCGTACGCACCATACTTTACCACGCCATAGAGCTGTGTGGCAATCTGGCTGCCGCCATGGAGCCGTTCATGCCGTTCAGCTCGCGCAAACTGGCCGACATGCTCCGCATTGACCGTCTGGACTGGAGCATGGCCGACAAAGATCAGACCGTAGCACCCGGCACCGCTCTCGCTCCTGCCGAACTGCTGTTTGAGAAGATCGATGACGAGACAATCCAGGGACAGCTCGACCGACTGGAGCGTATCAAGAAGGAAAATGTCATCAGAAATTTCAAGCCCGAACCTCAGGCCGCCGATGTGGACTTCGACACATTTGCCAAAAGCGACATCCGCGTCGGCACCGTGCTCGAATGCAGCAAGGTGAAGAAGGCAAGCAAGCTGCTCAAATTCCTGATAGACGACGGCATGGAGAAACGCACCATAGTGAGCGGAATTGCCGCCTACTACCAGCCTGAGGATCTGATAGGCAAACAGGTATGCTTCATAAGCAATCTTCCCCCACGCAAACTGATGGGTATAGAGTCGCAGGGCATGATACTCTCTGCTGTAAATGCCGACGGCAGCCTGGTAGTGATAGGACCGACAGCTCCCGTCGTTCCGGGCGCACAGGTGAAATAACCTAACTTACAGGCCATGCCAATCATATCAAAGCCACATGCCAGGATACTGCTCGTATATACCGGCGGTACGATCGGCATGATTGAGAATCCGCAGACCGGAGCGCTCCAGCCCTTCGACTTCAGCCACCTGATAGACAACGTGCCTAAGCTGGAGAAGCTCGACTACCGCATTGACAACATATCGTTTGACCCACCTATCGACTCAAGCGATATGAATCCCGACCGCTGGGTAGAGATAGCCAGGGTAATAAAGGAGCGTTATGACCGTTACGACGGCTTCGTCATACTCCACGGCACTGACACAATGGCCTATACAGCCTCCGCGCTGTCATTCATGCTCGAAAACCTGCGCAAGCCAGTCATAATAACCGGCTCACAGCTTCCGATAGGCGAAGTGCGTACCGACGGTGAGGAAAACCTCATCACGGCCGTACAGATAGCTGCCGCTGTCAATCCTGCCGGCGAACCGATGGTGCAGGAGGTGGCCATACTGTTTGAAAACTATCTGTGGCGAGGCAACCGATCGACAAAAATGAGCGCCGAAGGTTTCAACGCCTTCAAGAGCAACAATTACCCTCCGTTGGCTAAGATAGGCCTCGACATCCACTTCAATGAGAACGCCCTGTTCCGTCCGAAACCTGGAGAAGATCTGAAAGTCCACTACCGGCTGGACACAAGCGTGATGTTCGTCGACCTGTTTCCGGGCATACGTCCCTCGACATTGAGCCATCTGCTCGCCACTCCTGGCATAAAAGGTGTGGTGATGAGGACATACGGTGCCGGAAATGCGCCTACCGACCCTCTGTTTCACAACATAGTGCGCCAGGCTGTAGAGCGCGGTCTCACTATAGTCAACGTGACACAATGTGTGAACGGCGGAGTCCAGAAGCGATATGTTGCAGGCGACAAGCTGGCCGGGGCCGGAGTGATATCCGGTCGCGACTCCACCGCCGAGGCCGCAATAACAAAAATGATGTTTCTGCTTGGTTGCGGACTCGAAAGCCACGCACTCCACGAAAGTTTCGACCAACCGCTACGCGGTGAGATATCCTGATCCGGAAGCATGACAGGCGCAGCACTGCCCTTTTTACATGACAATACCTAAATCTGAAGAACGATAGAAACCATGACAAAACCAACCGACACTGCCTTGCCTCAGGCACAGGCTCAAAGATCCCGCTGGTATCCATGGGTAGTCGTAGGACTCCTCTGGGTGGTGGCACTGCTCAACTATATGGACCGGCAGATGCTGTCGACCATGCAGAGCAATATAGCCAACGACATACCGGCGCTGCGCAATGCCGAAGCTTTCGGCGCACTTATGGCTATATTTCTATGGATATACGGCATAGCGAGTCCGTTTTCCGGAGCCATAGCCGACCGTCTGAGCCGTAAATGGCTCATAGTAGGATCATTGGGTGTATGGTCGGGCGTAACCTACGCCATGGGCTACTGCTCCGATTTCCATCAGCTCATGTGGCTCAGAGGCATTATGGGTATTAGCGAGGCCCTTTACATACCTTCGGCACTCTCGCTCATAGCCGACTATTTCACGGGAAAAGGACGCTCGCTGGCCATAGGTCTGCACATGACCGGACTATATTGCGGCCAGGCTCTGGGTGGCTTCGGATCGCTTGTCGCCACAACTTGGTCATGGCAGTCGACATTCCACTGGTTCGGTATCATTGGCGTCGCTTACGCTCTTGTCCTCATATTCCTTCTCCATGAAAAGAAAAACGACCTGCCTGCGGCCAAACGGCAGGTAAAGGCCGAAAAACGCAACTCAGAGTCTATCATACAGTCGTTTGCCGTAGTTTTCAGCAACATAGCATTCTGGGTCATCCTGTTCTTCTTCGCAACAAGCTCCATACCCGGTTGGGCCACCAAAAACTGGCTGCCCACGCTGTTCCAGGACAATCTCGGCATGAGCATGGAATGGGCAGGTCCGATGGCCACACTCACCATAGCCGTATCTAGCTTCATCGGCGTGATGATAGGTGGCCCCATGAGCGACCGCTGGGTAAAGCGCAACGTGCGCGGACGCATCTTCACAAGCGCCATAGGTCTGGCCATGATGATACCGGCTCTTGTGCTGATAGGTCTGGCCCACAACGCATGGCTCTCGGTATTGGCAGGACTCTTCTTCGGAGTTGGCTACGGTATGTTCGATGCCAACAACATGCCTATACTCTGCCAGTTCGTGTCATCGCGCCAACGCGCCATGGCCTACGGCTTCATGAACTCGCTCGGCGTGATAATGGGCGCCATTACCACACAGCTGCTCGGTGGCTTGGCCGAGTCGGTTGGACTCGGCATGTGCTTCGCCCTGATGGGTGGCATCCTGCTTGTCGCTCTCGCGCTCCAGTTGCTCGTACTCCGGCCCAAATACGACGACAAGGATCAGGAGGAGGCCCTCGAAGCCGAAACTATCTCTGAATGAACAAATAACAACACAGAATAAACCAGCAATACAATCAATATGGAATTTGAAAAGATCGAGGGGCTCATCGACGCCCCCTTCACACCGTTCCACCCCAACGGAGACCTGAATCTGGAACCGATACCCGAATATGCCGCAATGCTTAAGCGCAACGGCCTGAAGGGTGTGTTTATCAACGGATCGTCGGGCGAAGGTTATATGTTGACCGACGACGAGCGCCGTGCGCTTGCCGAAGCTTGGGTTGACGCCACCCGCGGTTGGGATGATTTCAAGGTAATCGTACACGTAGGCTCCTGCTGCGTGCGTTCAAGCAAGAAACTCGCCGAGCATGCCGCTGAGATAGGTGCTTGGGGCATAGGCGCCATGGCTCCTCCCTTCCCCAAGATCGGCCGTGTCGAAGAACTCGTGAAATATATCGAGGAGATAGCCTCCGGCGCTCCCGGACTACCCTTCTACTATTATCATATTCCGGCATTCAACGGTGCTTTCCTCCCGATGACCGAACTTCTTGAAAAGGTAGACGGCCGCGTCCCCAACTTTGCCGGCATAAAATATACCTTCGAAAGCATGTATGAGTACAACCAGTGCCGCCTGTACAAAGACGGCAAATTCGACATGCTCCACGGACAGGATGAGACAATACTGCCATGTCTGGCCATGGGCGGCGCCCGCGGCGGTATAGGAGGAACCACCAACTACAACGGACGTGAGCTGGTAGCCATAATCGACGCATGGAAGCGCGGTGATATAGAAGAAGCCCGCGAGCACCAGAATTTCGCCCAAGACGTCATCAACGTAATATGCCGCTATCGTGGCAACATAGTGGGCGGCAAGCGCATCATGAAGCTGATGGGACTTGACCTGGGTCCGAACCGCACACCGTTCCGCAACATCACCGATGAAGAAGAAGAACAGATGCGCAAGGAACTCGACGCGATCGACTTCTTCTGCCGCTGCAACAAACTCTGACCATCACACTCAGCCATACTGACACACTGTGGATCCGGCCTGCCTTGTCGCGGCCGGATCCATTGCTTTCCAGCACTTTCAGTTTGTAACGCCCACATCTCAAAACAATAGTTAAGTATTTGTCATTCCGAAAGAAAAATTATCACTATATTTGCAGCAAATTTCAGATTTCAACCAATCATAGCTTAACTATGGAGAGTATATTGCCATTCGCATTCATCTGTCTGACATCATTTTTCACCCTTACCAATCCTCTGGGTACTATGCCGGTATTCCTGTCGATGACTCAAGGCATGACGGAGACCGACAGAGCGCGTATTGTGCGCCGGGCCACTCTTATCTCATTCCTGATACTGATCATCTTCACTATCGGAGGCCAGCTGCTGTTCCGCATATTCGGTATATCCACCAACGGCTTCCGCATAGCCGCCGGCTTCATAATCCTGAAGATCGGTTTCGATATGCTTCAGGCAAAATACTCCAACACCAAGCTCAAGGACGAGGAGGTCAAGGTATATGCCGACGACATATCCATCACTCCCCTGTCTATCCCGATGCTCTGCGGCCCTGGAGCCATAGCCAACGGCATAATGCTGATGGAAGACGCATCGTCGATCCCCCTCAAGCTGACACTGTTCATATCCATCGCCTCGATATATCTTCTGACATACTTCATACTGCGTTTCTCCACCAAGCTCGACAAAATCATAGGCGAGACGGGCAACAACGTGATGATGCGGCTGATGGGCCTTATACTGATGGTCATAGCTGTAGAATGCTTCGTTGGCGGTCTTAAACCTATTCTCATCGACATCATAGCCCAAGGCAATCTGCAGGCACTTACCGCCATACAGTAACCGTCAATTTCACATAAGAAATAGTTGGCAGATTTCCGGAAAAGGTATAAATTTGCCACAAAACGGAAAATAACCAAACTCAAATATCCCTTATGTGGACTGAAGAATCAATCAACCGCTATCTTACTGACTGGGCCGAGCGCTACCGTCACGATCTGACTACCGATATACTGCCTTTCTGGCTTGAACATGGCGCAGATCCCGTAAACGGCGGTGTGTATACATGTGTCGACCGCGAAGGTAAGCTCATGGACAGCACCAAGTCGGTGTGGTTTCAGGGCCGTTGCGGCTATATCTATGCCTACGCCTACAACAATGTGCAGCCTTCACCCGAATATCTTACAATGTCGAAGAGCTGCATAGACTTCATAGAAGCCCACTGCTTCGACAAGGACGGACGTATGTACTTTGAGGTGACTGCCGACGGTACTCCTCTGCGCAAGCGCCGCTATGTATTCTCCGAATGCTTTGCCGCTATAGCCATGGCCGAATACAGCATAGCCGCCGACGATCCGGCGTATGCCCGCAAGGCTCTTGCCCTTTACCGCGACATAGTGCGCTTTGTCAACACCCCCGGGATACTGGAGCCAAAATATCTGCCGGCAATGCAGGCTATAGGTCACAGTATAACGATGATATTGATCAACACAGCAGCCGTCGTACGCCGGGCTCTTCCCGAGGGCGAGATCGACCCCATACTTGATGAGCAGACCGATCAGTCGCTCGATCTTATCCGCACCAGGTTCATGCACCCGGAGCTTAAGGCACTCCTCGAGATGGTGACACCCGACGGAGAGCTTATCGACACTCTGGCCGGACGCACGGTAAATCCCGGACATTGCATCGAGACCTCATGGTTCATACTTGAAGAAGCCCTGCGCCGCAAGGATCAGAAACTCCAGCAGACTGCGCTTCAGATATTCGACTGGGCATGGGAAGCCGGATGGGACGAGGAATACGGCGGCATAATTAACTTTGTTGACTGCAAGGGATATCCCAATCAGGACTACTCCCAGGACATGAAGTTCTGGTGGCCGCAGACCGAGGCTATCATAGCCACACTCTATGCTTTCAAGGCTACGGGTGAGACCCGCTATCTTGATCTGCACCGTATGGCATCGGATTGGGCATACGAGCATCTGCCGGATCCGGCCTTCGGCGAATGGTTCGGCTATCTGCATCGCGACGGCACTGTGGCACAGCCGGCCAAGGGCAACCTGTTCAAGGGTCCGTTCCACATTCCGCGCATGATGATCCGCAGCATGATGCTATGCAATGACATACTGTCATCTGACAACCGATAATACCGAAATATCTACTGAGCCGCTGCCACTGATTGACAGCGGCTCTCTGTTTCAACATCACCCGATTACACCATGAATACTACTAAGCTGCAAATTACAACCGGTCGGCTCGAGGTTGTCGACGCTCTGCGGGGATTCGCTTTGCTCGCAATAGTTTTGTTGCACAATCTTGAGCATTACAATATATTCACTGCTACTTTAGCCGAACCTGAATGGCTTGCAACGCTCGGTCGCCGTACTACCGAACTGATTTATTTTCTTTTCGCAGGCAAGGCTTATGCCACATTCTCTCTTCTTTTCGGATTCAGTTTCTATATTCAGATGCGCAATGCCCGACGACGCGGATGTGACTTCCGACGCCGTTTTGCATGGCGTATGCTGTTGTTGTTCGGCTTTTCACAGCTGCACGCGCTGTTCTACAATGGCGACATACTGCTGCTGTATGCTGTATGCGGACTATTGCTCATCCCGGCCTCAAGGTGGAGCAACCGGACGGTGGCGATAGTTGCGGCTATACTCATGTTGCAACCATACTGTTGGGGTAAGATCATATATGCACTCTTCAATCCGGAATACATCGACAACAACTCTATGTTCATACAGTTTGCCGCATCGGCGGAACAGGTGGGACGCACCGGCGACTTGTGGCAGACATTGGCCAACAATATATGGAACGGACAGCTATATAGCAACTACTGGCAGGTAGAAGCCGGCCGGCTGTTCCAGACACCGGCATTGTTCCTGCTCGGAATGCTGGCCGGACGTCTCCAGCTTTTTGTCGACAGCGACACAAGCCGACGGTTCTGGAAAAAAGCCTTGGCTCTGGCAATAACCGCCGCAATACCGCTCTACGCTCTGAAGACACTGGTTCCAGGCCATATTGCCAATATCACAGTTCTCTCTTACTACTGCATAGCCATACCCATGCTGTTCAATTTCGCATTCATGACCATACTTGTGTCATGTTTCACTATGCTGTGGTTTCACAAAGGAACTCATGGATACACTGCGCAGCGCTTCATAATACCCTACGGGAAAATGAGCCTGACCAATTACATAGGACAATCGATCATTGGTGTCTTTATCTATTACCACTGGGGCCTGAACATGTGGGACTCTGTCGGAGCTTTTGGATCCACACTAATAGCTGTATGTATATTCGCGCTACAACTGTCCTGCAGCAAAGCGTGGCTGCGGACACACAGGCAAGGTCCGCTGGAATGGCTATGGAAAAAATTGACATGGCTCGGAAACCGGCCTGAAAATTTTATTGCAACTGTCGGCGAAAAGGGCTAAATTTGCCGAAACTCTTTGATCTGTATGACCATGAATACCAACTACGCTACACGACGTTTTCTGACATTGCTTATGGCAACTGTCATGTCGATCATGACCTTGACTGCCCAGAAAAAGCCGGTCAAGGTAGCTTGTGTAGGAAACAGTATAACCTATGGATATCTTCTCGCCGATCCGGCTACAGAATCCTACCCCGCACAGCTCGGTGGAATGCTCGGAGGCGACTACGAAGTAGGCAACTTCGGACACAGCGGAACGACACTCCTGAGCCACGGCCATAACCCGTATATATCGCAACCCGAATACAAAGCCTCGCTCGAATTCAAGCCTGATATTGTGGTTATACACCTTGGTGTCAACGATACAGACCCCCGCAATTGGCCCAACTATAACAGCGAGTTTACTTCCGACTACCTGAACCTGATCGAGTCGTACCGGCAAGTCAATCCGGATGTGCGGGTGATATTGTGCAAACTTACACCCCTCGGAGCCGGGCACTATCGTTTTGCCACAGGCACCCACGAATGGCGTAATAAAATAAATGACGCGATAGAGCGTGTAGCCAAACTGTCGGGCGCAGATCTGATTGATCTCGGTGCGCCTTTGCTCGACCGTCCCAACCTCATACCCGAAAATATCCATCCCGACAAAGAAGGCGCCCGCGTAATGGCAAGCGAGGTATACGGCGCGATAACCGGCAATCAAGGCGGGTTGCGTCTGCTACCGGTATACGGCAACGGAATGGTGCTTCAACAACTGCGGCCCATACGGATTGCAGGAACCGCCGACAGCGGCACCCCCGTGACGGTGACTCTCGGCGACGATATGGCCACCACTACTGCCGGACTCGATGGAAATTGGCACGTGGATCTGCCGCCACGTGCTGCCGCCCGCAATTTAGAGATGACAATATGGTCGCCCGACAATACCATAACGCTGCGCAACATTGCCATAGGCGAGGTATGGATAGCTTCGGGCCAGAGCAACATGGAGTTTGAGTTGAAAGATGCCATCGGATCGGCCGAGGATATAGCGGCGGCATCCGATCCCGATCTGCGCTTCTATTCCATGAGAGGAACCCCTACCGACGGACGCCGGTGGACCGACTCGATAATGGAGGATGTGAACTCGATGCGCTACTACAGACCCACATCATGGCAGGCGGTATCACCTAAAAACGCTCCGCAACTGTCGGCTGTAGCTTATTATTTCGCCCGTGCCCTGCGCGACTCCCTCGACGTGCCGGTAGGCATCATAGCCAATGCCGTTGGCGGATCGCCTACCGAATCGTGGATAGACATAGAGACTATCTGGCAGGAAATGCCCTACATACTGCGCGACTGGCGCCATAACGACTACCTGCAGCCATGGGTGCGCCAACGCGCCATGGAAAACTCTGGCAAAGATCCTCATGATCGTCATCCGTATGAACCTACCTACCTGTTCTCGACCGGAATACGCCCGCTTGGACAACTGCCCATAGGGGGAGTGATATGGTATCAGGGCGAATCGAACGCCCACAACATAGAGCTACATGAAGAGCTGTTCGGCATGATGACCCGAAGCTGGCGCAAACATTTCGGCCGCCCCTCACTTCCGTTCTACTTCGTGCAGCTGTCGAGCCTGAACAGGCCATCATGGCCGGAATTCCGTGACAGTCAACGCCGTATGGCCGACAATATGGCCGGAATAGAAATGGCCGTAAGCTCCGATCTGGGAGACTCGCTCGACGTGCATCCGCGACGCAAACGCGAAGTTGGTGAGCGACTTGCATTGCAGGCACTCCACAACACCTACGGCTACAATATGATCTCGGAGGGTCCCAAGCCGACAGGAATACGCGCTGAGGGCGATACGCTGGTCATAACCATGGCCAACGGAGCCGGTATGCATCCCGCCGGCGGTGACAGATTACTCACATTTGAAGTTTCGGCCGTTGAGGACGGCGTATATTATCCCGCTCAGGCCGAAATCGTAAATGACGCAACCATAAGAGTTTACAGTATGCAAGTGAAAGATCCGCGCTCAGTGCGCTACGGTTGGCAGCCGTTTACACGGGCCAACCTTGTGAACGAGAAGGGGCTGCCTGCCTCCACATTCAAGATGTCACTACCCACAGCAGCCGATCCTGACGAGGGTATTGACGAAGGTGTCTCCGCCACCTATTACGGCACACTGCCCGACGGACGCATTCTTGTAGCCGGAGGATGCAATTTTCCGGGCGATCCGATGTCGCCGAATGCCGTAAAACGCTTTTACAGAGGAATATACGTCGGAGATCCGGAATCGGATAAGCTGACCTTCGAGCGCATAGGGTGGCTTCCGGAGGCCGCAGCCTACGGAATTTCGGCCTCAACGGAGGCCGGAATAGTGATAGCCGGAGGCACAAACAGCCAAGGTAACTTGAAGAGTACCATACTGATACGTCCGGACGGCACAACCGAGCCGCTACCCGACATGCCCGTGACCGTTGACAACGCTTATGCCGCTGCAATAGGTAGGAAGGTATATGTTGCAGGTGGCAATGCTGATGGCAAGCCATCGAACCAGTTGCTGTGCCTCGATCTTGATGAACCCGGCAAGGGGTGGAAAACGCTCCGTCCGTTCCCGGGTCCGGCAAGAGTGCAGCCTGTGCTTGCCGCCTCCGACGGGAAGCTCTACATGTTCGGAGGCTTCGCAGGCCGCACACCCGAAAGCGAGCCGACACTCTCGACCGACGGCTACTGCTACGACCCCCGCAAGAACAAGTGGTCGGAAGCTATCGCCGGACCGGAAGACCCGGAGGGAAATCCGCTGTCGCTCGGAGGCGGTTGTGCGGTGACACTGTCCGATGGGTCGATAGCATGTCTTGGAGGAGTGAATGCCGGGATTTTCCTGTCGGCGCTTCAGGCGCAGCCGGCCGACTACCTGTCGCATCCGGTAGAGTGGTACCGTTTCAACAATTCGCTGGTGATATACAATCCAGCCCGTAAGGAATGGACCACCTCAGTGAGCACACCCGACATAGCCCGGGCCGGTGCATCCGCGACAGTGACAAAGGACAACGAGATCATTGTGACAGGAGGCGAGCTGAAGCCCCGTATCCGCACCACCCGCGTATCGCGGATAAAACTTTGACCAGGGGCTGCCGGATATAGCGATTCCTGCTTTACGGAGGCACGTAAATATCAATCACAGTTGATTTTTGGTCTAAAATTTTCAAATGTGGCGGATAACTATTACTTTTGCAGTTCGTAAGCGGCAGGAAGCGCCGTGACTCAATCTATTTGCAAAACAAAAGCATCATTATAGTCAACATGGCTACCCAATCGAACCATCCCAACAACATCGAACCGAATCTGACCGCCGAGCAGGAAGCAATGCTCGCGCAGGAGCAGAAAGTAAAGAAGACTCAGCGCACAATGGCCTGGTGTCTGATCACCGCCGCCGCAGTCCTCATCATCATCCTGATCTATATCTTCGCTATCCGCCGTCCGGGTATCGAAGCCGCCGACAAGGCCATAGGTCAGGCCGACACAAGCCTTGCGCTCGGTCAGGACTCTCTGGCTCTTGCCCAGTACAAGCAGGTAGCTGACAATTACGGCTATGACGCAGGCAACCGTGCGGCTCTCGACGCTGCCATCCTTCTCTATCAGCAGGCAAGCGATATGAGCGACAAGGCTCAGCGCGACGAGAAGCTGAACGAAGCGATAAAGTACTGCTCGAAGTATGACGCAACCGAATCGGTGATCGGCGCTGCCGCCCAGAGCCTTGAAGGTGACTGCTACGTGAACCTCGGCCAGTATGAGCAGGCTATAGCATGCTATGAGAAGGCCATCAAGACCAGCGACAAGAATCCGTACTACACTCCACTGTTCATGATGAAGGAGGCCACAGTTCAGCGCGAGCTGAAAAACTACAAGGCTGAGGCCGCAATCTATCAGCAGATCGTTGACGAGTATCCTTCATACGGCCAGATGTATGGCATAGACATGCAGAAGTATCTCGACCGTGCCAACGCACAGGCAGAAAGCGCAAAATAGTTTTTCCCTAATATAGTAAAATAGAGACGGCGTCGTGGTTGCTCACGACGCCGTTGCTGTTTCATGACAAGAGGATGATTCAGCGGCCGGCCTTGAAGAAGCCGACAATTCCGATGACAAAAAGGACGCTGAATATCGAAAGGCCAAGCCAGAGTCCGGTGAAGTCGACCGGATCATTGCCTACCAAAGTGCATGCGGGATAATTGTCGGTATAGCTGTAGGAAGCATCGGGACGGTCTGTAATCGATGCCCAGGCAAGCCATGCGAGATAGTCGGCCACTTGGCCTAACTTCTCAGGATCGGAGACAAATGCAGGTGCTCCTGACGGGGAATTGGCCGGATCGGAAAAGAAGGCGCGCCATATTTCCTTGGATTCGGTGAGAAGCGGCTCGGTATGAAAGGGCAGGAAGACAATGCGATCATTTAAAGCGTCGTAAGTGTTGACACGCATCGTCTGAGGCATCATCTGCTCGATAGAAAGACGGTCGTCTTCGGAGAGCTGTGCAAAAGGAACGCCTTTGGGCCGTGCGAGTTTTTCGCCCAGTCCGGCTGCAAGTTTCGGCAGATAGAAAGCTATGGGGTCGGGACATGAGAATTGAGGCAACCCAAGAATCGAGCGCCCTGAAATCAGCCCGTTTTCCCGAAGAATACGCTCTCCGGCCTCAATATCCTCGGCATTGAACAGCTTCATGCCTGAAACATCGTAGACGGTCTGAGGTACCGGAGGGGCAACACGATAGCTGCGGTAGGCCGAAAATGCGACTGTAGCGAATCCGATGAGAGCTACAGCCGAGATAACAAGACTCCAGATGCGCCGCCGGCGCTGTAATGGTGAATTGGTCATGACGAGCGGTTGTTAAGGTAATTGATTGAAAGATAAAAACTGGGCGAAGAAAATAAAAAAGAGTAACCGGGCGAAATCTTTCATACTGCGTTAACATAATTTACGTGGCATTAACCATTGGCCGTAATTCGGGCTGCCGCCCGAATTACTCACGTTCGGCAATGCTCAAAATAAATTTTGGCATTGCGCTCACTTATTCGTAATTTTGATTGTCTTCCGAATTACTCACGTTCGGCAATGCTCAAAATAAATTTTGGCATTGCGCTCACTTATTCGTAATTTTGCAGTGATGGGACGAATCATGGCAATAGACTTCGGACGTAAGCGCTGCGGAGTGGCGGCGACAGATCCACTACGCATAGTCGCGACAGGACTTGGCACTGTAGCTACCTCAGCTTTAAACGATTATGTGAAGAAATATGTAGCTGAGGAGGGCGTTGACGCGATAGTTGTAGGAAGTCCGACAAATATGAACGGACAGCCGAGCGACTCGATGCGATATATCACACCGGCTCTGCAGCGGCTGAAAAAGGTTCTTCCGGCCGACTTGCCCTTAATACTTTATGATGAGCGGTTTACGTCGGTATTAGCGCACCGCGGCATGATAGATTCGGGCATGAGCAAGACGCAACGGCGCGACAAGGGGGTGGTTGACACCATGGCAGCGACCATCATACTGAATGATTATCTGCAGTCGAGACTGTATGCGGATAATTGTCCAGCAAAACGCTGAAATACAAAACAATAACACAATAAATAAGGACGTGCGACTACCAGTTTATCTTTACGGACATCCGGTTCTACGCCAGAAGGCGGAGCCGGTAGATCTGAATGAACCGGGTCTTAAAGACCTGATTGACAGTATGTATACGACGATGTATGAGTCGGACGGTGTAGGGCTTGCGGCACCACAAATAGGTAAAAGCCTGAGATTGGTGGTGATAGATGCCACACCGGTTGGTGACAGGTTCCCGGAATGCGACGGGCGGAAAATGACCCTGATCAATCCGGAGATCGAGATACTCGACGGGGATAAGGTTTGCCGCGCGGAGGGGTGCCTGAGTCTGCCGGGTCTGTCGGAGGATGTGAAGCGAGTGGAGCACATACGTCTGAGCTGGACAGATGCCGACGGCAACAGCCACAGCGAGGAGATATCGGGCTTTCTGGCGCGCATAGTGCAGCATGAATGCGACCACCTGGAGGGCCTGGTCTATGTGGACCATATATCACCGATCAGAAAGCAACTGATAAAAAACAAGCTGAACAATATAGCGCAGGGACGTATCCTGCCGGACTATCCATACCGCACGGCACCGAAGCGCCGCCGCTGACAGAATCTTATCATCCAACCATAGAATAACCATGGCAGACGACAAGAAAGTAATTTTCTCGATGGTAGGTGTAAGCAAGACCTACCCACCCCAGAAACAAGTGTTAAAGAACATCTACCTCTCGTTCTTCTACGGCGCCAAGATAGGCATCATAGGTCTGAACGGCTCGGGTAAGTCATCACTGCTGAAGATAATAGCAGGAATAGACAAGAGCTATCAGGGCGAGGTTGTATTCTCGCCGGGCTACTCGGTGGGCTATCTGGAGCAGGAGCCTCAACTGGATCCTGACAAGACAGTGATAGAGATCGTGAGGGAGGGCGTAAAACCGACGATGGATCTCCTTGCGGAGTTTGACAAGGTGAACGAGGCCTTCGGTGATCCGGAGGTGCTGGAGGATCCGGACAAGATGGATGCGCTGATAGCACGTCAGGCAGAGCTTCAGGATGCGCTTGACGCTGCTGACGCGTGGAACATCGACAACAAGCTCGAGCGTGCGATGGACGCGCTGCAATGTCCGCCGGACGATCAGCCCGTGTCAACGCTGTCGGGAGGTGAGCGCCGCCGCGTGGCACTGTGCCGTCTGCTACTTCAGCAACCGGATGTACTCCTGCTGGACGAGCCAACCAACCATCTGGACGCTGAGTCGATAGACTGGCTGGAGCAACATCTGCAGCAGTATCCGGGTACTGTGATAGCCATAACCCACGACCGCTACTTCCTGGATCACGTGGCCGGCTGGATACTTGAGCTTGACCGTGGCGAGGGTATACCCTGGAAGGGCAACTATTCGTCGTGGCTTGACCAGAAGACCAAGCGCATGGCTC
The DNA here is from genome assembly GCA_947643165.1 of uncultured Porphyromonadaceae bacterium. Lineage (GTDB taxonomy): Bacteria > Bacteroidota > Bacteroidia > Bacteroidales > Muribaculaceae > Paramuribaculum. Next base: position 63,552 of record CANRVB010000008.1, on the reverse strand, counting down.
AGGAGGAGAAGCAGGCAAGCAAGCGCCGCAAGACCCTTGAGCGCGAGCTGGAGTGGGTGCGCATGGCTCCGAAAGCGCGTCAGGCGAAGGGCAAGGCGCGTCTGTCGAACTATGACAAGCTGATCAACGAGGACCAGAAGGAGCGCGAGGAGCGTCTGGAGATCTTCATACCGAACGGCCCCCGTCTGGGCAACAAGGTGATCAATGTAGAAGGCTTCTCGAAGGCTTTCGGGAAGAAGCAGCTGTTCAAGGATCTGAATTTCATGCTTCCGCCCAACGGCATAGTCGGTGTGATAGGTCCGAACGGTGCAGGCAAGACTACCCTGTTCCGTCTGATAATGGGTCAGGAGACACCTGATGCGGGAACATTTGAGGTAGGCGAGACCGTGAAGATAGCCTACGTAGACCAGCGTCACCACGATCTGCTGCCTGAACGGACAGTCTATGAGGTGATATCGGGAGGCGTAGAGAGCTTCAGAATGGGTGGCCGTGATGTGAACGCACGCGCCTATCTGTCGAAGTTCAACTTCTCGGGCGCAGACCAGGAGAAGAAGATCGGGGTGCTGAGCGGCGGTGAACGCAACCGCCTGCATCTGGCGATGGCTCTGAAGGAAGAGGGCAACGTGCTGCTTCTGGACGAACCGACCAACGATATAGACGTGAACACGCTGCGTGCGCTTGAGGAGGGTCTGGAGGACTTTGCCGGATGTGCAGTGGTAGTGAGCCACGACCGTTGGTTCCTTGACAGAATCTGCACGCACATCCTGTCGTTCGAGGGGGATGGCAATGTGGTGTTCTATCAGGGCACATACTCGGAATATGAGGACTTCAAGCGTGCCCAGAACGGAGGCAAGGAGCTGCCACGCCGCCGCTACCGCAAGCTGATGGAGTGATCCCGGCAGGGACAATATAAAAAAACGGAGGTCAGGGTGCAAGCCTTGACCTCCGATTTTTTTATAACAAAGGGGATATTTCGCAACGAGGGCGAGGGGCGGTGTTGTAACTTTGTGGTGTCGCTGAAAAGTGACAAGAGTACATTGACAAGTATGGAATGAAAGTGAGTCCGGGAGGGGGCTCACAAGAGAGAGTGTCAACGGCTACCAGCCCTGGACTGCTCGACGGATGTGTCGGCATTGACACGCTTGCTGACTCCACGTTTCTGATGACCCCACTGCAAATTGTAGGAAATCTGCAGGATCGGCATAGCGGACATGTCGAGCCTGGTGTGCTTCTCATTGTTGTTGTAGCGGTTGAGCAGGCGTGAACCAGTGTCGTACTTATTGAACGGGCACAGGAAGCCGGCACCGAACTGCCATTTCTTCCAGTTGTAGGCCAGCAAGAGAAGCGAAACTTTCTCACCCCAAATCTCTTTCTCGCCAGTGAGTGTCGTTGGGTTGTGATTGTACTGGACCATAAGGTTGAATCCCCAGTGAGCCGCCATAGCAGTGACTGATCCACTCCAGTTGTATCGTGTGATGTCGTAATCCGTACCCCTGGTGTTGGTAAGTCCGTAGCGCAGATAGCCGGTGACGTTCAGCCATCCGGGCAGGACGGTGACGGTAGGTGCGATGTAGACCGAGAACCATCGACGGCCGCGACTGTTCTCGAAGGAGGTGACAAGGCGTCCGTCGTCATGCCAGGAGTAGAAGGGGGCAATAGACCGGGGAGCGAACTGATAGTTCACGCCAATATCGCCGGAAATACGTTTTCCGGTGTAGGAATATTTAGCATCAATGCGGTAATTATTGCAGGTCTTGAGATCGGGATTGCCTATCTGCCACTGGAAGGCATCGATCTGCTGGGCAACGCTGTTGGTCTCGAAAAGAGATGGTGATACCTGCCAGGAGTAGAATGACAGACTCCACCGCGACACATTGCCGGGACGATATGCAAACGAGAAGCGGGGGCGAAGATTCCAAGAATTGTTGCCAAGTCCGGATTCCCTGAGCCGGAACGCCGAGTATTGGGCGCCTAATCCAGCGGTAAGTGTAACCTTGCCGATGATCTTCATATACTCGCCGTAAAAGTAAACCTGATTCTGAGTCTGGTGGTACTTCTCGCCACCGAGATTGAGATAGGTTGACCGATTGCTGCTACCGTTGTATGACAGGCCGGCCGTGAGCCGTGAGCTGCGCCACTGCTCAGTGTAGTCGGCACTGATGGCATAGGAGGTGTTGTGGTCGCGGATACGGGTATTCACATCGGTGATGAGGGCACCGGTCCCGTCGAGATTTTCAAGATGATCGTGGGTGGTCAGACCTCTGTAATAAGATGTACCGGCGTCGATGGCGAGTATCCGGTTTTTGGCGAGATGATGCTCGACATAAAGCGATACGGTAGGTGTGAGGCCATTTCTGGCGTCCTTATCCCTGACATTGACATTGGGAGAACCGTTGCTTAAAGAGAGCAGACCTGTGTATTCCTCAACTTGAGAAAAATTTCTGAGACCTGAAATACTCGCAAAGATGACAGTGGTGTCGGGTTTGATATATGAGTAAGAGAATGTAGCGGCCGCGTTGTTATGCTTCATTTTACCGCCGCGCGGGCGTTCGTCGCGAGTGAGCCGGCTACCATCAGGATATGTAAACGTCTCAAAGTAGTCGCGGTGGATATCAATATCGGTAAGCTGACCTGTAATATCAAGTCCCCACTGCGACCTTCCGTCATTGAGCCTAACCGAGGTATTCCCCTTTCCCCAAGCGGTAGTAAGCGCGGGCATGGCCTGGACCATAAAGGAGCCACCCAAGTCGGGATTGCGGACAACAATGTTGATGACCGCAGAGGCATCTTTGTAGCGTAGACCGGGATTCTCGATCCACTCCACGCGCTTAATGTCGTCTGGCGAGAGGGCTTTCATCTGGTCGACAGAGGCGACGCGTCCGTTGATGCGGATCTGCACAGCGTTGCCGAGGGATGAGACGGAGCCCAGGACCTCGTTTACAGTAAGGGATGGTATCTTAAGATTCTGCAAAAGCTGCATACCGTTTTTGGACAGAGCTTTGGCGGATGAGGAGGGTATGTAGAGATCCATGTCGGACTTCCGGAGCACGGTCGGTGCAGAGACCACAACTTCCTGAAGACCGCGGCTCGGGACGGTATCTATGTTTTCGCTCTGAGCAACTGCCACAGAGGGTATACAGAAAAGGAGGCTGAGAACCGGATTCTTAATAAATACGTTCATGGCATACTTGGATTTTGGGATAAAGAATGTCGAATAACTGTATCAGAAAGCATTATTTCTTGGCACATAGCAAGATGAAAGCCAACCGCGAATCCACTGATTCAATTATAGGATGCAAAGATAGCATTTATTTCGGATTACCCCCCCCTATTTGTTACCAAACGTTAATATTATCGCTAAAAAAATGAATCGTCCGCAAAATCAGCATTGTGGTTGTTACCAACTATTTGAAATTCCGTTCACTCAACAGTTAATTGACAATGTCTTATGGAACACCCTATAAATTGATCAGCCACCCGGGAAGGAACCAAGTGGCTGATCAATTTATGAATCGTAATGCAGGGGGGAGGTAATCAGATGCGGTCGAGGACGGTGGCGATGAGGTCGCGGATGGCGGTCTTGTAGTTTGGTGTAGAGTTCTGATTCATCCGGTTGGCGATGATGGAGCAGACGGTCATGGCGCGATGGCCCATGAGCAGCGCGAGGCCCTGGAGAGGTGCTGACTCCATCTCGTAGTTTGTGACGCGGCGTCCGTCGTGGCGGAATAGCTCAATGCGAGAGTTGAGGTCGGGGTTGGCGAGGGAGAGGCGGACTTCGCGTCCCTGGGGGCCGTAGAAACCGACGGCAGAGATTGTGTTGCCGCGGAGCATGTCGGTAGATCCGATGCGCTCGACGAGGGATGGGTCGGCACCGACAACGTAGGGTTTGGCCCAGAGCGGGTTCCAGCCTACGGATTGACAGAAATCGCTCTCAAAGTCGAGATCGCAGACCTGGTCGCGGCCGGCATAGTAATTGAGGACACCGTCGAATCCGATGGCTTTCTCGGCAATGACGGGAGTGCCGAGGGGAATGTCGGGCTGAAGGGCGCCGCTTGTGCCGATACGCACAAGTGTGAGGGTGCGGTGGTCGGGACGGACGGTGCGTGTGGAGAAGTCGATGTTTGCGAGGGCGTCGAGCTCGGTGATTACAATGTCGATATTGTCGGGGCCTATGCCGTGGCTGAGACACATGATCGGTTTGCCTTTGTAAGTACCGCCGATGGTGTGGAACTCGCGTGAGGAGACTTCGAAGGTAATCTGATCGAAGAATGAGGCAACCATGTTGACACGGGAGGGGTCGCCGACGAGGATAATGCGGTCGGTGAGCTGGTCGGGACGGAGATGGAGGTGGAAGACGCTGCCATCGTCGTTGATGATTAGCTCGGATGATGGGATAGTGCGGGGTGTATGATTATCTGCCATAATATCTTGAATAAAAAAAGTGGATTGTTCAGGAGGAATATGCAACAAGCCTGTAAAGGCCACCGGGGACAGGGGATATGAGCCGTTTGAACTCAAGATCGACCATTACGGCCATGAGCCGGCCGACAGGGAGTCCGGTAGCCACGGTAAGTTCGCTGAGGGTAATGTCGTCGCGCCGGGACATGGCATCGAGGATGGTCTGCTCGACAGGCGAAAGCTCGGGAAACAGGGCGGGCTGGGAGGGGGTCTGAGAGTCGGCCCGGAGCGGCCACCGCATTGCGGCGGCGAGGTCGTCGGGAGAGGTGATCAATTGTGCAACATTGCGGGCGATGAGATTGTTGCATCCGGCGCTGTATTTGTCGGAACAACGTCCGGGCAGGGCGAAAATGTCGCGGTTGTAGCGGGCGGCGACAGCAGCTGTGGAGAGCGCACCGCCTTTAGCCGCGCTCTCGACAACGACAATACAGTCGCAAAGGGCTGCCACAATGCGGTTGCGGGCGAGGAAGTTGCCCTTGTGGACGGGGTCGCACGAGCGATAGTCGGAGATGAGCATGCCGCCGCTTCGTACCATACGTGCGGCAACATCGCGGTGCTGTGCGGGATAGATGGTGTTGAGGCCGTGTGCGAGAACGGCGGCAGTAGGGAGTCCTGCCGACAAGGCAGCCCGATGGGCCTCGACGTCGACACCGAAAGCGAGACCGGAGACAATGAGTGGCGGCGCGGCAAGAGTGGCGGCAAGCCCGGAGACAAGGGCTGAGGTAAAGTCGCGTCCGTAGGGCGTCATGTGGCGTGTGCCAACAATTCCGATAACGGCGGGAGGATTGAGGTCGGCATCGCCAAGGGTGTAGAGCATGAGGGGCGCGTCGTCGGCCTCGGCAAGGCGGGCGGGATAGCCGGGATCGGTGAAGTAGGTGAGGCGGATGTTGTTGCAGAGAACAAAGTCGTACTCTTTTTCGGCCTGGCGCAGCAGGGAATCGCGGTAGGCGGAATCGAATATGCGGGCAGAATGCTGCATGAGCGATGAGAGCCGCGACGCGGGGAGAGAAAAGAATTCTTCTTCGGAGCCACAACGAGCAAGGATCTCGGCGGCAATAGAGCGCGTGAGTCCACGAACGGAGGCGAAGGCAATGCGGAACACATCGTGAGGAGGGGTCATGGCAGCAAAAGGCTAAAAGGTGTAATCAATCAGGAAATATAGGGGCCGAAGGCCTGGGCAAGGATGTCGCCACGGGTGAGACGTCCGTTCTCAAGACAGACAATGGTACACTCGGCCCGGACAACGGGAGCGCCATCGGGCTCGCGGCGGATGGTCTGGGTGAATATGAAGCGCGGGCCTTCGCGGCGGAGCGAGAGGGATGACGTCATGAAGTCGGACAGCCTCAAGGGGGTGAGGTATTCGATATCGACGCGGCGCAGGACCGGGTCGATGCCTTTCTCCTGGAGGGCCCGGAATGTCATACCGGCGGCCTGACAGAACTGATGGCGGGTGTGCTCAAGATAGTGGAGATAGACGGCGTTGTTGACAATGCCCTGGGAGTCGACCTCGTAGTCGCGGACCTGGAGGGGTAGATCGAAGATATATTGACCAGTGTTTGCGGTAGTATCCATAAATAAACCATTGATGCGTAAAGATACACATAATTTCGAAAAGGAGGCAAGATAAGCAGCGCCTAAAATCGGTTTATACAATAAGTATCAGCAATGGATGTGATTATTCAGGGGTTTTGAGAGCTACTTAAGGAATATCTTTATTACATTTGCAGCAGTCGGCGGAGGGATGACAGCCCATGAGTATCCCGTAGACCGAGAAATGAGAATAAAACAATAAGCAAAATATGGACAAGGAAGAATTGATAAAAAGCAAGGAGGAATTCACGGATCTTCTGAGATCGACCAAGATCGAGGGGATAGATGAGGTGATAGAGGAACTCGAGGAGTCGGGATTTTTCAAGGCTCCAGCCTCGATGAAGAATCATCTGTGCTTTGAGGGTGGGCTGATGATGCACTCGCTCAATGTGTATTACTGCGCACGGACGATCAAGGAGAGTTTCGGGAAGATGCGGCCGGATGTGTTTGAGCAGATAAGCGACGAGAGCCTGATAGTGGCGTCGCTGCTGCACGATGTGTGCAAGTCGAGGATATATTTCCGCAAGAAGAATGCGCAGTATGAGTTCGGAAAGGCGGAATATGGCTGCGACTATTCGGATCTGCCTGTAGGCCACGGCGAGAAGTCGGTGATCATGCTGCTTCAGATGGGTCTTGGCCTGACGGACGCCGAGATCTGCGCCATAAGGTGGCACATGGGGGCATGGACTGTTGCCGGAGCCGACGGAGAGATGAACTCGAGCTACAGGACGGCACTCGACAAGTATCCGCTGGTGAGCATAATACAGACTGCGGACACACTGGCGTCGGCAATACTTGAGCGTAAGGCCACAACAGTGAACTGAGGCGAAGGATCAAGAGACAGTAAGAAAAGCAACACGCGGCGGAGCCACCGATACCGGTGATGCTCCGCCGCGCGGTTTATGCGGACAGTCGGTAAGGAGAATCAGACTTCGAGGTCTCCACCGATGATCTCATGCCAGGGAAGACCCTGAACAGGGAGCTGCTCCATGAATGGATCGGGATCGAATTCCTCGACGTTGTATACGCCGGGCTTACGCCAGAGACCTTTGAGGAACATCATGGCACCGATCATAGCGGGAACACCGGTGGTGTAGCTGACCGCCTGCATGCCTGTCTCCTTGAAGGCTTCTTCGTGAGAGCAGTTGTTGTAGATGTAGTAGTTGAGCGGCTTTCCGTCTTTGTCGATACCGGAGATGCGGCAACCGATAGAAGTCTCGCCGTGGTAGTTCTTGCCGAGGTCCTGCGGATCGGGGAGGACGGCCTTGAGGAACTGGAGTGGAACAATCTTGGTGCCGTTGTAGTCGACTTCGTCGATGCGGGCCATGCCGATGTTCTGAATGACACGCAGGTGGGTGAGGTATTCCTGGCCGAATGTCATCCAGAAACGAGCGCGCTTGATAGTGGGATAGTTCTTGACAAGGCTCTCAAGCTCTTCGTGGTAGAGGAGGTAAGAGTCGCGCCCACCGATGTTGGGATATGTGAGGGTCTTGTGAATTTCGAGCGGTCCGGTAGTGATCCACTTGCCGTCCTGATAGTAACGTCCGTTCTGAGTAATCTCGCGGATGTTGATCTCGGGGTTGAAGTTTGTAGCGAAGGCCTTGCCGTGGTTTCCGGCGTTGCAATCGACAATGTCGAGCGTCTCCATAGCCTTGAACCAATGCTTAGCGGCATAAGCTGTGAACACGCCGCTGACACCGGGGTCGAAACCGCAACCGAGTATGGCTGTAAGGCCGGCCTGCTCGAAGCGCTCTTTGTAGGCCCACTGCCAAGAGTATTCGAAATGGGCTTCGTCTTTAGGCTCGTAGTTTGCGGTGTCGAGGTAGTTGACGCCACATTCCAGGCAAGCATCCATGATGGTAAGATCCTGATATGGCAGGGCCACATTGATGACGAGCTCGGGCTTATGACGGCGGAACAGCTCTACCAGCTGGGGAACGCTGTCGGCATCGACAGAATCAGTGGTAATGTTGGGCTTGCCAATGGCTTTTGCCACGGCGTCGCATTTGCTTTTTGTGCGCGAAGCGATCACAATCTCTGTAAAGACTTCGGGATTCTGGGCACACTTGTGAGCTACGACGGTACCAACGCCGCCAGCTCCGATAATAAGGACTTTAGCCATTTATAGATGTTAAGAGTTGGATATATCGGGTTTGTGTTGATGTTGCTGATGATGCCGGTTGCGGTTGTGGCGATTGGCATCGGGGGTATTTTTTGAGGGAGAGGGTGATGAGCCGTTGCTTTTTGCGGCTGGGCCAGAGTTGCCTGGGGCCTGCTGCCTGGCCGGTTTTGCAGACTTTGCCCGATTGGGAGCGTGGCTGTGGCGTGACTTGCCGCCTGAGTGCTGCCGACGGGGTGAGGGATTGTAAGTGGGCACTTCGCCAAGATCGGCCGGAACCGTAGCTTTGCGCACTTCATAGCCGAGGAAGCGCTCGATGGTCCCGAATTTCTGCTGCTCGCGTGGACCAATGAAGGTGACGGCCTTGCCTTCCATGCCAGCACGTGCGGTTCGGCCTATACGGTGTACGTAGTCTTCGGACTCGTGGGGCACGTCGTAGTTGATGACAAGGGAGATATCGTCGATGTCGATTCCGCGCGCGAGAATGTCGGTCGCCACAAGGATGTCGAGACGTCCGGCCCGGAAGGCGAGCAACACTTCGTCGCGCTGCTGCTGGTCGAGATCGGAATGAATGTCGGCGGCAGAGAGTCCGGCACGACGTAACGTGCGTGCGAGTTCCTTGACATTCTGCTTTGAAGAGGCGAATATGATGACCTTGCGCGAGCTGACAGTGCGCAGGAGATGGCGCAGGACGGGAGTTTTCTGATTGTCGTAGCAGACGTATGCGCTCTGGTCGATCTTTTCTGTAGGCCTCGACACAGCAATCTTGACTTCGGCGGGGTCGCGCAGGATTGTCTTGGCAAGCTGCTGAATCTTAGGAGGCATAGTAGCGGAGAACATGAGCGTCTGCCGGTCGACGGGCAGCTTCGAGACAATCTGCATGATATCGTCGTAGAAGCCCATGTCGAGCATGCGGTCGGCCTCGTCGAGAATGAAGTATCTGACCTTAGAGAGATCGACATAGCCCATCTGCATGTGTGCGATCAGGCGTCCGGGAGTGGCAATGACAACGTCGGCGCCCTGCTTGATGCCTTGTTTCTGGCGCTCGAATGTCGCGCCGTCGGTACCGCCGTAGATAGCTACACTCGTGACGGGGACGTAGTAGGCGAATCCTTCCATCTGGCGGTCAATCTGCTGCGCGAGCTCGCGAGTGGGAGCCATCACGATACAGTTGACGGAGGCAACGGGGGCGGGCTCATCGGCGAGCATGTCGATTACGGGAAGGAGATATGCAGCGGTCTTTCCAGTGCCGGTCTGTGCAACGGCAATCAGATCGCGTCCTTCAAGGACACGCGGGATTGCCTGTTCCTGTATGGGTGTGCACTCGTCGAAGCGCATAGCATCGAGCGCATCAAGAATATCGTCACTAAGATCAAGTTGGTCAAATCTCATTGAAAAAGTCGCTGTCTGTTGAACAAATCAGTCTACCACCAGACAAAAGCGGTAATCTAATGCAAAAGTAATAATAAAAATCGGGAAACAAACATGTATTGGAAATATGAAGCAATTGAATAGGCAAGTGATGATATATTAAGAGCCATGACAGCATGTCAGATATAAAAAAATTGTGTAAATTTGCGGTGATGAAACTGCGCAAATCATTAAGCCGTTATATATTGCCCGTTGTGTCGGCGTTGCTGCTGACTGTGGCTGGCGAGTCGTGCCGCATAAGCTACAAGCTGAACGGTGCGGCACTGGACTATACCGTCTATAAAACTGTATCGGTGTCGGATTTCCCTATCAGGGCCGCCCTGGTATATCCTCCGCTCCAGACAACATTTGAGAATGAGCTGCTGGACTACATAACCCGCAATACGCGTCTGCAGACTGTGGACAATGGTAGCTCGGATCTGCAGATAGAGGGCGAAATAACGGGATATGACCTGAGTCCGCAGGCTGTGACGGAGGATGCGTATGCATCGAAGACGCGCCTGACGATAACCGTGAAGGTGAAGTATACGGACAACAAGGATGAAAACAATGATCTTGACCAGACGTTCTCGGCGTACCGTGATTTTGACTCAAGCCAGATGCTCAACGATGTGCAGGACCAACTGTGCCAGGAAATAAGCAAGGAGCTTGTACAGCTGATATTCAACGCCACACTTGGCAACTGGTGATGAAACGGAAACAAACAGACCGGAGGTTGCAGAAATGAACGTAAACGAAGCTCTGTCAAAGCTACTTGAGGATCCGATGGCGGTGCCCGATGCGGAGTTGCTCGGTGTGCTGCGTTCGGAGTATCCCTACATGACTCTTCCGGCGGCACTGGCTCTGAAACGTGGAGCTGCAGAGATGAGCGCGGAACGGCGGCGTGAGCTAATGTCGGAGGTGTCGCTCAATGCGTCGGGTCACGATGTATTGTTCAGGCTTATCGATCCGGATGGATGCAGGCTGAACGAGATGTCGGCTGAGAAGGACAGCTGTCCGGCCCAGCCGACTACAGATAAGGCGATAGATACATTTCTGGAGCGCTACGGCCGTATGGACTCGCGCGAGGAGGCGCTGCTGGAGCGAATGATATTCAATCCTGTGCCCGACTATGCCTCGATGCTCGAGAGAGAGGAGAGAGAGGAGCGTGAGATTGTGAAAGCGGAGACTACGGGCAGCGACCAGGACAGAAAACTGGACGCTTATCTGCGTGGCGGACAACAGCCATATACTGACCAGCCACTCCACTCCACCGCTCCGGCGGCCGAACAGAAGGTAGCAGAAGCTACGCCTGATAAAAAGGAGGTGCAGCGCAAGGCTCCTGCCGCTGACCACAGGCGCGACACGATGGGCTCGCTTAGCGAAAGTCTGGCCCAGATATACATAAGACAGCGCAAATTTGACAAAGCATACGACATTATTCATACTCTAAGCTTGAATAATCCGGAAAAAAGTGTTTACTTTGCAGACCAATTGCGTTTTTTACAGAAACTTATGCTCAACCACCGCTACAAGAAGGATTAGGTTGAAAGTTTCGGCAAGATATTCCAATCAAAACAAATCCAACAACAGATAGCAATGTACCAGCTTCTTATTGTACTGACAATTCTTACCGCCGTGCTGATGATAGGCGTTGTGCTTATCCAGAAATCGAAAGGCGGCGGTCTTTCATCATCCTTTGCCGGTTCAAACCAGATCATGGGTGTACGGCGCACAAACAACTTCATTGAAAAGGTGACCTGGACGCTTGCCGGCTGCCTGTGTGTGTTTGCGATCGTGTCGACATTCTTCATCCCTACCGGCGGCATGAATCAGCCCCGTGTCAAGGCAACAGAACCTGTAGAGCAGACTACCGGCACTCCGTATGAGAGCCAGTTGCCTCAGGCTGCACCTGCTGCAGAGGAGACACCCGCCGCTACAATCGAGCCCGCAGCGGAAGCAACAGCAGAATAAAGCCACAGGTATCATCATCCCATACATCGGGGAGTGTCGGCGACCAGACTAACAGATGGTCGCAGGCACTCCCTTGACGCTTTTCCGACAATAATCTCCATAAATCGCATACTTAAGTCTGATCCTCCATGCTTGTCAAAACTTACGGCGCCGCACTGTTCGGCATAGACGCGTTACCGGTAACGATAGAGGTCTCGGTAGAGCCCGGGGCTGCCTTTACAATGGTCGGCTTGCCTGACACAGCCGTGAAGGAGAGCTACCAACGAGTGATGACTGCCATAAGCCAAAGCGGATTCAGGTATCCACGCCGCCGTACACTCGTGAATCTGAGTCCGGCCGATGTGAAGAAGGAGGGATCGGCTTTTGATCTGCCGATAGCGGCCGGTGTGCTCGCTGCAGCAGAAACCATACAAACCGACCGTTTACCAGACTATATGATAATGGGCGAGTTGAGCCTCGATGGGTCGATACTTCCAATCAACGGTGCTCTTCCGATGGCTATCAAGGCCCGCGAAATGGGTTTCAAGGGCATGATAGTACCGGAAAGCAACGCTACCGAGGCGGCAGTGGTGAACAATCTGGAAGTCTATGGCATGAAAACGTTGCGCGAAGTGGCCGACTTTCTGAGCGGACACATAGATATCAAGCCGACCCACGTCGACACCAGGCGTGAATTTGCCATAGCCGCACAGAGATTTGACATAGACTTCTCGGAAGTAAAAGGCCAGGAAACGGTGAAAAGAGCATTTGAGGTAGCGTGTGCCGGTGGGCACAACATACTGCTGATAGGACCTCCCGGTGCAGGTAAATCGATGATGGCAAAGCGTCTGCCCACCATATTGCCGCCATTCACGCTCGCCGAATCGCTTGAGACAACGAAGATTCACAGCGTTGCCGGACGGCTTAAACGCGGATCACGCCTGATGACAGAACGGCCGTTCAGGTCGCCCCACCACACTATATCGCCTGTGGCACTGGTAGGCGGCGGTTCCAATCCGAAACCAGGCGAAATATCACTGGCTCACAACGGGGTGCTGTTTCTTGATGAATTCCCGGAATTTCCGAGAGCAGTTCTCGAAGTACTCAGGCAACCTCTTGAAGACCGACATATATCAATAAGCCGCGCACGCTATTCGATAGACTATCCGGCAGGATTCATGCTTGTAGCGTCGATGAATCCGTGTCCATGCGGATACTATAATCATCCGACAAAGGAATGTACGTGTCCGCCTGGAGCTGTTGCTAAGTATCTGAGCAAAATATCCGGTCCGCTTCTCGACCGCATAGACCTGCAGGTGGAGATAATGCCTGTTGAATTCGCGCAACTTTCGCGTAGCCAGCCTGGCGAATCAAGTCAGGCCATAAGAGAACGCGTGACGGCCGCCAGGGCTATACAGATAAGACGCTTTGCAAATGAGTCAGGAATTCACTGCAACGCGCAGATGTCGAGCCGCATGATGCAGAAGTATGCGCCGCTCGACACTGAATGTATGGAGATAGTTCGGGAAGCGATGACCAGGTTTGACATGAGTGCCCGAGCGTATGACAGAATCGTGAAGATATCGCGGACGATAGCAGATCTCGACGGATCGGAAAAGATCGAGCCTTACCACGTGCGCGAAGCGATAAACTACCGCAATCTCGACCGCTCATCGTGGGGATCCACAACAATAGCATGACTGAATATCAGCGCATATTTGCGACAAAAGAGCTAACATTATGGCGGAAAAGTAGTATATTTGTCGGATTAATTCCCCAAATAGACAATACAGCCGACTATGGAGAAAGATGTAGATCTGAGTCACGTTGTTAACCTTGAGAAATATTCACGTGAATTCAGTAATTTAGGTTGCGACTATGTTTTTTCACGTCTCTGCCCCGGCATGTCGCAGGAGCAATTAGGCAAAGGCCCCGGGCGCGTAAAAGGCATGGCGATAGTTCTGTGTCTGAAGGGCTCGATAGAGATAGAAGTAAACCTCAACAACTATACAATAGAACCGAATATGCTGATAGTGATGGGTCACGACAGCATGTTTACGGTGAAAAACGTCGATTTTCAGAATCTGGATGCGTATCTGCTGGTTATATCCCCTAATTTTCTCCGCGACATCAACATTGACACCAGCGTACTACAGACAATTAAATTCACACCAAATGTTGTTCCGGTCATGTCGCTCACAGCTACAGAGCTCGATCTGACAACAAAATATCTTGATCTGATACACTCGAACACGAGCGGCAACGGCGAGCCTCTGTATGTCCGCAACATATCGCGCTGCATAATGGCCGCACTGGTGTATCAGTTCATGCAATTTGGCCGCGACCGCGCTCAGGAACCGGACCAACCGGCACAATCGCGCCGGTCGAACTATGTGAAACGATTTATTTCGTTGGTTCATGAGAACTATAGGCAGGAGCGATCTGTTGCTTTTTATGCTGAACGACTGTTCATATCGCCCAAATACCTGTCGATGCTTGTAAAAGAGGCATCCGGAAAATCGGCGGCCGAGTGGATAGACGAATATGTGATACTCGAGGCCAAGAACTTGCTTAGATTCTCCGGTATGAACATACAGCAGGTAGCCTTTTCGCTTCACTTTTCAAACCAGTCGTCGTTTGGTAAATATTTCAAACATCTAACGGGCATGTCGCCCACAGAATTCCAGCGTTCATGAAACTACGCACCACTATCGCCACACTAATGCTGGCATCCACCGCTCTAACCGCCAGCCATATCCACGCCGAAACAACCGATACAACAAGTGCCTTTTCCGGTACATACGAAGCAGAGATTGCAGCATCGATAAGCGATAAGAACGGTTACACGCCGTTCTGGCTTATAAGTAACCGGTCAGGCCTGGGATCAGTCGAGCCAAACTTCGGATTTGTACGTGGCGCAGTGCATACTTACGGAACCATTTCACCACGATGGACGTGGAATGCCGGCATAGATCTGGTAGGTTCATGGCGCTCCGACCGTCCGTTTCTCATAAGGGAACTGTATGGAGCGATACGCTACCGCGATTTCCAGCTGACGGTGGGCAGCAAGATAGAGAACGACCGACTGGTAGACCAGGATATATCGTCGGGCGATATGCTGTATTCAGGCAACAGCCTTCCGATACCTCAGGCTCGTCTTGAGATGCCCGATTATATGGATATACCTTGGGTGAACAATTGGGTAGGCTTCAAGGCTTATTTCGGATTCGGAATGTTCACCGACAGCAATTGGCAACGCGATTTTACAAGCCCTAAGAGCAGACACTACAAAAACATACTCTACCATAGCAAAGGACTTCGCATACGTGTTGGGCGCGAGGACAAGTTCCCTCTGACATTTGAGGGCGGCCTGGAGATGGGCGCCCAGTTCGGAGGCAAAATAATGGTAGGCGACAGTATGATCCAGAATATGCCAAATGGCATTAAGGACATATTTCACGTGATCATACCATCGGGCGGCGGAGGCAGTGATCTGCCCGGAGAAGAATCCAACTGCTATGGCAATCACGTAGGAGAATGGAGCGCCCGCCTGAACTGGCATCCGTCGCAGGAATGGGGCGTATCGGCCTACTATCTGCACTACTTCGAGGACCACTCCATGATGTTCTTCGACTATGTGTGGCATGACGGCATGTACGGACTTGAGTTCAAACTTCCGTCCAAATGGTTCATAAACAAGTTTGTATATGAATACATCTATACCAAGGACCAGGCTGGAGCCGTCTATTGGGACATCACCGACGATATACCCGAGCAGGTGAGCGGCTGCGATAATTACTACAATCACTACCTCTTTGGTGGCTGGCAGAGCTGGGGCATGGGCATAGGCAATCCGCTGATAATATCGCCGATATGGAACGCGGATCACTCCCTTCAGTTCAAATGCAACCGCATCGTGGCCCATCACTTCGGAATATCGGGAAATGCAGGTGCTCAGATAGATTGGCGCGCTCTGGCTTCATACACGCGTGGCTGGGGCACTTACGGAAGTCCCTATAAAGAAGTGGAACGCAACATCAACCTCATGGGCGAAGTGACCTACAAGCCCGCGAAGCTGGCCGGATGGAGTGCGACACTGGGAATAGGCATTGATCGTGGAAACATGATAGGTCACAGCGTCGGAGGTATGCTCACAATCAGAAAAACAGGAATACTATGAAACAGATATACACTATAATAGCAGCCATAATGATTTTGGCGGCAGCAGCTTTCACCGGATCGTGCAACTACCGCAGCATCAACGGCGATATCGACGGACAATGGCAACTGATGACTATAGACGAACCGGATGGCACCCAGAAATCCATGAACTCTGTATACTATGGATTCGGAATGCACGTGGTCAATCTGAGAGGCCCGGGAAACACCGCTGGCAATCTGACTTATGATAAAAAGACGGACAAACTTACCATAAACGTTCCACGCGAATATGACTGCGCGGCGTGGGGGCTGCCTAAGGCTCCGTTTACCGTGACTTTTGATGTTGTGAAACTCAACAGCAAGCATCTGGTAATGAAACGGACCGACAACGATGCCGTGTACACATTCCGAAAATTCTGACCAATCAACAACACATGGAAGACAAACGACTGTTTCTTCTTGATGCCTATGCGCTGATATACCGTGCATATTATGCCCTTATACGCGCACCACGCATCACATCCAAAGGCTTTAACACCTCTGCCATTTTCGGCTTCTGCAACACTCTCGACGAAATACTCCGCAAGCAGAATCCAACGCATATAGCAGTGTGCTTCGATCCTCACGGACCCACCTTCCGCCATGAGGAGTACGACCAATATAAAGCTCAACGCGAGAAACAGCCGGAGGATATCACACTATCCATACCTTATATCGAGCGCATTCTCGATGCTTACCGCATACCGCGCATCATGTGTCCGGGATATGAGGCCGACGACGTGATCGGAACCCTGGCTCACAAGGCTGAGGCCGAGGGCTTTGTCACCTACATGATGACACCCGACAAGGACTACGGCCAACTGGTTACCGACCGTGTCCTCCAGTACCGGCCATCGCTACACGGACAAGGTTTTGAGATCAGAACTCCCGAAAGTGTGTGCGAACGATATGGAATCAGCAATCCCCGCCAGGTGATCGACCTGCTGGCCCTCGAAGGTGATGCTTCCGACAACATACCTGGTTGCCCGGGGGTTGGAGAGAAAACCGCCGCCAAGCTTATAGCTGAATTTGGATCAGTAGACAATCTGCTTGCCAACACTGACAAGCTCAAAGGTGCCCAGCAGAAAAAGATACGTGAGAACGCCGACCAGATTAGGCTGTCCTACCGCCTGGCTACGATCTGTACGGATGTCCCGATATGCGGCAATCCCGAAATAGAATCGTTCAGACGCCGCGACCCCGACCTGCAGGCACTCAAAGACATATATAGCGAGCTGGAATTCAAGATGTTTATAAAGCGTCTTGGCATCGAAGACACAAACACTCCCCCCGCACCGGCGAATGTCGAAAACGGTTCAATGGGAAGCCTGTTCGATCTGCCTGATCAGAATAGCGGACTTACCGCCGCCGCTACGCTCGAATATATCACCATAGGCGACAGCTTCAGATTGGAGCAACTCATACAGAAGCTTCAGGCGACCGGACGCTACGGACTGGCTGCCGACTTCAAGGGCGAGCCGATGACCGCGGCACTCGAAGGCCTTGCTTTCGCCATATCGCAGGATGAGATCTATTATCTGCCGCTGACTGCCGGAAATGAACGTATGGCCGAGACTATGGCACTGCTTCAGCCTCTGGCCGCCAGCGATGGCCCCCATATCGTATGCCACGACCTCAAAGGCATCTACGTAGCTCTTCGGGCCGCAGGATTGCGCTTATACTCCGATGCCACAGATACCGCCGTGATGCACTATTTGGCTGATCCCGAGAAAAAACATACCCTAGATATACTTATGCCGGCGTTGCTCGATGAGGAATATCCGGACGGCTCGGAGAACCATCAGACAGCAACGTGCCGACGTGCAGCGACAGCCCTGCGCCTCGAGCCGGTACTCGGAAAGCTGCTCGATCAGGATCATCTGCGCGAGTTGTTCGAGACAGTCGAGATGCCGATGGTCCGAGTGCTTGGAGACATGGAATTTACCGGCGTCCGCATCGACACATCCGAACTTGCGCGGCTCAGCAAGGAATACACACGCCGTCTCACCGACATGGAGGAAGAGGTATTCAGAATAGCAGGCTGCAAGTTCAATATCAGCTCCCCGGCACAAGTTGGGGATATCCTGTTCGACCGCCTCAAGATAGACGCCTCGGCCAAGCGCACAAAACGCGGTGCCTACTCCACCACTGAGGAGATTCTGCAACACTACGCCCCGCAATTCCCCATAGTCAGCCTCATCCTCCGGATAAGGGCGCTACGCAAGCTCCTGACAACGTATATCAACGCCCTGCCCGGCCTTATCAACCCCAGGACAGGCAAGATACACACTACCTACAATCAGACCGTAACGGCTACGGGACGTCTGTCATCTACCAATCCAAATCTTCAGAACATACCGATCAGATCGGATGACGGCCGGGAGATACGCCGTGCATTCGTTCCCGACAACGGCGATATACTCCTGAGCGCCGACTACTCACAGATCGAGCTTCGGCTCATGGCCGACATGAGCGGCGATCCGGATATGGTGGCAGCTTTTGCCGATGGCATTGATATTCACCGCTCTACCGCAGCCAAGATATACCACCGCGATCTCGATGATGTGAGCGACACCGAGCGACGGAATGCCAAGACTGCCAATTTCGGTATAATCTATGGAATCTCGGCCTTCGGGCTGGCCGAACGTCTCAGCATACCGCGCTCCGAAGCCAAGGCTCTTATCGACGGATATTTCGCGAGCTATCCACACATACGCGAGTATATCGACAAATCGATAGCGACAGCCCAGTCCGATGGTTTTGTGAAGACCATAATGGGACGTCTGCGCCGTCTGCCCGACATAAACAGCCGGAACGCGACAGTGCGGAGCTACGCTGAACGCAACGCTGTCAACGCTCCCATACAAGGTTCGGCAGCCGACATAATCAAGGTTGCCATGGTAAACATAGCCGACAAAATGAACCGCAAAGGCTTGCGCTCCACAATGATCATGCAGGTGCACGATGAGCTTGTGTTCAACGTCAAGCCTGAAGAACTGGCAGAGATGGAACACCTTGTCGCTTCGGAGATGACCGCAGCCTATTCCGGCAAAGTAAGGCTGGATGTATCGGTCGGAACCGGCACAAATTGGCTTGAAGCGCACTAAAACAAACAACCAATCATAACAATATCACAATAAAATGTCAGACTCAAAAAAGTTTCTTCTTAACGAAAACGACATACCGACGGCATGGTATAACATAATACCCGACATGCGCGTGAAACCGCGCCCTATGATCAACCCCGTCACCCACGAGCCCCTCACAGAGGAAGATCTGCATCCACTGTTCACCCGCGAAGCTTCTAAGCAGGAGATGAACACCACGGATACGTGGATCGAAATACCCGAACAGGTAAGAGACCTTTACAAGATCTGGCGTCCGACTCCATTGGTGAGAGCCCGTGGCCTTGAAAAAGCTCTTGACACACCGGCTCATATCTACTTCAAGAACGAAAGCGTAAGTCCGGTAGGCTCACACAAGCTCAACTCAGCCATACCTCAGGCATATTATGCCAAAATGGAGGGTGTCACCAATCTGACAACAGAAACCGGTGCTGGCCAGTGGGGTGCCGCACTGTCGATGGCCACCAAAATGATGGGCCTCAACCTGGCTGTCTATATGGTAAAGGTATCCTACCACCAGAAGCCCTACCGCCGCTCTATCATGCAGACCTACGGAGCCGAAGTTGTAGCAAGCCCGAGCATGTCGACCAAAGCAGGACGCAAGATCATCACAGATCATCCCAATCATCAGGGATCGCTCGGCACTGCCATAAGCGAGGCTGTGGAACTCGCCATGTCCACTCCAAACTGCAAATATGCCCTGGGATCGGTGCTCAACCACGTATCTCTTCACCAGACCATCATAGGACTCGAAGCTGAGAAACAGATGGAAATGGCCGGCGAATATCCCGACACTGTGATCGGTTGCTTTGGCGGCGGATCAAACTTCTCCGGCATAGTCTTCCCATTCATGCGCCACAATCTGACTGGCGACAGCCATATCCGCTTTATAGCCGCCGAGCCCTCGAGCTGCCCGAAACTGACACGTGGCGTTATGCAATACGACTTTGGCGATGAGGCCGGCTACACACCGATGATTCCGATGCTTACTCTCGGCCATGATTTCACTCCGGCCAATATCCATGCCGGCGGTCTCAGATACCACGGCGCAGGATCCATAGTAAGCCAGCTTAAAGCCGATGGAATGATGGACGCAGTCGACATACCTCAGCTCGAGACGTTTGAGGCCGCTACTCTGTTTGCACGTGCCGAAGGCCTGATCCCGGCGCCCGAGAGCGCTCACGCCATAGCTGCCGCCATTCGCGAGGCCAAGAAAGCCAAAGAGGCCGGAGAGAAGCGTGTGATACTCTTCAACCTGTCCGGTCACGGACTGATCGACATGACCGCCTACGACCGCTATCTCAGCGGTGATCTGACCAACTATGAGCTTACCGATGAGGAAGTGAAAGCCTCGACCGACAGCCTCGAAAAGATCATCTGATCCTCAACAATCCGACATAACGACAGCGGGAGCGCTTCTCAATCCGAGGCGCTCCCGCTGATTTATTCAACAGTTTCTTATCAGAGCTGATCCACGATCTGACGTACAGATGCGTCTTCTGGATCTATTACGAGATATTTCTCAAAGTATTCCTTAGCTTTAGCCTTGTCAACACCCATGTAGTATGTACCGAGCAGATAGTAAGCGGCCTTGTAGCTGGGAGCCTGCTTTTCTTTATTTGCAGGATCCTGGTCAAAGATTTCGAGCATCTTCTCATAGGCCTGTGCCATCTCCGGAGTGGGCTTATTCTCGTTGGCGGCAAGGAGGAGCTGACCCTTTGTACGATAGAGAGCGGCATTATCAGGCACTTTCTCGATCGCCATGTCTATATACTTCAGACCTTCCTGAGCGGCAGCTGTACGTTCGGGAGTTCCTTCGGGCAGCGAACGGGCATGACGGTCATATGTACGGGCCATATTGAAGATATCCTGAACAGAACCATTGCCTGCGTCAAGATACTGCTTCATGGTCTCGATAGCCTTCTCACCCTGACCGGCACGGTCGTACATTGCGCTCAGCTTCGGCAGGAGATCTGACTGATCGGGATTGGCAGCTATAGCCTGCTGGTATATTTCGATAGCTTCATCAAACTTGCTCTGGTCGGCAAGAGCATCGGCAAACAGGATATAGTCGTTGGCAATCTTCTTGGCATTGGGATCGGCAAAGAGTTTGCGGCCGGCTTCTTCAGCGCCTGCAAAGTCCTTGAGGGCGGTCTTGTCAAGCATGATCACACGATACATGTATTCGTTATCGGGATCCTTCGCCAGCACGCCGTTGGCTATGTCAAGCGACTTCTGATATTCACCGGCAGAGTAAAGCAGACCGGCATAACGCTGTTCGTCGTTCTGGAAGTGGTTGGGGTTAGCCATATACTTGCCATACTGGATACATGCGCTGCCAAACTGGTCGTTGTCATAGTATTTTTCGGCGAGTTCGCGCTGCGCGAGAGCAGAGTTGGGCTCCTTCTCGTTGAGTTCCTCAAGCTTCGCGATAGCAAACTTGGGATTGACGCGGAAGTATGTCGATGCATACTTTACGTATGCCTCACGGTTCACCTGGCCCTTGTCACCATCCATGGTGATAGCCATCTCATACTTTGCGGCGGCATCACCGGGATCATCGGCGGCAACCATATCACCCTGAAGGATATATACAGATGCCTCGGTGTTCTTTGACGCCTTGAGTGCCTTGTCGATATTTTTCTGGATCTCAGCGCTATATAGAGCAGGATCAACGTTATAGTAAGCACGTGCTACAGCGGCAATGAGTGCTGCGTTCTTCTTGTCGGTGTTCATACCGTCCTTGAAGTACTGTTCGGCAGCCTTCTTATCGCCATTCTTCAGAGCCATCTGGCCAAGACCTATGAAGTTGTAGCCATAGGTGGCATTGGCAGCCGTACCGTCGGTGAAGTACTTCTGGGCGGCAGCAAAATCGCCTTCGTTATAGGCAATCTGACCGAGATAATAATCGGCTACAGCCTTATCGGTAGAAGGATCGTTGATGGTGTTGAGAAGAATTGTTTTTGCCACGTCCATACGATCGGCGTTGAAGTTATCTACGCCGTCATGATAGCCTTGTGCAGAGAGCGAGGCCCAACTTCCCAAGACAAGAGAAGCGATGACCGATACAAAGGTTTTCTTCATTGTAAGTATTTGCGTTATATTTGGTTTATTAATTATTTCAGATCAAATTATTTCAGATCAGATGATTTCAGCTTTCTGGTTGTAGACTATGTGAGGCAGAACCCCTGTAGCCTGTATGATTTTCTGTCCACGGAAGCTTGTCACGAATGTATAGAAGCCATGGCTCAGAGTTCCACCGGCCGCTGTTGTGATCATGAATATCGATCTATGCAGAGGATAGTCGCCGGTATAAATGTAATACTGGTATGGCGCGTAGGCCTGAACCTGATCGGGACCTGACACCTTGAGCACCTTTACCTCCGGACGGAAGTCGTTGTTGATGGTGTCATTTCTTTCGAGCGAAGCCACACGCTCCTCGCGCGTCATCTCGCGGGTCGACATATCAGTGCTGATCCAGCTTACACCGAGTATACCAATAGCATTTTTGTTGGCCATGACAGCCTTGAATACGTCATCATTGTTCTTCTGCGCATAGACGTTGGGACCAAGTTCGGCACCATTGAGAAGAGAATCACGCATATAGTCGACAGTGCTCGATCCCTGATGGTCAAACACCACCTCTATCTTGCCAAGGCCTTTGGTTGGCCAGATATCATCCCACTCGGTGATCTTTCCGGTCAGTATCTCCGCAATCTCATTGGTCGAGAGCTGCTCGATGCTGTTGGCAGGATTGACAATCAGAGCAATCGCATCAACGGCAATACACCGCTGTCTTACCTGCTTGTTTCTATCCTTAAAGAATTTTTCTTCTTTCGGAGTAAGCATACGCATAGCTACGATCATCTTTGTCTTCATCTCGAAAAGCGAATCGAAGGCAGCGTGCTCGTCTACATAATATGGTATGATATTGCTCTCTGGATAGATATATTCAAACACGTCTATCTCCTGCGACATGATGTTGGCAAAACTCTCGTCGCAGACAACAGTGGCTATGCCTTCCGAAGCCCTTGATGTCGGTTTCTTATCGCAGGCGGTAAGCAGTGACACCAAAGCTGCTATTCCGGCTATACAGGCTATGATATGCTTCATGACAATATTATTAGTTTTCAAAGAGAGAGTTGGCTATAAGTCGATCCGTCAGTCGATCCGGGCGAACTGGCGGTATCCACGCCATATACCGTAAACTACAAACAGGCCTCCGGCTACCCAACGGAGCCACTCCCAGCTGCCTGTCAGCCAATCGAAAACGCCACAGAAGCATAGTACACCCATGCCGATGTATATGATGATCATGATGATGCCGAAGATGTTGCGCATGACCTGCGGAGTGCCGGTCGATTGTCTGTTGTTGGTCTCCATAATGTATGATTTTAACAGTGGACGAATTAGGTTAATTGAAAAGGTGCTCGTCTGCTTTTTGCCGAATAGCCCCTTGTAAAATCCTAACGTAGAGTAGCCCCGATTAGTTCGCACGATCCATGGTCTTGATGATCAAGATCGCGGGTAACGGGGAATACGCCAACTGAGCCTTCGATATGTCGGGCTTGTAAAGTTACATAATTTTTTTCATACAAGTCACTTCGGCCATGAAATTAAGCGATATTAACAATAAAAAATTGTCACTCAGAGCTATGTTTAAGCGATATTAACTCTAAATACCGGCCCATATAGTTATCTTTGCAATAATAAGCAACCCCATAAGAATACACTTACCACTCCATGACTATAGCCCCTTTGGCAGAGCGTCTGCGTCCGCAGACGCTCGACGACTACATCGGTCAATCACATCTTGTCGGTCCTGATTCTATCGTGCGACGCATGATTGAGTCTGGACGCATAGCGTCGTTCATCCTCTGGGGTCCTCCGGGCGTGGGAAAGACAACACTTGCCCGAATCATAGCCAACACTGTGAAGGCTCCGTTCTTCACACTCAGCGCCGTCAATGCAGGCGTAAAGGAAGTGAGGGAAGTGATAGACCGGTGTCGTGCGGAGGCAAGCAGCATGTTCAATCAAGGTAACCGGCCTATACTGTTCATTGACGAAATACACCGGTTCAGCAAGTCGCAGCAAGACAGCCTGCTCGGCGCTGTCGAACAAGGAATAGTGACCCTTATAGGCGCCACGACCGAAAATCCGTCGTTCGAGGTTATACGTCCGCTGTTAAGCCGCGCCCAGGTCTACACCCTCCGCCCCCTTGAAGAGCCTGAGCTCCGTACATTGCTCGAGCGCGCCATAACTACCGACAGCATCCTCAGCCGGCGCCGCGTCCGGATAGAATCGACCGACGCTCTGTTCCGTTTCAGCGGTGGGGACGCGCGTAAGCTCCTCAACATACTTGATCTGCTTGAACAGTCGACCCCCGAGACCGAAGAAATGGTTATTGAGGACCGGCTTGTGACCGATCGGCTTCAGGAAAACCCTGCGGCATACGACAAAAACGGCGAGATGCACTATGACATAATCTCTGCTTTCATAAAGAGCATACGGGGAAGCGATCCTGATGCTGCCCTCTACTGGTTGGCACGGATGGTTGACGGCGGTGAAGATCCGGAATTCATAGCCAGACGGCTCGTCATACTCTCAGCCGAAGATATCGGACTTGCCAATCCTAACGCCCTGCTTCTCGCAAACGCGACCTTCGATGTGCTCCGCAAGATCGGCTGGCCGGAGGGACGTATTCCGTTGGCCGAATGTGTGGTCTATCTGGCCACTTCGGCAAAAAGCAACTCAGCCTACATGGGTATTGACCGCGCCCTTCAGCTGGTCAGGGAAACCGGCAACCGTCCGGTTCCGCTCCACCTGCGGAACGCTCCGACCTCGCTAATGAAAGATATGGGTTACAAACGAGACTACAAGTACGCGCATGATTATCCCGGCAACTTCGTGAAACAACAGTTCATGCCCGACGGAATGGGACATCCCTGCCTTTGGCAACCATCCGACAATCCCTCGGAAGCCCGCATGGCACAGCTCCAATATCAGCGTTGGGGCGACAGAGATCAGGATCCAGACAAGTAATATATCACGCATCCCATCATAAAATACACCGGGTGTGGAAGCCATATCGGCCCACCACACCCGGCGTAATATTATCCGACGTGATCTATAATCAATACAGAGGCACGCGTTCAAGCTTCTTCTGGTAGTAGCTCTTCACATCGTCCCAACGGTAATAGGGATAACCTGCCGAGGATGCCTTCACAGGCAGACGCACCTCTCGTTCGTTGAGCAGCACCTTTACAAGTACCGGATCGGAAGCCTTCTTGCCACGGTAGAATATCATCTGAACGTTTGAGGCCATGGGGAATATCTCATAGTTGCGCCATTGATCGGCCAGCGTCTCGAAATCGTTGTACTCCTTGCCATAGTCATCAAGTTCCATCAATACCACCAGCGGAAGCACCACAACCTCATGACCGAAACGCAGATTTGCACCTGGCTTGCCTCCGGCAAGAGCAGTGTCAGCGCTCTCTATGAAGTTGTTGAGCAGACGGCGCTGCGAATATGGAGCAAGACCATCGGTGCGTGCTTCATTACCCATACGTAAATGCCATGAAGCGTTATTTGCCTCCCACCGTTCACGTATCTCGCGCTCACTGAATATATCGTATGGAGCAACCTGATCCGTATGGCTCTGGGCATTTGCCGCGATATTGAACAGATAGTGGAACAGCGATGACGACTTGATGCTGTCGCGCACAGCCGGATCGCTCACCAGTTTGCTGAGATAGTCGCCATGATAGCTTTTGGTTGCAGCAAACTTTTTATACTCCTCTTCACCCTTGTCAGCCGCCTGCTGTGCCACGGTATCAGTATCGGTGAAATTCATGTAGTGCATATCTGCACGGCTTGCATCACTGGTGATACGCAGAGCCGGATTAGCGGCTTTAAGTTCCTGCAACTCATTGTCCATCGAGAGTATGCAACGGATCACTACTGTCGACCGTGCGTCAACACGTGCTGAGTCTGCAAACACCTCGGGGAAGTTGGCATACATACGCTGCGCTATGCCTCGGTGTTGTGCGGCACCTACATCAGTAAGTTCGCCGTCACGGCCGCGCGATTTCACCTCAATCTCACGCAGTTGCGCGAGCAATTCCTTGCCTCGTGGAGTCAACGCGCCGGCCTTCTCGGCTGGTTCAAGAAGCTGGATAGGTTTGAGATACGCATTGCGGCCTATATGCCAACGCGAACCGTGGCGGCCATAATGCTCTATATGTACCGGTGTATAACCTTTGGGGGTAGCAGTAAGCGCAGGAAGCGGATTCGCGGGATAGGGATAGGCATAATAATTGCTGGCCATCTGGCGGATACTTTCCGACGGCTCTACTGCCATCGCAGTCATGCCGATGCAGACTGCAGCCAACAGTGAAACAAGCTTTTTCATGATGTATAAATGATTGGTAATCTGGTTTTTCAGGGTCGTTCCGAACGATTCGGATTGGTTGGACGGACACGCGCGAGTTTCTCATGGAGATCATGAAGATCTATCTTGTCGGCACCGGCCAGCTGACGCAGCACCTTCTGATTACTCTCCTGTGTATCAGCGCCATTAGCCTGCCATATAAGCGTTACCACCTTCACTGCGGTCTGATTGGCACACTTACGGTCGGACAGATACGGATTGGAAGCGATAGCTTTAAGATTTGCCTTCGAAAATGAATCATACAGATCTATGGCAGCCTTGCTTTTGAGAGCGCTCCGACGCCACACGGTATTCTTGTCAAGATATGCGGCATCCTCCGCGCTTATACCCGGCTCGGGCTGCGCTACAGACTCCGGTTGCACGACAACTGTATCTTCGTTTACAGCAGTATCGGCTACAGCATCTGTCTTGACTGGCTCAATACCCATGAGCTCCTTTTCGGCGTTCACGGCATTCTCGGTATCTACCGTACCGGGAGCATAATCAGGATTGCTTCCGGGCATCATCGACGGGAGATAATTTATCACCACTATGCCGAGGATTATTGCAAGCAGGGCCGCGCAGACATACATCCATGGACTTGTGCCACGTGTGCGCAAGTGCAGGTCGGCATCTTGCGTCGCGGTACTTTGTGGAGTAGCATGATGGGATACACTCTGCTGCCCGTCGTTTTCGTTGATTCGCATATCTATGAGATACGCCTCATCGCCATGATTGCGCACAACCATGCGGCGTGCTCGATAACCGTGCCATGTGCCGGCCCGCAACAGACTATACTCGCTTGAAGCCGGGTCAAGGGTAACATCAGAGCGCAGAGTGCGGTCATCGGTAAACCGGAGAACTATAGTCACCGATCGGCCCTTTGATTTATCATCTGATTCCGGCTCCTTTTGATGAGATATGGGCTTAAGCTCCATTCCAAGGCGGCTAAGAGGCTGGATACACATGGCAGCGCCATAATATGACACAAAAGGACTCGGCTTGCCGGCTGCAACCTTATGAACCGCAGATTCATAGCCCGGAGCGGAATAGGTGACAGTGATTGGATCCCCAAGTTCCACAGGCCCGCGCGGAGCTACTGTCACACCCTCCGGATAAACCGTCATGAACTTTCTGTCGAGCTGCTCATCGGGCGCCACAAGACCGGATTCAGATAATGGCACCACCGTAGCATCTACCAGAAGCACACGACGGAAGGCGGCTGTGGATTGCTGCACCGGAAAAGCCAGGAGCCGCTCAAGATCGCGTGTCGAAAGGAATGTACGGTAGGCCATGGCACTGCTCTCCGGCGTGCGTGGTTTCATCCATAAGGCACGCTTCAGCGGCTTTTCAGGCAGCCCCGCATTTGCAAGTGCCTTGGCAAGAGGCTCTGCCTCACACTTAGTGGCCATAGCTATATGCAACGCCTGCAATACATCCTCGCCCGACAACAAGGCGTCTTCGCCAACAGTCACAGTAACCGCGGATGCTGACCGCCGCGACACATAACCAAACTTCCAGTCATTCCCTGCCGGCTCGATAAAATATAATTCGTCACACTCTAAAAACAGCGACAGGAACGGAATCTCTTCATTCCGTTCAAATTTCAGATATGA
This sequence comes from uncultured Porphyromonadaceae bacterium, assembly GCA_947643165.1. GTDB lineage: Bacteria > Bacteroidota > Bacteroidia > Bacteroidales > Muribaculaceae > Paramuribaculum. Next base: position 35,652 of record CANRVB010000008.1, on the reverse strand, counting down.
TAGTTTCTGCATTGGATTTCAAAACATATAGGGTGCAAAATTAATCAAAAAATAGAGATTTTGCTATAAATAGCATGTTTAGATTTGGAAATTATACTTGGTATCGCCATATTTGCAATAAATTTTAACCAAAAACGGATATGAGCGAAGAAAAAAACAGGAATGAGGAGCTGCGCCGGAGAATCACGGAAGCAGTGGAGGAATTCGCATGTAACGACCAGGCATTCACCGACTTAGCCATGCTGTGCATAGACCCGTCGACGCTTGAGGTAACAATAGCGGATGAGCCTGATACAGAGACAATTGACGCAGATGAGGCACATGACTATGTGGCGATAATGGACCTTGTAGATGCGGACCCAGCCAACCCGGGACAGTGGATCGCTGATACTGAGGCAATTGCGTCGCTCGCAGCAGAATATTAACCGGGCAGCGCGACGCGAAAAAACAGTAGAATTTTATCGTAATCAACTGACAATAACACACATATCTTCATGATCGCCGAAAACCCCATAAACCAGGCAGAAGTAGCGTCGCGTATACGGTTTCTGATCACAAACCAGCGTATCTCGCAGGGTGCATTCGCCCGACACCTCGGTATCAATCCAGCCAATCTGAGCAAGTCGCTCAGCGGGGCTAACACGCTGACTATGGGGCTAATAAACCGCATAGCAGCCGATATGGGAGTGTCGAAGGAATGGCTCTGCACAGGACAGGGTGTGCCGTATCCAAAAGACGCTTTTCAACCTCCAGCGGTCTTAACAACTGCTGACCAGACAGTTACGTCAGGGGTCCCCGTATATGACATCGATGTTACCGCCGGAAGACGTGAACTTAGCCTGGACCTTACGGATGACCGTGTGATAGGGCGCATCAACCTTCCCAACATCTCGCATGAGGCCGCCATAGTGAGAGTGAGCGGCGACTCAATGGCCCCGACGGTAAAAAACGGGTCGTACATCGCGATAAGGCCTGTTTCGAATATGGCATACATCTTTTGGGGGCAGATCTATGTTATAGTGTTAGATGATTACCGCATGGTCAAGTTTCTGCGGCGCCACCCTGACAAGAGCATGGTCATACTCCAGAGCGCGAATCCATCGTATGACGACATGGAGGTGCTACGGTCGGACATAAGGCGTCTGTATATAGTGGAAGCTGTAATAAACTGCGACCTGCGGTGCTGACACCGTACAAAAGCATGAAGACATTACTCACACTCATATTTGCGGCAACCGCGGCAGTACAGCTTGCGGCAGCCGCGCCAGAAACGAGCTATTCCACGCTGGAGGAGAAGGCTACACGGTTCTACAATCAGGAGGACTGGAGCAGTGCCTCAGCCATGTTCGACCTTATGCTGGCCCGTCAACCGCACCGCACGGCAACGTATAGCAAAGCCATCACAGCCGCGGGCATGAGAGAGAACCGCGGGGAAGAGATGAGACTTCTCGGCAACGCGCTGTCGGCACGGATACCCATAGACTCGCTGTTCAACGGCGTACGGGCCGAGAGCTTCGGACTCGGTCATACAGATCTGTATGAACAGTTTCTTCTGGAGGCAAGAGCCGACAAGCCGTGGCTTGCGCGAAGCATCGACTCATACCTGCTGGATTATTATACCTACAGGCGCAACGGGTCCAAGATGACAGAGTATGCAAAGATAATGCTGGCGGGCGATCCCGACAACACGGCGTTCACGTATCAAATGGCCCAGGGACTGCTTATAGATGACCGAACAGAAGAGGCCATGTCGGTATATGAATCAATAGTAGAAAGGGATCCAAAGGCTTTTGACGCGCTTGTATATCTGGCCAACCACGCTGCATCGCAGGGCAACACCTCGCGGGCACTGGAACTGTTCAGACAAGCGTATGCCGCAAAGGCAACACCTCAGGTAGCAGCAGAAATAAAAAAATTGACAGACCGGCCAAAATTATAACGATCTGATAAGGAATATAAAATAGAGCAGAAACGACAAAATATGTTGTAGAGCATAGCCGAACGACTTGACTTTGGCGTGTGAATTTATTAACTTTGCAATAAATTTTATCAAATTCTATTCTTCTATCCACCATGAAGCAGCTTGACACTATATTAGCCGAGAAATTATTACAAATCAGCGCGATAAAGCTCCAGCCGGAAATGCCGTTCACCTGGGCATCGGGTTGGAATTCACCCATATACACCGACAATCGCAAGACATTGTCGTATCCGGAGCTCAGATCGTTCATCAAGGTTGAGCTCTGCCGCCTCATCATGGAGCGCTACCAGAAGCCCGACGCCATAGCCGGTGTAGCCACGGGAGCGATAGCCATGGGCGCACTTGTAGCCGACACTCTCGGACTGCCCTACGTATATGTACGCTCAACACCCAAGGATCACGGTCTCGAGAATCTGATAGAAGGCAATCTGAAGCCGGGTCAGAAAGTAGTTGTGATAGAAGACCTCATATCGACCGGCGGCTCATCGCTGAAAGCTGTCCAGGCGATCCGCAACGCAGGCTGCGAAGTAGTAGGCATGGCGGCGATGTTCACCTACCAGTTCCCGGTAGCAGTGGAAGCTTTCAAGAAAGCTGAAGTGGAGCTGATCACCCTCTCGAACTACAATGCCCTGCTTGAAGCTGCCCTGGCCACAAAATATATACGCGAAGAGGACATCGACACCCTGCGCGAATGGCGCAAGGATCCGGCTGCGTGGACACCCGCAACAACAAAGGAATAAGAAATGGCGATATACACAGGACAGACAGCCACAGTAAACGCGCCCGTAGAGAAAGTATATGAGCGCATGGCGGATTTCTCTTCCTATGAAGAGCAGCTCAACTCGCTACCTGCCGACATCAGGGCGAAAATCGGCGATGTGAGTTTCTCGGCCGATGCGATCACTATCCAGGCACAGCCGGTAGGAGAGATAAAGCTTCAGGTGGTAGAACGCGTCGCTCCGGAACGCGTGGTGATGAGTGCCGAAAATTCACCGGTACCGATGCACCTGACCGTGTCCCTGGCACCAACCGCCGAGGGCAAGACCTCGCTCACGCCCTCGATAGACGTTGAGGTACCGGCGATGCTGAAGCCGTTTGTGGCCCCCAAAATGCAGCAGGCAGCCGACCAGTTCGGCACAATGCTCGCCAACCTTCTAGGAGCCGGGCTATAAGCCTCTCCCAAAGGGTATATTCAATAACAAGAACTCAAGAGAGTGACTCTCCTCCATAAACTGAAATATCTGATACCGGTGGTAGCGGCAGTGATGTCGGCGTGCGACAGCGCGAATGATGAACGCATACCATCGATGGCCGTGCGGATCGCATTCAACACCGCCGGCGAGTGGAATCTATATGGAATAGCCGGCGCGACAGACTCGCGCCGGTTTATCCTTTCAGAAAGGCAACCATCGGGATTTCCCTACAACGCGACCTCGGCCACAGGATATGGCGGAGTTCTGATAGTAGGACAGTTCAGCTACTCGGGCAACCCTCAGACCGACCCACCGATGGCCTACGACTTAGCTTGTCCGGTAGAGATGAAGCCGACGGTCAGAATAACCGTAGACCGGGACAAACTGGTAGGGCGCTGCAATAAATGCGGCTCCACATACGACATTTTCGAGGGCTTCGGAGGTCCGCTGAGCGGTCCTGCGGCGACAAGCCGATATGCTTTACGCCGCTATCGCGTAAGCACAGGATCACAGGGACAATATGTCGTCGTAACGAATTAACACACCATAGCGCCAACGATAAGCAGATGCTGAAAATCAGCTGAGACGGGAGAATATCCCAGGTGTATGAGCCTATGGCAAAAAACTCAATCTCATGAAGAAAAAGGTAATACTGAGTACCTGGGGCACAATAATGACGGCAACAGGACTGATTGTGCTATCAGCATCATTATACTTTGCAAAAGAACCCTTCACCAAATACATGGTGGTCGGGGCACTTATCATCCTTTGCCTGACAGCTTTATTGTATATGCCGTTGTCCATTTCTGTTGAAAATGGCGAATTAAATATCCATAGACCACTAAAAATCAAATCAATACCTTTGAGTGAGATTGAATCCGCAAGATCTGTTTCGCCGACAATGGCTGAAAGACGCATTTGCGGAAGCGGCGGATGGTTCGGATACTACGGATGGTTCAAAGAACCAACAATCGGAAAATATTTCGCCTACTATGGCAAAGCTTCAGATTGCTTTCTTGTGGTATTGAAAGATGGCAGGAAGTACGTTCTGGGCTGCGAGGATTCTGAAGAAACCGTAGAATATATAAACAAACACATCAAATAACAAAGCCACCTGACGATGAGAACAATATTCACAATACTCTCGATGATATGCAGTCTCTGTGTTTTTGCAGAGACAAAAGCCTCCGATATATTTCAGGTGGATATTTCATCTGCAGAACAGTATCTGAATCTGGCACAACAAGCTGCGAACGGCACTATGCCAACAGACTCAGACTGGAATGATCTATTCGATTCACCGGCATATAAAGCATTGTTCACGAAAGTAGACTGGAACAAAGAGGAGTTTCAGGACAATGTGAAAAATGCATTCAACATTGTATATGACCCGTCGAAAGCTGCGCTCCGTGACAGCATCGCAAGCCAGTTGGATAATGTGGACTTATCAACATTGGAATCTGAATTGCCGTTTTTTGTCTCGACCGCGCTAAACGTCAAGAATAATCTTCAAATCTATTGCTCAATTCTCGAATCATTAGATACTGACAAGGTCGTTAGCGAGGCCAACAAGATGGCATTAAGTTTAGTGCCAAACAACGGAGCCGGTCTTGAACCCGAAGCATGTCAGATATATTTTATTGTATGGGATCTGGAAAGCCGCGCTCTTGGAAACGCTTTATTCCTTGATGTCAATACGTTCTTTCATGACGGACTGCAAGCAGCGACAGAGTCGTTGGCTCATGAAATGCACCATTTCTATCTGATGCCAGTGTTCGGGTCTGTGTATAAAGATGATGTCATGGATGGCGCGGTCATGTTTCTCGTAAACAATATGAGAGAGGGTGTGGCCGATATTCTCAATAAGAAGCAAATGCCACTGTCATCACTCGAACCATACGGAAAGCGGATGCTTGATGTATATAATGCTGATTATGAAAATTCTCCACAAGTCTTGGCAGAGATAGACAAAATCACGTGTGATTATCTCGACGGGAAACTTGATATGGAGCAGTATTTTCAGAAAGCATTCGGCTGTATTCATTTCGAGGGGCATACAACAGGAGACTATATGGTGTTTCTAATCCGCGATCAACTTGGCATTGAAGCCGTGGTAGAAAGTGTCGGCGACCTTGACAAATTCATTGACAACTATAATGCCGCGGCAGAAAAAGCCGAGAAATATAAATTTTCGGACCGTTTCACTGAACACATCCATAAAATTTCGACTTCAGCGAAAAGATAATCAACAATAGGGTAAAGCGAAGTATCTCTGCCGCACTTCCGGTAGTTGTCCTGCCGAGGACGCATACTGTCGCGGAGAGGGTTGGCGGCTACAAGCTTCCATCGGTGAGGCCAACCGCACTCCCGGATCATTAATCGCGCAGCCAAACAACCGAATGGAATCCGGCCAAACAACCGAACGGAATCCGGCCAAACAACCGAATGAAATCCAGCCAAACAACCGAACGAAATCCAGCCAAACAACCGAATGGCAAAATAAAAGTGTCAACTTTGCAATCTAAATAATTGTCTTCCGGTGTTTGCGGGGGATAGACAATAAATTCGTCAGTCGGAACCAAAGGGTCATAGGGATCAAAGAAGAAACAGGCGATCGGACTGCTGAAATGACTCATGCCAAAGCAAATAATGTGGGGATTTTGTGTATCACGAGTGTCCATCAAAATTTTTTTGGGGAGAGTGTAACTTTCAGGGGGAGTTTTGCACCTAACGTTACAAAACAACAAGAAAATGGAAAGTCCACCAAAAACGCGAATGGAGTTCAACTCCGTTATAAAGGAGCACTCCCGAATAATCAATAAGGTCTGCTGGGCCTATGCTACCCCTAAAGTGCCTTACGAGGATCTACGACAGGAAATACTTACCAACCTTTGGTTGGGGCTGGAGAAGTTCCGGGGTGCGAGCAAACTCTCCACATGGGTTTATCGCGTAGCTGTCAACTCTGCGTTAACGGCAATACGCAATTACAAGCCAAAGGTTGAAGCTCTCCCGTTTGAAATCCAGGCTACAGATATTTCCTCGGAAGCGGATGACAACAAGGCCGATCAGCTTGCAGCCCTCCACGAATTGATAAACCAACTTCTCCCGATCGAGAAAGCGATTATCCTCCTTTGGCTCGATGAATATTCATACGAGGAAATAGCAGAAGTAATCGGCATAGAGCGGAATAACGTGGCTATCAAACTTCACAGGATAAAAAACAAACTCATCTCAAAATCTAAATAATATGAACCTGGACGAACTCAAAAAAAGTATGTCAACCCTTGATGAGGTACTCGCACAAAAGAGCAGTGAACCGATAAAGCTCAACACCAATACATGCCAATCGGCACAAGGGCGAATAGCGAAATTATACCGCAAAAATATTCTGGTGTGCGGTGTTCTCGCGGTGGTATTTCTGCTTACGGGCATAGGTGGCGTAAACGCCGAGATATTCCCTACAGGTCTCAAATTATTTTTAGGCATCTTTCTTGGAATTGCCGCTCTGTGGTATACGGTTCTTTATAAACGGACGAAGGATATCGACGTTGCATCCGACACACCTATGCAAACAATGAAAAAAGTTGCAAGTCTGAGACTTTCGGCACTTGTCGGGGAGATAGTCGGTATGATAATGATAGCTATCTTCTTTACAATGCTATTCTCTCACTTGTGGTCGCTGGATCATTATAAGGTCTGGCTCATTGCAGGGGCATTGTTTATCGCTGTGATATATGATCTATATAAACTGCGTCAAACCGTTCGTGATTTCAACATTCTCACCGCAATAGATTAATCCGACACGTATTACAGCCCGACGAGAGGATCTTTTCGCCGGGCTGAACAGCTAACGGCGGATCTGACAACCGAAGCCGCGATTGCAGCTGCCATCATGTTCCTGCCGAAGGGGCATACTGTCGCGGGGTGGAGTTGGCGGCCACACAATTCTCCATATTAATGGTAACTGCACTTTCAGGCACGTATTTATTTGGTTATCAAAAAAAAAGCTATACATTTGCAGATGGGATATCCTAAAACTTAATACCATGACGACAAGATCAATCATATCGTTTGTAATGTTGCTGAGCTGTATATGGCAAACAATGTCAGCGCAAACCACCCGAGTTCCGGTAGTGGATTTCAACAAGCAATATCCGGAACGGGATCTCAAACTTTCGGATCTGGTGAAGAGCAGCGAATATATCCGACTGGAAACACCGGAGGATGCTCTGATCAAGATACCAACCACATTAACAATAAACGACAAGCTGATCATCGTAGCCGACAACCTGCAGAAACAGATATTCACCTTTGACAGAGAAGGGAAGTATCTGTATAAGGTAGACCGTTCGGGCGGTGGTCCGGAGGAGTATTCCTATATCACGGCATCGTGCGTCGATCCGGAAAGAAAGGAAGCGTATATATGGGACAAGAGTTCGGCTCAGAGAATCATGGTGTATAGCCTTGACGGTACGTTCAAACGAGCAATGAGCATAAAGGACAAATGCAGGCCATCGGAAATGATCAACTATGACAATGAGAATCTGCTAATATTCGCGGAAGATCATCCGAACAGATACCTGCTGGCAGACAAGCGGACGGGCAGCTTATCGAAACTGAACATCAGAAAGGAAAATACCGAGGTGACCAATGCCGACCGAAAAGAGAACAGTGTCTACGTAGTAGCCCTGAACCGACTTATCACAACAGGAAACACACCGGTGATATCGGACTTGGGAATGGAGACGGTATATGAGGCCAAGGGCGGAAAGCTGGTTCCCATGTTCAACCGCAAAGGCATAGGGACCAACAGCAACGGGAACCTGTCGGTGGTATCGAATGTGATAGGCGACTATGTGCTCATAGAGGTGATACCCAAGAGAATAAACAAGAGTTCGGGAGAGACGGAGATAATGGGCGATGAGGCCTATACATTGTGTCTGAACAGAAAAACGCTCGAGATATTCAAGGTGGGTGACATTGATATAGAAATATATGACGGCTGTTCGGAAGCCAACTATCTTCCGGCAAAAACAATAGCATGCAGCTTCAGCCCTTTCATATTGGAAATACGAAAGGAAAAGGGAAGTCTTAATGAGAAATTGGCAAAAGTATATTCGGAGATGGAGCCGGATGACAATCCGTTGATAGAGATCACCACATTCAAATGAGGGTAGAGCGGGCTGTGTTTCGGGGCAATTCACTCAAAAATACGGCTCAAATAGATTATCAGCACTGATTAAACACGGGATAAAATTTGCGCAATAGGCCGAAAACAGTTACCTTTGCGCAACCGAATATTGTCGGCCGTGCTGCTCGAATGGTGGAATGGTAGACACGAGGGACTTAAAATCCCTTGGCCATTACGGCTGTGCGGGTTCGAGTCCCGCTTCGAGCACCACACGCAAAGAGGCTGTCTAACAATCAAAGTTAGGCAGCCTCTTTTTCACAACGCTTTCTGGACTGTTTTATTCCCTAATTTTTACCGTCATTTCACCGACATACTGAGACGACATCCATCTCTGCCCCTAATAAAGTTTTACAAGGACATTTAGAGGGACATCCCCATAGAATTCTATAATTCTTCTTTGATGATCCCAAGGGATAGAGCATATTTCAATCTTGAAATCGTCTACGCTCTGTAGACGATTCTCAATCAACTGAGAATAAAGACTATAGAAATAATACATATGGTCATCATCGATGGTGCGGTGGTCTTTATTCAGGGAATTCCGGAAATGAAAGGAGGATCAGATCTTGATAAAAACACCGGCGCGATACATGGCGCGGAGAATTAGGAACAGGATGAGGAAGTTGCCGAATGTGAGCCAACAGGGATAGAAGTCGCCAAGATATGGTTGCAATCCGAAGCTGACCGACTGGACAATCGACCGGAAACTGACAACCTCGCCAAGTATGTATGCAGTTATAGCATTCATTCCGTATATCTTCAGCCAATTCAGGCCTACAGACCATCCACGACAGTCGACAATGTAGTAGAACAGTGCCATCAGCAGGAAGCAATATCCGCCAGACAGGAGGGTCATGCTGCCACTCCATATACGCTTGATGACGGGGGTCTCAAAGCTCCAGAGCCAAGCCACGGCCACAAGCGCTATGCCTATGAGCGCAAGACGCCCGGCAGCCTGCAAGCGCCGGGGACCCGCCGATTTCATTATGTGTCCGGCAAAGACACCGAGCATTACCGTCACTCCAAAGACGAGGGATGTGTATACCCAGGTGTATGATGGATCGCCACGGTAAGGTCCGAGTACGGCCTGATCGATAATATTGGCGAGATTTCCCTGAGGCGAGAAGTCGCCCCAGAGCGACATCGGCAAGGAATAGGCAATCAGCAGAAGGAATGTGATGAGAATCTGCCAGCGGAGGTTGCAGTTGAGGAGGATGATTGCTCCGATCAAATAGCCCGCAGCGATGGCCTGGAGGGTATTGGTGTAGATGTATACATGCCCGGGGTCGAGAGCCAGGAGATTGCCCTGGACAACCATGCCCATAAGAAACAGCAGCAGGAATCTGCGCAGGATATGGCGGTAAACGCCCCAGGAGGGCTGACCGCGGTATTTGGCAAAAGAGAACGGCATAGCGGCTCCAGCCATGAAAAGGAACAATGGCATGATGAGGTCCCAGAACCTGAACCCTTCCCACACTTCATGATCAAGCTGATAGAGCAGCGATGAAGCAAAGGGGGTGTCAATACGGGTCAGCACAGACACCAAGACGGGCTGCAGAAAGACGAGAAGAAACAGATCGAGGCCACGCAAGATATCGAGCGAGGCAAGACGCCCGGATGGCAAATGACCGGTTGATGGAATGGAGGTAGACATGACAGATTAAACAGAGTACCGGGCAGCGTTGAGCGACAACCTGCCCGGTACGAAATATAAGAATGAAGAGTTATTTCCGGTTGACACGGAAGCGGTCAATTCCGTCGCGCAGGAAAGCAACCGACTGGCGTGCGGCGGCGATACCTGCGTTGATGTTTGCCTCGGCTGTCTGCGCACCCATTTTCTTGGGGGTGAAGAACACGCGGCCGGGGAATCTGGCGAGCATGTCATCGGCACAATCGGGGCGTATGTCGGCCACATATTTCAGATCGGGGCGCTCCTCGAGAGCACGGCAGAGACCAGGCTCATCGATGACCTCCTTGCGGGCGGTATTGATCAGGATGCCTTTATGAGGCATAAGGGTGACGAGATCGTAGCCCACACTGGCGCGGGTCTCGGGGGTAGCAGGGATATGGAGTGAGACATAGGTATTGCCGGAATAGAGCGACTTGATGTCGTGGCAGGGCTGAACGCCGGCACCGGTCATCACCTCATCGGGACAATACGGATCGAGTGCCGACACGTTCATGCCGAATCCTTGGGCGATGCGCGCCACATTGCGGCCCACCTGTCCAAAGGCATGGATGCCTATGCTCTTGTCCTTAAGCTCGGTGCCGCTGGTGCCGTCGTACATATTGCGCGCAGCCATCACAGCCATACCGAACACCAATTCGGCCACAGCATTACTGTTTTGTCCGGGTGTGTTCTCCACGCATACGCCGTGGGCCGTAGCGGACTCGAGATCGATGTTGTCGTAACCGGCACCGGCTCTGACAACCACTTTGAGCCGGGGAGCGGCATCGAAGACGGCATTGTCGATCTTGTCGCTGCGCACAATAAGGGCATCGGCGGTCGACACGGCATCGATCAGCTGATCCTTGGATGTATATTTTTCAAGAAGCTCCAGCTCATAGCCGGCAGCCTCAACAACTTTGCGTATGCCGTCGACAGCAACGGCAGCAAATGGCTTCTCGGTTGCAACAAGTACTTTCATGGGCATGAGATCAGTGCATTTTTTCGAAATCGTGCATAGCCTGAACCAGCACCTCGACACTCTCGAGAGGCAGGGCGTTGTAGAGAGAGGCGCGGAAACCACCGACAGACCGGTGACCCTTTATGCCTACAATGCCACGCTCGGCACAGAAGTCAACAAACGCGCCCTCAAGCTCCTTAAACTCAGGAGTCATGACAAAGCATACGTTCATTATGGAACGATCGGCAGGATCGGTCACTGTGCCTACAAACATCTTGCTTTCGTCGATAGCCTTGTATAGGAGAGCGGCCTTCGCGAGATCGATCTTCTCGAGCTCGGCCACGCCACCCATATCCTTGTAGACACGTAGAGTCTGGAGAGCGCTGAAGATGGGCAATACGGGAGGAGTATTGAACATGGAACCTTTCTTAATGTGGGTACGGTAGTCGAGCATAGTCGGGATAGGACGGTCGACATGCCCGCAAGCCTCATCGCGCACAATCACGAGGGTGACACCCGCGGGGGCAAGGTTCTTCTGTGCGCCTGCATAAATAAGGTCGTACTTGCTTACATCGACCGGACGGGAGAATATGTCGCTCGACATGTCCGCAACCATGCGTACAGGGACATCGGGATCGACGCGCAGTTCGGTACCATAGATGGTATTGTTAGTGGTGATGTGGAAATAATCGACATCGGCCGGCACTACATAATCTTTGGGATAGTAGGAGAAATTGGCATCTTTCGATGAAGCAAGCACCTCAACCTCTCCGAACAGACGTGCCTCCTTGATGGCGTTTGAAGCCCATGTACCCGTCTCAAGATAAGCAGCCTTACGGGCGAGCAGATTGAACGGCACCATGCAGAACTGCATGGAAGCGCCGCCACCCAGCCAAAGCACGCTGTAGCCGTCGGGGACGTTGAGAAGTTCCTTGACAAGCGCGGAGGCTTCGTCAATCACAGCCTGAAACTGTTTGCTGCGGTGAGAGATCTCAAGGATTGACAGACCCATGTCGGCAAAGTTGATTATTGCATCAGCAGTATTGCGTATAGTCTGCTGGGTCAATATCGAAGGCCCGGCGTAAAAATTATGCTTTTTCATAAGCAAAAGGTGTGAGGTTGAAGTTGATTTAGGTAGTATAGCTCAATGGAGCCGTTGCAAATGTATAGCAAAGCGTCCACAACACCAAAACTAAAGTCATGTTGTAAAACATAATTTAGCGAATTTCCACCGGGCTATATATCATGAAGTCTTATTTCAATCGATCAGCCGCACGGCCAAGCGCGATATGAGCCATTTTTATAGCAAAATGACAGACAGCGGGTAGTATTCCGCACAAAAATGCAATAATAACAAATCAAGCCGCCGGTGAAAGTGTGTCAATACATAGTCCACATCATTGGACCGCAGAAGCATGCAGGGGTAAATAAGCGGCACGATATTGGGCGGTATCGGTAAAATTAGCTAACTTTGCGCGTTGTAGCGGATGGCCGGCCACCGGGACCCGCATTTTTGTCGAACCAAACTAACAGTCATTTGGACACTGTCCCTCTTATGCCCTTCGGGGCCGAATCAATCGAGGCGGCTATAACGCCTCTTCTCAGCATAGCTCCACTTAATGCATCGCAGATCGTAGCGCTCGCACTGGCGCTGCTTGCCCTCTGTATATCAGGTTTTGTGTCGGGTAGCGAAATATCGTATTTCTCGCTTACGTCCCAACAACTTGAGGAGATAGAGGATGAACCTTACGGCGAAAAGATAATATCACTGATAAAAAGCCCGGAGCGCCTGTTGGCCACAATCCTGATAGCCAACAATCTGGTGAATGTCACAATAGTAGTATTGTGTAATTTCGCACTCGGACCCATATTTGCCGGGATGAGCGAGCTGCTGAGCTTTATACTTCAGACAGTACTTCTGACGTTTCTCATACTGTTGTTTGGTGAAATATTGCCCAAGCTGGTAGCGAACAGCAACAACCTTCGCTGGGCGCGCTTAGCCATAGGCGGGATCTCGCTGCTGATGACCATGTTCCGCCCCCTGGCGGCAATGCTTGTCAAGAGTTCGGGGCTTGTAAAGCGTGTGGTGAGCAAGAAAGAGGAGGATGTGACTCCCGACGAACTGAGCAAAGCACTTGAGCTGACCGACGTGGAGGCCGGCGAAAACAAGGAGATGCTCGAGGGCATACTGAAGTTCGGCGACACTACGGCCGACGAAATCATGACACCGCGTGTCGATATTACAGGCATCGAAATGTCGGACAGCTTTGAAGAGGTGATGAAAGTCGTGGTGGAGAAAGGATACTCACGTCTACCGGCCTACGACAAGACCATGGACGAAATACGCGGTGTGCTATATTCACGCGACCTGTTGCCGTATGTGGGCAAAGCCAATGCCGACTTCGACTGGCACAAGCTGCTGAGAGATCCCTACTACGTGCCTGAGTCGAGAATGATCGACGATCTGCTCGAAGACTTCCGCAGGCGGCGCATACACATGGCCATTGTCATCGATGAATTTGGAGGTACGCAGGGTCTTGTCACCCTCGAGGATGTGCTTGAGGAGATAGTAGGTGACATAAACGATGAGTATGACGAGGAGGAGAAGACATACCGCAAACTTCCCGACGACACCTACATATTTGAGGGAAAGACATTGCTCGGCGATTTCTTCCGCATAACCGATCTGGATGAGGCCGACTATGAGGACGTGACCGAGGATTGCGAAACGCTGGCCGGAATGCTCCTGGCCATAACGGGTGACTTCCCCAAAGAAAAGGAATCGATAGTATATGGACGATGCCGTTTTCTGGTTATAAGCATCGAACAGCACCGCATAGCCAGCGTGCGCGTGAAAGTGATGCCGGAAATCCAAGCTGACAGCCGTATCGCGCCACAGCGCCATCAACTATGATTATGAAGCCCGCATGCCGTATCGGTGCCGCACTTCTGGCGGCATGCACATGGGCTTGCAGCGAAAAAGCTCCCGAGGGGGGTGTGCCGCTTCCTCCTGCATATCCACGCATAGCAGCCTACCCACAGAAATATGCTCCCGTCGACTCTTTTCCGGCCAATTGGGAAGCCAATGCCGAGTGTCGGACCACCGTAGATCACGGCAGGGACAGAGCTGTGTTTGCCTCGACCGATTACGCGGCCTACCGCGGAAAACTTATGGTTACTTTCACACCGGTAGACGACAATAATCACCTCGACAAAGTGATAGACAACCGATTGGAACGAATGAGCCTCAACACGGGAGGCCACCAATCGGAACTGACCACGTTTGAGACTTCCGCCGGATTCAACGCCAAGATACTCATCACACGGGTATCATCGCCAACACCGGTGCAATTTCTGGCAGAGGATGGCCGAAGGGTTGTGAGCGGCGCACTCATGCTCGACACCGCCCCCACATCGGCCGATTCTATCGCACCAGTCATAGAGACTGTTAGACGGGATATAATACACGCATTGACCCATCTGAGATGACACTTGATATCAACGGACGGACAGTAGAAGTCGAGATAGCCGAAGTGGCGCCCGGTACTGAGCCACAGCACAAGCGCGAACGGCAGGGCGTTGCAGAACTTGTGAAAAGGGTCTTCGGTAGGGAGGCGGCGATAATCCATACACCTGCCGGCGCCCCAATACTCACCGGCTCACAACATAAGGCCAACATAAGCATAAGCCACGGAGCAGATATCGCCGCCATAGCGTACAGCGACCTGACAATATCGCCGGGTATCGACGTGGAGGCCCCCCGCCGTCAGCTGTGTAACGTCGCATCACGCTTTCTCACCGAAACCGAGGCTGAAGAAGCAAACGGCATAATGGAGCGGTTGCTCGACTATTGGACAGCGAAAGAAGCGGTCTACAAGGCCGCCCTCACACCAGGACTACCCCTCAAGGCCATCAATATAGACCGATCGAGAGGGACAGCCATGGCATCCGACCGAATATTTGCCCTGAAATGGATACGCCGCGAAGGAGCGACAATATGCGTGGCGGCCGGGGATGCCGATATTTATTAACCGATTTGATGCCTTGAAATTTGGCCATAGCAGAGAGATTTGCTACTTTTGCAATAGTATTTGGCAGGATCGGCAAAAACCGTTTTCCGCACAATCACCACATTGACAGCCTAACCACTACAATGGACAAGAAACTCTTTGATTCGGCAGCCGACAATATACGCGTGCTATCTGCCACGATGGTCGAGCAAGCCAAATCCGGACACCCGGGAGGCGCCATGGGCGGTGCCGACTTTATCAACGTGCTCTACAGCCGATTTCTCGTAACCGACCCGGACGATCCGACCTGGTTCGCCCGCGACCGCTTCTTCCTTGATCCGGGCCACATGTCGCCGATGCTCTACAGCGTGTTGGCTCTCTGCGGCTACTATACGATCGACGAGCTCAAGCAGTTCAGACAGTGGGGAAGCGTGACCCCGGGCCATCCGGAACTCGATCCCACCCGTGGCGTCGAGAATACATCAGGACCGCTCGGACAGGGTCATACGATGGCTGTAGGAGCTGCCATAGCCGAGCGCTTTATCGCCGCCCGCTTCGGTGAGACATGGGCACACAAGACCTACACCTTCATTTCGGACGGTGGCATACAGGAGGAGATAGCCCAGGGCGCCGGACGTATTGCCGGTTATCTGGGTCTGAGCAACCTCATCATGTTCTTCGATAGCAACAAAGTTCAGCTCTCAACGGATGTGGATGCTATCACTACAGAAGACTACGCCGCAAAATACCGTGCATGGCACTGGAACGTGCTCGAGGTAGACGGAACCGACCCAATCGCCATAGCCGAAGCTATCGAAAAAGCTAATGCCGAGACCGAAAAGCCGACCCTCATCATAGGCCACACCGTAATGGGACGCGGTTGTGTGACTGCTGACGGCAGCAACTTCGAGGGCAAATGCTCCACTCACGGTCAGCCACTCAGCAAGAGCGGAGCCGACTATCCCGCAACCGTAGCCAACCTCGGAGGTAATATTGAAAATCCCTGGGAGATACGCAAGGAAGTCGCCGAGCTTTATGCTGCACGCCGCGAGGAGCTGCGCAAGATCGTGGCTGAACGCCGCGAAGCCGAGCGCCGCTGGGCCGAAGCCAATCCCGACAAAGCCGTTGAGCTCAACAACTACATAGCCGGCAATCTTCCTGACATCGACTACAAGTCGATCGTGTTCAAGGCTGATGCCGCTACCCGCACAGCATCGGCGGCCGTACTCACCGAGCTGTCGGCCAAAGTAGGCAACATGATCGTATCGAGCGCCGACCTGGCAAATTCGGACAAGACCGAGGCTTTCCTCAAGCATACCCACGCCCTGACTCACGGTGACTTTACCGGCGCATTCCTTCATGCCGGTGTTGCCGAACTCACCATGGCCTCGGTGATGAACGGTATTGTACTGCACGGTGGCATGATTGCCGCATGCGGAACATTCTTTGTATTCAGCGACTACATGAAGCCTGCTGTACGTCTGGCCGCCCTCATGCAACTTCCTGTAAAGTATGTATGGAGTCACGACGCATTCCGCGTAGGCGAAGATGGTCCTACCCACGAACCTATTGAACAGGAGGCCCAGATCCGACTGCTCGAACAGATAAAGAACCCCGATGGCAATCCCTCGATGCTCGTTCTCCGCCCTGCCGATGGCGCTGAGACCATCGTTGCATGGGAAATGGCAATGAACAACAAGAAGACCCCGACAGCCCTCATACTTTCGCGTCAGGACATCAAGGATCTTCCCTCTCAGGCCGGCGACCGTCGAGCTGACGCCGAAGGAGCCCGCCGTGGCGGTTATGTGGTCATCGACACCCCTGATCCCGATGTCATACTCGTTGCCAACGGATCCGAGGTATCGCTACTCTGCGATGTCGCTGTGCTGCTCAATGCCGAGGGCATCCGCGCCCGCGTCGTATCGGTTCCGTCTGTCGGTCTGTTCGAGATGCAGCCCGAAGACTACCGTCTGGCTACAATTCCCGCCGGCCTGCCAGTTTACGGACTCACAGCCGGCCTGCCCACCACACTGCGCTCTATCGTTGGTCCCCAGGGATATGTCCAGGGCCTCGAGCGCTTCGGAGCCTCAGCTCCCTACAAAGTGCTCGACCGCGAGTTCGGCTATACTCCCGAAAGCGTGCTCGACCGTGTGCGCCGCTTCCTCGGCCGCTGATCCAGGCATCTGTTTACACAAGCATAATCCAGAGCGCTCCGCAATGCGGGGCGCTCTGCTTATCTATCGGCTATTATGACCGGAGATGATAGCAGCTATCGAAACTTCCGTTAAAAACACACAGGAATCCTTTGATCTCAGACGTTACCTTTGCAACAACAAAAAACTAAGATTATGCTTAACATCAACATCCCGCTGCTCACATGGAGCTGCATTGTAACCGCACTCGTAACCGCATTTGTGATCACTATCGTCCATTATGCCATAACGCATCACAACGAAAACCACAGCAAGGCTCCACACCGCCAGCCCATCTTTGGCATAGGAACCGAGAACGACGAATTTTATGCTCCGGGCGACAGGCGCGTGGCCGATGAATTTGACGATTGAGGCACATACGGTCATGACAACAGAAAGATTACCGACATTGGAAGACAGATGCCGCATGCTGCTCGACTATAGCGTGGCCCTCTTTGCCGCCGGAGCCACATGCATCAGGATCGAGACAAATATGGGCCGCATGGCTGAGGCCCTCGGTGTAAAAGATGAACTGACTATCATGCCACGCCATATTCACCTGACGCTTTGCGATATGGTGACAGGCGAATACATTACACGGATAGCCACAATACCTCATACGGCAATCAACTTTGATGTCAACACACGTCTCAGCAGCCTGAGCTGGGAGCTGGCCGACGGGAAAATCGGCTTCGGACAATGCCGCGCACGCCTGTACGACACCATCCGCCCCAAGCCACGCTGCAGATGGCGGCTCACACTGCTGGTCGGAGTAGCAAACGCCGCTTTCTGCCGTCTGTTTGGAGGCGACCCCATAGCAATGTCAATAGTAGCGGTAGCGACAATCGCCGGGTTCAGCGTCAGGCAATCGCTCGCATCGCATGGCACCGACACGCGGCTCATCATGATCGTATGCGCGTTCATATCCAGCATACTCGGCGCAACCGACAGCCTGTTCTCGCTCGGATCCACACCCGCCGTGGCCATAGGCACCTCTGTGCTCTATCTTGTGCCGGGAATCCCGTTTCTCAACTCATTCAGCGACATGCTATACCGCCACTATATCTGCGCGTTCAGCCGTCTGATGGACGCAATGGTGCTCACATGCTGCATTTCGGCCGGTCTCTGCGCCGGAATGGCACTCATGAATGCCGGTATGTTCTGATAAAATTTCCGTTATGATCACACAAATTCTCGAAGATGCATTGTTTGCGGCTATAGCAGCTATCGGATTTGCCGCAATAAGCCGACCTCCACGACGGGCATATCTCTACTGCGCGGCAATAGCGGCCATAGGCCATTCCACACGCTTCATCCTCATGACACCTGGCATAGGATTGCATATCGTGGCAGCCACGTTCATCGCATCAGCTATCATCGGCATGCTGGCGGTGTTTCTGTCGCCCGTGGCACGCATTCCGGCCGAAACATGCTTCTTCCCGGCCCTGCTGCCTATGATCCCCGGTGTCTATGCTTACAAGACTTTCGGCGGCATGGCCATGTGTCTACTCAACAGCTCAGAGCCGGCTTTCGGCCACTATATGTATCTGTTCACATCCAACGGCCTCACCTGTCTGTTCATACTTACAGCGATGGTGACCGGAGCGACACTCCCGGTATTCATCTTCAAACACATATCTTTCCGCGCTACGCGGCTACAATAGCCTAAAATTCATTACCTTTGCCTCTGATATGGAACTCCGGCAACTCAAATACTTCCTGAAGGTAGCAGAAACCCTAAATTTCTCTGAAGCCGCCAAGGCTCTTTATGTCACTCAGAGTACCCTCTCCCAGCAAGTCAAACAGCTTGAGCAGGAATTCGGAACGCAGCTGCTCACCCGCACAAGCCATTCGGTATCACTGACCGAAGCCGGTTACGAGCTGGTTCCCTATGCCAGAAAGACTATCGACAGCGCCAACCTGTGCAAGACTCTTGTGGCCGACCTGAGCAATCTGAGGTCGGGAACCCTGAATATCGGAGTGACATACACATTCAGCCCCATACTCAACGAGACCCTGTTCAGTTTCATGAAGCTGTATCCCCACATCAAGCTCAACATATTCTACAAACCTATGGCCGAGCTGATGAAGATGCTGCTCAACGGCGAACTCGACTTTGTGCTGGCCTTCAGACCTTCACAGCACGTAGAGGGCATAGAGAGCCACGTGCTCTTTCAGAACTCGCTGGTGGCTGTCGTGGGCGACGGACATCCGCTGGCCAATGCATCGTCCGTAACACCGGAGATCCTTGCCGGATACGATATGGCGCTGCCGGCTATCGGCCTACAGGCCCGCAACGCATTCGACAGGATTGTAGCCCCCGCTCAGCGCGAATGGCGGATACGTATAGAGCTCAACGAGGTACACATACTCCTCGACCTGATCAGAGGGGGAAAGATGGCCACGGTATTGGCAGAGGCGACCATCCACAATGCCCGGCAGGTGAAGAGCATACCCATAGCAGTCGACGGCACTGAGATGGACGGATGTGTGCACACCCTGCGGGGAGCCTACCGCAAGCACTCTATGCTGACGTTCATCAAGATGCTTAGCGAGAGTATAGCCGTGAGAGAGCGGCGCAATGCGTGGCTTTGACCATGATGATGACACAAAAGTACAACAGTTTTGTCCCACGTATCTGCGAAATATCCCTTTTGCACGGGATATTTCATCTCTCTGCACACAACCGGCTACATATCCCGGCCTAACGGCAACAGCGGCAACGGCTCCGGAACAGCCGACAATATGCGCCACTGCTGCGGATAGAGATTATTGGCCCGCGAACCGAGATTCTTGACAAAACCCAGCGGCAATCCGGCATGATAGAGCAGCACGAACCCACGCGGAGTGTCCGGCGGCAATACGATTGACTCATGCCGCAGATACGACAGAGCTGTCATGCGGTCTACATCAGCCCTTGCGAAAGCCGAACGATCAAGATCGAGACTCAGGGCCAGCGCCTGCGACGGTATGACATCACGCCCCTTCACCGTACCAACAGTCAGCACTGGACGGCCCATCTCAGCGATCCCGGCCGGCAACAACGGTGACACCGGCATAGCCCTTATGACACCCGCCTCATCCACCGTCAGACGGTAATCGTCAGGATTCCTCAACCAAGAACGTACTGCGCCGGTCTGGTCCGCCACCTTCCGGCCACCTTGCTTCCGTACCTTCGCCCCCGATGCAGCCGAAGTCGCCGACAGCTCTCCGGGTTTCCGCAGTACTGCCATAAACAGACCCTCACCCTTCACTCTTCCGGGTATGAAGCGCATTGCCGGACTATCCGAACCGATAGCCGGCAATATGTTCCACCCGCTGTCGGGACACATATCCACCGGCTCTGCACCAAATTCCGCCACAATGCGCTCAACCATATCCTCATTCTCCTTGCGGTTGAACGTACAGGTACTGTAGACCATATATCCCCCCGGCTTGAGGGCAGGCCACAGATTGCAGACTATCTCCCACTGACGCTCGGCACATTCATCTATCAGCCCCTCGCTCCATTGGTTCACCGCATCGGCATCCTTGCGCATCATACCCTCACCCGAACAAGGCACATCGGCAGCTATCACGTCAAAACCGTTGCGCAACTTGCTCAGACGGGATGTGTCGCCCGTTGTCACAACACACCGCCCGCAGCCCCACTTCGCCAGATTCTCCGATAGTATGGCCGCTCGCGATGGAACATATTCGTTGGCCACCACTACCGATTCCTCGGGAAGACCGGCCATGGCTGCTGTTGTCTTGCCTCCTGGAGCGGCACACGCGTCAAGCCACGCCAACGGCCGCCCTATCATGGCCGCAAGTTTACGCGCCACGTGGCTCATGATCATCGACGAGGCATCCTGGACATAGTATGCTCCCTGATGCAGCAACGGATCGAACGTGAAGGCCGGACGGCGCTCAAGATACCGCCCCTCCTCGCACCACGGCACCACGGGCAGCTCCGCACACCCTTCGGCATCATATTTCGCCGCATTCAATCTCACCGACACACTGGGTTCGCTTTCGGCAAGCGCCCCGGCAAGGCAGTCCAGACCAAGCCGTCGGGTCATCTCCACAAATTTAGCAGGAAGCTGAGTCATATATTTTGCTGTTTGGTTGCGTAAAAGTACAAAAATAGATCGCTCCGCACAATACCATACCCCACATATCCACCCTTACCACTCCCCTTTCCACACACAGACGCCGGTCAATCTCCAGAAGATCGACCGGCGTCATATATATATGGCTTATCTGCTTATTTCATCAGATCGAGAGACGGCGCAGTGTGTCGAGCAGAGCGCGGTTGATAGGCTTGTCGTTCTTGATAGCCTTCGAGAATGGCACATAGACAATCTGGTCGTTGGCTATACCGATCATCACATTGCGCTGGTCCTCGAGCAGAGCATCGATCGCAGCGGCACCCATGCGCGACGCAAGAATGCGGTCGTGGGCTGTAGGCGAGCCACCGCGCTGCAGATGGCCGAGGATAGACACTCGGACATCATAGCCGGGATACTCATTCTTCACACGCTCGGCAAGCGCCATTGCACCACCGGTGACAGGACTCTCCGCCACAAGCACTATCGACGAGTTCTTGCTCTTGCGGAAGCCATTCTGTATCAGTTCAGCCAACTGGTCGACCTCGGTCGAGATCTCGGGAATGATTGCAGCCTCAGCACCCGACGCTATGGCGCCGTTCAGCGCCAGGAATCCGGCGTCACGTCCCATCACTTCGATAAAGAACAGGCGTTCATGGCTGGTTGCCGTATCGCGGATCTTGTCGACACAGTCCATTATGGTGTTGAGCGCCGTGTCATAACCTATCGTGGTATCTGTACCATACAGGTCATTGTCGATAGTTCCGGGCAAGCCGATGATGGGGAAGTTGTATTCGTTGGCAAATATACGGGCACCGGTCAGCGATCCGTCTCCACCTATCACCACAAGAGCGTCAATGCCATGACGCTTGATGTTGTCGTAAGCAAGCTGACGACCTTCAGGTGTAGCGAATTCCGGACATCTGGCGGTCTTGAGGATTGTGCCGCCCATCTGGATGATGTTGCTGACATTCTGGGTCTTGAACTCGACTATCTCATCCGAGATCAGACCTCGATATCCTCTGTATATGCCTTTGACGGTAAATCCACTGTAAATAGCCGAACGTGTAACGGCCCTGATAGCGGCATTCATTCCGGGGGCGTCGCCTCCGGAAGTCAGGATGCCTACACACTTAATCTCTGACATATTGCTTGGCTGAAAAATTTAAAAAAACCGGTCATGCAGGCCCCGCACTCTTTCAAGCGGGGCCGCATGGTCGGTCTATCTGGTTATCCGCTCAGGCGGAATGTTGATTACTTATCTTCTGCAACGCAGATGCAGACACGGTTCTTCTCGATGCCGGGGAAAGGCTGAACTGTGTCACCTTCAGCGGCGCTTGTGATACGGCTGGCTGCGATGCCTGCGCTCTCGAGAGCCTTGGTTACGGCTGCCGAACGACGCTTTGACAGTGCCATGTTGTATGCGGGATAGCCTGTTTCCTTATCGGCATAACCTGTAACGACTACAGTAGCCTCGGGGTTAGCCTTGAGGTATTCGACGAGCTTGTCGATCTTCACCTGCTCGCTCGGACGGATAACGCTTGAGTCGATCAGGAAGAATACGTTCTGAGTCATAGGCTCAACCTTCTTGGGAGCGGGTGCAGGTGCGGGAGCGGGTGCAGGTGCGGGAGCAGGAGCGGGTGCGGGTTCCTCTATCACTACTTCCTCAAATACGGCGGGGATTGTCTGATAGCCCTTGCCGAACTTGATGGTAAGACCTACCAGGCCATTGAACTGCCAGTCGATGTTGCTGTCCTTGCCGTGCTTGCTGTTGAAGTGGTCGATCACGCCGTTGGCGTTAGCTTCAACGTTAAGAGCTACGATATCGCTCAGACGGATGTTGACACCCAGACCACCGCGGCCTGTGAATGCCCAGCGGTGCTTCTCCCACAGATAAGAGAACTGGTAGCCAGAGTTTGCGATGTCGATGGCTTCGTTGTTGTGGAAACGGTTGTTGCCGGCAACACCTACAAATGCATAGAAATCGAGTGTACGGGTCGGATTCCAACCGCAGAACAGGTTGGTCAGCGATACCATAGCGTCTACATTTGCCTGAATATAGTTGAACTTGTATACGTCGATATCCGAACGTACTGCGGCACCTTTAGCCTGCCAGCCGCTTGCGCCCGCACGCAATGCGAATACTGGATTGAAGCGGTAGCCGATATTGAGAGCTGCAGCAGGTGAGATCAGATCGCCGAACGATGCTTCACCGAGAGTCTCGGCTGCACCACCCTGAGCCTGCATGAACCAATGGGGAGTGAAGACGGTCTTTTCCTCTTCTACTATACGACGCTCAATTGTCTGAGCAGAAGCGGCGAATGTGCTGAGCACAACTGCACCGGCCATTAATAGAGACTTGAACTTGTTCATTTTGAATAATGGTTTGAAGGTGATGGTCACGCTTCCTGGCAAGAAGCGGAGCCGTTATTATTAATTTATTTTATGTCGAAACGCGAAGTCAGCTGGGCTGATCTTGTTTTGTACAAAGATAACAACTGAAAATGCTATTTAGGTTAAAATTTGGTCAAAAAAAATCATTTTTGTTGCTCATTGGGGCAAAACTTCAATTTTTTGCACCACATTGGTCGATGCGCCACGCCACGGAAGCATTCCATAATATTTTGAATACCATAACCTTACCGGCCGGCCCGTACCTTGATACGATTGTATTTCCCGGGCAACGGCCCTGTCGGGAACCGAAAACGTGAAATCGCGGCTGTATATCCGCGACGTGTCCGTCAGATTGCTCTGCGATATCATGTCGCCCTCATAGGTCTTGAAGATAATGCCCCGGCGCTCTACCCCGGTGATATACCCGGTCACGCTGGCCTCCTCGGCATAAGGATTGAAATACCTCACATAGAGCAGCGAGCCGATCACCGCGCAACACACCGCCACAACGATTGCCATAGCCTTGCGGTGACGACGCCTCGGCTTGACCGTTTCCGGCTTAGGATCCGGATCTCCGCCTCCTTGCTCGGTAAAATCGATCTTGGGCGTATCGGCCTGCCTCTTCTCCGGATCCTGTCCGTTGTCCACAAAATAGTCAGGATGGCTTTCTGGATCAAACATATCAGTTGGATTTAGAGGATGCTGACAGCTCGCGGCGCTCACGGCGCTTCATCACTGCTATTGATGCAAAGGTAAACAAGCCGAGCACTATGAGCAACAATGTCTGCGAGCCCATCACGAGATTTGCAAACGACGTGGAATAACCTTCCGTAAGACCGGGCACCGCATACATGCTCAGACCGAAGATCACGGCCCACTGCCACGGACCTATGCCACCGTTCGACGGCACACCCATCGATATGCTCGACAGCACAAAGCATACCAGAACCGCGGTCGCTCCGTATGTGCCGACCACTTCGCTTGTCACAGGAAAGCTGAAAAACGCCACATAGAGCTGACTGAAATAGCAACCCCATATAGCCACCGTAAGCAGAAGCCAGTAACCTTTGCCCTTCATCTTGCCGATGACGGCGAAACCTCGCCAAAGGCCCACGCCAAATGTACGCACCGCCGCAACCAGCTTATTCTCAGGATACCGTATAAACACAATCGCCACGGCGGCTACGGCCAGTAACGCCGCTCCCCACAGCCACGGTGAGGAGGCCAGAGCCATCATCTTGTCGAAGCTCTCTGTGTTTTGCGACAGATAGTCGGCAAGCTGATTATGGGCCACGATAAAAGTAAACCCTGTAAGCAGCAACACCGTAACGGTGTCGGCCAGACGGTCGGCAACCATCGATCCGAACACCTTGTCGAATGGAGCGTCCTGACGCTGGGAAATCCAGCCCGTGCGCCACAGCTCGCCAAGACGAGGCAGGACAAGATTCACGGCATATGTTCCGAATATGCTCAGTATCACGACAAACAGCGGCGGACGTATACCCAGGGCCACAAGCTGCATACGCCAGCGCATGGCACGGAAAATATGGCTGAATATACTGATCACCATAGCCAATGCGATCCACCAGAAATTGCAATCGCGCTTTATCAGCGCTATCATCTCTTTGAAATCGACACCGGTAAAGAGCAGATAACAGAGACCCACGCTTATCAGCAGAGGCACTCCGTATTTCAGCAATAGGCTCAGTATCTTGCGTCCTGTAGATTGTACGGGTTGGGATGTCATATTATGTTATTGCGTCGCAATCGTTTTGAAAACGCAAAGTTAGCACTTTTTACGTTAAAACTGATACATTTTTCCATAATTATGAACCCGTCCGGATCTTTATCTCGCTAACTTCCCGC
Source organism: uncultured Porphyromonadaceae bacterium (assembly GCA_947643165.1). Taxonomy (GTDB): domain Bacteria; phylum Bacteroidota; class Bacteroidia; order Bacteroidales; family Muribaculaceae; genus Paramuribaculum. The sequence continues at coordinate 10,110 of CANRVB010000008.1, read as the reverse complement.
AGGATACGCCATTTTGAAACATCATCTGGCCAATTCCCCGGCCCTATTTCGGAAATATTTCCGAAATCTGCTTCGCAACACGGTTGATCGCACCCTTCAGATCACCTGTGCGCGTCAGACTCATCCCATAGCCGCCCTTGCACGATGCCACAGGACGCCCCGTCATATAATCGATGAAGTTTACCGTAACTATCGTTTCATATTCCCCCGGATCCACGCCCCACTTCACCATCAGAAGACGTTCCTGCTGACTCTGCGAAAGTTCATACATACGCACATCGCTCACAAGCTTCAGGCGCGAATCGGCCACAGCGTCATACAGCTGTATCTCATACTCCATCAGCTGGGCAGGCAAATGATATGTATCATTGTTGATTATCGACGCATACTCATACTTCGACAGATCACTGTTTTTCGATACCGTCGACTTCGAAGTGCTGCAAGCCGACAGGACAACAGCGACAATGGCTAACAATGAATAGATGACCGACTTTTTCATTTCACTTTAAGCATTTATGTTTTAGAGACAATAGCAAAGATATACATATTTACCGTAAACCCCGCAATCCCTGCCGCATTATTTTCAAAAATCCCCGGCATTCACATCCTGATGCCGGGGATCACCATATATTCTGTCACTTCACGATACCCGAAGCCGGTCCGTAGATACTGCCGACTTCATCGCCTTGCTTGATCTTCTTGCCATAACTGAACGAATAGCTCACCCGCAACGTGAAATTACGATGGTAATTATCTCCGTAGACAATCTCTCTTGAGCGATAATTGCCATAGTTTCTGATAGTCATATCTCCTTTCCAGTCTGACCGGAACGGACATTCGGACGTCAGCGAGACATTAAGGCTGTTCTTGGACCATCCTACTGTAACGTTATAGTAGGATGGGGATTTCGAGATGCCTCGTATCCACGTAGTGCGCTGTGGAGTCTGATAATATAAACCGAAGTACAGATTATCAAGATAATAATATGCCGACATATTGAAATTAACATCTGTACGGCTGTAATCATGAATTCCATGTCTAATGAATGAAGACGCCCTGACTTGACCATTGAGATACAATGAATTGGACAGCAATTTCAACGAAGAGGACAAGACATAGTGAAACTGCTTGGAGTTGCCGTAACGGGAATAATTGGCAAGCATCATCTCCCGCCCATCTATCTCGACGGGAGTGTACAGATAGTCAAACGGTCGACTTGCAAACAGGCCTTTCACGTAGGCCATCATCGAGAATTTCTGATTCGGCATGAACTCGTATGTTATATCGGCCGTATTGACCGGATAACTGTCAATTTCAGGGTTACCTTTTACCGCATCAAGCAGATTTTGCACCACGATATTCGGAGTACGCTGCCCCACACTCGTTGTCACGTTATACATCTCAGATGAGAACGATAATTGATTTTTTGAATTTATATTCCATCCGGCAGCTACGAAATATCCCGGCAACCAGTTTCTATGATGCAATTCCGAGAAACCGGCACGTTCGTAATAGAACTTCACACTGGGTGATATCCAGCATTTACCAAATCTAAGATTGCCATTCATGAATATTCCGACCGATTGCGCGTCATAATCAACAGTCGCCGGATTGGTTCCGGTATATACAATATGGTTGCCTTGCAACTCACCATTGATCGACATACCTACAGAATGCCGTCCCAGAGTCTTCTGTGAATATACGCTCAGTGTCGATTTCCAGTTGTTTTCCTGAGCGTTATTTATAATGTCGTCAACCGACGACGAAAAGAGGTACTTGCTCTCATAGTGGGCTACTTTGGCCGTAGGTGTGACCGTGAGCGACCACGAGTCGGGAAGTAAGAACTGGTATCGGCCGTTCCATGAGCCGGAATAGCTGCGACCATCATTATTTCTTTTATCTTCCGATTCAGGATAGATGTCGGGATCGTAGAGTGTCGTAAAATTTCTCCTGTATTTATCCTTGAATTCCCCGCGAAATCCCAAAGTATTGCTGATTGTGGTATTGTCAGAGGCATAAAAGGCTCGCAGAGTTGCATATCCGATATTTGCATCCCATGATGCTTCATCCGGAGTGATATGGCGTGTCACAGTCTTGTCATCAAAATCATAGGCTGTTTCCGACTCTGTTCCCAGATGTTCATTATGAGTGTTGACGAATCCGGCCGACAGGTCGTAGGTCATTTTCTTGTAAGTGAACTTGCTCGACCCTTTCAGATCTGTATAAGTATCTCCTCCTGTCAATATCTCTCTGCCCGAGAATTTAGAGTAGCCGCCATACTCATAGCGCACCATGATGAAGTTGACCACATGTCGCGCACCCTCAAAGCGTGGATCTCTCGGACTCACATACACCTCGACCCTCTTCACGTCCTGTGGACGCATATCCGACAGATCTTCCTCACTTGCGGGCTGATAATTCACAAACTTGCTTATCTCACGGCCATCGGCCATAGTTATAGAATTGTTGATCGGATTTACATAGAGCTGCGGTATCGCCATACGCATAAGCAACGAAGCCGCATCGTGAGCCGAGTTCTTGACACGACGGCTTGGCACGAACACCGATTTATCATCGTCCATATACTGTGATATTGCCTCCACTTTTACTTCGCCCAATATCACTGCGTGGCCTGCCATTATTATAGTTCCGAGATCGAAAGAATCACACTTGCGGTATGTGGTCTTGTAGCCGAGACATGACAGCTTGGCCACCACATTCCTGTAGTCGCACGGTATTGTGAAACGTCCGTCATCATCAGTGATTCCATAGGTTATCACCGTTGAATCCCGATCCGACAGCAGCATCACTGTAGCCCCTTTCAGAATCTCGTTACCTACTCCTATGACTCTGCCTGTGTAGATATACTTGCCATGTTGGAGCGCCTCCACATAGTATGTATTTTTGACCTTGACAACCGTCACCGGATTAAGACCTATGGTCTGACGGATTGCATCATAGGCATTATCGGTGTCGACAACAGCACTTGTCGTATAATTCTCGAGCTCATCGAAAATGAAGTTGATCTCGATCTCCGGATGACTTTCCATTATCTGCATTAATGATTGCGGCAATGGAGTCGAACGGAAATTATATGAGTATGTTCCGGCATGCACCATGACAATAAACGACATGGAGAACAAAAGCATAAAGATACGTAGCATGATGTCAGTCTATTTTGATGGTTTTGCCTTTTACGGTGATATGTATCCGTTCGAAATTGTTCAGGTTCTCGACTACCTCATCGACCGACAACGTACGGTTCCAACGGTAGTAAAGACGGAGAGCCTTTGGCGCATCAGCCGAAAACTCCGGCTTATACCCATAGTATTCAGCGATTTTCGTTATTATCTTTTCCAGCTCTTCATTGTCGAAGACCACAATTTCCGGAGCCTTGACAGGTATGTCGTCAACCACAGTCACTGTATCTATTGTAGCCATAAGCTCCGTGGTGAGCGCGGGATCCGCAGCGGCGGCCGGTGCTGACTTTTCACTGTTGATGTAATTGACACTTAGCCCCACAACCGAAGCCACAGCTAAAACTGACCCGAGGGCCATAGCTATGCCCGCAGCCACATTGCGTGAAAAATAGTGCAGAATATTCACACCATGCTTATCGTTACCGCCCATATGAGTCCGCTGGAATGCGTGCCATTCGGCCTCCACATCGGGCGTATCGATATGCTTCAGACTTGATCTCGTCTTATCAAGCAAACTGTAGGCCTCCTTCACTTCCGGATCCTGCAACATTGCCTCCACGTCCTGATCGGAATACATGTCAGGATGCTCTATCGCGTCAAGCAGTCTGTCGAATTTATCCATTTTTAGAAAATTTTGAACGTAAGATATCCATTGCATGACGTAAATGCTTATAGACAGCCACTTCACTGATACTGAGCTTCCGGGCTATTTCCTTATAGCTTTTCCCTTCGGCAAAACGAAGGTTCACAACCCTTTTGCACGCCTCACTGAGATCATGGGCCACTGTAGCGTGAATCAAAGCTATCGTATCATCATCTGGCCAATCCTCATCTGCTATCTCAGTCATATCGAGAGCATATAGTTCGGTCATTCTCTCCTTGACCGACATGCCGCTCAGATAGTTAAGGCATCGGTTGCGCACGGATTTCAGAAGATAAGCACCGGACACGGATATCCGGGATCCTGACGGACTTGCAGCAAAGCTATCACCTTCCGGTGCTCTGCTCTGTCTGTCAAGAAGATTGGCGAAAACATCGTGCACTATGTCCCTCGCCACATCCTCATCGCGCAATATCAGCATGGCCATGCGGTGCATATCAGCATAATGTGTTTTGAAAAGCTGTTCTATGTCATTTTGTGTCGTCATACATTATTAAGACAGTTCACTTGCGAAAAACCTAACCTCTCTGCGCAAAAAAAATCACATTTGCTCAAAACAATCTTCTCCCATGCTCTATGGGTTACGGTCGTAATATCAGATCTGACGCTCATAAATGACTGACGCCGAAGATCTTCATCTGATCTCCGGCGTCAGTATATTTCTGAATTTAAGCTGACTGTTATTTCACACTCCACTCAAATCCGTTCTTCGTATCTTTCACATCGAAGCCAAGCGCGGCCAGACGGTCGCGTATCATGTCGCTGGTTGTCCAGTCCTTATCGGCCTTTGCCTTCGACCTCATCTCCAGAAGCAGGTCTACAGCGCCCTCATACGGCTTCATGTCAGCGGCATCTCCACCTTCGGCACCCGTCTGTATTCCGAGAATGTCGACAAGGAATGTATCGAACAGACCCTGCAGGCGCTCTATCTGGGCAGCTGTAGCTGAGGTGCGGCCATCATTTATGTTGTTGACAACCGAGCAAGCATCAAACAGCGCGGCTATGACAATCGGTGTGTTCAGATCATCGTCCATGGCCTCGTACATGCGTTTCTCAAGACTCTCGAGCTCACTGTCGGCAAGCGGAGCGCCGCCATTGTCTGCTTTCAGCGACTTCAGGCGGCGGTAGCCGTCAAGCATACGCTGAAGAGCCTTTTCCGAAGCCTGCAGAGCTTCGTTGGAGAAGTCTACAGTGCCACGGTAGTGTGCCTGGAGAATAAAGAAACGGATCACCATAGGCGAATATGCCTGCTTGAGCTTTGGATGCGAACCGCTGAAAAATTCATCGAGTGTGATGAAATTGCCCAGCGATTTACCCATCTTCTGGCCCTCTATGGTAATCATGTTATTGTGCATCCAGTAGCGGACACTGTCATGCCCGTTATGAGCGACCGACTGAGCGATCTCGCATTCATGATGAGGGAACTTCAGATCCATTCCTCCTCCGTGAATGTCGAACGGCGTGCCGAGATACTTCTCGCCCATCGTCGAACATTCGAGATGCCATCCGGGAAATCCATCGCTCCACGGCGAAGGCCAACGCATTATATGCTCCGGCGAAGCCTTCTTCCACAGGGCGAAGTCAGCCGGATTGCGCTTTTCCTGCTGTCCGTCAAGGTCGCGTGTCGTCGACAGAAGCTCGTCGATATTACGGCCCGACAGCTTTCCGTAATGGTGATCGGCATTATACTTCGGCACATCAAAATATACCGAACCTTCGCTCTCATAGGCATACCCCGCCTCAAGTATCTTCTTGATATACTCGATCTGCTCTATTATATGACCCGAAGCATGAGGCTCGATCGATGGCGGAATGACATTGAGGGCATCCATTGCCTTATGGTAACGGTTCAGATAATGCTGCACCACTTCCATTGGCTCAAGCTGCTCCAGACGCGCCTTCTTGGCGATCTTGTCCTCGCCCGAATCAGCATCATGCTCAAGGTGACCCACGTCAGTTATATTTCTGACATAGCGCACTTTATAGCCAAGATGCGTCAGATAGCGGAACACAACGTCAAACGTTATAGCCGGTCTGGCATGACCGAGGTGGCCGTCGCCATAGACAGTAGGACCACACACATACATGCCCACCCGGCCCGGGTGGACGGGCTTGAAGAGCTCTTTCTGACGAGAGAGTGAGTTGTAGATGAGCAATTGATTGTCGCGCATGGCTGTCAGATTCTATCAGGCCTTACCGCCTACTATGAACGGATTCTTGATGTCGTTGGCGGAGTTTGCGCCCTGGTTCTTCGGGAGCTTGTGCTCTATCTCGCCGAAAGTTGCCTCATATTTTGCGATATTGTCGCGGAGAGCGAACAGGAGGTTCTTCGCATTTTCGGGAGTCATGATGATGCGGCTCTGAACCTTGGCCTGAGGCATATTGGGAGCTACAGCGATAAAGTCGATGAACACCTCGTTAGGGCTGTGGGTGATGACAGCGAGATTGCTGTAGGTACCTGAAGCCACTTCGGGAGTGATTTCGATCTTGAGTTCGTTGGGCTTATTGTTATTTTCCATGATTTTATATGTTTAATAATTAATTATTTGTGGGAATAGGGCCTACATTGGGGGTGAGGCTGAACTCAAAGGTACGGCCGTCGCCCGGGCAGTGGAGATTGAACTTGCGCACACGGGGATACTTGTTCATCATCGGCTTGAGATCGTAGGTAGAGTAGCGGGCCACAGTGTACGAGTCGATTGTATTCACCGGAGCGAAGTACACATAGAGTTCGGCGGTCTCGGTAGCGAGAGTTGCCTCGTCGGCTATTATCACAGCATCGACTATAGGGGTAGACATGGGTACGGTAGCGCCGAGATTCAGGAAATTACCCGAGATAAAGGCCTGCTGCACACGTGATATGGTGTTATCCCAGTTGGGGATGCTGTTGATCGGCTTGAACTGGATAGTATCGTTGAGTATCTTCTGAGCTGCCAGAAGCGTTACAAAACCGCTCTGATCGGCTACAGTACCGGGAGCCAGTTGATAAGCTATGAGGAAACGCTTGCCCGGCATTACGATGCTTGTATCTACCTGCTGGCTGGCTGTCAGAGTGATAACAGGGGTATATTGTCCTGTCTGATAAGACATTACCGTACCGGTAGAGCTACGTTCCACCAAAGTCACGATATTTGTGTATATCGTAGATCCTGCTGTAGGCTCATCCGAAGAATTACAAGCGGTGAATCCGAGCATAACGGCGATTGTCGCAACGATTGGAATAAAAATTTTGCGTAGTGTCATTGTAGTTAGTTTGGATTGTAGGTTTATGATATGATTAGCTGTTAGTTGTTCTATCAATTATACGTGTTATCCGGCCGTCGGCCATACAGACCATACGGTCGGTGTCGGCGGCCAGCGTTTCATCGTGAGTCACGATCACAAATGTATGGCCGAAATCGCGCCGAAGATCGAAGAAGAGCCTGTGCATATCCGCACGGCCCTGAGAATCAAGCGAACCTGACGGCTCATCGGCCAATACCACGGCCGGCTTGTTGACCAGCGCTCTGGCGACAGCCGCTCTCTGACGCTCGCCACCCGACAGCTCGGCAGGACGATGGTCAAGGCGATGACCAAGCCCGAGATAATCGAGCAGCTGACGGGCAGCACCGAAAGCTTCCGACCGCGAACGGCCTCCTATCAACGCCGGCATCGCCACATTCTCGATCGTCGAAAACTCTGGCAGTAACTGACTTGCCTGAAAAACGAAACCGATGTTCCGGTTGCGGAAATTCGACAGTTTGTTGTCGGAGAGTTTGAAAATATCAGTGTCGCCATATATCACCGAGCCATTGTCCGGCCGGTCCAGCGATCCGACAATCTGCAACAATGTAGTCTTACCGGCTCCGCTGGGGCCGGTAATCGCTATAACTTCTCCATCATTTATGTCAAGAGAAATACTGTCAAGCACTTGCAGAGTGCCAAATGTCCGGCTTATATGACGAACTTTTATCATTTCTGTGCAAAAATAGTGAATATGGATGTTATTGGCAAATGATGATTGCCAATAATTCTTATAAATCATATAAATCTCATAACTTTCTGTAAAAATGGACTTAAAAAAGGCCATCGGGCATAAAAAAGCGATCGGCCCCGCTGCGTCGCGCAGAAGGGCCGAATCTAATGTCAAAATCTATCAATCTATCTTTATACCAATCATTTACCAATACGTTATCTGTGTGTACGAATTTCAAATAGTCGGAGAAAAGGCTTATTTCACTGAAAATTAAACCATTAAGCGTTGGCGTAGTCTGCGAAACGTTCCTGCAGGGCCTGGCGGGCGAAGAAGATGCGGCTCTTGACCGTGCCAAGCGGCAGATTCATCTTCTCGGCGATCTCATTGTACTTGTAGCCGGCAACGTGCATGGCGAACGGCTCGCCGTACTTAGGATCGAACTCGGCTATGGCATCGCGGATCTCGCGCTCAGTGTAGGAGCCTTCCGGTGAAGTGATGCCCGAGTCCTGGCACAGGTTCAGGTGGTAGCAGTCTTCTGTCGTGTCGACAACGGCCTGCGAGCGGCTCGCGCGGCGGTAGTTGTTGATAAACAGGTTGCGCATGATCGTGAACACCCAGCCCTTGAAGTTGGTGTCGTCGGCATACTTGTCGCTGTTGGTAAGCGCCTTTACTGTGGTATCCTGAAGCAGATCGTAGGCGTCGTCGCGGTTGCTGGTCAGGGTGTATGCGAAGTTGAGCAGGTTGGCCTGAAGGCTCATGAGTTGCTGCTGGAAGGCTGAGGTGGTCATGATGAAATGGTTTAGCTTGTGAAACGTGAGGGAGACGGAGGAGAGTGACTGGGGAGAGGTGGTCTCTTTCGTTGTCCGACGTTGCAAAGTTACGGCCATTTTGATTCTTGCAAGACCTTACTGCGTTAATGAACGTTAATTCCGTTACGGAGTTGTTACACTATATGTTATATTACTATATTTCAACATATTACGCCATCGCATAAATCTGCCCATTCTCTGAAAAAAATTGAATCAACCGCAAAAAAGTGCGATAAGGAACGGAACAGACACCTCGATCATTATACCATGAAACAACGCAGCGGATATAAGATTGCGGTCATTGTTTCCTGATACAATCATCGGGAGGCACACGTCCATAGAGTTGATCCCCGCGATCGAGATAGCCGCATAGCCATAACCCTTGCTCGAAAGAAACTTGCATGACACCAGCGCCACAAGCTCCCTGACCACATTGGCAAGAAGAGCTATCGCAGCCACAACCGATGCCGCCTCGGCTCCGGAGGTGACACTCTTGAACTGGGCTATCAGCACGGACGAGAGCGAGTAGTAGCCGAAGCCGCTGCCGATAGCCAGAATATCCTTGATATCATCGGATACAAATATCAGGCCGGCAAGCAGGGTGAACGCAAGCGTACCGACTATCGTGAAGGCCGGAAGGAGCAGCATGCGGAAATTGAAGTTGCGGAACAGCATGGAAAGGTCAGGCCGCATGCCTATGCCGAGGCCCACCTGAATAATGAGGATATAAAGCAGGATGTGTGCCAGATCGACATCACCAAAAAACGACGGCATACCGACGGCCCAGCCGAAAATTATACCGACTACCATAACCAGCGGAAGTACAAGATGCTTCATTTGCCACCTCCTTTGCCATTGAGACGTGCGAACAGAACAGCGGCGCAGACGCTGCCGGCAACACCAAGAAACGCTATGACAGCTGCATAGATGCCATAACTGCGCAGATTTCCGAGAATTGATGAGTTGGATCCGATCGTTATACCAAAAAACAGGAGCAACAGAACGACAGTATAGCCGGTGGTGCGGGATATGATCGATTCGAATTTGGTATGGCGGCGTAGCATAAAACCTACAGCCGCCGATATTATCAGCAGAAACAATATCGTGAACATAAGCTTACAAATGCATTCAGCAGCCTGACACGCAGAGCATATCAAGCCACAAAATAAATAAAAAGAAAAAAAGGGATTGGGGATGGAGTGTGTAAGCTTAGATGAATCCACTGAACCAATGCACATGAACAACGCGGCACAGGCGTTCTTCGGCCCGCGCGTTGCAAATCCTGATGTTCTTGGCTCTTACTGTCATCTGATATACGGTTTCGTACTACAAAGATACAAACAATTTTTGAGACTGCAATGTTTAATGCCGGCAGATTCCACACCAAAAAGAAATAGTCGGCCCCTCTGCATCACGCAGAAGGGCCGACAAATATCAAAATCTATCAATCTATCTTTATACCAATCATTTACCAATATCTTATCT
>CANRVB010000007.1 GCA_947643165.1 uncultured Porphyromonadaceae bacterium | reverse complement strand
GCTCCTACGTCAGTTTAGCAAACTGGTGGTTTCAGCCACTCACCCACCTCTCCAAGAGGGAATTGTGACAACGTCACGTGGATTTCGATTGCAAAGTTAATGCTTATTTGCGAGACTTGCAAGTTTTTTGGTGCGATTTTTGCAAAATATCTGATAAGTTGTTGAGATGTAATAAAATAAACGGGAAACTGAAGAAGAAAAGGTTCAGTTTCCCGTCTATGGATTGAAAAGTGGGATGTGGGATCAAGCGAATTTTGCCCAGTCGACGTTCCGCATGTCACCTGAATTGAGGAATTCGGTGTGGAATGCGAGAGATGCGCTGAGGTTGTGTGGGGTCTGTCCGCCGTTTCCGAGCTTGAGGTAGTCGCGGAGGAGTGGGCGGAACATCGGGTTGGCGCAGTTTTCGATAATTTCGTGCGCGCGCTGTACGGGATCTTTTCCGCGGAGATCAGCGATGCCCTGCTCGGTGATTATGATGTCGACGGAGTGTTCGGTGTGGTCGACATGAGAAACCATCGGGACGATGTTGCTGATGAGTCCGCCCTTTGTGATGGAGGGGCAGCTGAAGATGGAGATGTATCCGTTGCGGGTGAAGTCGCCTGAACCGCCGATGCCGTTCATCATTTTTGTACCGACGACGTGGGTCGAGTTGATGTTTCCGAAGATATCGGCTTCGAGGGCTGTGTTCATTGCGATGACACCGAGTCGGCGTATCACTTCGGGGCTGTTGCTTATTTCGGCGGGACGGAGTACGATCCTGTCCTTGAAGAAGTCGAGGTTGTTGAGGACTTCGGCTTCCATGTCGTTGCTGAGTGTGAGCGAGCATGAGCTACCGAATGAGCATTTGCCGGCTTTCATGAGTTCGATGACGGCGTCCTGCATTACCTCGGTATACATTGTGAAGGGTGGTATCTCGTTGCTGTCGCCGAGTCCGAAGAGGACTGCGTTGGCTACGTTTCCTACTCCAGACTGGAGGGGCAGGAATGTCTTGGGGATTCGTCCGGCGTGGATTTCGGAGAGGAGGAATGAGCAGACGTTGGCGCCGATCTGGAGGGTTGTGTTGTCGAGGGCGGTGAAACCGGTTATGCCGTCGTAGTCGTCGCTATGGACGATTCCGACTATCTTCGCGGGGTCGACTTTGACTGTCGGGACACCGATACGGTCGTGAGGGGTGAAAATGGGTATTTCGTTACGGTGAGGGGGATCGGCGGGGAGATAGATGTCGTGCAGGCCGAGCATTTCGGGCTTGAGCTTAGCGTTCAGCTCGAGGACGATCTGTTTAGCCTGCTGTACGTAGGTGGGGACGTTTCCGACGCCGGTTCCGAGAACGAGCTGTCCGTCGTCGGTGACGTCGGCGACTTCGATGATTGCTTTGTCAATATTACCGTAGAAACCGTATCTTACTTTCTGCGCGAGCTCGGAGAGGTGGAGGTCGAAGTAGTTGCAATCGTGCGAGTTGATGCGTTTGCGCAGATCGGGTGTGTTCTGGTAGGGAGTGCGCTTGCCGAGAGCGTTAGCGCGTGCGAGGGCACCATCGGCGTGATTGTTAGTTGAAGCGCCGGTGAAAACGTTGATTTTGAAGGGTCTGCCTTCGGCATGCTCACGCTCAGCCCGGGCGGCGATAGCCTCGGTTACCACTTTGGGCGAACCGGAGGCGGTGAAGCCAGACAGGCCAACATTGTCGCCATCGTTGAAGAGGAGCGCAGCTTCTTGTGGGGTAATGATTGGGAAAGCCATCGTCGTTATTTTATGGTAGAGATTTGTCTGCTGTTTGGTCAGGAGAATTGAGATCAGTCCGCTATTCTCTGTGTACGTTGCAGAAGTTTTCGTAAATTTGTCGCAAATTTACATTTTATTTCCCAATATTCATAATGGATAAAAGCACGATTTTAAAGAGATAGTGCTTAATATCGGTTATTTGAAACGTTAGATATGTCGGATATGACGAGTGAAGCTCCATTGAAACTATATATAGAGACGTACGGCTGCCAGATGAACGTGGCAGACAGTGAGGTAGTGGCTGCGGTTATGGAAACTGCGGGATATGCGCCGGCAGAGAGTGCGGAGGCGGCTGATGCCGTACTTGTGAACACTTGCTCAATACGCGATAATGCGGAGCAGAAGGTTTTGTCGCGACTGGACTATCTGCGCGGTCTGAAGCGTCGACGCAAGGCTTCGGGCGGGAGCCTGGTGGTAGGCGTGATAGGCTGTATGGCCGAGCGTATGAAGGATGAGCTGATAGACGGGATAGGGGTTGACCTGGTGGCGGGTCCGGATTCGTATATGGATCTGCCGTCGCTGATGGAGTCGGCCCGCGCGGGGCATAAGGCTATCAATGTGGAGCTCAGCACAACGGAGACGTACAGGGATGTGGTTCCGGCGCGTATCGGCGGGAACCGAGTGTCGGGGTTTGTGAGCATAATGAGAGGTTGCAATAATTTCTGTTCGTACTGCATAGTGCCTTATACACGAGGACGAGAGCGAAGCCGTCCGGCCGACAGCATATTGGCGGAGGTAGCGGATCTGAGGAAGCGTGGGTTCAAGGAGGTGACTCTGTTAGGCCAGAATGTGAACAGCTATATGTATGAGGAGGGTGACCGGAGAGTGAGTTTCGCGGATCTTCTGGTGATGGTAGCCGATGCGGCACCGGATATGCGTGTGCGTTTCACGACATCGCATCCGAAGGATATGAGTGATGAGATAATCGGAGCCATAGCTTCGCGTCCGAATATATGCCGTCATATACATCTGCCGGTGCAGAGCGGCAGCAATGAGGTGTTGCGACTGATGAACCGTAAGTATACGCGTGAGTGGTATCTGGACAGGATCGCGGCTATAAGGCGGATGATACCTGAGTGCGGTATATCGACGGATCTGTTCACGGGCTTCCACAATGAGACGGAGGAGGACTTTGAGGAGACTCTGGCGCTGATGCGCGAGGTTGGTTTTGACTCGGCGTTCATGTTCAAGTATAGCGAGCGGCCAGGGACGCTGGCATCGCGCACGTTGCCTGACAATGTGGCCGAGGATGTGAAGATAGATAGGCTGAACAGGATGATAGCGCTGCAGAATGAGCTTTCGCTGGCATCGAACCGCCGGGATGTCGGGCGTGAGTTTGAGGTTCTGATAGAGGGTCCGGCGAAGCGTAGCCGGGAGCAGCTTGTGGGACGTACATCTCAGAACAAGGCTGTAGTGCTGCCTCGCGGCGGTCATCATACTGGCGAGACCGTGAAGGTAAGGATAGTCGACGCGACTTCGGCAACGCTGATGGCCGAGATCGTCGAGGACTGAACGTAAGAAAGTGCAGCCCAACGGGTTGTCACAGGCGCCGGAATCTTTTTGATGGGAAGGGGGATATTTCGCAGTAAAGGGAGATAGGGAATGTTGTATATTTGCAGAACGAAATGATGAGGTTTATGGGTGCGGTGCTGCCGACGGCAAGTATGTGGACGCGATGAGTGAAGGTGTGTTGGCAGGGTTGGCTATGTCAACCCTGCTGGTAAGCCGGAAGGATGGGGCGTGGAGCCAATCTTATCTCTATCCTGAGGCAATATATGCCATAGAAATAAGTAAGTATCAGGGCATGAAGGGCGAGATGTAGATGGAGTCGCGGTCGAGGAGGGATGATATGATGTCGGCGTCGGCGGGAATGATTGATACCCGGGTGCCTGGGTAGACGAATGGGATGAGGCGTAGGAGGGAGTCGTTGTGAAGGCGGATGCAGCCTTCGCTGGCGCGTGTCCCGATTGATGCGGGGAGGTGTGTGCCGTGGATTCCTATGCCGGTGTGTCCGGGTGTGAGGAGGCGAATGAATGCCGGGCCGTAGGCGCCGTCGATCTCACCGAGTCCGTCGCCGAAGTCGTGTTTCCAACGGGATGCGTCGACGATCTCGACCACGGAGAAGAGGCCTTCGGGAGTGCGCATGTCGCCGGGGCGGCGCTTCTGTCCGGGGTTAAGACCGGTAGCGACTTGTGTGAGCATGATGGTGTCGCCGGCGGTCGAGATGAGGGCGAGCGTCATGTTGCGTTTGTCGATGACAATTGATGGGATTGATGCGGGATCGGGGAGCTTGCGGCGTCGTTTGCGCCTTGCGCGGGCATCGGCGATTGAGGATATGAGAATGGTAGCCGCAAGGGCGATGATGATACGTTTGTTGACAGGAATGCAGTTCATAGGTATGTGCAAAGGTAGTAAATTCCGGCGGAAGGGATGGTAAACGGGTGTGAGTAATCGGGAGGAGGGGTGAGTATTTGTTATTTTTAGCAGGCAGGGAATGACAATGTCGCGGTTTTTCCTTACTTTTGCATTTATACAGTGTGAATATGTAGAAAGAAGATAGGACCCATAGATGGAAAATTATATAGTTTCAGCCCGGAAGTACAGGCCCTCGACGTTTGACAGCGTGGTAGGTCAGAAGGCGCTCACGTCGACGCTGAAGAATGCGGTGGCGACCGGCAGGCTTGCGCACAGCTATCTGTTCTGCGGTCCGCGAGGCGTTGGCAAGACGTCGTGTGCGCGTATTTTCGCGAAGACGATCAACTGTGAGCACCGGACGGCGACGGGCGAGGCTTGTAATGAGTGTGATTCGTGCAGGGCTTTCAACAGCGGCATGTCGATGAACATAATCGAGCTTGACGCGGCGAGCAACAATGGCGTGGATGACATAAGGGAGCTTGTAGATCAGGTTCAGGTGCCACCGTCGTCGGGTAAGTACAGGGTGTTTATCATAGACGAGGTGCATATGCTGTCGTCGGCGGCGTTCAACGCGTTTCTGAAGACTCTGGAGGAGCCCCCGGGGTATGTAGTGTTTATCCTTGCGACCACGGAGAAGCATAAGATTATCCCGACGATACTGTCGCGTTGCCAGATATTTGATTTTCACCGGATCACTATCGAGGATATGATAGAGCATATGTCGATGGTGGCAGGCAAGGAGGGGATAAAGGCTGAAGGGAAGGCTCTGTCGGTGATAGCGCGTAAGGCTGACGGCGCGATGCGCGATGCTCTGAGCATATTCGATCAGGTTGCGGCATCGAGCCGTGGAAATATAACGTATGAGTCGACGATAGACAACCTGAATGTGCTGGACGGGGCGTATTATTCTCGTCTGGTTGACTGTATGCTTGAAGGCAGGGTGCTTGATGCGTGGTGTATCTACAAGGAGATACGCGAGAAGGGTTTTGACTCACAGTTCATGCTGGCGGGTCTGGGGGGCTATCTGCGCGATCTGATGGCAGCCAGAGACAGGAGCACGCTGTCGCTGATAGAGGGCTCTGACTCGGACCGGGAGGCGCTTGCGGCGCAGGCGGCGAAATGTCATCCTCAGACACTGTTCCAGTCGCTATGTGTGATAAATGATGCGGATCTGAATTACCGTCAGGCATCGAGCAAGCAACTCCTGACGGAGATAACACTGGGCAAACTGTGCCAACTATGCGGCCCCTCGCCCGCTGAGAGCGGCAAGGACGTGGGGCAAATAGAACTCCGGCCGATAGCAAAAGCTATGACGGCAGGGAGTGCCGCGCAACAAACATCATCGTCGCCGGCAGCACCGGTGACAACGGCAGCGCCGGGGCCGCAGGCGGTGAGGCCATCGCAGGCGTCCCAACCGGCCCAAGCGACGCCGCCGTCAAGGCCGGCAGATGTGCCGACGGCCCAGAGGGTGGCGGCTGTGCCACGCAGTGTGCCAAGGATGTCGTCGATAGGTATAAGTGGACCGTCGATTTCGATAAGGCCTGGAGCGGCAAGGGGCGCTGCGACTGCGGCGACGAGCGAGCCGGCTGCTGTGGGCGGTAACCGTGCATCGCAGTTCGGTCAGGTTGATCTGGAGCGTGTGTGGGACGGCTTTGCTGCCGCCCGTCCGACGATGCACATACTTGTGAACACGATGCGGGCGTCGCGTCCTGTGGCCATAGAGGGGAAGAGCATGGCCTACAGAGTGACTGTGGAAAACGAGATGCAGCGGGATGTGCTGTCGCATGCGATGACTGATCTGCTCACGTCGCTGCGCAATAATCTCGACAATGATATGATAACTCTTGAGATAGAAATAAACCGTGGGGAGACGGCGCGTCACACGTGGAACGACCGTGAGGTGCTGACCCGGATGCTTGAGGAAAGTCCGGCCATAAAGCGGCTGATGGACGATCTGAAACTCACACTACAATGAAAACGTATTCAATCATCTGACAAATGATACTTCTCAACTCAAAATCGAAAGACAGCGGTGGGTATCCGTATGGCCGGCGTATAATGTCGGGCTGTGTGGTGATGCTTGCCGCCATGATGTGCTCCTGCAATAATGCGGCGGGCATAGATGATTCGCTCAGACAGGCGGAAGCCGCTATAACCGAAGGTGATGTGACCGTGGCGAAGAGCGTAGCCGAGAAACTTGGCGAGGATGAAAATCTGACGGATATGTCGGCGAGCCAACTCGCGCGGCTGTCGATAGTATACATGGAGCTTGCCGATGGCGACGGTAACCGAGATCTGGCGGCTAATGCGGCCGATTGTTACAGACGCGCTTATCAGGCTGACAAGGATTCGGCCGATGCGTACTACCGTTCGCTTACGGATGAGCGTGCGTCGACAGCCGGGTTGTTGCAACATCTTGTGAGCGCGGCCGACGCTACATACTCGTTTGAGGATTCGGTGCCCGATCATAGTGATGACATTTACTTTACGGGACAGGCGGAATGAAGACAGACTGGCGCGATGCCCTGAGGGGGCTTGATCTGCCTGCCGGCACAGATGATGATCCGGAAGTGGCGGCTGAGGCTGAAGCTTGCAGCCGCCGGTTGCCGAAGATAACGGTGACCTATGAGCGCAAGGGGCGCGGTGGCAAGGAGGCTACGATACTCAGCGGTTTCGACTGCAGCGATTCGGAGCTGCTCGAAACGGCGTCGGTGCTGAAGCGCAAGCTGGCGTGCGGCGGGTCGGCCCGCGGCAGCGAGATACTCGTGCAGGGCGACCGACGCGAAAGTGTGCGCAGGCTGTTGCGCGATATGGGATATACAACCAACTGACGGGCCGGAACGGGGTTGAGAGATGCTGTCGATCTATAAGGCTTCCGCAGGTTCGGGCAAGACGTTCACGCTTGTCTACGAGTACATCAAGATGTTGCTCGGTGTGAAACCGGATGGCAGAGATGAATACAGGATAGACAGCCGTACGCGTGACAGACACCGCCGTCTGCTCGCCATAACCTTCACCAACAAGGCTACCGATGAGATGAAGCACCGCATCATTCATGAGCTTGCGGTGCTTGCCGGCTGTGAGCCTGCCTACCGCTCGCCGGGACGCTATATGGATATGCTTACGGCCGATCTGCATGTAGGTAGCGAGGTGGTGTCGCGCGAGGCCCGTCGTGCGCTTGAGGAGCTTCTGTTCGATTATTCGAGCTTCAATGTGAGCACTATCGACAGTTTCTTTCAGTCGATACTGCGTACTTTCGCGCGGGAGGCGGAGCTGACCGGAAATTATGAGGTGAATCTTGACGACAGGAAGGTGGTTGACACGGCTGTGGCCGAGACGTTCCGGTCGGTTGGCGAGAGCGACCAGAAGCGCACGCTGACGTGGATGACACAGGTGCTGCTGCAGAAGGCGCGGGCCGGAGAGGCTGTGGATCTGTTCAACCGTTCGTCGAGGATCTACAACGATCTTGTGCGTTTCATATCGACAATGTCGGGAGAGACCTACAGGGCTCATGCGGATCGTATGGAGGAGTATTTCTCGGATCCTGGGCGTATCGACCGTTTCACGTTGGCGATCCATGAACGTCGTGCGGCCTTGATCGGCGAAGTATCGGCAAAGGCGAAAGCTGCGCTCCAGGTGATAGCCGACAATCCCGGTGTGACTGTTAATCTGGTCAAGGGTCTGCGGGGATGGATAGATTTGGGACCCACGTCAAAACTGCCTAAGGAATCGGCTACAGTCAGAAAGGTATATAACGATACGTCGACAGCATTCAAGGCGTCGGCACCGGGACGGAAAGCATTGTCGGATCCTCAGCTTGTCGAGGCTATCGCGAGTGCGTGTGAGGCGGTGATCGAGGGCCGTCCCGAACTCGTTGAACTGCGCATAATTGCGTCCAATCTTCACTTCATGGGCCTGGCTGCGGCTGTGTCGCGGCGTATAGATGAGTTCAAACGCGAGAACAACACGTTGCTGCTAAGCGATACTAACTCATTGCTGCGTAGGATAATAGGTGATGATGAGGCTCCGTTTGTGTATGAACGCATGGGCATGTGGATAGATCACTATCTGATAGATGAGTTTCAGGACACAAGCCGCATGCAGTGGGAAAATCTCAGGCCTTTGGTGTCGGAGAGCCTGTCGACTGGCAACGACAGCCTGATCATAGGCGATGAGAAGCAGTGCATATACCGTTTCCGTAATTCGGATCCCGATCTGCTCACCTCGGGAGTCGGCGGCGATCTGCCGGGCATGACGGTGGTCCGTGGTGACCGTCCCGGAGAAAATACCAACTGGCGTAGCTCGTGCACGGTCGTGGAGTTCAACAACATGCTGTTTGAGTACTGGGCGGAGGGATTGAAGTATAAGTCGATATATGGAAATGTGTGTCAGCAGGTAGGGCGCAGCCATCTGGATCACCCCGGATATGTGGATGTGCGCAAGGTCGACGATCTGCAGGCGGCACTCGATCGTATGTGCCGGCACATAACGCGTCAGCTGCGCAGCGGCTACAAACCGAATGACATAGCAGTTCTGACGCGCAACCGCCGTGAAGCTGTCGGCGCCATTAACCGTATGCTCGTTGAGATAGCGGAGAATCCGCTCTGGCGTGATGTGAGGATCATAAGCGATGATGCGATACTGCTCGGCAACTCGCCGGCCGTGCGTCAGGTTATCTGTGCGATGAAGCGTATGCTTACTGCGCGTCTGAGTGCGTCGCGTCGCGAGCTCAATCTTGAGCGCCGCAGCAAGAACTATACGCTTGGCGAGGAAATGAGGGCGCGGTTGCTCAATAAGTTTGAGAACTATGTGTCGAGGGGTCTTGCTCCCGAGAGTGCGCTCCGGCGTGCCACGTGCGAGATGAGAGATCTCGATCCTGCCGCTCCGGAAGATGATGGTGATGAATGCTGCACGGATCTGTGGAGCATGACCGGTCCGGGGCTGCCGACACTCGTGTCGCGGCTCATAGAGCGTTGTATTGCCCCGGATGTCTACGCGTCAGAGCAGGTATATCTGTCGGCCCTTGTAGATACGGTAAACGATTTTGCAGAGCGTGGACTCGGAGATATCCAGAACTTCTTGAGCTGGTGGGAATCGTCGGGACGTCTTACGCCTCTGGCAGCTCCCGATGACGACAATGCCATGCGCGTCATGACTATCCACAAGTCGAAGGGGCTTGAGTTTAAATGTGTGCACATACCGGCGGCTGTGTGGCGCATAGACAAGATGATGGATGCCGAATGGTTTGAGACACCTGCACTGAAAGGGATTGATCAGGATATAATCCCTCCGCTGCTGTCGGTTCTTCCATCGGAGTCGATGAGCGGCACGGGTTTTGCCGAACACTATGAACGTCGCTACAGGGAGCAGGTGCTCGACGAACTCAACGTTACCTATGTGGCGTTTACACGCGCAGTAGATGAGCTTGTGGTAAGCTATTACTCTCCCAAGTCGAACAATCTGGCAGGGCTGCTTGATAAAGCTGTGGGCGCATTGGGTGCGGAGGTCGCGGCCGAGACTCAGGATGAAGATGCTGACGACGGTGAGACCGGCGTGCAGATAGCGCTTTGCTGCGGCTGTCCGACTTCTGCAAAGGCAGAGAAAAAAGCACCGCCCACTGCGCTGATGGCCGGAGATTCGCAGCCTATTCCGGCTATGCGTCCCACCGGTATGAGCCGTCATGTGTGGGATGATATTCAGATTGATCCCGACACTATAAATGATGATTCGCCACGTCAGCATGGTATTGTGATCCACGATATCATGGCCGGAGTGCGCGACAGTTCCGATCTTCACCGGGCAGTCAGGATGATGGTGAGGAAACGTGCGTTGCCTCTCAGAGATGCCGGTGTTGTCGAGTCGAAGATACGGAGTCTTATTGACTCCGTGAGCGGCTACGGATGGTTTGACGGTTTCAGTCGTGTGCTTACTGAACGCTCCATAGCCTTGCCCGATGCCGACAGGTTTGGCAATGCCCGCAGGCTTCGTCCCGACAGAGTGGTATGGACCTCCGACGGCTATGTCGATGTGATCGATTATAAGACCGGCGAGAAGCGACCGGGTGAGCATTCTTCTCAGATACGCGAGTATATGAGGGCCCTTCGCGATCTGGGACATACCAATATACGCGGTTTTATCTGGTATTTCGAATCAAACGATATTGTTCAGGTCAGTCTGATCGGGCCGGGCGACTGACCGTTGTTTTTTCATCAGATATTATGGATTGCACTTTTCATGCCGTCGATTCGGTCGACTCGACCAACACGCTTCTGTCGCGCCTCGCTGCCGAGGGTGCGCCTCATGCTACTGTAGTTTATGCCAGGCGTCAGACTGCCGGACGCGGACAGCGTGGCAACAGCTGGGAGGCGGAGCCGGGCAAGAATATCACCATGTCGATGCTTTTCCGTGCGCCGCAATTGCCGCCGGTTCCGGTGGCGAGGCAGTTTGCATTGAGCGAGCATGTGGCTATGGCTGTCGCTGATGCAATCGAGCCGTTGTTGCCCGACCCCTCTCTCCTGGCTGTGAAATGGCCTAATGACATATATGTAGGCGACCGCAAGATTGGCGGTATATTGATAGAGTGCGCTCTTTCGGGCAGTACTATCGGGAGTATGATAGTGGGGCTTGGGCTCAATGTCAATCAGACCCGGTTTGTCAGCGATGCTCCCAACCCTGTGTCGCTTTGCCAGCTTGTAGGCAAGACTTTCGATATCGAAGAGCTCATGAGGACGATTGCCGGCAATATGCTCCGTTTTCCTGCGGTCGAGCCGGGAGAATATCCTTTTGCAGCACTCCACCGCCGCTATATGTCCCGGTTGTGGCGTCGCACCGGTCTGCATGGCTATCTTGACAAATCGGATGGTTCTACATTTTTTGCTTCGATAGATGGTGTGGAGCCTGATGGCCATCTGCGTCTCATATTGGACAGCGGCGAGGTGCGCCGCTATCCGTTCCGCTCATTGTCGGCGCTTCTCTGACGTTTTTGTGTCTCCGGTGGTAAAATCCTTTGCCGGAGACGTGAAATGCCGTCATTCGGCTTTAAAATCGGCCGGGCCGAGTAGTTTCTTCAATATGCCGAGTATTTTTGCCGCTGTCCCGAGTGTTTCCGGCAATCTGCTTGCCCGCGACTGCCGGCGTCCTGCGTGTTCCATGAGGCTGCGGATCTCTATCAGCACCAAGCCGAACGCGAGTGTCAGCGCCACGTATGGCAGATCGTAGATATCTACAAAGCAGCAAACGCAGTCGGCCAAAAAGCCCGCTCCGAGCAGCCGCCAGTATTCATAGAGCTTGGATACCGTATTTCGCAACCGGTGGCTGCGGATTTTCTCGCCAAGTATCCGCGCCGTGTATACAGCGTCGGCGAGATCTATCAGAACTGCCGATAGGATTATGATAGCTAAGATCACTGTCACCACCGAATTGGTGACGAAACGTGTGGCCGGTACAGCCGATATCAGCTCTTCCCTGGTGAGAATTTCAATAATTGTGTGGATCATGGCATTTCTTTTTGTCGCAAAGATAATGCCATCTCACTGCGGTGTTTTGCGAAATATCCCTTTTGTCAGTCTGTTTCTGACGGATGCAGTTCATTGAAAACAATCGATGCCTTCGACGGTCCGATCACCGACGCTATCTCATCGAGATCGGCTTCGGCGATGCGCTTCACGCTTTTGAATTTTGTCAGCAGAGCCTCGCGCGTCTTGGCTCCGATCCCCTTTATTCCATCGAGTTGTGATACGGTCTGCCCCTTTGACCGGCGGTTGCGGTGATGGGTTATTCCGAATCGGTGGGCTTCGTCGCGCAGGTGCTGCACCACCCTCAGCGATTCGCTGTTCTTGTCTATGTAGAGCGGCACACTGTCCCCCGGGAAGTAGATTTCCTCAAGACGTTTGGCTATGCCCACGAGCGCTACCTCGCCGCGGATTCCCATATCATCGAAGGCCTCGACTGCGGCACTCAGCTGTCCCTTGCCGCCATCTACCACGACCAGCTGTGGCAGCTCGCTACCCTCGGCCATCAGTCGTGTGTATCGGCGGGTAAGCACTTCCTTCATCGAAGCGAAGTCGTCCGGTCCGACAACGGTCTTGATGTTGAAGTGCCTGTACTCGTTTTTGGCCGGTTTGCCGTCGCGGAATACAACGCAGCTTGCCACCGGATTGGTGCCCTGGATATTTGAGTTGTCGAAGCATTCTATGTGGCGCGGCTGCACGCTCAGTCTGAAGTCAGCCTTCATCCTCTCCATCAGCCTGTCGGTGCGTTGCTCCGGATCTTTACGGGCCATCTGGTTCAGCATGTCTATGCGGTGTTGCCGTGCATTCCGCTGCGACACTTCGAGCAGTTTGGCCTTGTCGCCGCGCTGGGGTATGATGAATGTGACGCCCGGCATCTCCGTGTCGGGTTCGGCTGCCACTATCACCTCCTCGAAGGTTACCTCCAGCTCTCGGGCTATCTCGTCCATGGCATAGCTCAATATCTGTTCGGAGGTCTCTTCCAGCCTGCGTTTATATTCGAGTGTCACGCTTCTTACCACGGCTCCCCTGCGCACGTGCATGTAGTTGACGAATACCTCCGAGCCATCATCATCTATGCCGAACACATCCACGTCGCCTATTGTCTGGCTCACGATTACGCTCTTGGCGCAATATCGCTCTACAAGCTGATATTTTTCCTTCATCTTCTGGGCCTCTTCAAACCGCAGTTCTTCGGCCAGACGTGACATTTCGCCGCGCAGATACTCGAGCAGTTCCGACATGTCGCCGCGCAATATCTGCTTCACTCGCTCCACCTCGCGTTGGTATTCCTCCATGCTCACCTTGCCTACGCAGCACCCCGCACACCTGTGGAGATGGTAGTCAAGGCAAAGCCGTCCTTTTCCTCTGGCGATATATTCGGGGGTTATGGCGTGCTTGCATGAGCGGAGAGGATAGAGATCCTTTATCAGGTCGAGCACAGTGCGGGCTGAAGCCGAATCAGTATACGGGCCGTAGTATTTCGCGCCGTCTTTTATCCGTTTACGGGTCATGAATACACGTGGAAATGTCTCTTTGGTCACGACTATCCACGGATATGATTTGTCGTCTTTCAGGAGCACATTGTAGCGTGGCTGATACTCCTTGATCATGGAATTTTCCAGATTGAGGGCATCCTGCTCTGTCGGCACTACAATGTATTTCAGGTCGGCTATGGCGCGGACAAGCAGATTGGTGCGTACTGAGTCGTGTGTGCGGTTGAAGTAGCTTGAGACGCGTCGTTTCAGATTCTTTGCCTTTCCGACATAGATCACCGTGCCTTCGGCATCGAAGTACATATATACCCCGGGTGTCGAAGGCATCACGGCAATCTTGTCTTCTACGGCTTGTGTGCGCTTGTGTTTGGCCATCAGCCTGCCTTGAATGGTTAATACTTGATGAGCGAGGTCACCTCGGCGTCGGCCGGCAGATTTGCGCGTCCGTTCAGGCTTTCAAGCTCGATTATGAAGTTTATGTAGATCTTTTTGGGATTCATACTCTTTACCAACTCATAAGCGGCCGCCATTGTTCCGCCGGTGGCAAGAACATCGTCGTGTATCACCACTATGTCGTTTTCGCTTATGGCATCGGCGTGCATTTCTATCGTGTCGACGCCATATTCCTTCTGGTAGGAATTTCTTATGACGTTTGCCGGTAGTTTGCCGGGTTTGCGGGCGGGTACAAATCCTGCTCCGAGTTCAAAGGCAAGTATGCTTCCGCCTATGAAGCCGCGGCTCTCTATTCCTACTACTTTGGTGATTCCCTTGTCACGGTAGAGCTGCGACAGGTCCCAACCTATTATGTGGAGAGCGCGAGGATCCTTGAAGGCTGTTGTCAGGTCTTTGAACAGGACTCCTTTTGTAGGAAAGTCTACAACGTCTCTGATTTTGGATTTTACGTATTCCATCTATTGACTAATTTATTGATTATATATTTCTTATCTATGTTCCACGTGAAACAAATCACCTCCCCGACAGCAGCAACAATATGTTGATGTCGCTGGGCGAGACTCCGGGAATTCGCGATGCTTGCCCGATGGTGAGCGGATCGATACGTTTTAATTTTTGGCGTGCTTCGGTTGATAGACCTGTCAGTTCCTCATAGTTGAAGCGTCCTTTGATCTTCACCTCTTCGAGTCGCGATAGTTTTGCGGCTACAAGTTTCTCGCGGTCTATATAGCCTGAGTATTTCAGAAGTATTTCTGCCGCTTCGATTATCTCTGCGTGCCTTTCGTTTTCGATATTCTGAGCTATCCAGTTGCCGAACTCCTCCACTTTTTCTGCTATCTCCATAAGGGTGAGTTGCGGACGGAGTATAAGTTCTTTCACCGATGCCTTCTGTCTTATCGGACTTGTGCCCTTTTCCTCAAGCCACTGATTTATGTGGTCCGGTTCTACCTTTATCTGCCCGGCCGTATCGATCAAGGCATCCCGCTGGTCGCGCTTTGATACCATCAGGTTGTAACGTCTGTCATCGGCCAACCCTATCTCATGCCCTATTGGGGTGAGTCGCATGTCGCAGTCATCCTGCCGGAGTAGAATTCGGTATTCTGCCCGCGATGTGAACATGCGGTACGGTTCATCCACTCCTTTGGTGACAAGGTCGTCTATCAGCACACCTATGTAGGCCTGATCACGTCCGAGAACGAGCGGTTCTTTATCCTGAGCCTTGAGCGCTGCGTTCACGCCAGCTATCAGTCCCTGCCCTGCTGCTTCCTCATAGCCAGTGGTACCGTTTATCTGACCGGCAAAAAACAGTCCGCCAACAATCTTTGTCTCGAGGCTATGCTTCAGCTGGGTCGGGTCGAAAAAGTCATATTCAATCGCGTAGCCGGGCCGGTATATCCTTACATTGCTTAATGCCGGAATAGTTTGCAGAGCCTCTATCTGAATGTCGAGCGGAAGCGAGGAGCTGAAGCCGTTCAGATACATTTCGGTGGTATCTTCACCTTCCGGCTCGAGAAACAGCTGGTGCTCCGTCTTGTCGGCGAATGTCACGATTTTGGTCTCTATGCTGGGACAATATCTTGGTCCGATGCTCTTGATCTGGCCATTGTAGAGTGGTGAATCAGGCAGTCCCCTGCGGAGCACTTCGTGAGTCCTCTCGCTGGTGTACATGGTGAAACACTGTCGCTGTTTCAGGCTCCTTTGTATTTCCGGCAGGTAGCTGAACTTATGGAAATCGTCGTCACCATCCTGGGGCGTTGTTTTCGAAAAATCCACGCTGCGCGAGTCAATGCGCACCGGAGTTCCGGTCTTCATTCTGTCGGTTTCAAAGCCGAGTTCAATCAGCTGGGCTGTCAGTCCCACAGATGCAGGTTCGCTTACCCTGCCTCCCGCTATCTGCACGCGTCCTATGTGCATCAGTCCGTTCAGAAACGTTCCGTTGGTCAGCACGACTGCTTTAGCGCTGAATGTGACACCCAGACGCGTTGTCACTCCTTTCACCTCGCCATTGTCAACCACCAGCCCCGTGGCATCATCCTGCCACATATACAGGTTGTCGGTATTTTCAAGTATTTCGCGCCATTTCGCGCTATACTTCATTCTGTCGCTCTGTACTCTTGGACTCCACATGGCAGGACCCTTGCTGCGGTTCAGCATACGGAATTGTATAGCGGTACTGTCGGCCACTATGCCGCTCATACCACCGAGCGCATCAATCTCCCTTACTATCTGACCCTTGGCTATTCCACCCACTGCAGGGTTGCAGCTCATCTGAGCTATCTTGTTCATATCCAGGGTTATAAGTAGAGTCTTGGCTCCTATTTTGGCCGATGCATGCGCAGCCTCGCATCCGGCATGACCGGCACCGACGACTATAACGTCATAGTTAAAGTCCATATTTCAAGCTGTTTATATCAGATTTTTGAGAAGATCCAACGCCTCATCCTCATGTTTTTCCATGATTTCGCGTTCGCCGGGACCCTTGTCATTTATGCCGCACAGGTGCAGCAGGCCATGCACCAGAACCCTGTAAAATTCTTTGCAGTAGGTCGTTCCAACCATATCGGCGTTTGTGCGTACTGTGTCGAGCGAGATATACATATCTCCCGACACTACCTCGCCGCGCGTGTAGTCGAACGTTATGATATCCGTAAAGTAGTCATGGCCAAGAAATTCGCGGTTCACACGGAGTATCGTCTCATCATCGCAGAACACATAGCTCAGGCGACCTATATCATATCCATGCGCTTTGGCGACAGATATCAGCCACGACTTAGCTTTTTCGCGGTCGAACGCCGGCATCTCTACATTCTCAGTTGTATAAGTTATCCTCTCTCTATTCATAATCACAAAATTACGAATAAGTGAGCGCAATGCCAAAATTTATTTGGGCATTGCCGAGCGTGAGTAATTCATGGCTGATCGTACTATTATTAACATTTACATGCTCAATCCTTTATTTTGAGGAATTTGTTATACCTTTGTACCAAAATATTAGCCAAAATGAACAATCGACGACTCATAACCGGATTAATTCTGCTTCTCTCCGCACTGTTTGTTGCGGGTCCGGCAGCACACGCACAGCTGAATCTCGGCCGACTGGTGAGCGGAATCAAGAAAGCCGTCTCATCATTCACCCTGAGCGATGATCAGGTAGTGGGATATGTGCATCAGTATATCGAACATTCCGATTCAGCCAATCAGGTTCTTCCGGCAAGCGATCCATATTCCAAGCGCCTTGCCAAAATAACGGCCGGATTGAAGGAAGTAGATGGAGTGCCTCTTAATTTCGCTGTCTATAAGACCGATGATATAAATGCCTTTGCATGTGCCGACGGCAGTGTACGTGTCTACACAGGCCTCATGGATCTTATGACCGACAACGAGGTTCTCGGTGTGATAGGCCACGAAATCGGCCATGTGGCGCACCACGATTCCCGCAATGCCTTCAAGCAAGCATTGCTCAACGAGGCCGTCCGCGATGGGTTGGCTTCGACCAGCAATACTGTTGCACGCCTCACCGACTCTCAGCTTGCCCAGATCGGAAGCACCCTGGTTCAGGCTAAATATTCTCGGAGCCAGGAGCAGAATGCCGATGACTACGGTTACGATTTCCTGAAAGCCAACGGTATCAATCCCATCTATATGGCCTACGCCTTCCAGAAGTTGCAGACCATCGAACAGCAGAACGGAGCGCAAAGCAGTGCCATCACCCAGCTGTTCTCAAGCCACCCCGACGTAGGCGACAGAATTGCCCGGGTTATCAAAAAGGCCCAAAAAGACGGATTTGTGACTCAGAATCAGTGAGCCATTTTTTCGACCAAAATCAGGATTACACAGCTTTATCTATATATCACACTGAATCTCAGAGTGTTGATCGCGTCTTGTGATGAGTTTGACGCTCTGAGATTTTCATAAAAGGAATTTTTCGTGAAGTTGCACACGAATATTCCACTCATAAACGACTAAAAAATCAATCTTATCATCAACTAATCAGAATTCACCACTCCCCTCCCCTGCTGACTATGAAAAGAAAAAATTTTCCAACAGTCACTGTAATTGTTTCAACCTACAACAGCCCGGAGTTTTTACGGATTTCTTTGCATAGCATCATATCTCAGACTATGCTGCCTTTTGAGGTTATTGTTGCTGACGACGGATCGGACAACGCGACGGCCGAGGTTATCCGAATTATTGCCGCCGGAACTTCGGTTCCTGTGATACATGAATGGCAACCGGACCAAGGTTTCAGAAAATCGCTTATTCTCAACAAAGCCATCAGGCGTGCGACAGGCGAGTACATTATTTTTATAGATGGCGACATCATAGTCGACCTGCACTTTGTGGAGGATCATCTTCGGTTTGCCAGACCTGGAAGATTTATTACCGGAAGCCGGGCCCGGCTCAGCGCGGATCAGACGGCAAAGGTGATCAGATGTTATGATGATACCAAGCGGCTGCCTGTGCTTCCTTTTTCGATGAACGCAGTCCGGATTCCTTTTTTGTCTCATCTCTATTCGGCGCGTAAGAAGCATGATGGAACTTATGCGCGCGGATGCAACTTTGCCGTGTGGCGTAGCGATCTTATCAATACAAACGGATTCAACAACGATATTACCGGTTGGGGACGCGAGGACTCCGAACTCAGCTGGCGGTTGATGTGGAGTGGTGTGAAGAAGCGTTTCATCAAGTTTTCGGCTATAGAGCACCATCTGTATCATCCCGAGTATTCACGCGATCTGGAGCCGCGCAATTATGAGATAATGAAAGCGGCACAAACCGGTAAGGTGGTTCGTGCCGCAAATGGTATATTTCAGTTGACCGATTAGATCTTCGTGCCGTAGCTCAGGTCGCCGGCATCGCCGAGACCGGGTACTATGTAGCTGTGGCTGTTGATCTCAGGATCGACGGCGGCCAACCATAGTGTTGTCTTCTCGGCCGGGAATGTTTTGGCTACATAGTCGACTGCGGCCTGCGAGGCTATGACCGAGCATACGTGAATATGTTCCGGTGTGCCCTTTGTCAGCAGTGCGCGGTAGCTCAGTTCCATCGAGGCTCCGGTGGCTAACATCGGATCGACTATCACAAGGGTCTTGCCGGTCAGGTCGGGCGATGCTATGTATTCTATGAAAATATCAAAGTTTTCCTTTTCCTTATATTTGCGATAGGCCGAGACAAAAGCGTTTTCAGCATGATCGAAGAATGACAGGAACCCCTGGTGGAACGGGATTCCGGCACGGAATATGGTGGCGAGCACAATCTTCTCGTCAAGTACGTAATCGTTTGATACGGCCAGCGGAGTGCGTATTTCTTCTTTGCGGTAGCGTAGCTTTTTGCTGAGTTCGTAAGCCATTATTTCGCCGATACGCTCAAGATTGCGGCGGAAACGCATCATGTCGCCCTGTATGTTGACGTCGCGCAGCTCGGCAACGTATTGATTGACAAGCGAACATGATTCGCCGAAATTGATTATTTCCATAGGTATTTCAGGATTTTTTGGAGAAACAATGCAAATATACAAAGATTTAGTCATCTGTGGGAATCCCGGCGTCTGATTCTCTTAGTATATACCGGGGATTTATTGCCTCGGCTACAGCCGGATTATACCGTGTGCCGAGCGACAGGTATATCCCCGCATCGGTCAATTGGCGGGCAGCTTCGGGCTTGCCTCTGAAACCATGATATATCCAGTCGACCGACGGGTTGAGTTTCTTGCGCAACTGCAGCAGTATGTCATTGGCCCGGACGCAGTGTATTATAACCGGTTTGCCGGCCTCTTCGGCCATCTGTAGCTGACGCACGAACACGGGCTGCTGTATCTCTATTTCAGGGCCCCTCAGACGGTCTAAACCGCACTCGCCTACCGCTACTGCTTCTGGGCGTGAAAGTGCGGCGTGGAGGGCCTTGAAATCGTTCTCCGAGGCTGTGGCCGCCGACCATGGATGTATGCCGCAGCTATACATATATCCTGGCTCCATATTCTCGCCCGGCAGTATGTTGATTATTGCTCGGGATTGGTTCGGGATATGGGTATGGAAATCGTCAACAAATGGACGTAGGTCATCTACGCGTATCATGGCACAGGATCATATCCACTCCCTCCCCAGGGATGGCACCGCAGAATCCGTCTTACCGCCAGATAGAGTCCTTTCAGCGGGCCGTGCTTGCGTAGCGCTTCGATTGCATAGGCGCTGCACGTCGGCTCAAACCTGCAACTCTTGGGGAGCATCGGGCTTATTGACAGTTGATAGAACCGGATGGGCAGGATCAGAAGAAAGCGGATTATGTCAGTCAGTAGCTTCATTGTCTTTACCGGCTGCAGGCTTGTAAGACTCGGATATTCGCTTCAGGAGTTTCTGGAAGCTGCGTTCACAGCGGCTGTATGTCTGAAGGCCGTCGGCTATGTATATGAACACTATTTCGGCGCGGCATCCGGCCGGCAGGAGCGCCCGGTTGAGCCTGTATGCCTCGCGGCCGCGGCGACGCATCTGCACGCGGTCTACGGCATGCCGTAGACGCTTTTTGGGCACGCTTATCACAAACTGTGCGCAATCGGGCTGATGACGCCCCTCGGTGCGCCATACCGCGCGCCATGGATATACCATAGCGCTATAAATAGGGTCGCCGGCCTCGGCCTTATGGCCTCGTCCGGCAACAAAAAGTGCATCGATAGCTTGCGCACAGCAAAGCTTCTCGCATTTGTACAGTCGATCACCCTTGATCAGCATAAGCTCAAGTGTCAGCTTGCTGCATCAACAGGCTGGTTGTGTTCCTTCAGGAATATTTCGAGAGCCTCGACTATCGAGGGTGCCTGGGCGCTCGTTCCGGCTTCCATGTCGAGTCGGAGTCCGGCGTCGCGCACAGCCTTGGCGGTTGCGGCTCCAAGACAGCCTATGGCTATATCGCCCTGTTCGAAGTTGGGGAAGTTCTTCAGAAGAGAGGTGATACCGGCAGGGCTGTAGAATATTAGCATATCATAGTCGAACGGCTCATCCGGGCCGAAGTCATTGCTCACCGTGCGATACATCACAGCCTTCGTGTAGTTGATCTTGTTCTGGTCGAGCACGTTCTCTCCGTCGCGGTGCACATCGCTCACCACATAGAGAAATTTCTCCTTGTTGTGCTTCAGGAGAGCCGGAATGAGATCATCGAGTTTACCGGTAGTGCCATGAAAAATTTTGCGCTTGCGGTAAACTATATATTTCTGCAAGTAATGGGCAATCGACTCCGTGGTGCAAAAATATTTCATGGTGTCGGGAATAGTGATGCGCATCTCCTCGCAAATGCGGAAGAAATGGTCGATTGCAGTCTTAGCCGTGAAGATTAATGCAGTGAATTCAGGTATTGAGATTCTTGACTGGCGGAATTCCTTTGCCGAGAGTCCTTCTACCTTGATAAACGGTCGGAATACTATCTCAACGCCATAACGGTTTGCCAACTCATAGAAGCGGTCGGATGTAGCGCTGGGTTGAGAAATAAGAATCTTGTTGATTTTCACGTCAGAGTAGTTGAAATTCTACTTGTATTAATGGTAATAGGAGGTCGCATAATGTACTGATCTCATCAGCACCGCGAGAGGTACAATTTCGAGCGTGCAAAGGTACAAAATAAAGTAGACAAGCGAGAAGAAATTTGTGTAAAAAATTCTAAATCCTTTGTATATAAATACAACTCTCGCAGATAAATAGAGTCCTATTGCTATCGGAATCATGATAAACGAAGCACCGGGATTAAACAGAAGCCAGAGTGCCGGCACTGTCAGCGAAACCCCGAGCAGGGCCTGCGACGCGAAAAAACCTTTGAGCCACTGCGACGTGTTGCTGTAATCAGTGAACGCATATCCCACCGTGAGATATGATACCCACTGGCCGAAAAGCATCAGAAATGCCAGGCCCGCATACAGTATTATCGACAGGAACGGCGACCCGGGTGTGGCCGTGCCGCTGCCGTTGGCGCCGAAGTATATCATTATGCCCTCGCAGACACATGCAAGCACCACAAGCGATATCATTATGCCAGTCTCGCTCATAGTGTGCTCGTCGAATACGTTTGCGCGCCTGCGAACACTGAACAGGTTCTGTCTGAACGTCTTGACAAACGTGGAGTAGTGGCTCGCACTGAACGCGAGCAGCATGAAGATGCCGATCAGAAGCCCCATCACTCCGGTGTCGTAGCCCGGCAGCACGGCACGCTCCTCCCCTTCAAGTCCGTCGATGAATCCTACACGCGAATGTCGGCTCATGGCCATCTCCTTGCCTGACGTAGGGGCCTCCTGCTCCAGGCATGTGCGGGATATGAACGGTGAGATGCCACTCAGCGAATCGGCGGGTACATGGATAGGGCGCATCGTAGTGGTTCAGTGATCTTTGTCGGTTGTCGATAGGGCCATGGCCAACGCGTCGGCCGGTGTCGACGCTACTTTCCACAGCAGATGGTCATTATCTCCGCGCATGAATCCTTTGGTTCGGGCGGCGGTAAGCACTCCGAGTAGTGGATCGTAATAGTTCAACGTATTGAGCATCACGACATTACCGTCGTAAATTTCGAGCTGGCGCCAAGTGATTATCTCAAGGAGTTCCTCGAGTGTTCCAATGCCGCCGGGCATTGCTATGGCGGCGCGGCTCATCGAGGCCATCGTGTGCTTGCGGGTGTGCATGTCGGGCGTAACTATCAGTTGGCCAAGCTTTTCGTGCTGCCAGTTTCGGTCGATCATGAACTGCGGAAGCACTCCTATGGTCATTCCGCCTTCGCTCAGGGCACCATCGATGGCGGCGGCCATCAGACCGCCCCTGCCGCCTCCACATATCAGTGGCAGAGACGATTGGGCTATGAGGCGGCCAAGTTCGAATGCTTCCTCTAAATAACGGCTGTCAATGTCGCTACGCGAGGCTCCGTAGAGCGTTATTCCCTTGATTTTTTCCATCTTTTTATGGATTTGTGGCTGATGCTGAGTCGTTTACGGTCGAGATCATGATGGCCGGATTCCGACCCTTGACCACAACTACCTTTCTAACCGAGTCCGCAGGCAGCGACGAGAGCACGTCCGCGCCAACTTCCACGCCGTTCAGAGTCATGGTTATCTGCCTGGAAGACAGCGTGTCAGGGTCGAGCGGCGTCTGCATCGACCGCAGGGTCACAAGCTCTATGCAGTTGGCCGGACCCTTGGTTACGGTGATCGAGTAGATGTTGTTCACGTTGACGGCCGTGAAAGCCTCCCGGCTCACGGTGTCGCCATCGATCATGAAGGTCATCGCGGAGATGTCAAGGCTGTCGCCGGGAAACACCATCATGTTTCCGCCGTCGGTCATGAACATACGACTTCCCCGAGGAGATGCCGAGAGAATAACTGACACGCCGAGCAGCATTGCTATGGCGAGGGAGGGGACGATAAATCGCATTCTGTTCATTTATGCAGAGAGAAGGTTAGAATTGGGGATATCAGATATGTTGGCGCACTACCGACATGGCTTTGTCGAGCGACCGGGTGCGTATGAGCTGGTTTCCGAGCGAGTCGGCCACGATATAGAACGGCACCGAGGGGATCCTGAGCTTCTGTATGCGGGAGTCGGTCAGGACCGCCGGTACCCATATACGGTCGCGGTCTACCGAATCGGTCGAGAGCGTCATGGCCCATCGGGCGGAATCGGCGGCCGTCGATAGTTCAAACACATGAAAGCGCCGTTCAGATCGTTCGGGCAGCGATTCTATCTCGGATGCGAGCTGTTCTATCTGCTTGCGGTTGTCCTCCACGAAGGCCAGCAGCGAGTAGCTGTAGAAGGAAGGGGTGAGGCGTATCGGCTTGCCGTCCTTGTCGATGAAGGTCATCGAGCTGAGCTGTGTCGAGGCGTCGGCACTGAGCTGCTGGCCGAGCAGCTGCTGATAGCCGGCATTGAGTGTCTGCGGACGGGCTTCGGCCTTGATGGAGCGCAGCAGCGAGTCGGCGCGCACTTCATTGTCGGGCGTATGGAAGAAGTTGGTCACGAGTACCGTCGACTCCGTTCCGCCGGGGTGGGCGCCCACATAGTCGGCAATGGCCTGATTGAGCGCCTCGGTGTCATCGGCGCCATGTTCGGCCATGAAGGCATACAGTGCGGCTGTGGTCTTGCTTCCTGTCACCTCGCCGAGCCACGGAGCGTCGGCGTCGGTCTTGAGCTTTACATTGTCGCCGTTCTTTATTATGATATTTCCGGCCACTGTGCCGTCGGTAAGCATCAGTGTCACCAGCACGGGCCGCGGGGCATATCCCTGCATCTTGTAGCGGGCGCCTTCGGCAAGCCTGAGCGGCTGCGACTGTATGGACGATCCGTCATAGTAGATGGCGTTTACGCCGCGGTCACGCAGATTGGTCAGCTCTCCCGACAGGGTGAACTGTTCCGGCTTGCTGCATCCCGATAGCAGGATTATGAGCAGCCCTATGGTTGCTATGGCAATTCTTTTCACGTTAAATCACAAAACTAAACGCAAAGTTAGCTATTGCTGTTCACCCGACAAAGAAAATCATCCTATACGGAAGCAAAATATGTACAAAAAGACTAACTTTGCATCCTGATGCGCAATCCATTCATTAACTACAAGGTCTATACATATCCGGTCGCTCTGTGCCTGTTGGCGTTGATGCTGCTGAAGCCCGCCGTGGCTTCGGCACAGATTGTCACCGACGATTCGGCCGTTAGCTCCGACAGTATCCGCAAGGCTTTCGACGACGGTCCATATTTCGGTCTCTACAAGGACAACTACTTTGTCTTCGGCACGACGATAGGCCAGAAGCCTACCCGCGAGAACACCAACGTCAAGTTCCAGCTGTCGATAGCCCAGAGGCTCACCAAGTCGACCCTCCCCCTGGGCACCTACCTGTTCCTGTTCTACACGCAGAAGTGCTTCTGGAACGTGCTCGAGGAGTCTTTTCCGATGACCGACCTCAATTTCAACCCCGGCATAGGCCTGACGAAGCTCCTTTTTGTCAAAAACAGATATGTAGGCAAGGTATCGCTCATCGCCGAGCACGAGAGCAACGGCCGCGACGGCATAGAGTCGCGCTCATGGAACCGAATCTCCCTGGCAGGGTCGATCATGGTCGCCCCCGAATTCGTGGTCCACGGAAAGTTCTGGATCCCCATCATCGATGGCGAGAACAACCGCGACATTCTCGACTACTGCGGCATATATCAGGTCGGCACATCGCTCAAGATGCCCAACAACAGGCTCGGCCTGTCGATCATCCTGACCAAGCGCCGCGGCTGGAGGCTCAACTACAACACCGTGGTCGAGCTCAACTACCGGCTCTTCAACCGCGACAATCAGTATCTCTTCCTGCAATACTACAACGGTTATGGCGAGGGTCTGCTGGCCTACAAGGAGTTCCACTCCACCCTAAGGGTAGGCATCGTCATCAAGCCACAGCTGTTCTCCGAATACTGATCCGCTCCACTCCTCTCTCCGCTGCCGCCTGTCACCACCCCGCTATATTGCGCACTACCATCCACAGTGTCAGCAGCACAGCCACGGCTATTATCACCGGACCCGAATTGAGCGCCATATACAGCCGCGGCATCCGGCCACGCAAGCCGTAGGCAAGCAGCAGCGCCCCCACGAACGGCATCCCGAAAAACAATCCCCTGTTATACTCCCACGCTCCGGCTATGTCGCCCGCCAGCAGGCTGTGGAGCGCACGTTGTGTCCCGCAGCCCGGACACGACAGCCCCGTCGCCACATACACCGGGCAGCGCGGAAAGATATGCGTCGTCGACGGATCGACATTGGCATACAGCCATATCATAAATGCGGCAGCCACACAGGCCGCCGCAATCATATATGGTTTCATTCCGGGTGTCACCCTCATCATATCAGGCTCTCCATTACACCCGCGGCTATCTGGCTCATGATCAGTATGGGTGTGCTTACCACGCCTATCACCGCCGATACTATTATCCACGTGAGCGCCGTCGACGAGGCCTTCTGCGCGCCCGCATAGTCGCCCTGATTGTAGAGCGAGGTCACCTTGCTCGAATATATCAGGGCCACCACGCCGCCCACCAGACAGCAGCACAGTGTCACCACAATGGCCCACACCAGATATGTGTCGGGCATGGGTGGTCTCACCTCCTCGCCGCCGTTGTAGCCCGACGATGCGCCGCTGTTGTAGGCCGGATAGACCGGCTGTGGCTGATAGCCCGGAGGGGTGTCGCCGTCACAGCAGCCCATTCCCGCCAGCTCGGGCAGAGCCGACGCCGTAGTCCATTCCGGCAGCCCGCTGCGCCACACCGGAGTTGATCCCTGCAGCGGGAGCGCGCGCACCTCATCAAGCGTCATAGGGCC
Organism: uncultured Porphyromonadaceae bacterium; assembly: GCA_947643165.1. Lineage (GTDB taxonomy): Bacteria > Bacteroidota > Bacteroidia > Bacteroidales > Muribaculaceae > Paramuribaculum. The sequence goes on along the minus strand of CANRVB010000007.1, from coordinate 75,264 downwards.
CAGACGCACCCCGTTGAGCATTACCCAGTACTTCATTCAAGTATCTCTTAAAGATTAATTTATATCAAGCATCTCTCAAAAATAATGCACAGCCTATTTCTGTGGGATGCTTATCGGAAATATATCAGAAAAATTTTTGCTCCGTGCCCGTTATATCCGACAGCAGATTGTTGGCCAGACGGCTTGCGCCTATGCGGAAATACTCATTGTTGAGCCACGCCTCGCCGAGCACGCTCTTCACTATGCAGTAGTAGCCCAGCGCATCCTCGGTGGTCGATACGCCGCCGGCGGCCTTGAAGCCTATCATCTTGCCATGCATCTCGTGATACTCCTTGATGCACTCACACATCACGTAGGCCGCCTCGAGCGACGCTCCGGGATATCCCTTGCCTGTCGATGTCTTCAGGAAGTCGGCGCCGCTATACATGGCCAGTATCGAGGCCGCGCGTATGTTCTCGGCGCTCTTCAGCGCCCCCGTCTCGAGTATCACCTTCAGGCGGGCATGGCGGCACGCATGCTTCAGCTCGTTTATATCGTCGCACACCTCTTCCCAGTCGCCCGACAGGAAGGAGCCTACGTTCATCACTATGTCTATCTCGTCGGCGCCACCCTCTACGGCCAGCGCTGTCTCCACCTCCTTCACCTCAGGAAATGTCTGCGACGACGGAAATCCGCCCGATACGGCCGCTATCTCCACCTGCGATACCTCCAGGACAGCCCTCACTATGGGCGTGAAATTAGGATAGACGCATATCGCTGCCACCGGCGGCAGCTCGGGGTGCTCATCCTCAAAGGCGTTCACACGCTCCGTAAATTCGGCCACCGACGTCTGCGAGTCGGTTGCGTTGAGTGTGGTCAGGTCTATGCAGTTGAATATGCTCTTGAGCACCTCCTGTGTGCGGCACTCCTCAAGATTCTCGGCAAGAATCTTGGCCACGGCGGCCTTTACGGCCTCATCGTCAGTGATAACCTTGCTGGCTTTCACCGTATCTTGATATTTGTCCGACATATTTTTGTTTCCTATTTATGTTATTTCGCAAAGTTACGATTTTCAATCATAAAAACACAATATGCGGTCCAAAAGTTAATAGCGAGGCATCGCGGAGCCGCCTGTCAGGATGCTCCGCGACGCCTGCGTCTTTCTTTCCTACCCCTGTCAGAACTGCACTGTCGCGCCTATCTCGAGACGGCGCACTCCGGCGTCGATGATCCAGTTGCCGCGTCCCAGGCAACCGCCAAGTTCCTTATACCACCGGTCGTTGTTGTTGAAGCCGATGAAGAGGTATGTCAGCTTCAGATCGACGGGCGATCCGGGTATCCTGTATGCCACGCCCGGCGTCAGACCTATGTCAAATGGGCATCCTTTCGAATCAGGGCTATCTATATCGGCATTGTAGTTCTCCGAGGTGTCAATGCTAAATACGGCTTGAGCGCGTGCAAAGAATCGCAGATTACCGTCGGCTGCAGTCGCGAAAGTGTATTCGCTGTATGGCCCTATACCTATGTAAGAGTCAAAAGTGGTGCTTGCATTCTCATATTTGACCATGCCACCGACTTCCCATCTTGGATTGAGCCGGTAGCCTACCTTTGGCACGGCGATCATTCCGACGTGATCCTCTGTGCTGTACATGTCGTGATTGGCATAGCTGAGGCCGAACCCTACGCCGACGGTCAGGCCCTTCTCCTTGTTTCTATCGGCGGCATAGCCTTGCACGGCGAATAGCGCCGCCAGCACAAATGTGATGATTTTCTTCATAGCTCAAATTTTTTTTGGTTAAGATTGGTATTAGGTTGTGTTATATCTGTTTGTGTCATTCAGGGCATTGCCGGCCCATCATGTTTCATCCGCTTGCAAATATACACAAAACAATTGATTATCACCTGTTTTCTGCAACACAAATTTTTCAGGTTTCTTTAATGAGAGGCGTCGCGGAGCCGCCTGTCAGGATGCTCCGCGACGTCTCTCACCTTATTATCTGTTTCGTCTCAAACCATTGTCTGGATAGAGCCGGTCATGCGGATCGTTCAAATCTTGATTACGACATACGGGCCCTTCACCACCTCGCCGTCAAGATAGACAGTCTTCTCAACATGCTTGACCCTATCGGTTATCGCACCCTCTACCACCGTGACGAGCTTGATGTCATAGCTCTTGTCGCCAACGTGCAGAGTCATCTCCCGTTCTGCCGTGCTACCGCTAAATTGACCGATATATATTTCCCATTTATATATTACCGGATCTGTGTTAGGTTGACCACCAAGCAGGTGTATAATACCTTGAAATTGTGGGTTGGTCACACGGCTTCTGATTATTGGATCGGGGAGGTTGCAATGAGCAGAGTCACGGGTAGCGCTGATAGTCGGATCCCACTCTTTATCCCACTCCCAATACGTATTATAACTCTTTCCGTTATAATCCAGATATACGTCCGATCCGATTATGTTGTTGTCTGCGTTGGGGTCGAGCAGGCTGTGTCCTTCGCTGTCCTGTATGTCAATTTTGATGGAAAAGTCAACATCAGGACCTTCGTAATATGCTGTTCCGGGTGAGTCGGGATCCTCCGTGCAAGCTACAAGGCACAGTCCGGCAATCGCCATAATTATTGATAAGATTTTTTTCATCTCAGTATGTGTTTAGGTTATTATTTCTTGGGCCTGATATACAGGGCCTCATGTTTGTAATTCCATGTTGTCAGAACTGCACTGTCGCGCCTATCTCGAGACGGCGCACTCCGGCGTCGATGATCCAGTTGCCGCGTCCCAGGCAACCGCCAAGTTCCTTATACCACCGGTCGTTGTTGTTGAAGCCGATGAAGAGGTATGTCAGCTTCAGATCGACGGGCGATCCGGGTATCCTGTATGCCACGCCCGGCGTCAGACCTATGTCAAATGGGCATCCTTTCGAATCAGGGCTATCTATATCGGCATTGTAGTTCTCCGAGGTGTCAATGCTAAATACGGCTTGAGCGCGTGCAAAGAATCGCAGATTACCGTCGGCTGCAGTCGCGAAAGTGTATTCGCTGTATGGCCCTATACCTATGTAAGAGTCAAAAGTGGTGCTTGCATTCTCATATTTGACCATGCCACCGACTTCCCATCTTGGATTGAGCCGGTAGCCTACCTTTGGCACGGCGATCATTCCGACGTGATCCTCTGTGTTGTACATGTCGTGATTGGCATAGCTCAGGCCGAGCCCCAGGCCGACGGTCAGGCCCTTTTCCTCGGATGCCTGCATCTGCATGGCCGGGATGGCCATGCAGAATATAAGCAGTAATTTGATGATGTGTTTTTTCATATAGGCTATTTGTTTGGTTTTATAAAGAGATCCTTTCGACCATGTTTATAGTTCTTCTTCTCTCCGTCTAATGTAACTTCTATGTTGTCATCGGTGAAGAACCCATTATTTTCACCATACCAACCCCAGTTCATGTGGAAGCGGGTGGTCATGTACGACGTGATTGATTTATGTACATAGGCCTCGACCATAAGGTCGGGCACGCTGACGGTTGTGGGGCGATAGTCAATGGTCATGAATCTGAGTTCAAGCCAGCTGTCACCATAACGAACTCCATCGCAGACCCATGCGTGTCCTGATCCAGTTGCAACTCCGAGTAATGAGCTTGGTTTACCAAACATGCATACAGGGTATCCATCACTGAGTTGGAGAAGTACGGCATGGTCATCATGCGATTTTTCAGTCACACTATATCCGTATGATTTCAAGGCATCCTGAGCTGTGTCGAATCGATCTGAATTGCCAATCTTATTATGGAGTTCATACAGAAAAGCCGCGGTTTCCTCGGTGGGATATTTATCACCCATTTTTGACCAAGGATATGAGGCTGGAAACTCATGATATCGCATTACCTGTCCTACGGCCACAGTAACACAGCCGAGTTTTCCGTTGTTTGGTACGTAATGATTGAAAGTCATTCCGTTGAGTTCCCTAAGATTGCCTTGTCCCCACTTGGTGGTTGTCAACTGATTTTCGAAATAGTTGTGTATTTCACGTCGGAGTACAATAGTGGAGCTTTCGATAGTCCCATAATTGGAGTTACCCAGGTAGTGCATGTTGGCACGGATAGCGTTTTTTTCCTGGTCGCTGAGGTTCTGATATTCCAGAGTTTGGACATAGTCTTCATAGAGGAAAACCTCGATATTTGGATCGCGTTGCCACTTCATCAGGCTGTCGTAGTACACCTGTGGCTTTTCGGGCGTGGAGGCACGCGAGGCGAGGGCGTCGTTGAGGTTGCGGCGCTCATAGTTGTAGCTCATCCATTGGCTCGCCGCTTCCTTCTTCACATCGTCAGGCAGATTGTCGGCCGACATCAGGATCTGTTTCTGTTGGTCGAGCCACAGGCTGGACGGACTGTCGTCGGTAGGTATCACAAACCGCCCCTCATCGTTTTCGGCCAGGACGGGATAGTAATCCTTGTTGGCCGAAAGGAGTACGAATCCACGGTTGTTGGCATAGTTGACCACATATATCAGCGGATTGCCATTGTCATCGCTTATGGTCTCGACGGTCTCTACTATGCGTGAGCCTGAGCGCGACAGCTCCGGTGCGCTCCCTTTGAATCGCGACGCTATCGCTACGGCTCTGTCGTAGGAAAGAGTCTGTGTGGTGTCGGGAACTGTGATCATGCAGTCGGCTGCCGGATTACCCTGCTCTAAGGCGGGTTGTGGCTCATCGTGCTCAGTACATGCGGCCAGGGCGATGGCAAGAACAGCCACGGCCGGTGTAAGCAATATCGGTTTCTTCATGGGTGGTGTTATTTGTATTGGTTAGTTATTAAGTAAGCTGATCGGTCGGATACATCATAGCTCTGCGCCATATACTCCTGAGCCGGGTATAGTCAGTTCAAGTCGCATATGCTCATGTGAGCCTATAGCTATGCCTCCGCAAAGAGTCATGGCGTTGGCGTGGTAGGTTGTTGTGTTGGTTGGTGTGGTTACTGTCAGAATAAATTCGCCTTCGGTTGTAGCGTCTACCGCTATCGTCAGGACGCCGGCATTATAGTTGGCTATAATCACGCTGGCTATGGGATGCTTCGCCGGCATGCGGTTTCGTTTTGAGGGATCAGGTTTGATCTGCAGTTCAATCGGCTCGCCTTGTCCGCTTCCGCTATCTCCATCAGGGCTTGCCAGTGGCATACTGTTAAGACAGAATCCGCACAATGTGATGATCATTAATATCAGTATCGTTCTCATGATTTTAAGATATGTAGGTAATAGTTGTTTCTGAGGCAAAGATAGCAACAATAATTTGATCGCACCAAATTTGCGATCTGCCGGACGGTGTTTGTAAAGTGCATGATATCAGCGCGTTGCGCGAGCGGGTTCTGACTAAATTCTGCCGCAGATATCGGCCGGATTTAAAATTCTGATATTCAGGCGATTGCGCCGCGTGTAGATGATGTGTGGTTTGTAGCGCGCTTTAAATCAGCGTGTTGTCTGCCGGAATATGTCTGCCATCTCCGCCAGGATCTCGGGCGCTTCATTGCGTATTATTGATTTGATACGGCTTTTGCTCTTGTAGATTACGTTCGATCCTTTTCCGGTAATTACTTCGAGCGCTTGTGTTGTCATGCCGATGCAGAAATATGATATCAGCATTATATCGTTCTCATCGAGGCTGCGGCATTGTTCTTTGATCCGTGATATCAGGTTGTTGCGGGTCTCATCAATCTCCTTCTGCAGAGAGTCGAAAAACTTGCGGGTGCGTGTGTGTTTTAGTTCGGAGTCAATGTCGCGGATATATTTGTCGCGGTCGGCTGCCGAACTGATCTCTATTTTTGTGCGCAGATATGTGAGTCGGTCAATCCATTCATACTGATTCTTCAAGGCTCTGCGCATGGAGTCTTCCTGGCGTGATATGCGGTTGTTTATTTCCAAGATCTCATTCTCGAGCCGCGAGTTTATTATTTCGAGTTCAGAATAAGATGCGGTCATGTCGTTGAGGCTGTTGTTTTCATCATTGAGTTTGCGGTTTTCGGCTTCGAGTTGTGTCTTGGCCGCTACAAGCTCTGTTTTTTGGCGCATGAGGTTGTCCGACATCTCGCGTAGCGCCTCGAGGGTGGCGGTTGCTTCATGGAGAGCACGCTCTTTGTCGGTCAGCGAGCTGACGGCCGTCTGGTAGTGATCGTTCAGCGATTTTATTTTCATTTCGCTTTGTTGGCGCGACAGCTCGCTTTCGGCTGCTATTCGGGCATTCTGCTCGTGGATTGCGTTGAGTTCAGCGGCGCGGCGCCGTTTCAGTGCGTGTATATACATCAGCAGGCTTACCGCCGATATGATAGTGCAGACAAGTATGATGGTCAGTATTGTTATCGTGTTGCGAGAGTCATGCTGGCGATGAGCCAGATCCTCGTTTATGAGCTGTTCGTGAGCTATCTGTAGCTTGAACAGCGAGCTGTCGGCAAGCCGGTTGAATATACGCGAGGTCTCTTTGCGCGTGTACATGGCCTCATGGTAGGCCGTGTTGTAGTCGTTTTGGAGTATGGCGGCCTTTTCTTTTACGCCGGCTATGTCGATGGAGTCATACCAGTCGTGTGTGTGCTGCTCGCTGAGCGACATTAGTTCGGCATATCGGTCTGTTTTGCCAAGACGGAAGTTTGCAAGTGCGGCGAGAGCGTGGACGCGTGGGGCTATAGAGTCGTTGGCTGCTATCATTGTGCGGTACACTGAGTCGGCCTGGCTGTCATTTCCGCCGCCTGCATGAATAAGAAATTCCTGAAGCCGTAGCCCCGGGTCGTCTGAGCCTGTGATGATCCGGGCTGAATCAAGATATATTTTTGCCGAATCAAAGTTGTGGGCGCTGATATAGTCGCCTGCCAGCAGGTTGTATTGGTTTGCCTGCCAGGCGCTCTTGCCTGCTCTTTTTGCATTGTCGAGCGACAGTTTGTGGTAGGCTATGGCCTGCGAATGGTTGAATGCTCGGGAAAAGATTATGCCGATGATACATTGGGTCAGCGACGCGGTCGGGACATCGCCCGATGATATGGCAAGATTCTCAGCCTGAAGGGCTGCTGAAAGGGCGGTTCCGGTATTTCCGGCGTTTAGATTGACTACGGCATAGTAGTAGCATGCGAGCATTTTATGCCGCTGGTCGTCGGTGTTGAGATAGTACCGGTAGGCGAGGTTGATGAGCGAGTCGTTGTCCTCGTCTATATAGTTCTTGTCGAGAGCCTGGCTGTGGAGAAGCGCGTAGCGGGCCAGTTCCGGAGCGTCGAGTGCCGAGGGGTCGATTGTCCGGAGTATGCTTAGCGCAGAGTCGCTGTGGGTGTCCATGACACTTTCGGCCATATCGAGGCTATGGGTGTCATGGCCACTGCAACCGGCGGCCATTATGGCTGTGGCTATAAGTGATATGAGTATGTGGGCTAACTTTCTCATTGCTATCTGCAAATTTACAAAACAATTTCAGATATGCAATGCTATTAGTGCGTCACGCCTGCCGGTCGTGGCGGTGGGCGTCGCGGCTCGCTATCTTGTCGTGTTTGGCAAGAAGGGCGCGGGTCAGGTCTATTCCCGTCTGGTTGGCTATGGCTGTGGCCACACGGATTACATCGGCCAGCTCTTCGGCCAGGGCCTCGAGGGAGTCGCGGTCGGAGGGCTTCGACGTCTGGTCGCCGAAGCGGCGGGCCATGATGCGGGCCACCTCGCCGGTCTCTTCGGCAAGTATGGCCATATTGGTCAGGGGCGAGAAATAGCCCTTGCCTGTGGAGCGTATCCACGTGTCGACAAGCTCCTGAAAGCCGCTTATGGTGAGAGGGTTCAGGTCATCTGTTTTCATCGGTGTCGATTATTATTGTGACGGGCCCGTCGTTCACAAGCTCCACCTGCATGTCGGCGCCGAAGACGCCCGTGGCCGGGGCGTGGCCGGTGAGCCGCTCCAGCTCTGTGCAGTAGGCCTGGTAGATGGCCTTGGCCTCATCGCCCTTCATGGCGTTGATATAGCTCGGGCGGTTGCCCTTGCGGGTGGCGGCGAGCAGCGTGAACTGGCTCACGGCGAGGATCCGGCCGCCGGTCTGGCCTATGCTGAGGTTCATCACGCCGTTGTCGTCGTTGAATATGCGCAGGGCGGCTGTCTTGGCCGCGAGGTAGCGGGCGTTGGCCTCGGTGTCGCCGACGGCCACACCCACCAGGACCATCATTCCGGGTCCTATGGCCGAGTGGAGCTCGCCGGCTATCGAGACAGATGCGCGCGTGACGCGCTGAATCACGATTTTCATGCTGTCGGTCTATTTTATCAGGGTCCAGGTCACGCTGTCGGTGATATCGGTCTTGACCGATTTGCTCTTGGGCGCCCTTGCGGTCACTGTGTTTTCGCCGGGGATCAGGTCGACCTTCTCGAATACCACCGTGCCATAACCGTCGGCTTTCATCTTTCCGATATTCTTGCCGTTGACGGTCAGCTCAACCTCGGGCTGGTTGGTGAATATGGTTATGTCGGTCCGGTCGAGGGTGCGGCGGTCGTGGCGGCGGTTGGCTATGTAGACAAACGGATCCTGCTTGTTCCAGTTGGCCTTGTAGAAGTAGAAAGCGTCTTTCTTGTTCTTTCGGTCGAATGTCACGAGGCCCTTGTCGTTGATGCCGTTGCGGTCGCCCTCGGTGCGGTGGGCGGCGCCGAAGTCAAACATGTTCCAGACAAACGATCCCCATACGAACGGACGCTGGTCTATGGCCTTCCAGTTTTCCATGTGGTAGTAGGTCTGGTAGTTCTCGGGGTGCCAGTAGCCGGAGCTGATGCCGGGCTTCACGGAGTCTTGCTGATGGTAGATGGATGCTCCGGCGCCATATTCGCTTACTCCGACACGGTATTTCGGGAAGTCCTTGTGGACCTTGTCGAGCCATACGCCCATGTGGGAGGGTTTGCCGCCATACCAGCCGAAATATTGGTTCCAGGCTATCAGGTCGGTCACGCCGTTGATCGGCGCCTCGTTGCTGAGGAAGCTCGCAGCGGTGGTGAGGCGCGTGGGGTCCTCGGCGTGGGCTATGCTGTCAAGCTCGGTCACGTAGCCTATCGGATTGTCACCGTGGGTCTTGAGCTCGTTGAACATTCCCCAGAAGCATATCGACGGATGGTTGTAGTGCTGGCGTATGAGCTCGCGCAGCTGCTCCTTGCCGTTCTCGCGGAAGGCGGGCAGATCGTTGAAGCCGCGGTCGGGGTAGCCTCCGGGGCCTATGAAGGGAATCTCGGCCCATACCACCATGCCGCTCTTGTCCATGAGGTCGTAGAACTGCGTGGCCTGCGGATAGTGGGCCAGACGCACGGCGTTGACGCCCATCTCCTCCATTATTGCCACATCCTCGGCGTGGTGCATCGGCAGCAGCGCGTTGCCACGCTCCGCCCTGTCCTGATGGCGGCACACGCCGTGGAGCTGCACGCGCTCACCGTTGAGACTGAAGCCATTGTCGGGATCTACCGAGTAGTAGCGCAGGCCGAGTGGCTGCGTCAGCCGGTCGGTGACGTTGCCGTCGCTGTCGGTGATGGTTATGTCGGCGGTATAGATGAACGGATCCTTGCGGCCGTTCCACAGATGGGGCTTCTCGATCTCGATCGGTAGCCTGACGGTCGACACCTCGGAGGGCGCGGCGCTGAATCCGGCCGATTTCTCGGCGATGGTCCTGTCGCCGTCCTTTATGCGCACCGACACTGTGCCCGCCGACTCCCCCGCTCCCTGGTTCTCCACCAGCACCGAGGCCTCCACACGTGCCCTTTCGCGGCTCACCTCCTGCTGGGTGAGGTAGACGCCGGGCGAGCCATAGTCGGTCAGCGATATGTGGAGCGGATCAACGGCGATTATGTTGAGATCGCGGTATATGCCTCCATACATGTTGAAATCGCCCACAAGGGGCATTATGTCGAGGTTGAGCGCGTTGGTCACCTTGACCGTCAGCGAGTTCTTGCCTTCGGGATTCAGAAGGTCGGTTATGTCGAAGACAAATGCGCCGTAGCCGCCCTTGTGCTCGCCCGCGAACCGGGAGTTCACAAAGACAGTCGTCACCTCGTTCGATCCCTCGAAACGCAGATACACACGCTTGCCCGCCCACGACGGATCGTAGACAAGCGGCTTCTCATACACACCCATACCCCGGAAATAGTCGGCACGGCCCGAAAGGGCGTCTGCCGCATTCCATGTGTGCGGAAGATCCACACGGCGGGGCTTGTCATTGAACCCGTGGGCAAATCTGAACGTCCAGTCCGAATTGAAAGGCTGGACTACACGTTCGGCCCTGGCGCTGCCCAGACTCAGCAGCGTTAAGGCAAACATAGCGACGATTTTTCTCATGGCTTGGAATTGCAGTTGAATTTGTGATAATTGGTACCCTGCAAAGATACGACAAACATTCCGGATTCTCAAAAATCAACACCTTACGCGCCTTGCTTGCCCGCGTTTGCGGAAAAATGCGTAACTTAGCGGCTTGATCGGGATAATTGGAACCCGTATCGACTGACAATAGATTTCGCATGACAACCGAACGAAAACTTAAAGTAGGTATCACTCACGGTGATATCAATGGCATAGGCTACGAAACGATACTTAAGACATTTGCCGACGAGCGCATGATCGAGCTTTGCACGCCGGTGGTGTACGGATCGACCAAAGTGGCCAACTATTACCGCAAGTCGCTCGACCTGCAGCCCATGCAGCCGAACGTCGTCAGAAGCGCCGGCGAAGCGCGGCCCGGAGTATACAACTTTGTCGAAGTCGAGATGCCGGCCGACCTCAAGGTCGAGCCCGGACAGTCGACCCCCGCCGCCGGAAAGGCCGCATTCGCCGCTCTCGAGCTGGCCGTGGCCGACCTGATGGCCGGAGCCATCGATGTGCTCGTCACCGCTCCCATCAACAAGCACAACATACAGAGCGACACATTCTGCTTCCCCGGACACACCGAATACCTCGAATCGTCGGCGGCCGACGGCAGCAAGGCCCTCATGATTCTCCTCGACGAGAATATGAAAGTGGCGCTCGTCACATCCCACATCCCCGTCTCCAGGATAGCATCCTCGCTCACCAAGGAGCTCGTGGTCGACAAAATTCGCGCCTTCGACGCCTCGCTCAGAAGCGATTTCGCTATCGAACGCCCGCGCATAGCCGTGCTCGGACTCAACCCCCACGCCGGCGACAACGGCCTCCTCGGCGCCGAAGAGGAGCAGATCATCATCCCCGCTATCCGCGAAGCCTCCGACTGCTGCAAGATCACCGCTTTCGGCCCCTATGCCGCCGACGGATTCTTTGGAAGCGGTGCCTACAAGCATTTCGACGGTATTCTGGCCATGTATCACGACCAGGGGCTGGCTCCGTTCAAGGCTCTGGGAATGGATCAGGGTGTCAACTTCACCGCCGGACTCCCATTCGTGCGCACATCTCCCGACCACGGAACCGGTTACGACATCGCCGGAAAAGGTCTGGCCTCGCCCGACTCGCTCCGGTCGGCCATCTACGAGGCCATCGACATATACCGCCGCCGCTCATCCCACACCGAGGCCACGGCAAACCCATTACGCAAACTCTATCATGAGAAGAACAAGCACGACAATGTCGTGCTCGATCTGACCAAGACTGACGAATAAAACAAACCCTTATGAACTACGCCATCATAGCGGCCGGCGAAGGATCTCGCCTGGTGCAGGAAGGCATAAAACTGCCCAAACCGCTGGTTAAACTGTGCGGCCGACCGATGATCGGGCGCCTCATCGACATATTCATGCGCAACAATCCCGAGTCGCTCTGCGTCATTGTCAACGAACAGATGACACAGGTCCGGGAATACCTCGGGTCGTTGGAACTCCCCGTGCCGCTCCGGCTTGTCGTAAAATCCACCCCGAGTTCGATGCACAGCTTCCATCAGGTCAGCAAGGCATTCCCCGAGGCCGCATCGTCCGGTAAGTTCTGCCTCACCACCGTCGACACCATATTCCGCGAGGATGACTTCGCACGCTATATCGCCGCCTTTGAGGCCGACACCACCGCCGACGGATGCATGGCCGTCACCCCCTTTGTCGACGACGAGAAGCCCCTCTATGTATCCGCCGGACCCGACATGCGCATCACCGCGTTCACCGACACCCGCCGCGATGACACGCGCTTTGTCTCCGGAGGTGTGTACGGACTCACCTCCCCCGCCCTGCAGGTCCTTGACGACTGCATGGCCCGCGGAATCTCCCGCATGAGAAACTATCAGCGAGCCCTGCTCGATGCCGGACTCTCGCTCCGCGCATTCCCCATCGACAAGATCGTCGATGTCGACCATGCCGGCGATATCGCAGGTGCCGAAGCTTTCTTAGGTTGCATCAACTGACCCATCTTTTTAATACCAATCATAATGGCCGAAATCAAAATTGCCGGCATAATGCGTGCCGGCGCGTATTCGCCAAACCACATAGGAAACGATGCCGCGATCTTCAATCTCGTGGCCGATCAGCTCCGCAAGCGCGGATACGAAGTTAACGTGTTCAGTGAAGAGCAGTTATGTGCCGGCGAAGCCGACGGTTACAGGATATTTGTCGACATGTGTCGCGAGCAGCGTTCCATATCTCTGCTCCAAAAGCTTGAGGATCAGGGTTGTCTGGTCATAAACTCAGGCTATGGCATCGAAAATTGCACCCGTGAGCGCATGACCAGGATACTCATCGGCAGCAACATCCCGTACCCTGAGAGTCTGATGGTTAACACCGACGAAGGCGTCGTCGCCGCCATGAAAAATATCGACATGAGCCGCGCCTGGATAAAGCGAGGCGACTTCCATGCGATGCACAAGGAAGACGTGAGCTATGTGCGTCATCCTGAGGAGGCTCAGGAGGTTTTGCAGGAATATTTTCTCCGCGGAATCAAGCGTGCCGTCATCAACCGTCACCTCGACGGCGACCTCATAAAATTCTATGGCGTACACGGTTCCTCGTACTTTTTCTGGTTCTATCCCTATGATGAGGGCCACAGCAAGTACGGCCATGAGGCGATAAACGGAAAGAGCAAGGGTATTCCCTTCGACCTCAAGCATTTGCGCGATATATGCAACAGGGCTTCCGAAGCTCTCGACGTGAAGATCTACGGCGGCGACTGCATAGTGTCCAACGACGGGCAGATCAGGATAATAGACTTCAACGACTGGCCCAGTTTCGCACCGTGCCGCAATGAAGCCGCCCCCCACATAGCCAAATGTATTGTAGCCGAAATCAAGAAATATCTTGACCTATGACCTCCAGCGAATTATCGAACAAAAGGCAGGGATCGGCATTCGCAAGACTGCGAGCCGATTACAAGGCCACACTCAAGTCGATGGACACCGAAGAGCACATCGACCTGGCGTTTTATCGACCTATAGGATACGTATGGGCGGTGATAGCCAAGAAGTTAGGTGCTACACCCAATGCCATAACGATAGCCTCGATATTCTTAGGGATAGGAGCCGGCGTGGCGTTCTATTATCCCAATCTGGCTATCAACCTGATAGGTATGGCATTGCTGGTGTGGGCAAACTCGTTTGACAGCGCCGACGGCCAGCTTGCGCGTATGACCCAGAACTATTCGCGTCTGGGCAGAATACTCGACGGACTGAGCGGAGATGTCTGGTTTGCAACCATTTACGTAGCTATATGTCTGCGCGAGAACATGACATCGGAATTTTTTATGGCTCACACGTGGGTCATATGGGTTATGGCCGTGACTGCCGGACTTTGTCATGCGAAGCAGGCCGCCATGGCTGACTGCTACCGCCAGATACACCTGTATTTCCTTAAGGGTGAGGATGGTAGCGAGCTTGAAAATTCTTTCGCGCTGAAGAAGAAGCTTGCATCGCTGTCGTGGAGCAAGAACTTCTGGCAGAAGCTTTCGCTGTCGTTCTATACAAACTACACTCTTCAACAGGAAGCTACTACCCCTGCCCTTCAGGAACTTAGGCGCACGCTCGCCGAACGTTTCGGCTCGGCCAACAAGGCTCCGCAGAGCTTCCGCGACGCATTCCGCAAGAAGAGCCTGCCGCTTATGAAGTATACTAACATCCTGAGCTTCAACTGGCGAACGATAGCATTGTTCTGCTCGCTGCTGCTTGAGATGCCGTGGCTGTATTTCGCGTTCGAACTTGTGGTGCTAAACGGATTGCTGGTTATGATGGTGTTGCGTCATGAGCGTATCTGCCGCAACTTTACAAAAGCGTTGAAAGATGGAAAATACTGAACTCAAGGGTATTATATTTGACTACGGCGGAACTATAGACAGCCGTGGCACACATTGGAGCGAGGTGATATGGGAGGGGTACAGAAATGCCGGAGTGCCGGTGGATAAGACAGCCTTCCGCGATGCGTATGTATATGCAGAGCGCGAACTTGCGAAGACCCGCCACATACTCCCCCACCATAACTTCCTGGACTTGATGCGGATAAAGGTGCGTATAGAGCTTGACCAGCTTGTGGAGACCGGACATCTTGCTCCAGGAGCCGCGGATCTCTATACTGAGCCGGTAGCCCGTTACTGCTACCGCGCGGCCAGAGAATGTGTGGAGGAAGCGCGTCCTACGCTCGATGCGCTGTATGCAAGGTATCCGATGGTGCTGGTAAGCAATTTCTACGGCAATGTGGAGGCTGTGCTGTCGGACTTCGACCTGCGCAAGTATTTCCAGAGCATCGTAGAGAGCGCTGTTGTCGGCGTCAGGAAGCCTGATCCTCGTATTTTTGAGCTGGGGGTCGAGGCTCTGGGGCTGAGACCGTCTGAGGTGCTTGTGATAGGCGACTCGCTCAAGAAGGATATACTGCCGGCACGCAGCATAGGCTGCCGCACTGCCTGGATCAAGGGAAAAGGCTGGACTGCGGATGAAGATGCCGCTACAGATCCTTCGATGATCGGCAAGCTGTCGGATGTGCTTGACGTAGCATTATAATCGGTTAACATTTCAACAGCTAACAATCTGAGAAATTAACCCAAATTGTGTAATGTGGGCTTATTTTAGCTAATATTAACAATTGGGGTTGAAATTATATGTCAAAAAATTTTTCAGGTCGAAAAATTCCTTGTACTTTTGGCACGCATTTGGTCGGAGACTATCAAAATGTCATAGCCAAATGGTAAAAAAAGCACGAATAAACAACTATAAATCAATAAGACCAATCATGAAAGAGACTAATGTTAAGCCCGCCAACGGCAAGCTCGGCGTGCTCGTTGTAGGCCTCGGCGCCGTAACGTCGACGTTTATGACCGGAGTTCTGATGGCCCGCAAGGGTCTGGCCAAGCCCGTAGGTTCGATGACCCAATACGATAAGATCCGTGTAGGCAAGGGCGCAGACAAGAAGTATCTCAAATACAATGAAATAGCTCCTATCGCTGATCTGAATGACATAGTATTCGGCGCATGGGACGTATATCCTGCCAACGCATACGAGAGCGCAATCAACGCAGAGGTGCTGAAGGAGAAGGATATCAATCCTGTAAAGGATGAGCTCGAGGCTATCAAGCCTATGAAGGCTGCTTTCGACCACAACTATGCAAAGCGTCTCGACGGTGACAACGTCAAGGACGTCAAGGACCGCTGGGATATGACCGAGCAGATCCGCGAGGATATCCGTAACTTCAAGAAAGAGACCGGAGTAGACCGCGTAGTAGTACTGTGGGCAGCATCGACCGAGGTTTATGTACCGGTTGACGAGAAGATCCACGGCACACTGGAGGCTCTCGAGGCTGCCATGAAGGCTGATGACAAGGAACACATCGCACCGTCGATGTGCTACGCATACGCAGCACTGTCGGAAGGCTGTCCGTTTATCATGGGCGCCCCCAACACCACAGTTGACATACCCGCAATGTGGGAGCTGAGCGAAAAGACCGGCATGCCTATCGCCGGCAAGGACTTCAAGACCGGTCAGACACTGGTAAAGAGCGGTTTCGCTCCCATCATCGGCACCCGTTGCCTTGGCCTGAGCGGCTGGTTCTCAACCAATATCCTCGGTAACCGCGACGGTCTGGTTCTCGACGAGCCCGCAAACTTCCGTACCAAGGAGGTGAGCAAGCTGTCGACCCTGGAGTCGATCCTCGTTCCGGAAGAGCAGCCCGACCTGTATACCGACTACTACCATAAGGTACGTATCAACTACTATCCTCCGCGCAACGACAACAAGGAGGGCTGGGATAATATCGACATCTTCGGCTGGATGGGCTATCCGATGCAGATCAAGATCAACTTCCTGTGCCGCGACTCAATCCTCGCCGCTCCCCTGTGCCTTGACCTGGTACTCCTGAGCGATCTCGCAGCCCGCGCCGGCCGTCATGGCATCCAGCGCTTCCTGAGCTTCTTCCTGAAGAGCCCGATGCATGACTACACAAAGGGTGAAGTTCCTGTGAACCACCTGTTCCAGCAGTATGTTATGCTGAAGAACGCTATCCGTGAGATGGGTGGTTATGAGGCTGACGAAGAAATCGATTGATATAGAGCCGACTGACATCTAAACAACTACATATTGCCGGGAGATATCGCATAGATGTCTCCCGGCTTTCTGTGTGTAGCCGTAGAAGAAAAAACGCAGTTAAAGTCCATAAAAAGGGATATTTCGCAAAAAAGTTCCACGGTTTTTGATTAGCTTTGCAAAAATTACCAATCAACCACAATGAAAAGAATCATAATAGCCGGATGGCTTCTCACAGTAGCACTTGCCGCATTGGCATGGGGACAGAAGGGTCACGATGTGACATGTTACATAGCAGAAAAGCACCTTACCAAAACAACAAAGGCCAAGGTGGACAGTCTGTTTGAAGGCAAGTCGATGGTTTACTGGGCGAATTGGCTGGACAATGCAAGCCACACGCCGGAATATGCCTACAGCAAAACCTGGCACTATAAGAACGTCAATGCGGACGAGACGTTTGAAACAGCCTACATGAATCCGAACGGCGATGTCCTGACGGCGATCCGTGCGCAGAGCGAGATATTGAGCGATCCGAACAAGCCTGCGGCTGACAAGCAACTGGCACTGAAGATACTGATCCACATAGTGGGTGATCTGCATCAGCCCATGCACATGGGACATGCGTCGGACTTAGGTGGTAACCGAGTGAAGGTGGAGTATTTCGGCCGTACGGCAAATCTTCATTCGATCTGGGATTCAAGCATACCTGAATCGGCGCACAAGTGGAGCTACACGGAATGGCAGGAGCAGATAGACAGGCTGACACCGGCACAGCAGAAGGCCGTGATACGTGGCAGTATAGATGACTGGGCGCGCCAGAACCTGGTGATAGCCGACCAGATATACCGAGCAATGCCCGAAGGTACGAAGATCAGCTATGACGAAGTGGCTACATGGACTCCGGTAGTGGAGCAGCAACTTGTGAACGGCGGTCTGCGTCTGGCCCATCTTCTGAACATGATATTTGACCCGGCATACAAATCGGGCAAATGAAGCCGATCTTCATAATAGGCTACATGGGTAGCGGCAAGTCGACCTTGGGCCGCAATGTAGCCAAGATGGCAGAGGTGGAGTTCATAGATCTTGACAACTATATAGAGCAACGCTTTCATTCGACTGTACGCCAGATATTTGCCGAAAAGGGAGAGGAGGGTTTCAGGAAGATAGAACGTTCGATGCTCCACGAAGTAGCCGAGTTTGAGAATGTGCTGGTGGCCTGCGGAGGCGGGACGCCGTGCCATTTCGACAATATGGACTATATGAACTCGATGGGCACCACCGTGCTTCTGGAAACGACACTGGGCAAGCTACATACCCGTCTGTTGCGCGGCCGTCACAAGAGACCGTTGATAGCCGACAAAGGGGATGATGAGCTTCTTGAGTTCATAAAAGCCGGTCTGGCAGCCCGAATGCCATACTACTCGAAGGCGATCTGCCGGTTTGCGGGGGATTTGCTGGAAGCAGAGAGTGAAGTGACGGAATCGGCCGAACGCTTCATAAAGGAATTCAACCTGACCAAGAGGGTGCCGAATAACAAAACTTAAAATAAATCGTCCGCAAAATCAGCAAAGTAGGTCGACACCAACCATTTGCCAATTTAACTCACTCAACATATTCTGATTGTCAATGTCTTTGGCTGTCTTTCGGGTAAATTCCCTCAAAAATACAGCTCAGATCCATTAACATAAACATCCTTAAAAGATCATGAATAACGACCGCTCTGACTCACATACGCCGCTTGAGCAGCCAATGCCGGTGCTTGAGGCCCATCAGTCGCTCACGATAGGACTGCCGGGGTGTCAAGGCACCGGAGAGCGCCGGTTTCCGCTGACGCCCGAGGGCGTGAGAATACTGACCGAGCGCGGCTACCGGGTAAAGATGGAGCAGGGTGCGGCCAAGACCATACATTATGATGATGCCCGCTATGAGCGTGGCGGTGCTATCATAGGTACGAGGACTGAGGCTCTGTCGAGCGATATAGTGATATCGCTGGCACCGCTCAGCGCGGCCGATATATGCAAGCTGAGGCGAGGAGCGATGCTGCTGACTCTGCTACAGCCTGAGCGGCAGAGCGCCGAGGCAATCCGTCAGCTGCTTCAGCGCCATATCATAGCGATCGCCCTGGATCTTGTGAGCGACAGCGACGGCAATACGCCATTTGCTGATATACTGAGCGAGATAGACGGCCGCACGGCCATAGCGATAGCTTCGTCGATGCTGGCTGACGCGGATAGCGGCAAGGGTATACTGCTGGGAGGAGTGGCCGGTATAGTGCCGTGTGAGGTGACCATAATAGGGTCGGGGATAGCAGCATGTGCGGCGGCCCGGGCCGCATCAGGAGCCGGCGCTACGGTGAGAATGTTTGACAGCGATGTCTATTCGCTCCGTCGAGCCGCCAGAGAGCTTGGCCCGTGGGCCATCACCTCGGCCATGCATCCGAATGTTCTGGATAGGGCCCTGAGGTCGGCAGATGTGGTGATCAACACCATAAGTGGAAAGACAATAGAACGGATAGATTCAGACCGAGTGCAGCTGATGAAGAGGGGAGTCGTGATATTTGATCTGACCGACAATGCCGGCAAGATGTTTCCGAGTCTTCCAGTGATCGACTCAGCCGAGAACCGACGGTTCAGAGACCTGAGCGAGGCACCGAGGGTCTGCTATGTGAATGCGGGCAGTGTGGTTCCGCGCACGGCAGCAATGGCGATGACCAATTGTCTGACAACACTACTGACTGATCTGTCGGACTGTGACGGGACCAACAATGCCATAAAGCTTCTGCCGGGGTTGCAACGGGCGACCTATACATTTCTCGGTAAGGCGGTCAACCGCAGGATAGCGGAGGCGGCCGGATGCAGGGCAGTGGACATAAGCATATTCATCAGCATGTCATGAATACAAGAAAGAAATATTATGTAGTGTGGGAGGGGCGCGACACGGGTGTATTTGACTCGTGGGACGAGTGCCGCGAGCAGATAGAGGGTTTTCCGGATGCGAAATACAAGAGCTTCAGTTCGCAGGAGGCAGCTATAGAAGCGTATCGTGGGAACCCATCGGATCATATCGGTCTGATAAAGAGCATAGCCGCCCACACACCAGACATAGTGAATCCGTCGGCGATACAGGGGGTTGAGAACAATGCGATAGCTGTGGATGCGGCGTGTTCGCGCAATCCAGGACCTGTAGAGTACAGGGGCGTGGATCTGCGTACAGGGGCCCAGATATTTCATGTAGGCCCGATGGCCGGAGGCTCGAACAACATAGGTGAGTTTCTGGCAATAGTCCATGCCCTGGCGCTTCTCCAGAAGGAAGGCAAGCATGACACGGTGATATATTCGGACAGCAAGACGGCTCTGTCGTGGGTGAGGAAACGCAAGGCTAACACTCAAATAACGGCAACGGCCAAGAATGCCTGCATAATGGGACTGCTTGCGCGGGCCGAACAGTGGCTACAGACTCACCAATACCGGAACAAGCTGCTGAAATGGCAGACGGAGGAGTGGGGCGAGATCCCGGCAGACTTCGGGCGTAAGTGAGAATCGAACGATAGTGTCAGTAATATAAATAATCAGCTTATAAACAATTATCATGAGACAAAATATAACCATAATGGCAACAACGGCCCTGTTGTTATCGACAGCATTGCTGTGTTGCTCAGACTCGAACAAGGAAGAGGATCCGGAAGTAACGCCGACACATCCGGTAGTTGTACCGGCGAATGCGGTGAAGATACCCGCCATTGGTAATGTGTATGTGACATCGGAAGAGTCATCCAAACCAAACTATGAAGAGCGCGAGTCGGCTATAATGACCAGCAACGGTGATATAATGAACTGGAACAATCCGGAAACGGTACTATCGTTCTACTTCAAGACCTCATCGGCCGGAGAATTGACACTGTGGGTGAACGGTACGGCCGGCAGCGCAGGATCGAGCTCGAAAATCAAGGTAACGGTAAACGGTACAAGCCATGAAGTAGAGTTGAAGGGTGGTAATACGACGTATTACGAGGCCGGAAACTTCAATATCTCGGCTCCAGGCTATACACGTGTAGACATACAAGGTCTGACGAAAAGCGGAGCAAATTTCGGCGATATAGACGGGATAGCAGTAGCAGGTGCGGCCACACAGGGCGAGATGCACTATTCGACGTATGATCAGACAGCCGATGCCTACTGGTCGAGACGCGGACCGTCGGTTCACATGAACTATACTCTTCCGGCCAAGAATGTGGAGTACTTCTACAATGAAGTGACTGTACCGGAAGGAAATGATGTGAATGGAACCTACTTCATGCTGACGGGCTTCGGCGAGGGATATATGGGAATCCAGTCGATAGCTGATGGCAACGGCGGCAACTCTACCTACAGAGTGCTGTTCTCGGTTTGGAGTCCGTATGAGACAGATAATCCCGGCGATATACCGGAAAATATGGATGTCAAGATCCTTGCCAAAGGTGATGGTGTGACAGCGCAGAACTTCGGTAACGAGGGCTCGGGCAAACAAAGCTTCATGAGCTATCCATGGGAGGCCGGCAAGACCTACCGCACACTGGTGAGAGTGCGTCCGGATGGCAAGGGCAACACAGTATACACCGGATATTTCGGTGATGAGAAAGGGGAGTGGCACCTGCTGTCGCAGCTTCAGCGTCCGCAGACCGACACGTGGTATACACGTCCCCATTCATTCCTGGAATGTTTCAATCCGGCCCAGAGCTTCAAGCCAAGAAGCGTGGTATTCGGCAACCAATGGGTGAGAGACAACAACGGAAACTGGTATGAGGTGACGGAGAGTACCTTTACCTGTGACAATACCGGAGCCAAGGGAATACGTACAGACTTCAACGGCGGCGTGAAGGATAATTGCTTCTATCTGCAGAACTGCGGATTTGTGAACGAGACCACTCCGTATGGCTCCAAATTCAAGCGTGAGGCTCACGGGACAGCTCCTGTGATAGACTTCGAAGCTCTGGACAAACTTGTGAAATAAAAAACCAAGAGTGTGCATAATAGGCCTATTATGCACACTCTAAACAACAACGACGGCGACTTATGCTGAAGATCATAACTACCGCGGCCATAGTATGTGCCGCCGCTGCGGCTAACGCACAGGAATCACTTCCGACAGTCAATACCATAAAGGTTGATCCGACCGATACGGAGGCAACCATAGTGGAGAAAGCGATAAGGGTTGTACCGACAAGGCAACAGATGAACGCGCTTGAAAACGAGTTCATAGCGTTCATACATTTTGGCCCGAATACGTTCACCCGCCGCGAGTGGGGCACGGGCTTCGAGGATCCGGCGGTATTTGCTCCGGAGTCGATAGACACCGACCAGTGGGTAAAGGCCATGAAGGACGCAGGTATGAAGATGGTTGTGGTGACGGCCAAGCATCATGACGGTTTCGTGATATGGCAGAGCCGCTACACGGACCACGGCATAATGTCGTCGCCATATATGGGCGGCAAGGGCGACGTGATAAGGGATCTGTCGAAATCGTGTGCGAAGTATGGCATGAAGATGGGTGTGTATCTGTCGCCGGCCGATCTGTATCAGATAGAGAATCCCGAAGGCCTTTACGGCAACCTGAGCAAGAAGACTATGCGCAAGATACCGCGCGATGTAGAGGGCCGGCCGTTTGAGAACAAGACCACGTTTGAATTTGAGCTGGATGACTATAACGAGTATTTCATGAACCAGCTGTTCGAGCTGCTGACTGAATACGGCCCGATACATGAGGTGTGGTTTGACGGCGCACATCCCAAGAGCAAGGGTGGCCAGACGTACAACTATCCGGCGTGGCGCGAACTGATACGCACACTGGCACCCGAGGCTGTGATATTCGGCCGAGAGGATGTGAGATGGTGCGGCAACGAAGCCGGTGATACACGCGACACGGAGTGGAACGTGGTAGGTTATGACGGAAATCCTGACACAATGACCGTTTTCCGCGACATGACTGACTATGATCTTGGCAGCCGGGCCAAACTGGCTTCGTCGAAATATCTTCATTATCAGCAACCTGAGGTGGATACGTCGATACGCGCGGGGTGGTTCTACCGCGATGATGACAAGCAGAGCGTCCGTTCGGCGGATGATGTATTTGACATATACGAGCGCTCAGTAGGCGGCAACTCGACTCTGATACTCAATATACCGCCTAACCGCGAGGGCCGCTTCTCGGAGCGAGAGCTGGCGGTGTTGAGCGATGTAGGGAAGCGTATACGCGAGACTTATGGCGAAGGGACTGATCTTTTGCAAGGTTCGGATGCCGACAAGGCGTTGACGGACGGTGACAACGGTACGTGGGTTGATGCCAGCAGTGCGATAGAGATAAAGCTGAAGAACCGGGCGCCGATAAACCGCATAGTGCTGCAGGAGCCGATAGCCACAAGCAGCGAGCGGATAGAGAAGGTTGCTGTAGACGCTCTGACAGACGGGGTGTGGAGCGCGATAGACACTGTCACGAATGTGGGCTACAAGAGGATAATACGCTTCCCGGATGTCGAGGCCGACGGGATACGTATAAGAGTGCTTGAATCGAGAGCCACGCCTTATCTCAGCAGTGTGTCGGCCCATCACTACAAATCGCGTCCGCCGCAGCTGACCATAAGCAATGATGCCGCCAACACAGTGACTGTCAGTGCCAAGATGCATGACTTCGCTTGGAAGAGGGGAGAGGCCAATCCGGCCGAGACCCTGAGCATGGGCTATACGATACATTATACCACGGATGGCAGCACTCCGACGGCAGAGTCGACGAAGTATGAAGGTCCGTTTACGGCAGTTCCCGGAGTGGTGAAGGCTATAGCCGTAGTGGGCAATGAGAGCGGGGCAGTGGCCGAGAATATCATCGGCTATGCCAAAACGGGCTGGAAGGTTACAGCTGAGCCGTCGGGCACCGAGAAGCATGAGGCTGACAAGGCCATAGACGGTGATACGGGAAGCTATTGGTATTCGGGCGATGGAAAGGATGCGCGAATAACGATAGATATGGGCCGCAAAGAGCTGATAAAGGGTATTGCATATACACCGCAGACCGAGACCGGAGGCGGAATGCTTGCCGCCGGCGAAATACAGACGAGCAATGACGGCAAGAAATGGAAGAGTGTCGGGAAGTTTGAATTCGGCAATCTGGTGAATGATCCTACGCGCCGTTACCACTACCTGAGCAAGCCGGTGAAGAGCCGCTATGTGAGGATAGTGACGCTGGAGACCGCCGGCAAGGGTGAGGGTACAGCCATAGCCGAGCTTGACATATTGTAGAACAAATAAATTGACAAACATGAACAAGATACTGCAGGCTGCAACCCTGAGCATGATGTGCGGGCTGACTGCTTCGGCTACCGATTTTGTGATAATCGGTACGGCCGAGGGCAAGGACGGGACGCCTGTCTATGTGAGGGATTATGACAACGACAAGTGTCTGGAGGCCGTAGAGGTGAAGGACGGCAAGTTTCAGATAACCGGAACTTATGACCGCGATGCGTTTGTGAGAATTGACCTGGACAGGATGTATGCCAACGTTGTGCTTGAGGATACTGTCTATGTGGATTTTGACAGACACTGCGCGGCCGACAGATCGATAGGCGAGCTGAACCGCAAGCTCAACGGGATGAACGCAAAGAGTGAGGAGCTGATGCGTATCTCCCAGGAGATAAAGGACACGAAGACAGACAAAGCGGAGCTGAACGCGGCCCTTGATAAATTCAGCGAGGAGATCTACAGGCCATACAAGGAGGCATTCCGTAGCCAGATAGGCGGAAATGCCAACGGATATGGAGAGTACCTGCTGAGAGAATACTCGTTTATGTCGACACCCGAGGAGTGGTTTGCCGTGGTAGAGAATCTGCCGGACAGACTGAAGAATCTGGAATTTACCAAATCGATAAGCGAGCAGAAAGAGGTAGAGCTCCAGACGTCGCCCGGCCGGATGTACGTAGACTTTGAGGGAAAGACACCGGAAGGCGCCGAGGTCAAGCTATCGGACTATGTGGGTAAAGGAAAGTATGTCCTGGTGGATTTCTGGGCAAGCTGGTGCGGTCCGTGCAAGAGGGTGGCTGAAGAGACGCTCAAGCCGCTCTATGAGGAGATAAAGGACAATGATAAGTTCATGCTACTCGGTGTGGCCACATGGGATAAGCCGGAAAATACCATAAAGGCCATAGAGGAGCATGGCTACAAGTGGCCGCAGATGATGAGCGGCGGGATGACTGTGATGAGTCTGTATGGATTCAACGGCATACCGATGATAATGCTGTTCGGTCCGGACGGAACAATTCTGGAGCGCAATATGTCGGGGAATAGTATCAAGGAGGCTGTGGACAAATATGTGAAATAGCCCGGTGCTGTCGTCAACCAACATAAAACCGGCCGCAAGAGTCTGTGAAAAGACTGTTGCGGCCGGCGTTGTTATGATAGATGATATATTAGTTTTTGTTTTGCTGCTGTTGGCGCAGGAGATCGCGAATCTCGGTGAGGAGCAGCTCCTCTTTGGTTGGTTCGGGTGCGGGAGCCGGAGCGGGTTCGGGCTCGGTGTCCTTCTTGCGGCGGAGATTGTTGATGAACTTGATAGCCACAAAGATACAGAAGGCCACGATGAGGAAGTCGACAATAGTCTGTACCCAAGCACCCCAATTCATGGTAACTTCGGGCTTTATGACTTCCTGTCCGTCGAGGACGGCCTTCTGGATAACGAACTTGTAGTCGGTGAAGTTCATGCCGCCGGTCACGACTCCGATCAGCGGCATGATGATGTCGTCGACCAGAGAAGAGACGATCTTTCCGAAAGCGGCACCGATGATTACGCCGACAGCCATGTCGATGACGTTACCCTTCATGGCGAATTCCTTGAATTCGGTAATAAACTTAGCCATATGAAACGATAAAAAAGTGATTGAATAAGCTACTGCCATACAATACGGTGGAGATGGCCGGATTGTTCACAAAAATACAAATAAGAGTCGGTACTGCCAAAAAAAGAGACAGTTATCGCGGCGATATGGAATGATCGTTAGAGGGTTAAAATTAATAATAGTCTGCGGTAAAGCGAAAATAGACAAAAAAAGAATAAAATCAGGATGATAGATAATAATGTGAGAAAAATTTACTAACTTTGCCGGGTGTGAATAATAGCGTTTATTCCTCAAGGTAAAAAAGATTTCATATAAGAGATCATAACCCAAAACACTTATATATACTAACGATTATGACAAAAATAGGTATTAACGGTTTCGGTCGTATCGGTCGCTTCGTATTCCGTGCATCGACCAAGCGTGACGACATCGAGGTTGTTGCAATCAACGACCTTCTTCCTGTTGACTACATGGCTTACATGCTGAAGTACGACACCATGCATGGCCGCTTCGATGGCACCGTTGAATGCGATGTTGAAAAGAATCTTCTTATCGTCAATGGCAAGCCTATCCGCGTAACCGCATGCAAGAACCCCGCAGAAATCGCATGGGGCGAAGTAGGCGCAGAATACGTTGTAGAGTCAACCGGTCTGTTCCTGACCAAGGAAAAAGCACAGGCACACATCGAGGCAGGTGCGAAGTATGTAGTAATGTCGGCTCCCTCAAAGGACGACACCCCCATGTTCGTATGCGGTGTAAACCAGGACAAGTACGTAAAGGGCACACAGTTCGTATCTAACGCATCTTGCACCACCAACTGTCTCGCACCTATCACCAAGGTCCTGAACGACAAGTTCGGCGTAGTAGAAGGCCTGATGACCACCGTACACTCTACCACCGCTACTCAGAAGACAGTAGACGGACCTTCGATGAAGGACTGGCGCGGCGGCCGTGCTGCCAGCGGCAACATCATCCCGTCGTCGACCGGTGCTGCCAAGGCTGTAGGTAAGGTAATCCCCGAACTGAACGGCAAGCTGACAGGTATGTCGATGCGCGTGCCTACCCTCGACGTATCAGTAGTTGACCTGACCGTAAATCTGGCTAAGCCCGCTACCTACGAGGAGATCTGCGCAGCTATGAAGGAAGCCAGCGAAGGCGAACTGAAGGGCATTCTGGGTTACACTGAGGACGCAGTTGTATCGAGCGACTTCCTCGGCTGCCCCCTGACATCAATCTTCGACGCAAAGGCCGGTATCCAGCTGACTCCGACTTTCGTTAAGGTTGTTTCTTGGTATGACAATGAGATCGGCTACTCTAACAAGGTTCTCGATCTTATCGCTCACATGAAGAAAGTAAACGGCTAATTCCAACAGCCATACTCTAAGCCATAAGCTACCGCCCTGCCGACTACGGTCGTGCAGGGCGGTTTGTTTTGTGGTTGACAGAAGTTATTTCCGGTCAGAGGGTTTTCTGAAATGGTGCTACCGGTAAGCCTTGTCGGCTGAACAGGTTGCCGACAGTAGAATCATCAAAACAGTAGCGTATGGCAACCGGTTGTTTGATGCCCGGAGCATAGACAGTAAGCTGGTTTCCTTTTACAAGACCTTTGGCATCTACAAAAACGCCATCCTCGCCTGCAATCTGGAGTCCTTTGATTTGTTTGTCAGCACAAACCAGGCCATCGTCGGCATGGCTGAAAGTGAGTATCACCCGATTCTTTTCTGTCTGGGCATGAGTCAGGAACGGGCTGCGGACTTCTCTATCTGCGATTCCGTAGTTTTCGCTCAGAGCAATCTCTCCAAGGCGTATTCCAACTTCCTGTTTTCGGATAGGATGGATGTTGTTGAATTCCCCGACATCGTTTGTGACGACAAGTTCAGTGCGTGGCACTGTCCGTGCCACCAGTTCCTGCGCTTCACGTATAAGGGCCGGACCATTATCGGGAGAGTGATAATTGTAGGGTGCTATCTGAACCTGATAGAAAGGAACTTCCTTATCAAATCCTTTTCGCCAGGCCTGAATGAGATGTTTCATCAGCGAAGCATATGGTTGGGCTGCGTCGCGGTTTGATTCGCCCTGATACCATATTATTCCGGCTATCCGGTAGGGGAACAGAGGGTAGACCATGCTGTTGTACAGTTTTCCAGCCTCGACCGGCCACCAGGGATTTTTTCTTTTGGCTGTGATGTCCTGTTGTTCAGGCGTGTCGGGAACAAGCTGTTCGGGCATCCAGACTTCTGCCGCCGTGCCACCCCATGCTGACACGATAAGTCCGACAGGAACATTCAGATTACGGTGGAGATGTCGGCCGAAGAAATATGCTACGGCGCTGCGCTTTTGCATGACGTCGGGCGTGCATGTCTCCCATGTGGCACGGCAATCGTCCTGCAATGTTTCGCTGGCTCGTTTGGCCAAACTGAAAAACCGGATTTCAGGATAGTTGGCGGCGCCGATCTCTTTCTGTTGGTCTGTGAGACCATTGGCTGTGGACCATTCCATATTGGACTGCCCGCTGCATACCCAAACCTCACCTAACATGACGTCTCTCAGCAGAATTTCGTCATTGTAGTTTTTAGTGCGGAAGCTTAATGTGTAGGGGCCTCCATGACTTGTGGTTTTGATTTTTCCCTTCCATCGTACGTTATCGTCGACAACTACGGTGACTGTATCTTCCGGGGCCCAGCTACCGACGATGTTTACTGTAGCACTGGCGTCTCCCCAGCCCCATATCGGGACTGAATCTTCCTGTTGCAGGACCATGTGGTCGGAAAAGAGAGAGGGTAAGGAGACCGGAGTACGGGTTTGAGCTTTGCATACGGCAGAAAACCCGACAAGCATAACGAACGCGATTTTGAGATAATTCATTGTTGGTATTTTCTCTTTTGTGGTAAGTTGATAATTGTGATTGATTATGATTTTGCTTGAATATGACAAAATTATAATAAAAGTTATATAAAATGCCCTGCATTGCATAAAAATATGCGTAATGCAGGGCGTTTTTTCTTATTGTTTGGAAAGTGGATCGTCTTTAGATCCCGCTTTTCATTCCGTAGCAGTTGGCGGGGGAGCTGGGCAGTGGAGCGATGACGCATGGTGATTTGTCGCCTTTGCGGCGTATGAGCACTTGCTCGCCTGCACGCAGATCGATGCTGTAGGTGGATGGAGCTATCTTGCGGATACGGTATTTGCGGTCGCCGGTGAAAGTTGGCTCCGGTATGTCGGTGACTATGACACAAGGTTCTCCGGCGAGACTCTTGACCGCAGTGAACTCCGTGAGTCCGTTGCGTCGGGATGCGGAGACAAGGAATGCGCCTTCGGTGCGGAGATCGCGGAAGGCAATGTTCTGCCATGCTGACGGCAATGCCGGGAACACGCGTATCTTGCCTTCCCAGCTCTGGAGCATCATGTCGAACATGGACTGTACGCCCGACAGCGGAGTCTCGATGACAGGCCCGGCTTCTATAAAGAGAGTGTTGGCGGATAGTCGTGGCTCAAACAATTTATCAAGATAGGTCAGGGCATCATTGCCTTTGCCAAGCATGGCGGAGATTGAGGAAGCTCCAGTTACAGAAAAACCACGCAGGTCTTTGGGCATGCTCTGCCAGTGTGCGAGTGACCGTTCAATGAGGGTTCGGTTGTCGGCCGAGTCCGGATCAAGCAGATAGAGCGGATATGCTGCGAGCATGTGCGAGTAATGGCGGTGGGAGAAAGTGTATGGAGCATTGCGTCCGATCAGCAATCCCTCGGTTTCGGATTGGGGGAACGGAGTGAGGTTTTCGATCACATCCTGCCATCTGTCACGGAGAGGGTCGTCAATATTGAGGCGATCGGTTATGTCGAGGAGCGTGCGGCACCCCCATGTCAGCAAGGCGAGGTCGAAGTTGCAGTCTTCTGCGCTGCCATACTCTGGTGAATAGGTAGTCGGGAGATGCCACCGGCCATCCTCCTCCTTGCGCAGGAAGTGGAGATAGTAGTTGATTGACTGCCGTAGGACGGGATACAGCTTGTCGCGTAGGAGTGAATCATCCATCTTGTGGCGGTAGATGAGCCAAAGGTTGTGGCAGACCCAAGGGAGCAGGCCGATCTCGGCATTGTTCCCGGTTCCCGGAATTCCGACTACAGTTGACTGACATTTGAGGTTTGAAGCACGGTCAATAGCAAGGGCGTCGGCACGGTAAGGTTCAGGGACATTGTCGCGCAGGTTGTCGATATTGCCGTATATGGCATTTTCGAGCGATTGGGCCAGATCAAGATGGTTTGATGCATTCAGCGGCCAGTATGAGAGCTGAACGTTGAGGTTCCACCATGCGTTGGGCCATGGAGTGTATGTGATCCAAGGACCTGTGTTGTCCATGAGCGCGCG
Source organism: uncultured Porphyromonadaceae bacterium (assembly GCA_947643165.1). GTDB lineage: Bacteria > Bacteroidota > Bacteroidia > Bacteroidales > Muribaculaceae > Paramuribaculum. The sequence continues at coordinate 45,645 of CANRVB010000007.1, read as the reverse complement.
GTCAGCGCGGGTGGCGCATGCGAGCTTGTACATCTGCATCCAGTAGAAGTTTTCCTTTTGCGGGTCATCGAGAGTCAGAAAGCTCTTTGGATAGAAAGTGTGCCACCAGTCGCGATGAGCCTTGAGCCAGTCGTTTTCCGGTATGGCTCTGACCTGGTCTATCACGCTTCGTGCCTCAGATATGGCTGAGTCATCGGGATAGGAATGTGCAATGGAGGCCAGATATGTACGTTTGTCAAGACCTGTGCGTTGTTCTTCCCATGCCACAGCAGTTGTCCCACCATGCGACAGGCGCTGTATGGAGATCCAGGGCGCGACTTCGGCAGGAGGATTAAACTCGTAGTCTGTCATCTGCTTCACCCATGAACCTTCGGGTGTATTTGCATATAGATAGCGTGGACTCTGAGCCTCGGCTGGAATCCAGACCATATGGAAGTCCTTCTCGCCCGGCGATGCATCGGTATGGATGCGTATGGCCATGTCGTCGGCATGAACCATAGCGTCGATGTGTATGGTGCCACGAGATGTCTGAATATCGGCATGTGTCTCGGCGTTCCAGAGATCAATGCGCATGGTGCCGCCGGTGATTGTGCCTTGCGGGTAGAGGGCAAAGTGACCTGTGAGCAGACGAGGGATGTCGAAATTACTGTTGCCTGGACGGTGGTCATGGACGTCACAGTGGCCGGTCTCGAAGCGGATGTAGTTTTCACCGGGCTGCTTGTAGACCATCAGTCCCATCATACCGTTACCCATGAATGCAGACTCATGCCAATACTGCGGCAGTACGTCCCATGTTGGATCCTGGCGCTCCATGAATGTTGGCCAGTCTATCTGCTCTGTTATTCCGGGGGCTGTTGACTTTGCGTGAAGGATACCTCCCGAGTACAGAATGCTGATAATTAGGGATAAGAAACAAGATGTTTTCATAAAGGGTAGTCAGTTGTACTTTTATTGTGGCATCAGGATGCACTCTTCATTCCGTAGCAGTTGGCGGGGGAGTCGGGCAGGGGAGCGATGATGCATGGCGATTTGTCGCCTTTGCGGCGTATGAGCACTTGCTCGCCTGCACGCAGATCGATGCTGTAGGTGGATGGAGCTATCTTGCGGATACGGTATTTGCGGTCGCCGGTGAAAGTTGGCTCCGGTATGTCGGTGACTATGACGCAAGGCTCTCCGGCGAGGCTCTTGATAGCAGTGAACTCCGTGAGTCCGTTGCGTCGGGATGCGGAGACAAGGAATGCTCCTTCGGTGCGGAGATCGCGGAAGGCAATGTCCTGCCATGCTGACGGCAATGCCGGGAACACGCGTATCTTGCCTCCCCAGCTCTGGAGCATCATGTCGAACATGGACTGTACGCCCGACAGCGGTGTCTCGATGACGGGCCCGGATTCGCGGTAGAGGGTATTAGGCGCAAGGAATGTGTCGAACAGTTGGTTCAGATAGTTCAGAGCGTCATCCCCCTTGCCGAGCATGGCTGATATTGATGATGCACCGGTAGATGAGTAGCCTCGGAGACCTTTGGGCATGCTCTGCCAGTGTGCGAGTGTCCGTTCAATGAGGGTGCGGTTGTCGGCTGAGTCCGGGTCAAGCAGATAGAGCGGGTATGCTGCGAGCATGTGCGAGTAATGGCGGTGGGAGAAAGTGTATGGAGCATTGCGTCCGATCAGCAATCCCTCGGTTTCGGATTGGGGGAACGGAGTGAGGTTTTCGATCACATCCTGCCATCTGTCACGGAGAGGGTCGTCAATATTGAGGCGATCGGTTATGTCGAGGAGCGTGCGGCACCCCCATGTCAGCAAGGCGAGGTCGAAGTTGCAGTCTTCTGCGCTGCCATACTCTGGTGAATAGGTAGTCGGGAGATGCCACCGGCCATCCTCCTCCTTGCGCAGGAAGTGGAGATAGTAGTTGATTGACTGCCGTAGGACGGGATACAGCTTGTCGCGTAGGAGTGAATCATCCATCTTGTGGCGGTAGATGAGCCAAAGGTTGTGGCAAGTCCAAGGAAGGAGTCCGACTTCGGGGTTTTTTGTCACTCCCGGAATTCCGACAGTGCCTGAGACACAGTTTAAGTCGGAAGATCGACCAATAGCGAGCGCATCTTCGCGGTATTGCTCCGGGACGTTTGCACGCAGGTTGTCGATATTGCCGTATATTGCATCCTCGAGCGACTGCGCCAGGTCGAGATGGTTGGATGCATTTAGCGGCCAGTATGTTAGCTGGACGTTAAGGTTCCACCAGGCGTTAGGCCAGGGCGTGAATGTCAGCCAAGGTCCTGTATTGTCTATCAGAGCCCTCCCGGGTCGTGTGGCGCAAGCCAGTTTGTACATCTGCATCCAGTAGAAGTTTTCCTTAGGACCATCGTTTATTGTAAGAAAACTTTTGGGATAGTATTCGTGCCACCACTTTCGGTGAGTGTTTATCCAATCGTTTGCGGGAGTGCTGTCAGCTGATTTTAGAGCACCTTTGGCCTCGGCTTCAGCAGTGTCACCGGGATAAGAATGGGCAATCGATACGGTATATATGCGCTCGAGATCATTCGGTTTCTTTTCTGACCAGGCCACTGCAGTAGTACCACCGGCAGTCAGTTTCTGCACAGACAGTCCGGGTGTCACCTGGGCCGGTGGATTGAGCTGATAGTCGGCAGGGGGAGTTATCCAGCTTCCGGCCTTTGTGTTGGCGTATAGATATCGGGGACTCTGAGCGTCGGCGGGTACCCACTCCCACCGGAAGTCTTTTTCGCCGTCGGATGCGGTTGTGTGTACGCGCATAGCCATGTCATCGGCATGCACAAGCGCGTCGATGCGTATAGTACCTTCGGTGGTTATGACTTCGGCATGAGTTTCGGCGTTCCAGAGATCTATTCTCAGCGAGCCGCCTGTAACAGTGCCCTGCGGATATAGAGCGAAATGCCCAGTGAGCAGGCGGGGATTTTCGAAAAGGCCGCCTCCTGGGCGGTGGTCGTGAACATCGCAGTGTCCGGTCTCAAACCGGATGAAGTTGGCGTCGGGTTCCTTGTAGATCATCAGACCGAGGGTGCCGTTACCCATGAAGGCCGACTCATACCAGTGTTGAGGCCATACGTCCCAGGTGGGATCCTGACGTTTCATGAATGCCTCCCAGTCGATCTGCTCTGTTATTCCGGGGGCTGTCGACTTTGCCTGGATCACACCAGCCGAACATAGAATGCTTGCAATAAAAACAAAAAGATGTATTCGCATTGTGATGAGTTGATAGATTAGCTTGATATACAAAAATAATATCCCTGCGGGTCAAAGCCAACCGAATCGGCGTTGCGGCAGGACTTTTGGACGTAAAGTGTATGTCAACTGGAAAATTTTCACATATCGTAACTGGCTGCATAGACCTGTATGGGTGGTATAGACGTATTTAGCCACGGGCTATGGATGATGTAAAATCGGTGATTCAGAATGGGATGGAAGATTTATATATCTATTTCGGATGATTTTGGTGGTAGTGATATTATTATTTTACAGAATTTTGCAAAAAAGTAAACCAATCATAAACGTATCATGAAAAGAGCATTGAAAATCACAGCTCTCGATTCCACGAAGATGGTGTTGGGAGCATCGTTAGCTCTGATTGCCGGCGGCTCGGCATGGGCGGCGGACGGTAACTGCCCCCCCCCACAGCCAAGTAGCGCTCAAAGTGTAGCAGAGAAAGCAACTGTGGTAAAGGGTACAGTTGTCGATTCGGCAGGCGATCCGGTAATTGGAGCCACTGTAAGAGTGGAGGGAAAATCTACTGTAGCAGTAACAAACATCAGCGGTGAGTACCAGATCGAAGCACCCGCAGGGTCGACACTGAGCATCACCTATATAGGCATGACAACCCAGACCGTCAAGGTGAAGGATGGTGTCACCACCTATAATATCACCATGACCGAGGATGCCAACAACCTGGATGAGGTTGTGGTAGTGGGCTACGGTGTGCAGAAGAAGATCAACCTTACCGGATCGGTAGCTTCGGTAGGCGCCGAGAAGATCGCCAACCGTCCGGTGATGAATGCCACCCAGGCTCTTGTAGGTGCCGCTTCGGGTGTCCGCGTCACACAGAGCAGCGGTAACCCGGGTTCTGAGGGCATGAGCATCCAGGTGCGTGGCCAGGGCTCATTCAACAGCAGCAGCCCGCTGATTCTTGTCGACGGTGTCGAGGCTGATATGGGTCCTCTGAATACCGATGATATCGAGAACATATCTATCCTTAAGGACGCCAGCGCTGCCGCTATCTATGGTTCGCGAGCTGCAAACGGTGTCATCCTCGTTACTACCAAGAAGGGTAAGAACAATGAGACTCCCCGCGTGACCGTAACTGCAATGTGGGCACGCGAAAAACCTGTGACCGACTTCAAGCTGATGTCAAGCACAGCTGACTTCATGGAGCTGCACAATATAGCAAAGCTTAACGCCAACCCGACCGCCAATACTCCCGACTACAGCTGGGAGAGCATTGATGAGTGGCGTGCGGCTGATGCAAATCCGAATGGTATGTACACCAATCCGGTGACAGGTCAGACAATTCCCAACTGGCTGGCTTATCCTAACACCGACTGGGCGCAGATCCTGTTCCAGCCCGCGTTCTACCAGCGCTATGGTGTGAACGTGTCGGGTGGCAGCAAGTCTACATCCTATCTTCTGTCGCTGGGATATCAGGATAACCCCGGTACTCTCGATAACACAAGCATGAACCGTTACAACATCCGTGCCAATATCGAGACCAAAATCGCCGATATAATCACATTCGGTACACAGACCTACGGAACGAAGGAATTCAAGGATCCGGGCAGCACATCAATGACCTATCTGCTCCAGGCATGGCCAGGCCAGACTCCGATCTACAATGGCCTGTATGGTGCCAGTGAGCATCCTGAGGTGACACAGAAGGACAACATTCTCCAGCAGGTAGCAGCCCAGGGTGGTCAGAACGTATACACCCGTCTCAACACAACATGGTATACCATCATTGATCTGCCTCTGAAGGGTCTTGTAGCAGAAGGACGTTTCAACTGGAGCCAGTATGACCGTCAGGACGAGAACTACTCGCAGAATCTGCCCCGTTACAGCTTCCGCGAGAGCTTCGAGACTCCGAAGGAAGGCGTAGGTGTGCTCTCCCAGGCCACAACCTACCGCTATTCGTATCAGTCGACCAGCTACACTGCAAATGCCATGGTGCGTTACAACAACACCTTCGGCAAGCATGACGTAGGCGCACTCTTCGGTTATGAGCAGCGTCGCGCCGAGACCACAGGTTTCAGCGCCACAAAGCAGGGTCTGATAGACTGGAAAGTTATCGACATCACCTCGGGTGCTGAGATGTATTCTATCGGTGGTAGCGCCAAGTCTGTCAACGCCATGATCTCCTGGCTCGGCCGACTCAACTACGTTTACGACCGCAAGTATCTCCTGGAGGCCAGCTTCCGTTCGGATGCTTCTTCCAAGTTCGCTCCCGGTCACCGCAGAGGCTTCTTCCCCTCGGGATCAGCCGCATGGCGCATAAGCGAGGAGTCGTTCTTCGAACCTGCGAGAGATTATGTCAACAGCCTGAAAATCCGCGCATCTTACGGTACACTCGGTAACACAGTAAGCGGTAACTATGACTGGCAGGCTCTCTACGGCAAGGTGAACAACGTGTTCAACGAGAGCGTGCAGAACGGTCTGGTACAGACCTCGATCCAGAACCTCGCTCTGTCGTGGGAAAAGGTAACTACCTACAACCTCGGCTTCGACGCAGCGTTCCTCAACCAGCGACTCACTCTCGAAGCCAACGCCTACATGCGTAAGACCTCTGACATTCTCACAAGCTCGATCATCTATAAGACAATGGGTACGATCAGCGCACCTATGTCGAACACCGCAAGCCTCCGCAACACCGGTTTTGAATTCGACCTTGGCTGGAATGACCGTGCTGGTGACTTCCACTATGGCGTGAGCCTCAATTTCTCTTACAACAAGAACAAGGTGACCGACTTCAAGGGCAGCCTCAACTACGAGCTGGATGAATCGACCAAGGATATCTGGGGCAACCCGACCTGGCGCTACACCAACCTGGCTGACGTTTCGACCGGTGGTGATACACGCCGTGTTGAAGGCCACATGATCGACGAATGGTTCCTGCGTCGTCCGTATAAGGGTGACGGCTCATACACCCTCGCCGACGGCAGTGTAAACCCCAAGGGTGGTCCCCGCGACGGTATGATCCGCACAAAGGCCGACCTCGACTGGGTAGTAGCCATGATGGCCGCCGGCTACACATTCAACAACAACCTCAAGCAGATCAACTCCAATGGTTCAAACCTGTGGTATGGTGACATGATCCTTGATGACGTGAACGGCGACGGTAAGTATGGTAATGATGATGACCGTGTTTTCACCGGCAAGAGCACAACTCCAAAGATTTCGCTGGGTCTTAACATCAACGCCGAGTGGCGCGGAATTGACCTTCTGATGGTATGGGCCGGACGTTTCGGTGGCTACCACTATCTCAACTCCAAGGGTGCCAACGGTTCAATGATCACCAATGTAGGTGACGCACTGCCCGGTGATGCCTGGGACAAGTACTATTTCTATGACTCGGAGGCCTCGCACGCCGGTATAATCCGCAACGATGCAGGTACAATAATAGGTTCGAGCTACGATCCGGCAGCCGATCCCAATGCACGTATCGATGGCGAGTATCCACGTCTGCTCACATCGGGTGGTACACTTCCCTCAAACTCGTTCTACCTGTACAATACATCATACGTAAAGCTGAAATCACTTCAGGTTGGCTATACCCTGCCCAAGAAGTGGCTCTCTCCCGCCAAGATCAGCAATCTCCGCGTGTTCGCATCGTTCGAGAACCTGCTTACATTCAAGTCGAGCAGATTCCCGGGTGTGGATCCCGAGCTGGGTAGCTCACTGGTTGTTTATCCTATCGCCAGAATGTTCTCGGGTGGCATAACACTAACTTTCTAACATTTAGAGAAAATGAAAAATATATTCAAGATATTTGCTTGCGCAGCTGTGCTCGGCATGACCACCTCATGCACGGATATCCTGGACACAGCCCCAAGCAACCAGCTCTCGAGCAATAACATGTGGACCACAGAGGAGAGCGTTGACCAGGGTGTGATAGGCGTGTACTATTCACTGCAGCGTCCCTTCCCCGGCTCAGGTTTCATCGGTGCCAGTTCAATGATCGGCTACTACGGTTATGATGCGATGGGCATGTGCGGCCAGGGTGAGTATGGTATGCAGAACATGTTTACCAAGTCGGTTAACCCCAGCAACGGTTTCTTCCTGACAACATGGCAGTGGTGCTACAATGGTGTTCACCGCGCCAACGCCGCTATCGAAGGTATTGCCAATTCTCCCATCACCGAGAGCAAGAAGGCACGCCTGGTGGCTGAATGTAAGATCCTCCGCGCTTTCTTCTACGACCGTCTGAACATACTGTTCGGTAACAACGGTGTTGGTGTGCCTCTGTACACCGAGGCAGTCGACCCCGCAGATTGTAACAAGGGTCAGAGCCCTGAGTCGGAAGTCTGGGCCCAGGTTATCCAGGACCTCACCGATGCTATCAATGAACCCAACCTTCCCGACAACCAGATCCAGGGTGAAGGCCGTGTCGGCAAGGGTGCCGCTTATGCTCTCCGTGGCAAGGCTTATCTGATCACCAAGGAATATGACAAGGCTGCCGCCGATTTCGCCAAGGTAGGAGAGTGTGGCTACCGTCTGTATCCCAACTACAAGCAGCTCTTCAAGGTGGAGAACGAACGCTGCGAGGAGATGATCCTGAGCGTACAGTATATCGAGGATCCCACCGGTTACGGTACAGCTATCCAGAAATATTGTGCTGCCTTCACACAGGGTTCCAAGGACTCCCGCGGATGTTGGACCGACCTTCAGGTAACACCGGCTCTCGTAAACCTCTATGAGGTGGTCGACGGCCAGAATGTCAAGGACTTCGCTTGGGAAGATTTTCTTGAGGACTGGAACAAGGTGACAGCCATGGAGGCTGCCGAGGGTCACACCAAATATCGCAAGGTATTCTTTATCCGCGACAAGTTTGTCAACGGCATGGAGATCCATTCTACTGTGACCAAGGCTGTTGACACCGAGCTGGCCAAGCTGCCCGCCGAGATCCAGGCTATGTATCTCCCCGAAGGCAATGAGGCCCGCCTGAAGAAAGCCTATGCAAACCGCGACCCGCGTCTGGCATACAACGTTGTAACTCCCTATGCCGACTATCTCGGCGTGACCAGCAACTCGAGTGCCGAGGCTTGGTACACATTCCGTTGGCCGGTTGCCGGCAAGTATTATGCCGACCAGGCTTCTGCCGAACCCAATGCCAACCCCAACCTCCCCGCTAGCTATCATGCGTCGGGCTTCACTAATGCCCAGGCTGAGTTCAAGTATATCCACCGCAAGTTTATCGGTGAAGGTCTTGAATACCAGCGTCGTGAGCAGAACCCTGTCGACGAACCCATCATCCGTTATGCCGACGTGCTCCTGATGTGGGCTGAGGCTCTCGTTGAGAAGGGTGATCTGGCCGGAGCTATGGACAAGGTTAAGCAGGTGCGCGACCGTGCAGGCATACCCACTATGGCCAGCAGCTTTGCAAGCCAGGATAAGGCCCGCAACTATGTACGCGATGAGCGTCGTCGTGAATTCGTAAACGAGGGCATCAACTTCTTCGACGAAATGCGTTGGCGCACTCTCAAAGAGACCAAGTTCAGCGAACAGGTAGCTCAGCACGCATGGGGCGGTACAGAGAGCACCGGCGGTACAGTCTACGACTGGATCGGCGACCAGTGGTACACATGGCCCGTGCCCAAGAGCGAGATCGAGCTCAACCCCAACCTCACACCCACTCCGGGCTGGGAGTATTGATCGTAGAGCAGATATTTAAGTGATAATAGTGGTCCGCACCGGCGTTGAGCGTCGGTGCGGATCTGTTTTTATGTCTGTTGTCGGGTGATTCTTTTGGCATAAGTTTAAATTTGCGTACATTTGTAAGCAACGGATAAGCTCCAAGCCCGGAGTGACATGAGTTTTGAGTGAACCAGATCAATTTTACCGACTATAAACCACTATTATCATGAAATTTAAACAACTCTTTATCCCGGCGATAGCTGTGGCTTTGGCTTTTCAGCCTCTGTCTGAAGCCGCGGCTGCGGGGATGGAGAAGTATGACTACTCCGTTCCCGTCGATCCCTGGCCTGAAACCTTCGGAGCGCACCGGGCTGTCATCAATGTGAAGAAGGCCGCTGATGTGGTCGAACTTGATTACGATTGGCGCCGCCCCGACCGCAATGTGGATCGTCACCGCTTCATTATCGTGAACGCCGCTACCGGCGATACTGTTCCCAACATAAGTCGGCTGGAAGTTGACAATGATAAGTGCAATATCCTGTTCGGTCCTGTAACGGCTCCGGGCGACTACTACTTCTACTATCTACCCCACCGCCTCAACTCCGGTCACGGAGGTAGCGACGGTGAATATCTCAAGCCCGAGGATGAGCCGTCGGCACAATGGCTTGCCCTGACGCGTCAGAAACGCAAGTTCGAGAAGGCCAAGGTGAGGGGAGTGGAGGCCCGCAGTGCCTTCGACAGCTTCTATCCTATGGAGGTGCCCGCCACAGCCGACGAGTTAGATGCGTATGTCCGGAAAAACCGCCGCGACATATATCTTTTTGCCGAAGACAGGACTCAGCCTGTCAGAATGAAGTCGCGTGTGCCGCTCAAGTGGCTCTCTGTCCCTCCGGCAGAGGCATTCAGTGGCCAGTGTGCACCCAACGAATACTATACCTTCCAGATAGCCGCGTGGCATCCTTCCAAGGATCTTGCAGGATTGAGCTACCGGGCTACTCCGCTCACGAGCGGCCGCGATACTATCCCCGCCTCAGCTCTGACTTGTTTCAATCTGGAAGGTGTCAACTCCCAGGGCTCTTCGTTTGTCAAGACCATTGACGTGGCTGCGGGGCGTGTGCAACCGCTGTGGTTTGGTGTCGATGTGTCCCCCGATCAGAAAGCGGGTATATATAAGGGAGAGATCACCGTTACGACGGCCGACGGCGTGTCGGCTTCGGTGCCTGTAAGCATCCAGGTAGCTGGAACCCCTATAGCCGACCGTGGCGACAGCCGGCCGGAGCTGTTGAGCCGTCTGCGTTGGCTCAACTCTACCCTTGGTATATCCGATGAGCCTATCAAGCCCTACAGCCCGGTTGAATACAGCGGTGGAGTGATAACGACTACCGGTCGCACGCTTACCCCCGGAAAAGCCGGAGGTCTGCCGGTATCGGTGACAGCCGGCGGCCATGAACTGTTGGCCGATGGTATCCGGCTTGTGGTGAGCAAGGATGGCCGCGAACTCTCTTTCCCGTTGTCGAGCCCCAGAGTGGTAGAGAAAACTCCCGGCCATATAGTGCTCAATTATACAGGCAAGGAGGATGGAATAAATCTTGATGTCGAGGCCAATATGGAGTTTGACGGGCGCATTACCTATCGTTGCCGTCTGTCGTCGCCTGTCGACGTATCGCTCGACGATGTGCGCCTCGACATACCTGTAGTCACCGCCGCATCACCCTATTTCATGGGGCTTGGACTACCGGGGCAGCTCACACCGCGCAATTATACCGGGAAATGGGATACACCCGAAACCACTGTCAACAATTACGGCATCTCTGTCCCAACATCCAAAAAGTCCAATTGGCTGTGGCCCTTCGACAGCTTCTGGATCGGAGGAGTCGACGCCGGCATTCATTGCGAGTTTCTTGGCGATGGCTATTCAGGCCCGCTGCTCAACCTGTATCGCCCTGCATATCCCGACGCATGGAACAACGGCGGCCGCGGTGGCTTCAGAATAGAGCGTGATGACTCTACAACTTTGGTTACAGCCTACTCAGGAAGCCGTGTCCTTCCTGCCGATTCGGTGATAAGCTTCGATTTTGCCATGCTGACCACTCCTGTCAAGCCGATAAACTACCGCTCGCAGTTCACCGACCGCTACTATCATAATGGAAGTAAGCCCACGCCCGATGAGGCTGATGTGGCCGCCGGAGTCAAGATCATCAATGTCCATCATGCCAATGAACTCAATCCGTTCATCAACTACCCCTTCCTTTCGGTAGATGAGATGAAAGACTTCACGCGCACTTGGCACGACCGTGGCTGCAAAGTGAAGCTTTATTACACTCTGCGCGAGCTTACCACAGCGCTTCCCGAACTGTGGGCCATACGAAGTCTTGGTGAGGAGATACTCCTCGGTGGCCGAGGCGGAGGCTACAGTTGGCTTCAGGAGCATATGGTCGATGACTACACTCCGCAGTGGTACAGCTATCTCGGTGGCGAGAACAATCACGGCATCATGGCCGATGCTGCGGTCCTGACATCGGAGAGCGGTTCCCGCTGGTACAACTACTATGTGGAGGGTCTCGCTTGGTTGGTCAGGAATCTTGACATCGACGGCCTGTATCTCGACGATGTGTCGTTTGGACGCGATATGCTCAAGCGCATGCGTCGTGCCATGGACTCGGTGAAGCCCGGATGTATACTCGATCTGCATTCAAACACCGGATTCTCCCGTGGGCCGGCGATACAGTATGCTGAGTTCTTCCCCTACATCGACAAAGTGTGGTTTGGCGAAAGTTTCCTGTACGACAGCATGGATCCGGCCAACTGGATAGTGGAATCATCGGGCATACCATTCGGCCTTATGGGCGATATGCTTCACCGTGGAGGCAATCCGTGGCTCGGTATGCAGTATGGTATGACAGTGCGCTATCCCTGGTACACCGAGGGTGTGTCGTGCGATCCCAGGGCGGTGTGGCGCGTATGGGACGATTTCAACATAGCCGATTCCCGAATGATCGGTTTCTGGGAAAAGGATGTGCCGGTCACAACCACCGATAACGATGTTAAGGTTACCGTATACTCCCGTCCCGGCCACGCTCTTCTCTCTATAGGCAATTATACCGATAGTGTACGTGCCGTTGGGCTTGATATCGACTGGGATGCTCTGGGAATAGATGGCAGCACGGCGCGTCTCACGGCTCCCGCTATCGATCATTTCCAGAATGCCCGGCAGTGGAGTCCCGGCGATACAATTTCAGTAGAACCACGAAAAGGCTATCTCATATATCTCGACTCCGAGAAATGATGTAACAATTCAGAAGGTAGAATTACGCCCCTCTCCGGTATTAAAAATAGTTAAATACTGGGGGGGGGGTAATTTTTTATCCATATATTTGCGAAAAAATGTTACGAAACTTTTAAACTCTCAAATTATCACCTGACCAATCTATCACTGTCGGAGTTACGCAACTCATAGCTCCGGCCCTTAAATCAATCCCAATTATTTACAAGTAAAATGCATTAACATGAAACGAAGACTAATGCTATTCTTCACCATGTTGTCGCTCATAATAGGACTGGCACAGGCACGCTCAGTGTCAGGCACGGTTATAGACGCGACTACAGGAGAGCCGATCATCGGCGCATCAGTAAGATGTAAAGAAGACATGAAAATCGGTACTTCGACCGATATCGACGGTAATTTCACCCTTGAAGTTCCCGACAAATGCAAGCTGCTCGTGGTGTCTTATATAGGCATGCAGCAACAGGATGTAAAGGTTGCCGACAAGATGGAGATCAAAATGCTTGAGACTGCCAACAACCTTGATGAGGTTGTGGTTGTAGGCTATTCTACCACTACCAAGCGCGACCTTATTTCTTCAGTTTCGACTGTCAAATCCGATCAGATTGCCAATCTGCCTGTTACCAACGTGATCCAGGGTCTTGCCGGTCGTTCGCCCGGTGTCCTGATCCAGGCCAGCGGCGGCGGTGTGAACTCTCGTCCCGCAGTGAGCATACGTGGTGGCGGCACACCTCTTTATGTGATCGATGGTATCATCCGTTCTGAAGACGACTTCGCCAACCTCGCTCCCGACGATATCAAGGATATCTCTATCCTTAAGGATGCTTCGGCTACCGCTGTCTACGGTTCACGTGCTGCCAACGGTATTATGCAGGTGACCACCAAGAGCGGTGTTCAAGGCAAGGCTACTATCGAGTACGACTTCAACCAGTCGTGGGCACAGCCTAACATCTGGCCCGAGAAACTCAACTCATGGGATCGCGCTTACTGGTACAACCAGGCACGTATAGCCGATGGTCTTGAGGCTACATATAGCGATGCTGCCATCCAGGCTATGAAGGATGGTTCTGATCCGATGAACTACAACAACACAAACTGGCGCAAGGTGGTACTCCGCGACTGGGCTCCCCAGACCAAGCACGCCGTACGTCTGACTGGTGGTAATGAGATGAACCAGTTCTATATCTCGCTGGGTCATACCGATCAGGAGTCGCTCTATCGTTCCAACAACCACTGGATGAAGCGTACCAACTTCCGTATTACCGACAACGTTTACCTGAAGCAGATTGGTCTTCATGTAAATGCCACACTCGACGGATATTATCAGAAGGAGACACATCCTTACACATCTACCGCCAGCGGTTACTATCAGGTGTTCTCTCACATCAACGACAAGAGTCCGCTCACACCGGCTGTCAACCAGTTCGGTCTTCCGTATGCTACACCTGATAACCCTGTTGCCGAAACTGCCAGCGATGCCGGTTACAACCGTACACGCTATGCCGTTATCAACGGTAAGGGCGACCTTATCTGGGATTGCCTTTGGGTCAAAGGCCTCAAGCTGCGCTATTCAGGTAACTACCGCTACTATTCGAACACCAATAAGCAGTGGCGCAAGGATGCCGCTAAGTATAGCTGGGATTCGCAGATGCCCATCTACGATAATGCATCACAGCTGCAGCACACTGCTTCTTCAGGATATGGCTACACAAACCAGATCTTCGTAGAATATAACAATCGCTTCGGCAAGCACAGCGTATCTGCTCTGGCCGGTTACGAAAACTACTACGAATGGGGCGAAAGCTATTGGGCAAGCCGCACAAACTACGACTTCGATATCGACCAGATGGGCGTAGGTCCGGTTGAGGATATGAACAACGGTGGCAGTGAGGCCGAACTCGGCCGTGCCGCTTGGATCGGACAGCTCAAGTATAGCTATGACGGCCGCTACCTCGTTGAAGGAAGCATCCGCCGCGACGGTTCCGACCGCTTTGCTCCCGGTAAGCGTTGGGGTAACTTCTACAGCGGTTCTGTAGGCTGGCGTGTGACTCAGGAGGAATTTATGCGCGATATCGTTGATCGCCAGATTCTCGACAACCTGAAGATTCGTGCTTCTTATGGTGAGACAGGTCTCGATTCGTCGGCTGGACGCTTCCAGTACCTCACATCGTACACCCTCAATACCATGGGCTACATTGTCGACGGAAAGTATGTCCCCACATTCAGCGAAGGTGCTCTTCCCTCGCCCGACCTGACTTGGTATACCACACGTCAGACCGACATAGGCTTCGACTTCTCGTCGCTCAACAGCCGTCTGTACGGATCGTTCGACTACTTCTACTATACAACCAAGGGCTACCTTGTTAATCCTACCGGCGAGAGCTACCTCAACCAGCTCATCGGTATCAGCATGCCCCGCGTTAAGTCGGACAGCGAATACCGTCGCGAAGGTATCGAGATTCAGCTCGGCTGGCGCTCGCGTGTAGGCGATTTCACCTACGACATCTCTGGCAACTTCACATGGTACAACACTCTGTGGGCCCGCATAGCCGACGAAGCTGAAAGCTCGTATATGAACCCCTATACCCGTCAGCAGGGTCGCAAGGAGACCACCTATGGCCGTATCTACAAGTCGCTCGGCTACTATCAGAGCGCTCAGGAGATCTTCAATAGCGCTGGTTACGTGAACGCCTACAATTCTGGCAACCTGACCGCCGGTGACCTCCGCTATGAGGATACAAACGGCGACGGTCAGATCACCAGCGAGGACCTCCGCTACCGCGGATCTCAGAACAAACCTCACGGTCAGTTCGGTCTGAACCTGAGCTTCGGCTACAAGGGCTTCTATCTGGCTGCCCTGTTCCAGGGTTCTACCAAGTTCGACATGTATGTTCCCGCATCGCTCGGTATGCAGACCGGTCAGGCAGGCACACTTCCGGTAATGTTCGAACACCAGACAGACTACTGGCGTCCCGACAACCGCAACGCCCAGTATCCGCGTCTCATGAGCAACACTGGCGACAACAGCAACAACAACTATCTCAGCAGCGACTACTGGCTCGTAAATGGTCAGTATATCCGTCTGAAAGATATTCAGTTCGGCTACGACTTCAAGTACAGCCTCCTCAAGAAGATGACATGGATCTCTCGTGCTCGCCTCGGATTCTCCGGCCAAAATGTGTTCACATGCTCGAAGGCCAAGAAATATGGCATCGATCCTGAGACTGCTTCAGGCGAGAACTATGGCTATCCCATAGAGCGCGTCCTTGCTATCACTCTCAACTTAGGATTCTAACCAACTTCTGACATCTATTATGAAATTAAGACATATAACATTTGCAATGATCGGGCTTGGCCTGATGGGAGTCACCTCCTGCCAGGATACACTCGACACACACCCCACCACCACTTTCGATGACACTCAGGTGTGGGGTAGCAAAGCGACTGCCGACGCTTTCGTCTACGGTACATACGATGCCGTCATCACAGCCATCGGCTTGGCAGGTTCTTCATCATGCGTGGGCTGGGAAGCCCGTACTCCCAACTCTGCCCGCTGCTCGCAGGTAGGCGAGGGTATCGATGGTGTTGCCACCGAGCTTGGTCTGAGCAACGGCTCTGACTTCGGTATAAGCCGTTTCTCCATACTCCGTCGATGCAACCTCATCATCAGCAAGGCTGAACAGAGCGACGCGCTCACCGAGCCCGAAAAGGCTGAGCTCATATCGCAGGGCCGCTTCCTGCGTGGTCTCATCTTCTTCGATCAGGCTCGTAAGATGGGTCGCTTCGTACCGCTCCGCGAGGTTCTCACCGAATCCGACTCGCTCAAGGCAAACATACCTATGACTGCCAGCGTGGCCGAGAGCTATAAGTATGTTATGGAAGACCTGGAGGCTGCTGTGGCAAATATGCCCGAGACCGCTCCCGCAGGCATCGCCAACAAGTATGCCGCCGAGGTTATCCTCAGCCGTGCTGCCCTTCAGGCTTATGCCTACACTCAGGACGACTCTTATCTCAACAAGGCTATCACATACGCTCAGGACGTAGTGAACCACGGGCCCGGTCTGTCGAGCAACTATGCCGGCATGTTCAACGAGACCAACGACATGGACTCTGAGATACTATGGGGTTACTACCGCCTGCGCACCAACACCACCATCGGTGGCTATGAGGAGCTTATCCGTACATATCCCAATATCAGTGCCGACAACAACAAGATCTCTCTCTGCCCCGATCCGCTGAAAATGCCTTCTGGTGCGCAGACTTTCGAAGGTTGGGCCATCTACTTCCCGACTCAGGATCTTGTCGACCAGTATCTCTCTATCGACGAGGCTACCGGCGAGGCTCTGCCCTGGTGGGAGACTTCACAGTATAAGGCTGCTGTTGTTGAGCGCGATCCCCTGAGCGTCACTCAGGCCGGTCAGATCGACCAGTATGAATGCACAAGCGGCGAACTCCGCCGTATTCCTACTCCGCAGGACTTTGCCCAGCTCAACGACGGTTATCCCGCTGCTACACGCTACGGCACTCTCCGTTCTGATGTGACAGACCGCGATATCTCCGATATCATCTATGGAAACCGTGATGCCCGTCTCGACGGATGTATCGTCTACGACAAGTCGACATGGGTTGGTGAGAAGATAGGTCTGAACTTGGCCGGTAACCTTTCTATGGGTGTCCGCGACAAGGAAGACGGCGGTTGGTATAACACAACTACCGGTTACTACTGGCGTAAGTGTAATATCGCGAACCCCGAACCTCGTGCATTCTACAGCTGTCTTGTAGCTCTCCACTACAACATAGCCCGCACCGGTGAGGCTTACATGAACCTTGCCGAGGCCTACCTCTGCAAAGGTCAGGTGAACGATGCTGTCAATGCACTCAACGCTACACGTACAAAGCACGGTCAGCTCCCCGCCTCAAAGGCAAGCACACTTGAGCAGGCCTGGACCGACTATATGCGTGAGCGTCGCGTTGAAATGGCTAATGAAGGTGGCGACATATACTTCAGCTACCTCCGCTGGGGCAAGTATGGCGGTTATGCCAACTATGGCCGTCAGCCGGGCGACATCATCTACGATCTGGACCGTCCCGTCTACAAGATTGAGATCAATCGCGACCGTACTGCATTCATAATCAACCAGCTCACTCTCCTTGGTTCGGCAAATCGTAACTTCACTACACGTCGTTACCTCTTCCCAATACCTGTGAGCTTCCTCAACACTCGTGAGGCATACGGACTTGACCATGAACAGAATCCTGAATGGTAATCCCTTAAACGAAATGATATGACACGTTATATAATCACGCTTTTCACAGCAATTCTGACTATGGTGGGCCTTTCCGGATGTTTGAGTCACGGAATTGATGACCTCGACACTTATGATGGCGCCGATATCACCGGTCTGCAAGGTATCTATTACCGTTATATCGATGAGAACGACATCAATCCCGGCAGCGGTGAGCCAAAAGTGAAACAGATCACTTTGGCACGTGCTATCTCAATCGACAATGAGAACAACACCGTGAGCCTGCGTTGTCAGGCCCCATCTAACTTCCCGGCAAACCAGCTTGCCAATCTGACTGCTTCCAACCTGGTGGTTGTGCTCAACATCTCTACCGCCGCTACCATCGAACCTATCGATGGCGCACCCCGTCTGGGTACGCCCGGCGACTGGAGCAAGCCAAACGTATATCAGGTAAAGGCTGCCAACGGCGACAAGAAGATTTGGACAGTCACTCTTGAATTGCTCCCCCGCTAACTGAAATAGCAGTTATTACAAGAGAGTAGTTACTACGATGAGCCCTCGGGACAGAGATGTTCCGGGGGTTCAGTTGTTTTGATATCCACCGGGCAATAAAGGGAACTTCCTGACGTTCTACATACACAGTTTTACCGATCTATATGAAACAGACTATAGTAGTGGCGACCAACAACGCCCACAAGCTTGAGGAGATACGTGCCATAGCCGGCACCGCTTACAATATACTCGGACTGGCCGACATCGGCTGCACTGTCGATATACCCGAGACCTCCGACACTCTCGCCGGAAACGCCATACAGAAGGCTACATACGTCAAGGAGCATTTTGGTTATGATTGCGTGGCCGATGATACCGGACTGATGGTTGACGCACTTGGCGGTGAGCCTGGTGTGTATTCTGCCCGTTATGCCGGTCCCGGTCATGATTCTGCAGCCAACATGGCACTGCTGCTTGAGCGTATGGCCGGCAAAACAGACCGCCGGGCCCACTTCTCCACGATAATAGCTCTCACCGAGGGCGATGGTGTCCGTCTGTTCGAAGGGCGCGTTGATGGAACGATCACGTCAGCTCCCCGTGGTACAGATGGCTTCGGCTACGACCCCGTGTTCATGCCTGATGAGGCGGCTCCTCTCACCTTTGCCGAGATGAACGCTGCCGACAAGAATGCGATAAGCCATCGTGGACGCGCTACACGCGCACTTATGGAGTATCTATCAAACGCTTCAGACCGTTGAAATTAAAGCTCTTCATAGCATCTGCCGTCATCTGTGCGGCCGTTCATCCGTCTGCCCGTGCTGTAGAGCCGGGAAGTTGGCACAGCTACGGCGTATATGCGGCGCCGGTAACTATGGTTGTCGAGACCGGCAACCATGTTTTCACCCTGGCGGCCGGAGCTCTCTCCGGCTACGACAAGGATGCCGGCACCCATACTTCCTATACAACCTCCAATCTACTGAGCGACACCGATATTACCGGCATATACCGCGACAGCGCCTCCGATATGCTCCTTCTGGCCTATGAAAACGGAAATATCGACCTTATCAGCGACAAGACCGGGCATCTTTCTGTGGCCAATATCCCCGACATAGCTCATGCGTCACTCACAGGCTCGCGCCATATCAACGATGTCGCTTTTGCTGGCGACACCATCTGGCTGGCCACCGACTTCGGCCTTGTAGCGCTCTCAGCCTCCCGACGCGAGACGATTGCCTCAGGACGCTATGGAGCCCCCGTTTCGGCAGTCACTGCCACCCCCACGCACGTCATCATGCAGCATGATGGCTCGCTCTATTCAATTCCGCGCGAGTCCCGCATCAATTCCATTTCAGGATTCACCAAAATGGCAACCTGGGGCCCGCTGAGCGAACTTTCGGTCACATCCGGAGGAATCCTGCTGTTGCGCAACGCCGTTGGCTCAGATTGCCTTAAAACGGCCCGTATCGCTCCGCAAGCCGACGCCCTCTCCGACATCAGGAGCATAGGGCCTGGACTGCGCACCTGCAAGCCGCTTATTCACTGCCGTGACGCTACCCTGGCGGTTGCCGACGGCCGTCTTTACAGTATTGCTCCCGATGGCGCCTCCACAATCGCGGCGACCCTCCCTTCCGAGCTCCACACCGATGCCGTTACGACCCTGTCGGGTGCCGATGCGCTATGGTGCGCCTCTCCGGCCGGTATCGCCTGCTACGGTTATGTTGGCGGACAATGGACCGTCCTTGCCGACCGTTATCGCCCCGAGGCTCTCAGCGTAGCACGTCCGGCCTACTTAATCCCCTCGTCCGACGGTTCCCGCATTTACGTCACCAATCTCGGCCCCACCAACTACCGTCTCGGCCAGCCCACAGGAAACGATGCTGTCAACCAGCTTCAGGCTACATCCGTCATCGATGCCCGGTCAGGCGAGATCGCCGATGTCACCGCATACCCCGCTCCCGCTGCTTTCTCCATCACCGCCGGACAGCAGGCCAGCCTCGGACAATACCCCATGGCTACTGCCCGTCTGGCAGAAGATCCCGACACCCCCGATATCTACTGGCTCTGTACAGGCAACGACGGACTCTACCGCATTGCCTCCGGCCGCCTCGATTGTCGTTTCGATCTTGCCAACTCGCCGCTTCCCGCCGCTTGGGGTGTCCGCACCTTCGAGGTTGCCTTCGATCCGCAGGGCAACCTGTGGGTCACTGCACAGGGCACGTCCGACAACACCGGCATTGCCATACTCCCCGCCGACAAGCGCTTGCTGCCCACATCGGCCATCCGCAAGTCCGACTGGCGATCGGTGTCGATACCCGGCTTTACGGCAAACAAGGACATGCGGATGCTCATCTGCCACGACAGCGACATGATCCTCCTCACCGACGCCACTCCAGGAACTATCCTCACGGCCATCGACACCCGAGGAACCTACAGTGACCCATCCGACGACATTGTCCGCTCCTGGACCTCATTCACCGATCAGGATGGCAAGACCTTTGCCCCTTCACGCCACACTTCCCTCGCCCTCGACCGCAACGGACACGTGTGGCTCGGCACCGACATGGGTATCGCTGAGATTGCCGATCCACGCGATGCTATCAACCCCAATATGACCGTCTCGCGCATCAAAGTCCCGCGCAACGACGGCACTAACACCGCCGACTACATTTGCGAAAGCGACCTCGTCTACGACATTGCTGTCGACCACGCCAACCGCAAGTGGATCGCGACCGATGCCTCCGGTGTCTGCCTTGTCAGTCCCGACGGCAGCGAGATAATAGCCCGGTTCACCCCCGACAACTCCCCGTTGCCGTCGGCGCGTGTGAACGCCGTCTACGCCTGCGCTCTGTCCAACACCGTCTACTTCGCCACCGACCGCGGCCTCGTTGCCTACGGAGCCGAGGCCTCTCCCCCCGCCGAGACCTACGACGATATCCTTGTCTACCCCAATCCCGTCCGACCCGGATATTCCGGCAGTGTCACCATCACAGGCCTTCTCGATGGCTCGCTCGTCAAGATTGCCGATGTCTCTGGACATACTCTCTGGCAGGGCCGGTCAGAGGGCGGAATGGCACGTTGGGATCTCTCCACATCTTCCGGCCGACGCGTACGTTCCGGCGTTTACTATATCCTTGTCTCGCGTAGTGGTGCCGACATCTCTACCGCCGGCGCTGTATCAAAGATCACCGTCATCAACTGACGTTCATCTTCAATTCCACCCGCTCACTCTTTCATAATACCCAAATAAGCCGTAAATTTGCATCGCGGTCGCATCTGTGCGCCCGAATCCGCTTTTTTTTACGCAAAAACAACCCACACCTCCGCATACATATATGTCAAACCTGAGCTATATCGACGACAGCGACCGCGCGTTCGGCGCAACTGGCATGGCCATTGGTATTGCCATTGCCGATGCCGAAGAAATGGCCGACGGCATCAACATCGACCTCGACCCCGCCGAAATGATGCTGATGGCCGATGTTTTCTGGCTTGCAGGCCACCATGGTGAGGGCGCTCGGCAGCTGCGCCGCCAGATCGTCAACGCTTACCATGTCACTGTTGTCATGTCTATAGCCAACCTCCTTTGCCGGTCTATTGTCGGCCAGCGACGTATGGCCTCCCCCGATCAGCGCACTGCATTGCGCGATATTGCCCTCATCGAAGGCCGCGAGAGCTGTTGCCTCGACGACGATGAGATTACCGCCCTTTTCGACAAAGACTACAACTATCTCACTCGTGTATTCAGCCACTCCGGCGTCCAGGAAGTCGCGCGTCAGATCGCCTCGACCCTCACATCCCGCCGTTCGCTCTCGCGCATCGAGATGCTCGAGTGCCTCCGCCCGCTGTCAATGCTCTAAAGCTTCCACATCACCATCATGCTCTCCGACAGCGACCCCGATCTCACGTTGGGGTAGTAGTGGTAGTGCGTGGTGCGGAAATAGTGCGACAGGCCCATCGAGAAATACAGCCTCTTCCACACTCTCATGTTGATCCTTACCTCCGTTACGCCGAACGATGCCGTCGACTTGTCGCCCATCACGTTCAGCGTCCTGTAGTCCACCTTATCCAGCGGAAGGCCTTGGGGATACCCTTTCCACGTGAACAGCCGGTAGAACTCATGGTTCACGCTCAACGACAGCTTGTCGCTGCCAAGCACACAGTTCGCTCCGATCTTCAGCGAATATCCGGCGGCAAGATTATAGTTCCGCTCATCAACCTGGTAGTAATCCGACAGTATGGCTCCCAACAGCACCGCATTCGCATGCGCGAACGCGTCAAACGCCCATTCTCCTATCTTGGTACGCCTGTACAATATTCCTGCGCCAAACGAGGCCGGTACGCCTAACTTATACGGGCATTTGGCCATCGTCGTCGACGTCGTGTCGCTGTCATAATAGTCGAAATGCTGATACAGACCAACGCTCAGGTGAGTCACCGGGTCATCACGTAGTTCTCTCGCGAGCAGTCGGCCCTTTATGTTCAGCTGCGACAGAAACGGCTGCTTGTTCATCAGGTTCAGCGCCGCCTTTATCGTGAAATAGTCATACGGTGCGACGCTCTTCACCTCAAACCGGTCTCCATACTCCATATTGAACTCCAGCGCCGCCGATGGCTTCGTGTCGTTCACATTCTTGTGGCTGAAAGTTATTATACGCGAGCCAAGACCGAACTCTATGCCTACGTTCGGTGTGCCGAATTGCTGGCCAGACGTGCGTCTCACTCTCCATGCGTCACCGTTTATTATGCGCGTCAGGCCTCTCATCGGCGATACCAGAAACACTCCCGCCTCGCGCTCAAATCTGGCCCAGCCCGTCAGTCGGTCATCTATCATCGCGTCACTCACCCTGTAGCACACTTCGCCTATCGCCATTCCTCCGACAGGGGTGGCTATCACATCGTTGGTCGACGGATACTCTCGTTCCATCAGCAGTTCCCACATGGCGCTTCCTCCCAGGGCATACAGGCCCGATCGCCAGTAGTTCATGTTGTTCGAGCGGGCCGCGTTGTAGTATAGATTTCCGTGATACGGGTGCAGAAACATATTCGTACCCATCTTGTCGTTGTCCCAGATGAATCCGTGCTTGAAATTCTCCTTTATCGAATGCAGCGATATATACGCATAGTCTCCCTTCTCTATGAAGCGGTCATAGCTCCATATCCCTAAGTTCAGACCCGCCACGGTTGCCGCGGCTCGCCACGGATGCTTCTCGCTGTATAGCTTCAGGTCAGCGCTGTCTGGCGGAACCGGGGCTATCACCGACAGCTTTATGGGCATCTGCGCCGACACACCCATAGCCACTGCCATCAATACCGTCAGCAGCAGCCATCTCAGTCTGTATGTGTTTTTTGCACGCATAATGTCCGTGATCAATGGTGGTTATTGTGTCTCGCAATGCTACACTTTCATCTTCTACAACGTTCTTGCGCGCGCCATTGTTCCCACCCTCCGCCCTATTGTCTGCATTGTCTCTATATGCTATGTCCACTCGTCAGTCCCATCTCATTATGGTCGCGTTTGTCCCCTCGCCTGCGCAGATCCTGTTTGCCGCTGATATATACTCGTCGCTCACGGCTGTCAGCCTCCTCGCCTCATCTGCCGTCTCTTTTCCTGCCATCGCCATACATCGTAGCGCCATCGCCTCCTCTATGGCTCCGCGCACTATTGGTCCGGCTTCGCTTCCAGTCTGCTCTGCCATTGTTATGCTCATTGTCAGAGCTTCTGTCTCGTCATCCGCTTCGCCGAGATTGGTGTCTGTCACATGATGTCGCAATGCCATCACGACTTCTATAAACGCTCCCTTCATTACCTCACGGAGAGCCTTGCCGTTGTCGGCGCTTATTATTCCGCTTCCGTCTGTTTCTCCGCGTGCTATCGCGTTGAGGGCGCTCAGTGCATACACCTTTTCGAGCACCCTGTCTATGCTTATTGATAAAAACATATTTCTATTATTCCTCGGTTAAATTCTCGCTACTCTCCGCTATGCTCACTCTTGATTCCAGGCTGCCGTTCTGTCGGCCGACGGCGGACGTCTCATGCGCTTCCTGTGATTCTGCAACGCCCGTTTCACGCCCCATTTGCCCAGGAAGAAGCTCCCGGCCCTCCCCGAGGCGAGCACCCGGCTCAGGGCTTTGTCTATCCCTATCCCCGCCCGTTCTGCCTCTTCTGTCGACCGTTGGCTTAGTTCGGCCCATTTGCCGTGACATCCGTTGGCCGTTTCAGGCTTGTTTATCGCCTCCTTCACTTTGCGCAGTGCATAGCTGTAGCTCACATAGTAGCCGGGGGCAGGGGAGCGGGCTACCTCTTCGAGCAGTTCATCATAGCTTCTGTGCCCGTCCTGTTTTGTTCGGCTGAATATCAGCCGTCTGTACGTCTTTGCTACAGCCGCGTCCCTCTCGGCGGTGTAGCGGTCCTGGCACACTCTCACCTCTTCTGCCTTTCCTGCGTGGCGAGGTGTGCCCGGATCCTGCTGTTGGTGTGTGGGTCTTTTCATCGTATCAGTTATAGCTCATTGGTTATGTGCTTATGCTGTTGGCAAATTTACAACACTGCATGGGCGATAAAAGCGCACATCTAAGTTAATAATAGTTATAATCGCCGGTTCTTTCATCCGTTCATCCTCTCTCCTTTCCGCCTGGCCATACGCACTCCTCTATCTTTCTGTTGCGTTGTTCTCTGAACGAATCGAAGCATGCAAGCATATCCATTATCGCTATCATTCCGTTCTGGGTCTGCGCGTCATACAGTGCTGCCGACTGCATCCCCGTGGGTGCCTGGCCCGACAACGCGCCGCTCACTCCCGATATCTGTTCCATCAGCCTCATCTCTATCTCCAGTAGGTTGTAGGCATTCATCGGTTGGGTTGAGGTGATTATCTGCTTTGGGCCCTCTCCCAATCCGTTTGGGCGGTAAGGTATCACTCCGTTCGGACGTGCCCACCGTTCGCCTATCTCCTCCCATGTCACGTCAAGCGGCTTTTGGCTCTCCGGAAACAGTAGCACGCCCTTTGCCGATGTCCCCATCACCTGATCTATCAGTGTTATCAGGCGGTTGATATAGCGCTGTGTCTCTACCACATCCTCTACCAGCGAGTGTATCTCGCCGTCGGTCAGCGGATAGTGCTTCACGCAAAACGGGTGGCTCCCGTGGCCGTAGGGCGACCGGTAATCGCTCAGTAGCTCTCCGCCTGGTGCATACCAGTAGCAGTGCCATTCCAGTGCTGTGTCTGCTCGGCGGGTCAGTTTCTCCTTCCCCTCTTTGCTCAGTTCGGCGTCTATGCGGTCAAGCGCGTCACTCTCGCCCGCTCTTACGCTGAACACCCGTCCCGTCGAACGGTCGTGACACTTTATCATGCTCACTGTTTCAAGCGCCCAGCCCTCTATCACCCTGCATCGGCCGCGGCTTGCACGCCCGAACCGTTCGCTCTCACTGTTCCCGAGACTTAACCGGTTGCCCGTCTCTTGCCCCTCATACAACCGCGCTATTGCTCTCATCCTGCCCTCGTCCCCTTCGCCAAACCGTCCGCACACCTCTCTTATGCTCATGTCGTGCAGCATTCCGGTCAGCTCTATGTCGTTTCCTCGTGGGTCAGTATACCTGTTGCAAACAAATCGGTCCGGATCCACATTGTCTACCCATATCCCCGTGCCTCCGCTGCGTCGTTCGCTCACTATCCGCTGTACTGCGCAGCCCGATATCAGAAACTCCTCCAGCATCCTGCAGTCAAGTTCATCGAGCATATTCCGCCTATGCGTCGTCATGTCCGACGTCCGGGGTGCCTCGCCCGTCTCGAGCCTGTGTCTCATTCTGCCTACTATTGTCTTCAGCAGCGGACGTATCATGTTGTTGGTCAGAGGATGCTTGCCTGTGGCTATGGCCAGGTCGCGCTCTATGTATTGCTTCCCGTTGCATACCACAATGTCGTTCCACTGTCGCCCGTAGCTGTAGTCTAAGTGGCGGTGCCGTTTGGCCCTGAATTCACGTCCCTCCTGCCATGCATCGTGTATTTCTCTCAGTGTTATCATCAGTCGTATAGATCTGGTTTTATGGTGGTGAGAAGCACGCGGTCAAGCGCATACATGCTTTCATCCGGTCTCATCACCCCGGTTAATGATTCTGTTTCGCCGCAGCCTCCGGGCCATGCCCTTATGGTTTTGCCGTCGGCCGTCAGCATTGCCACCGGAACTTGCCGTCCCGCTCTGGTATACGGATTGCGCTGGCGTCGTGCCGTAGCCTCGTCGTATGCGGTCACTGTCGCCTCATTTTTCCACCCTGTCAGCTTCACGCTGAGCGCTCTTGCGCAGTCGCCGGGAGGTTTTAGTATTACGCTTCCCGCATCCTCTTCTTCGGTCTTGATCGTGGTTGCCCCAAAGTCGCCTGTCGGCAGATAGCGGCTGTCTGCACTCTCCAGCAGTCCTGCATACCAGTCCTTTATCCGCTGTTCCGTACCTCCGTCCGTATCCTCTCCTGTAGAGAGGTCGACCGAACAGTCGCTTCTCAAAGGTAGCAGTCCGGTGCGGCGCATCCATTCCGCCGCGAGCTGTTCGGTTGTGAATATCTCTATCATATCTTCTCTCCCTCTCTCTTTTTCTCTCCTCTATCTTCTTCTCTTCACTGCTTTATACACAGACTACTCGTATATGGGCCTGCGGATGGCGTAGTACCACGCAGCTCGCCTCTGTCAGAACCAGCGCATCACTGTTGCGTATGCCGCTGCTCTTCAGATCCAGATGCTCTACACCGAAAGGCATGAAACTGTACTTGGTTATATAGTCCGGATCCACTATCATACCGTCCTCGCTGTGTCCGCACATATCAAACACCTCGCTGTGTATCGTGTATAGAGTGCCGAATTTCGATCCTATCTCCGTGAAGTCTATACCCCAGCGGGTCACCTTATCCTGAGCCGACAGAGTCCTTACGCTCTCCAGATTGCTCAGACGCTCTATCAGACCCGAGCCCGCCAGAAGTATCTTTCGGGTACTGCCTGCCGATTCGCCTGTAAATGCCGCACGCATCAGCTTTATCAGACCGCTGTGGCTCAGATCCTTCTCAAGCTTGACCGTTTTCCCCGCCTGAGTCCAGATGCCACCAGTCAGCAGTGTCTCGTCGCCGGTGCGTTTATTGCTCAGGCGCGCCTTGCTGCCGAAAAGAAAGCTCTTCTCCATACCCAGACGCATATCGGTCACTGCCGATTCCTCCTGATCCTCCATGCACCAGCCAACCTCCTTCTTGGTCAGGTTCATGACGGTGGAGTGCTCTATCTGGGCCTTGAAGATCTGGCAGTAATTGCTCGCTTTCTTAGGTAGTGCCTGAAACTGGCCTGTCTGCACATCCAGCTCCGATGCTGCACGTCCCATTCTTACAAGCGATTCCCCGCCTTCGGTCTCACCGATACGGCGAAGTCCGTCCTGCTTCACTCCGTTCACGGCTATCACATGCAGTTCTACACCGTCACTTCCGTTCACTCGCTCCGTAACATACAGCACCAGCGGATTTTGTGTCGTGTCCGTTCCCTCCGGCTCTCCCGACATATCCGGAATCAATATGGTCTCGGTCGGTGCGAACAGTGTGTCGTCCGTGGTCTTTATTCTGTACACCGCGCACCCGTCATACTCCTTGCCGGCTATCTCAGTACACTCCTCCAGCATTGCCGACTCCGGCTTGCTGTCTACACGGTAGTAGCTCACCTCCATACTGCGGGCCGTGCGGCTCCCTGTCATACGGGTTATTTGGTCGATTGGAGTCGACATGGGGCGTATTCGTGTTATGCGCTCCTCTACCTCGCTCATCAGCAGCCCATCGCTCCCTTCGCGGGTCAGTGCCGACGTAAGCGGCCCGTCGCCAATGTGCAGGCCTCCCTGTGTGCCTGTTGCTCTTACTACATCTCTCATCTCTTTCTTCTCTGTTACTGTTGTGTTTCCCATTGTTTTAAGTGTTTTTTCGTTCTTATTAGTTGTTAGTTCTTCTTTATCAGCTTCACTATAATCTCGATGATCATCTTCATCAAGTCTATGAATCCCTTTTTCTTACTGTCCATACTCCTTGTATTTGCTTGTTGTGTGTATCAACTGTTCCCCTGCACCTACTCATCCCATGCGCTCCGTCGTCTTGCCGACAGAAACCGGCCTACCGGATCTTCCTGACCCTTGTCAGGGTCACTTATGCACACCATATCTGTTTGCCATAGACCGGGCTTCGCCATCTCCGACTCGGCTGCCGCATTCAGCCCGCGCAGATATCCACGCTCCTCGGCCGCAGCTATCATCTCCTCCACGGTCAGTTTGGCATCTTCGCGTGTTTCCTCCGCCACATCTATCATATTTCGCTCCTCGCTCACCTCATTCTCCCCGATCTCGGCGTTCTCCTCTCTCCCCTCTTTTTCTTCTCTCTCCTCCTCTTCGGTCGATCCGCCGTAAAGCGCTGCGACGTTCAGCACTCCGTTGGTCCCCGTCATATCCATTCCGGTCATACCGTTCTCGGCGTTCTCCACTCTCTTCACTTTCTTTTTCATAGTTTTGTTGTGTTTTTGCCAACGGGTTTGTTCCCGTTTACATTGCAAAATTACATCGCCCTGGATCCCCTTTTTTGCGAAATATCCCCTTTGTTGCAAAAAAGAATCCGGAGAATGTGGCCATAGTCACACTCTCCGGATTCTATCCTTTTATGTCTCAGCTTATTATCGTCCCGATACAGCCTTTGCTATTTTGTTGTCATTATCGGTTGTTGCGGTCCATTTGCCATCTGTCAGATCATCTACCGACAGATTTTGATACACTATGCAGTAGCCGCCGGGACATCCGTAGCGGTCTTCCTCATACAGAAAACCTATCGTGTTGTCCTTCTGCAGCGTTAGAGTCGTGTAGCACGACTCAAGTTCCGACAGCTGGTATCTTCCCTCCCAGTCCGATCCGAACGACTCCGGATCAGCGAAATCCTTCTTTTCGTCGAGTATCTTCCAGCTCAGGCCTACATTCTTGCGTCCCGGACCGAAAGGATACGTCTGGATGGCCATATACGCCTCCTGGCCTGTTGTAGTGTTCTTTACTGGCAGTATCAGTATCTCGCCGTTGCACGCGTTTATCAGGTTCGGGTTGTTCAGTTGGGTATTGAACACTGTTCCCCACTTGCCGGTGGCCTCCTCGGGCGACTCATACGTGTAGATGTTGTAGTTGCGGCCGCCTCTGAATCCGCGTCCGGCCAGAAGCACGCTGCCGTCGGGCAGTTCTTCTGCCTTCGGTTCATCGGCCTTTGTTGCTACAGGAGGATCCATCGGATCACCCAGTATCGACCATGTCTTGCCGAAATCATCGCTGTAGAGTACCCAGTTCTTCGGGTCTGCCCCTACCTCGGCTATGTAGCCGCTCAAAACGGCATACAGCCTGTATGTGTCTCCCTTCTTCACGTAGCGGCTCTGCATTATTCTGCCCGATCCGAAGAACATGCTGTCTATATAGCCCCACGGAGTTGTGCCGTCAAACAGCTTGTAGATATCCTCTGTGGCATTGTGGGCGCGGGTCCATGTCTCGCCTCCGTCTTCGCTCCACCATTGGGCCACCTCCTGTGGCTTGTCGCGCCGGCCGCCCCAGAAGCCCGCCGAACCGGCACAGCTCATTATCAGGACACGCCCGCTCTCACGGTCAGCTATGATCGCCGGATCGCCGTAGGCGTTGTCAAATGTCCCGTCCTCGGCATTGCCGCGCGACACTGTCCTGCCTCGCTTGTCCATCATTGGCCTCGGTTCGCTCCATGTCTTGCCGTTGTCATCGCTGTACGACACCCTCAGGTCTATCGCGCCCTTGCCTATGCCTATGTCTCCGCGGGTATAGCGGTAGTCGGCTACAGCTATCAGGCGACCCTTGTGTGGGCCTGCGCCGACTGTGGCTATTGCAGGTATTCTGTACGGTATGTCCTCCGTCCCGCTGGTCATGACCTCATGGCCAAGTAGATCAGGTGCCACATACCACGAGTATACCTTCACGTTGCTCAGTATTATCGGACGGCGTGACTCCACATGCCCGCTTATCGTTATGCTCGCCTCTCCGTCCTTGAAGTTGGCTGTCACATGACGCGTCAGGCCGCACTTATACGTGTTGCCTCCCGTGGTTATCCTCACATCATTGTAGCCGCCCTCATAGGTCACGTCAAACTCTACGCGCCTTACTTCCATATCCTTGCGGACCCCTTCCAGACGGAACGTATATGTCGTGCCGGGATTGCCGTATATCGTTATGTTATCGTCCGAACGGCCTAATTCGCCCGTGTCGCTTCCGAAGATCAGCTCCGGATCCGTGCTGTTGCTCACCCATTCCTTGGCGCTGCTGCCGCTTCGGCCGGTTATTTTGCCTGTCGACATGTTCATCTCCATCATGACCTCGCTCACAAGCAGTTGTACCGATGAGTTGGCGTCAGCACCGCCCGTCCAGAACGCCAGGCGTCCGTCACGGTTGTTTATCTTCATGCTTGGCTCACCGTGTTCCGATATGTAGACTGCCGGAACGTCCAGATCCTCCGATACTGTCACGTCCCACTTGTAGTTGTAGGCCTCGTCGCCCGGTTTCTTCATCACCGGATAGCTCTCCGAGCCCGTGGTGCCCTTCATTTCCTTCGGTGCCGCGAGCATACGTTTGGTTCCAGTTCTTCGGTTGTATATCGTATAGCCGTTCTCAGCGTCCCCGGTGAACGTCCATAGGTCGGCGTCCGTAAGTGTCGTTATCCTCGAGTCCGGAGTCATATACTCCCACCCGTTATACTTTATGTAGAAGTGGTTATTGCCTATCTGCATTGTGTACCACGGAGTTGTAGCCGTGAATGCGCTGTCGGCTATAGTGGCTGTCTGAAGCTGCACGCTCCCTTTGGGTAGCGACGCTGTTGTCTGGCCGTCGCGCTCCATCACTACCTGAAGGTCGGTTATCTCGGCTCGTCCGTTGGCTCCTGACACACTCATGCGGTTGCCTGTGCCCTCGAATGTCTGTGACTGGCTCTTGCTCTTCTTCTTGCTCTTGCCTGCGGCCACTGTCACCTTCTGGTTGCCGTAGCTCTTGAATTTGAAGCTGAATCCCTTGACTCTCCAGCCAGGGGCGCCGCTCTCTATCACAAATTCGTTGCCTTGACCTTTTCCTCCGTTCATCACAAAGCCGGTCTCGGCAGGCGTATACAGATTATTGCCGCCATCGGCCGATGTTATTATCACCTTGGGTTCCGTCTTGCTCACCCATGAGGCGGCCTGATCGGCTGCAATCACTTCGCCGGCAACATATCGGCCGTCAGCCGGCTTCACTTTCACAGTCGTTTCACTGACATCGGTTATGCTGCTTTCCCGCTGTTGCTGTGGGATCGGATCCGGATTAGCCGGTGTGGCTGCTGTCATGTAGCTCGCCATTACCGCAAGGCTTCCTGCTATCAGTACGCTTTTTTTCACCATTTTTGTTTTCACTGAGATTTAAGGATGAGATATTTGTGGAAGTCTGTGGGATAGGGGCCGGTGCATGGAGCCCTGTCTGTCATTAAGGCTCCATGCGGTCCCTTGTCCGTCGGATTTTAGTATCCTGTATAGGTTGACGGGGTCAGTGCGTGAAGCTCAGCCTTGACGCTGTCGCTCACTTCCAGTCCGTCTATGAATGTCGAGATGCTCTCTGCTGTGACTCCTGTGTTGACGCGTGTCAGCTGCTTCAGCGCCTCATACGGATTCGGATACTCCTCTCTGCGGAGTATGGTCTGTATACCCTCGGCAACTACACTCCACATTCTGTCAAGATCAGCCTTGATGCTCTCCTCATGCAGTATCAGCTTGCCGAGACCCTTCATGGTCGATGCCACGGCTATCAGGATATGGCTCAGAGGCACGCCTACGTTTCTCAGTACGGTGGAGTCCGTCAGGTCGCGCTGCAGACGGCTTATCGGCAGCTTGCCTGCCAGATGTGCCAGGATTGCGTTAGCTATACCGAGGTTGCCCTCCGAATTCTCGAAGTCGATCGGATTTACCTTGTGCGGCATAGCCGACGAGCCTACCTCGCCTGCCTTGATCTTCTGCTTGAAGTAATCCATTGATATATACTGCCATATGTCACGGTCCAGATCGATCATGATTGTGTTGATACGCTCCAGAGCCTGGAAGATAGCGGCAAAGTTATCGTAATTCGATATCTGGGTAGTCCACTCCTCCCTATCTATGCCAAGACGTTCCGGAAGGAATTTGTTGGCGAATTTCCGCCAGTCTATCTCGGGGAATGCGGCCAGATGCGCGTTGAAATTGCCGGTGGCGCCGCCAAACTTGCCGCTCACCGGAAGTTTCTTAAGGCTCTCTATCTGAGTGCGTAAGCGATAGCTGAACACTCTGATCTCCTTGCCAAGACGGGTCGGACTCGCTGGCTGTCCGTGGGTCTTTGCAAGCATCGGAATATCCTGCCATTCGTCGGCTCTGGCCTCGAGGGTTGCGGTCAGCTCTTCAAGCGCTGGAACGATCTCGCGCGTAAGTGACTCATTCAGAGCCATTGGCATGGCTGTATTATTGATATCCTGCGACGTCAGACCGAAATGGATGTACTCTTTCTCCTTTCCGAGGCCGAGTGAGTCCATTCTGCGCTTTATGAAGTATTCTACCGCTTTAACGTCATGGTTTGTTACTGATTCAATCTCCTTAACCTCCTGAGCATCAGCTATGCTGAAGTTCTCATATATCTCGCGCAACTTGCTCTTCGCTTCTGCGCTGACTGAGGTCAGGGCCGGTAGAGGAAGCTCGCTCAGCGCGATAAAATATTCCACCTCCACTCTCACCCTATACCTTATCAATGCCCACTCTGAAAAATAGGCGTCAAGGTGTTCACACTTGCCGCGATAGCGGCCGTCAACCGGTGAAATTGCTGTAAGTTGGGTCAGCTCCATTTATCTCTCTTTGCTTGGATTAATTTGTCTGACAAAGATACAATTAAGTGAGCGCACACACAAATTTTATTTGATGTTTGCCAAATGACAGTAACAGTGGGCCGGGCGCAATTTTCATGAACAAAAGACCGGCTGTGGGGTCGTAATCCACAGCCGGTCAATAAGTTATCTCAGAGATCGGAATCAGCGTCTCGGTATGTCTACCTGGGTCTGACGGCCATCTATCAGATAATCAGTGAAATAGTCGACCATACGCCAGTAGAAATATTCGTCCATGTTGCCGAAGCTATGGCGCTGTGTCGGCAGCAGGAGGAAGTCAAAGCGTTTGTTGGCGTTGATCAGTGCATTAGCCACGCGGATCGAGTTGCCGGGATGCACATTGTTGTCGAGGTCGCCGTGCACAAGCATCAGATGACCTTTCAGGTTGTATGCAATCTCGGGGTTGGTCTTGATCTGGTACATGAATGTGGTGTCGCCCTTCTCGCTTACAACTTCTTTCACGCCGTGGTGAGTCTCGCTCCACCAGCGGTTGTAGATGCGGTTGTCGTGGTTGCCTGCGCACGATACAGCTACCTTGAAGAAGTCGGGGTAAGTGAGTATGGCAGCTGTCGACATGAATCCGCCACCTGAATGGCCGTGGATGCCGACACGGTTCACGTCGATATACTTATGACGGGCGGCGAGCTGTTCGATGGCAGCCTTCTGGTCGGCCAGACCATAGTCGCGCATGTTGCCGTAGCCGTAGTTGTGATACCATTTCGAGCGGTTCGGATGACCACCGCGGTTGCCCACGGTCACAACTATGAAGCCAGCCTGTGCGAGGCGGTCGGTGCGCACGCTCATGCGTGTGAAGGGGTAGTTGGTGGCTTCTACCTGCGGGCCGGGATATACGTAGTCGATGATGGGATAGCTCTTCTCCGGATCGAAGTCGAAGGGTTTGTACATGACGCCGTAAAGGTCTGTCACGCCGTCGGCGGCCTTGACAGTGAATACTTCCGGGAATTTGTAGCCGTTGGCCAGGAGCTGGCTGAAGTCTGAACGCTCGAGGCTCATGATCTTGTTGCCGGCGGCATCATACACAACGGTCTCGGGGATGGTATCCACACGCGAGAAGTTGTCAACGAAGTAGTGGGCGTTGTCGTCCATGATGGGGCTGTGGAACGAATCGCCCTTGTCGAGCAACTTGACGGGTCCTCCGTCAAGGCTCACGCTATACATGTGCTGATAGTAGGGGTTCTCGCCCTTCTCGCGGCCCATGCCGGTGAAATATACCTTGCGGCCGGTCTGGTCAACATTGAGTATCTGATGGACGTGCCACGGGCCGTCGGTGAGCTTGCGCTTCAGGTTGCCCTTGTCGTCATAGAGATAGAGATGTGCCCAGCCGTCACGTTCGCTCCACTGTATGAGTTCCTTGCCATTGTTGACGGCTGCGAGCGGACGTACTTCCTGGTAAGTGTTCATGCGCTCCTCGATCAGCGGCACGAGAGTGTCCTGGCCGATGGTGTATGAGCAGATGTCTATTCTGTGGAGGTCGCGGCTTGAGCGTGTCACAAAGAAGCGGTTGTCATCACCGAGCCATACGGCAGGCTGGTCGTACATGTGGCGCTGCTTCTGCTGGCGGGGACGGTAGGCTATGCCGATGGTCTGGTGCTTGAACTTGGATGTGTTCACCTCCTTGCGGGAGTTGTCGTTCATGTCGAACACATAGAGATGCTCTATGGGAGCATTCATCTCGCCCGGCATCTGATACTTGTATGTCTCGAGGGTGGGACGGGGTTCGGCTATAGAGTTGATCACCCAGAGCTCCTTCACGTCGCGGCTGTCGGTGACGGTGGTGGCGAAATAGCGTGAGTCGGGCGACCATACGCCGTAAACGCCCTTGCGCTTGCCGTTGCAGATGGTGTCGGTGTTGAGGTAGCTGTAGCCTTGTCCGAAGCCGAAGTCCTTCACGCCGTCGGTGGTTATCTGTATGTCGACGACGGTAGTATCGTTCTCATCTTTTTTCAGCTTCTCATAGTCCTCACGGCTCATGCGATAGAGGTTCAGGTCCTTGGCATATACCACAGTCTTGCCGTCGGGCGATACAGATGCCCAGTGAAGCTGTTTGGTCTCCTTTTCCTTATCTTTGAGGTGGGTGAGCTTGCCGTTGTTCATGTCGTAGCTGAAGTAGAACACTTCTTTCTCGCCACGTTTGGGCTTTTTCTTTGCGTCGATCGAGTCTGTGCCTTCAACTTTCTTGGGTTTTGCATCCTGGCTCGACACAACCTCAAATGTGAATGTGTGGCCGTCGGCGTCAACATCCAGATTGCGTATGGGGAGGTTGGCTGCTATATAGGGATCTTTGGTGATCTCGGTGATCTGCGAGGCCATTTTGTCGTGGTCGAACAGCTCGGTCTTGCGGCGTGTGGCCGGATCGACAACATACCAACGCGTACCGGCGCTGGTCTTGTAGTTATACCAGAACTTGTCGCCCGATTTAAACCAGTGCGGGTCTACAGAGGTAGAGAAGAGCATGTTGGGCAGTTTGCTTCCGGCAAAACGCTCGGCCAGTTCATAACGGTTGGCCGTGTTTTCGCCCTGACCCACTGCCAAGGCTACCGCCGAGAGCATACACAGGCCGGCTGCAGCTGTTAGGAGTCTTTTCATTTGCAAGGTTATGATAGATTGATGATGGATTTGGTTGCTAAACGCATAATTCTTTACAAAATTAGGCATTTAATATGACAAACTCATCCTTATTCAATAAAAATCGGCCATATCAATCACCTCAACCCGCTGTTTGGCCCGGGCTTTGCGGTCAGTTGCGCTTGCTCCGGGGTTTCATGTCGAGCCGGTAGACTGCCGACAGCATGACATAGCGTGGCAGTGTATAGCGCCAGGTTTCGGTGCGGCCCTGCGCGTTCACAGCGCCATATACATGCTTGGATGATCCGAGTATGTCGTAGGCGGTGAGCTTGAGAGTGATTGCCGGACGTGTGAACGTTTTTGTGAGAGTAGCGTTCCACACCACTTCCGATGTGTTCATCGACTGATCCGTGTAGCCACGTCTGAAGTATGGATTGAGCTGGGTGTTGAGGTCGAACGACTCCGGCAGCTTTATGAAAGCGCGCAGATATGGCCAGTATTCATACCAGGTCATGTTGTTGAAACCCTCGCGTGCGGCATGCTGCGACGCTATTGTGGTTCTCATACCTACGGTCAGCGTCGACCCGGAGCGGGTGGTGTAATCGACCGACACATTTGGCCAATAGCTCTGTGTCAGTACGGAGCTGCGCACCGGCTTGCCGTCGGCCGCGACATAGTCGGCCGAGTTTTTTATTGTCGCCATCATGCTCACATTGACGGTGAGGTTGCGCTGCCGTCCGAAACTGCGCGATGACCAGATGTTGCCGGTTGTCTGCCAGTTGCCCGATATGTTCTCGGGAGTATATGTAGTCACACCTGTCGCCGGATTATAGCGTTGCGCGTAGGCCGCCGAGTTGGTCCGCACGTTCCACGATACATCTGCTCCGGTCCTGCTGTTAGATGCCGACCGGCTTGTCCTGGTCCACGACAGAATGAAATTGTTGGAGGTGGAGTTCTTCAGCCCGTCCGGATTGCCGGTATAAATGTTGAGCGGATCCGATGAGTCGGATGTGTTGACGAGCATAGCAAAGTCGGGAGCCGATCTGCTCTGCGACCAGTAGAGGGTAGTATATATGTTGCGGACTTTGTTAGAAGAATTGAATCCGATTCTTATGGCGGGCGACAGGAAGTCGGTGTTGCGGGTCATGAACTGATCCACATATCCCATCTTCGTGTAACGGTAGTTCTGGTGATCGTGTCCATATCTCAGCGATGCCATCATATATACTGTCGGGTTCATGGCCGAGTCTTTGGGCGCCGTGGGCTCGTTGATGAAGTTGAGTGATGCGTAACCTGTCAGGCTGTTGGTGTTCTGGTATGTGTATGGCGAGTTGGCCGGGTCGGGCATCAGGCCGGCTCCCATCGAAGCCGAAGGGGGAGTGAGCGGGTCGGGCAGCTGATCAGCGCTGAACAGCCGGTTGTCTTTATCCTCATGATTGTGGCTGTAGCCTGTCTGAGCCTGGACGGTCAGGTTCTTGCTCCTTGTGTCGGAGAATTTCCTGAACGATTGACTGTAGGTCACGTTTGCGGCCGCACTGCGTGTGTTCGACTGAAGAGTGTTGAAGCGGTCCTCATTTACCGGGGCGTCCGTCGAGCTGCTTGCCGGTCCATAAGCTTGTTCATAGTATTTGCGGCTGTCAGCTCCAGTATGAGTGAAGCGTCCCGAGGCATTCACTATGAGCATTCCTTTCCATGTGCGCGGGCGTATGGTCATATAGCCTTTCAGCGATCCGTTGGTGCGGACCTCATCACTGGCCGACATTTCCCGCAGTCTTGTAAGCATGTGGCGGGTGAAGGCGGCCGACGACCGCGAGCTGAATATAGAGTCGAGCGCTTCGCCCCGGAAGCTCTCCGAGGGTGCCTCGGTGAATGTCGCCGAGCGGTTGTCGCCCTTACGGTCTATTCTGCTCCAGCCGAATTCCGGATTGATCGAATAATATATGTTAGGGGTCATCAGTTCGAAAGAGTGCGTCGTGTTAAGTGTCCGGGTGCGGTCACGGCGTTTCGATGAGCTGCGTCCGTATATGTCGCCGGTCTGGAAGAACCGGGTGGTTGCGGTCAGGTCGTTGTT
This sequence comes from uncultured Porphyromonadaceae bacterium, assembly GCA_947643165.1. Lineage (GTDB taxonomy): Bacteria > Bacteroidota > Bacteroidia > Bacteroidales > Muribaculaceae > Paramuribaculum. The sequence continues at coordinate 8,177 of CANRVB010000007.1, read as the reverse complement.
ATGGTCGGTCAGGCCGGTGTATGTCACATTTCCGGTGGCGAGTATCTTCTCAGGGTTGCTGTAACTGTAGTCGACTCCGGTCATCAGCAGGTCCTGCTTGCCGTTTTCCTGCGCTGTGGCGCCTCGCCATTGGCCTGAGGTGCCGCCCTGCGTACGGTCGCCGGTGTTGTTGGCATTGACAAAGGCTGCCAGCCTGAACCTGTCGGTATATCCCAGCCCGAACGCGCGGCCCATGTAGCGGTCGCTTGTTCCGTAGCCACCCTCGGCATTGGCCATATAGCCTGTGTCGTATTCCTTCTTGAGCACAACATCCATCACCAGGTTCTCCTCCTCCTCACGGCGGTCGAGCCGGGCGGTGGTGTGGGTCAGATAATCATCTTTACCCGCCTTGTCATATACCTTAAGGTTTTTCACGGTATAGGCGGGAAGGTTTTGCAGCGCTACTTTCGGGTCGCCTTTGAAAAAGTCTTTGCCGTTGAGCAGCAGCTCGTTGATCTTGCGGCCGTTCACCTCTATCACTCCGTCGGGCGAGAGTGTGGCTCCGGGGAGCTGGCGCACCAGCACGTCGAGCATCGATCCTTCCGACAGCTTGAAGGCTGCGGCATCATATACGATCGTGTCGCCTTTCATCACCATCTTGATCCTTGTGGCCTGCACAGTGACTTCCTCCAGCTGCTGGTGGCGTTCCTTTTCCAACACAAGGGCAGGCAGATATTTCACATCTTCGCTCACCGAGGCTATGGTGAATCGCTTCACCAGTATCTCATATCCTTCCTTGTAGAGCGTCAGACAGTAATCGCCGATGCCGCTGTTCACCATCATACGCAGATTGTTGTCTGTCAGTATACGGCTCTCGTTGTCGCCTGTCAGCAGCTTGAAATCGACAGCCGTGGTGTCGTTTTTCATCAGGTTTACTTCAACGCTGTCCAACGGTTGGTAGCCTGTCTCATATATGGCACTGCGAAGAATGAAGTGCTTGAGATCGGCGCCCGACACCGAAAGTACACTGATTGCCGCAAACGTCAGCAACGCTATTGTTCTTGTGATCTTCGACATGGATAGGATATTGAAACGTGAATGATGTGTCGGCCATAGGCTGTGGCTTGCTGCAAGGTGATTGCCGGTCATATCGCCGATACAAGGACAAAGATACGCATTATTAGTCTATCCAGCAAGTGTTTAGCTTGAATTTGATCCCGGCAGGCGATAATACCCCCCCCCATGACGTAATGCGCTGATAACGTGGGTGGTAGCGTTTATTGTCATTGGTGCAAAAAAAAACAGCGGCCCGACCCGCAGGAAGCGGGCCGGGTCGCCGGTTATATCAGATTTGCGACTGCGTTATCAGGCGCGTGCTTTTTTCAGGTTGTTGGCATTGCGGCGCGAATCGGTCAGATAGGCCACGGGAGCTGCCACATAGATGGTTGCCAGTGTGCCGATCACTACGCCGAAGATCATGGCGAATGTGAACGAGCGGATGGCATCGCCGCCGAGTATGAAGATACACAGCAGTACCAGCAGGGTCGAAGCCGAGGTCATGATAGTACGGCCGAGGGTCGAGTTGATCGAGTTGTTGATGGTGGTGTAGAAGTTCTGTTTGGGATACAGGCCCACATTCTCACGCACACGGTCGAACACTACCACGGTATCGTTGATCTGGTAACCGATCACGGTCAGGATAGCGGCGATAAACGACTGGTCGATTTCCATAGCAAACGGGAACACGCCCCAGAATATGCTGTAGAAGCCGATGATGGTGAAGGCGGTGAATGCCACAGCGGCGAGCGCGCCTACCGAGAAGGCAATGTTGTGGAAGCGGATGAGGATGTAGAGGAACATCGCTGCCAGAGCCAGCACAACTGCTATGATAGCGTCTGTGCGCATATCGTTGGCCACGGTGGGGCCTACCTTCTGCGACGACATGATGCCTATGTTCTCGTTGGTGGTCGAGAAGTCGGCCATCGACATATCGCCTATCTCGTTCTTGAGTCCGTTATAGAGTATCTCGGTGATCTCGTTGTCGACGTTCTCATCGTCGGAATCGATCTTGTAGTTGGTCGAGATACGCACCTTGGTGTCGTCGTCGATGGTGATGACGCTCACCTGGGCACCCTCGAACAGCGGAGCGAGCTGCTGCTGAAGTTCGTGGGTCTTGACGCTGTGGTCGAACTGAACCACATAGTTGCGGCCACCCGAGAAGTCGATACCCTGGTTGAGGCCACGGATTATGAAGGATGCCACGATCACTACCACGAAGACGCCCACTGCTGCAAACGCTTTCTTCCGGGCTCCGAGGAAGTCGAAATGAGCGTTTGTGAACATCTTGCGCGAGAGGGGAGTGGTGAAGGTGAGGTTCTTGAAGGGCTTGGTGTTGGCACAGAGGATAAATACCAGACGGGTCAGGAACACTGCTGTGAAGAACGAGCAGATGATACCGATGATCAGGGTGGTGGCGAAGCCCTTGATGGGGCCTGTGCCGAACATGAGCAGGATCACGCCTGTGATGATCGAGGTGAGGTTTGAGTCGAAGATGGCCGAGAATGCGTTGCTGTAGCCTTCGTCGATGGCGGTGCGTACATTCTTGCCGGCTCTCAGTTCTTCCTTGGCACGCTCGTATATGAGCACGTTGGCGTCGACGGCCATACCCAGCGCGAGCACGATACCGGCGATACCCGACAGGGTGAGCACTGCCTGGAACGATGCCAGGATGCCGAAGGTGAAGAAGATGTTGAAGATGAGGGCCATGTTAGCTATTAGACCGGGGATGAGGCCGTAGAACAGGCACATGAAGATCATCAGGAGCACGAGTGCCACTACAAACGACCACATGCCGTCTTCGATAGCCTGCTGACCGAGCGACGGGCCGATGACGGTGTCGCTGATTATGTCGACCTTGGCGGCCATCTTACCCGACTTGAGCACGTTGGCAAGGTCTTTCGCCTCGTCGGTGGTGAAGTTGCCGGTGATTGACGAGCGTCCGCCCTCGATGGCGTTCTGCACTACGGGAGCGCTGTATACCTGGCCGTCGAGCACGATTGCCACCTGCTTCTGGATGTTGGCTGCGGTGACGCGTGCCCACTGCTTTGCAGCATCGGGCTTCATGGTCATCGACACGTAGTTGCCGCCCTGCATGTTGTCGAACTCGCTGGTGGCGTTGGTCACAACGTCGCCGCTCAGGGCAGCCTTGCCGCCGCTTGTGCGCAGACCTACCATTGTGTAGAGGTCAATCTTGCGTGTGCGGCCGGTGGCGGTGTCGGTCATCTCGACTGTCTCAGGCTTTACTTCCCAGGCCAGCACGAGGTTGCTGGGGAGTATGCGCTTGGCTGCGGGCGAAGCGAGCAGCGAGTCGATTGCCTGACGCTGCATGTTGGTCGCCATGCCCAGTACTATCGGGTTGTTCTGGCCGCCTACCTGGAGGAAGTGCGACAGCAGGCCTGTGCCGGCGTTGGCCGAGTCGGCTGCGATAGTGCGGTCGAGCTCGCTTATGGCGTTGACATACTCCTGGAGGGGATATGTCTCATAGAATTCCAGATTGGCCGACGACTTCAGAAGCTCGCGCACGCGGTCGTGTTCCTTCACGCCGGGGAGTTCCAGAAGTATCTGGCCGTCCTTTTCAAGCTCCTGGATGTTGGGGGCAACGACGCCGAACTGGTCGATACGGTTGCGGAGCACGTTGGTCGAGCTGCTCACGCGGTCCTTCACCTCCTGCTTGAGCGCGGCCTCGATCTGCTCGGGGCTGTCGCCGCGGTTGGTCTGCTCGCGGAACACAACTGTCAGGTCGCCGCTCGGATCAAGACGCTTGTACTCGCGGCAGAACACCGACACGTAGTCGTTGGTCTTTGTGGCGCGTACAACCGAGTCGGTAGCGCTGATGGCTTTCTCGAAATAAGGATTGCCCTCTGCGTTCGCCATAGAGCGCAGAATGTCGGGTACACTCACCTGAAGGGTTACATTCATACCGCCCTTGAGGTCGAGACCGAGGCCTACCCCAAGTTTCTGTACTTCGTTGAATGTATAGCCCATGTAGACCGGCTCGCGGCTGATGGAGTCGATATAGCTCTTGTAAGCCATTCGATAGGCGTCGGATTTGGTGTTGCCTTCGCCTGCTACCTGGGCTGCGTAAGCCTCGGCCTTCGACTCATGGTGATTGGTCACCACTGTGAACGAAAGGTAGAACAGGCAGATCAGTACCAGGAAGATGGCTATGATGCCGGCAACAACACTTCCTAATTTTCCTTTGCTTTGCATGAAAAGATTGGTATGGTTGTTATGGTTAATATTAATTTTCTTCTGCTCTGACCGCCGGTGAGGGCCGTTGGTTCGTGAGGGTTCGGGCGGATGCCAAACACGCACAAATCACGGGCGCCAACTCCGGCACTCGGGAAATCATGGTTTTTCAGCCTGCAAATATAGCATAATTTTTTGTCAATTGCCGAGAAATTCACCCTTATGTGCTCTTTTATCGCTTTTTTTCGGGCGCTTTTGGCCGTTTATGGCCCTGCCGGTCCGATATGTTGTCGTTTCTTAATGTAAGATTCCCGTCGGTTTTGCCACTTCGCGAAAAGAGTGTATATTTGCATTATGGAACATAGCAGACGCGTTTTGATAGTTGGTGCCGGCGGGTTTATCGGCGGCTTTCTTGTGCGTGAGGGTCTCTCGCGCGGATTGAGCGTGTGGGCCGGTGTCAGGCCGTCCACGTCGCGCCGTTATCTGGGCTATCCGGAGCTCGGATTTGTTGAGTTCGACAATTTCGAGTCGCCCGAAGCCATAGCCGCGTCACTCAAGGGCGCTCTGCCCGAAGGCGAGACGTTTGACTATGTGATCTACAATCTCGGCGCTACCAAGTGTACGAATTTCGCCGACTTCAACCGCATCAACTTCAGCTATCTGCGCAATTTCATCCGCGCCATGGAGATAGCGGGGCTTCAGCCCGAAAGGTTTGTCTACATGAGCAGTCTCTCGGCTCTCGGAAAGGGGGATGAGAAGGGATATACGCCCATGTCGGGTGACATGGTGCCCGATCCCGACACCCGCTACGGTCTGTCGAAGATCAAGGCCGAGACCCTTCTCGACATGAATACGTGGCTCCGCTGGACCATAATGCGCCCCACGGGCGTGTACGGGCCCCACGAGCAGGACTATCTCATGATGATCAAGGCTATAGAGCGTCACTTCGACTTCGGCGTGGGATTCCGCAAGCAGCTCCTCACATTTATCTATGTGGAGGATCTGGCCCGGGCCGTCTACGATGCCATGACATCGGGCAACACTCTCCGCCGCAAGTATATAATATCGGAGAAGCGGGCCTATACGCAGTCGGAGTTCCGGCATATAGTGGCCGAGGAGTTAGGTGTGAGGTTCGTGATTCCCGTAAGGCTTCCTCTGTGGGCTACCTATGTGGCGTCGGTGGTGTCGGAAAAGTATGGCGTGGCCACTCTGAAGCCTTCTACCCTCAACCGCGACAAGTATAAAATAATGAAGCAACGCAACTGGAGCTGCGATGTATCGGATGCCGTCAGCGACTTCGGGTTCAACCCTATCGTAGACCTGCGCATCGGCATACGCAACACCATCGCCTCCTATCGCGCTTCGAAATCCAATAAACAATGAGTCAACCCTCTCCCGACCTCCGCCCACCGGTGTGGTTCATGATACTGGTGCTGCTCACGGCTGTTCCGGCGTTCCGTTTTCCCGCTCTGCTCTCCGAATCGACCGGCGAGTCGAAACTGCTGCTCTGGCTGTATCCGTTTGTGCTTCTCCTTGCGGCATGGTGCTCATGGCGGTGCTATGCTCTCGAACGCCGCGCCATCGCCTGGATCCTTCTGTTCATCGGGTGGGCTATGACCGCCTCGATCAATTATATAGTAGTGTCATGAACCGTATCCTCATAATCAATGGTCCCAATCTCAACCTGCTGGGACGTCGTGAGCCGGATATCTACGGATCGGCCACCATGCAATCCTGTCTCGCCGGGCTGCGCTCGGCTTTCCCGGAACTGTCGCTCGATTACTTCCAGAGCAACTCCGAGGGGGCAATCATCGACAAGCTCCATGCCGAGGGGTTTGATGCGTCGCTCACCGGTATAGTCCTCAATGCCGGAGCCTACACCCATACCTCCCTGGCCATAGCCGATGCCATCAGCGCCATCGATGTGCCCGTGATAGAGGTGCATATCTCCAATGTGCATGCACGCGAGGAGATACGCCACCGTTCGCTTATCTCGCCCGTGTGCCGTGGTGTCATAGCCGGCTTCGGGCTCGACAGCTACCGTCTTGCCATACTTGCCCTGCTGAAATGAGCATGAAAACAAATCTTCCCGTAGCGACGGTCATGGCTACTGTCGCCGACAATGCCTGCACTCCGCAGTTCATAGCGTCGCTCCATCGTGCCGGAATGACCGGCGTGCGTATCAATTCGGCCCACGCCACCCCCGCTTCCATAGCCAGGATGGTAGGTGTGATCCGCTCGGTCGATCCTTCTATCGTTATCCTGATGGATACCAAAGGCGCGGAGATCCGTACCACCGCCACTGTCGACGATGCCCTTATCCGGATGAACGAGGGCGAGATGGTCACACTGGTCGAGCACGCCGATCTCCCTACGTCGCCCGGCCGGATAGCCATCACGGCTTCGGGTATCTGTGGCTTTGTGCCGGCGGCCACGCCCGTGCTGCTCGATGACGGAGAGATAGAGCTCGTGGTGTGCGGACATGTTGAAGGCGCTCTTGAGGCGCGGGTGGTCAAGGCCGGTATGCTTGGCGCGCGCAAGACCGTCACCTTCCGTGGGGTGGAGACGCCCGAGGCTATGCCGGCGCTCACCGAGCGCGACCGCGAGGCCATCGCTGCCGGTATAGAGGCCGGTATCGACATAATAGCGCACTCGTTCGTGCGTTCGGCCGACGACGTTATGGCTGTGCGCCGGGCTGTGGGCGATGCTCCGGTCAGGATTTTCTCCAAGATAGAGTGTGTGCGCGCGGTCGACAATTTCCGGGGTATTCTTGAGGCCAGCGATGGTCTGCTCTGCGCCAGGGGCGATCTTGGTTCCGAGGTAGGCATAGCTATGGTGCCGGTGGTCCAGATGGAGACGGTCAAGGCTTGCCGCAAGGCCGGAAAGCCGGTCATTGTGGCCACTCAGTTCCTGCAGTCAATGATGTCGTCGCCTGCTCCCACACGCGCCGAGGCCGGCGATATAGCCGCGGCTGTGATGCAGGGTGCCGACACGCTGCTGCTCTGCGGCGAGACGGCGCTCGGCAAGTATCCGCGCGAGTGTGTGGAATGGATGAAACTCATTATCGACACGACGGCGGCCTACCGCGATTCGGCATCGTTGTCGTTAAGCTGACGGATATATGGATATAGCCAACGATTCTTCGCCGGTCGAGGACTACATTCTCGACCATATATCGGCCGAGCCTGAACATCTGCGGCGGTTATACCGCTCCACATACATACGCCATCTGTATCCGCGTATGTGCAGCGGCCATCTCCAGGGGCGTCTGCTCAAGATGCTCACTCAGCTCGCCGCGCCGCGCCGTGTGCTTGAGCTGGGTACGTTCACCGGCTATTCGGCGCTGTCGATAGCCGAGGGTATGCCTGCCGGAAGCCGGCTCCATACCGTGGAGATCGACGATGAGATGGCCGATGAGCTTGAGGAACTGTTTGCCACCGCACCCCGTGGCGGCGATATAACCCTGCATATCGGCGATGCGCTCAGTGTGGTACCGGCTATAGGCGGGAAGTGGGATATGGTGTTTATCGATGCTGACAAGCGCTGCTATATCGAATATCTCGACATGCTGCTGCCTATGCTCAACCCCGGTGCGCTCATTCTTGCCGACAATACGCTGTGGAGCGGCAAGGTGGCCGAAGTCCCGCCGCCCACCGACCGCCAGTCGGTTGCGATAATGAAGTTCAACGACTATGTGGCCAATCATCCGCGCCTCGAGACGGTCATTCTGCCTCTGCGCGATGGGCTGACCATGATGCGTCTGCGCGACTGATAGATTTTTTTGCCTGATTCCGGCGGTTTTTTGCGATTTGTTGAATATGGGTAAATGATTGATAATCAAGCGTGTGTATTATAGTGTAACAACTCCGTAACGGAATTAACGTTCATTAACGCGGTAAGGTCTTGCAAGAATCAAAATGGCCGTAACTTTGCAACGTCGGACAACGAAA
>CANRVB010000006.1 GCA_947643165.1 uncultured Porphyromonadaceae bacterium | reverse complement strand
CTCAATTCTATCACTATATCTTTCCGCATTTCACTTTTTTGTAGTAACTTTGCAAAACAATAATTCTGTTATGAAACTTATTAAGGACAAGGAATTCGGTGGCGAGCGTCCGTTGTTTGGCTCGCATGACCTTCATCTTGTCGATGTCACCGTTCATGCCGGTGAATCGGCACTAAAGTGTTGTTCGAACATAGAGGCTGAGAACTGCCGGTTTGAGGGTAAATATCCTTTCTGGCATGTTGACGGTTTTGTGATCCGCAATTGTGTCTTCACCCCCGGCGCACGTGCGGCTCTGTGGTATTCGCGCGATCTCATCATGACCGACACTCTTGTCGAGGCTCCGAAAATGTTCAGGGAGATGCATGGCATCAAGCTTTCGAATGTCCGTATCCCTGATGCTCAGGAAACCATGTGGCACTGTTCGCAGGTGGAATTGAGCAATGTAGAGGTGGCGCATGCCGATTATCTCTTTATGCACAGCAGCGACATCCGCATAAATGATTACCGCCAGCAGGGCAACTACTCGTTTCAGTATTGCCGTAATGTGGAGATCCGCAATTCCCATATAGATTCGAAGGATGCTTTCTGGGGCACGGAGGATGTGACCGTTTATGATTCGGAGTTGCATGGTGAGTATCTTGGCTGGCACTCACGGCGTCTGCACCTTGTAAGATGCCACATATCCGGCACTCAACCACTGTGTTATTGTTCGGATCTTATATTGGAGGACTGTACTTTTGATGCAGATGCCGATCTTGCTTTCGAGGACTCGTCGCTTTCGGCTACTGTGAACGGTTGTATCACAAGCGTCAAAAATCCGCGTAGCGGAAGCATTCTGGCTGATGGCTACGGAGAGGTCATAATAGATGAGCACATAAAGGCGCCTGCCGACTGTGTGATTAAGACGCGGTAAATCTGATCATAAGATATTTTGAGGTGAGGTGATTTCAAATATCCGGGACACCGACAGGCTGCTGTCGCACATACGCGATGGCCGGCCTATGAGTTTCAGATCGCAGCTGCGGTTGACGGTATTTTTAAGCATACCGTCGATTGTGGCTCAGGTCTCTGCTATCATAATGCAGTATATTGATGCTGCTATGGTCGGAAGTCTCGGGGCTGCCGCATCCGCCTCCATAGGCCTTGTATCGACCACCACCTGGCTTTTCTGGGGCCTATGTTCAGCCGCATCCACCGGTTTTTCCGTGCAAGTGGCACATCTGATCGGAGCCGGGAAAAAGCGTGAGGCCCAACAGATAGTAAAGCAGGCACTTACAGCTACGTTCATTTTTAGTCTGATTCTGCTTGCCATTGGAACGTCGATAAGCGGCCATCTGCCAGGTTGGCTTGGCGGGGGGCCTGATATAGCAGCCAATGCCTCGGTTTATTTCTTCATATTCTCGCTGTCGTTGCCGGTGTTTCAGATCAATTATGTATCGGGAGCCGTTTTGCGTTGCAGCGGAAATATGTTTGTGCCCGGCATGGTCAATGTGGCTATGTGTGCGCTTGATGTCATATTCAATGCTCTTCTGATATTTCCATCGCATCATATCGGTGGATTTGTAATACCCGGAGCCGGATTAGGTGTGGCCGGCGCGGCCATAGGTACGGTTCTCGCAGAGGCTGTCACCGGCGCTGTGATGCTGTGGTATCTATGGCGGCGATCTCCGCAACTTAACATGCGTGATGCTACAGGTTCGTTTATCCCCCGGGTACGCACATTGGCCAAGGCTGCGCGTATCGGTTTGCCTATCGCGGCTGAGCGTGTGATAATGTGTGGGGCACAGATTCTGGTCACTACGATTGTGGCTCCGCTGGGTACAGCTGCGATAGCTGCAAATTCATTTGCCATTACAGCCGAAAGCCTGTGCTATATGCCTGGATATGGTATCAGTGAGGCTGCGACCACACTTGTTGGCCAAAGTCTTGGAGCCAGGAGGCTGGATCTTACCCGAAGGTTTGCGCGTATCACTGTGTTTTCGGGAATGATAGTGATGACGCTCATGGGTGTGATCATGTATATGGCAGCCCCTGAGATGATGGCTCTTTTCACGCCTGATATGTATGTGCGTGATCTCGGAGTGATGGCTCTGCGTATAGAGGCATGGGCTGAGCCGATGTTTGCGGCTGCGATCGTATCATACGGTGTTTTTGTCGGAGCCGGAGATACTCTCGTGCCGAGCTGTATGAATTTCGGAAGTATATGGGCAGTGAGACTGACGCTGGCAGCTGTTCTGGCTCCTATCTACGGGCTCAATGGTGTGTGGCTGGCCATGTGCATAGAGTTGTGTTTTCGCGGTGCTATTTTCCTGTGGCGTCTATATAGCGAGAACTGGATACGGCGTCTTGAATTGATAAAAGAAAATAAAGTATGATGAGATACGATTTTGATGAGATAATAGACCGGCGCGGTTCAAACTCATACAAGTGGGATTCAGCAAATGGAAATGATGTTCTGCCCATGTGGGTGGCCGATATGGATTTCCGTACGGCTCCTGTGGTGACAGAAGCGTTGCGCCGTCGTGTGGAACATGGTATATTCGGATATGTGCGTGTTCCTGATGCTTATTACCAGGCCACTGTAGATTGGTTCGGCCGTCGTCACGGTTGGTCATTCCCGCCCGAAATGATCATTTATACCAGCGGTGTGGTCCCAGCTCTGTCGGCGGTTATAAAAGCTTGTACCCATCCCGGAGACAAAGTGCTGGTACAGACTCCGGTATACAATTGTTTCTTTTCGTCGATACGCAACAATGGTTGTGAGATTGTGGATAGTCCGCTGGTTTATGCCGACAGAACATATACCATTGATTTTGAAGATCTGGAGCGCAAAGCCTCGGATGCTGCGGTCAAACTTATGTTGCTCTGCAATCCGCACAATCCTGCCGGACGTGTATGGACACGTGACGAGTTGATACGTATAGGCGAGATAGCGCTACGAAATGGAGTGATTGTCGTTGCCGATGAGATACATTGCGAACTTACATATCCCGGTCATGACTATACGCCGTTTGCTTCTATCAGCAATGAGTTTCTTCTTAATTCCATCACCTGTTGTTCACCTACAAAAGCTTTCAATATAGCTGGACTGCAGATAGCTAATATCATCGTGGCCGATGCGGAACTGAGGAAACGTGTAGACCGGGCTATAAATATCAATGAGGTGTGCGATGTCAATCCTTTCGGCGTGGATGCGCTTATAGCCGCATACAGTGGTGGAGAGCAATGGCTTGCTCAGCTCAATGAATATCTTTACGGCAACTACAAGGCTCTATGCCGGTTCTTTGCCGATAATCTGCCGGAATTGCCCGTCACTATACTTGAGGGAACATATCTTGTGTGGATAGATTGCCGTGGACTCGGCATATCTTCCGATGAGTTGGAACACCGTATGCTCGACACCGTGCGCTTGTGGCTCAATTCGGGTTCTATGTATGGAACGGATGGCTTTATGCGCATAAATATAGCATGTCCGAGAAGTGTGATGCTCCGCGGACTTGAGCGTTTGCGCGATTTTATAAGATCGCTTGACGACTGATTATTTCCGTATCAGGTAATTGATCACAGCCCATCCGCCGAATATCTGCACCAGTATGCCGGGGATGCCTATACGGAAGTCGGATATAGCTTCGTGAAGATTGCCGCACATCAGCCATTCGCCGGCAGTTCCTGCAACCTGATAGCCTAATACCACTGCCGCAATCATGAGTATCGATGCCTTGCCTGTGCGTTGGGCGGTAATGCCTGCAAACAGAGCCAGAAGCACGGACTTGAGCATTATAGCCGGAAGTGCTCCAATCATAGGCATACCGAATAGAAATGAGTTGATGACCGGCGATGCAAGTGCTGTCAGCAGTCCTGCTTTCCAGCCATACTTATATGCTCCTATCAGAGTGAACAGGTATATCGGCAGCCAGATATGACCACCTTGCGGTATGAGATGTACCAACTGAGGCAGTATGATATTGCCTGCCACAAACATGGCGGCCACGAGATAGGTTCTGATCTCATTATAGTTTAGACTGTACAGTCTGGTCCGGGGGGCTGATATCGGTTGCATAATGATTTGCTTTGTTTAAGACCCCAAAATTAAGATACTTTGGCGGTTCACGCAAATTTCTACCACATATAATTAATGAAACCCCTCCTGTTATAAGTTGCAGGAGGGGCCTCATTATGTCATTATGGTTTTATACGTTGTCAGCTGGTGTATTGTTGACAGAATCGGTAGCTGCTGACGAGTCCTGTGCCTGAGCCTGTGCCGGACCGGGCGATCCCTTGAAGAATCCGGCAAGATACTTCTCCTGAAATCTCTGGAGAAGTTCCCAGAAATTTGGCACGAAGATAGTGCCGACAATAGCATTTATAAACATACCGAAAACTACCGCTGTGCCGAGCGACAGTCGGCTTGCCGCACCCGCTCCGGTTGCAAACAGCATGGGCATTACGCCGAATACAAATGCCAGAGCTGTCATCATGATCGGACGGAAACGCACGCGTCCGGCGTCAATAGCGGCCTGACGGATCGGTAGACCCGACTTGCGGTAGTCGACTGCATATTCAACGATCAATATAGCATTCTTGGCAGAAAGTCCGAGCAGCAGTATTATGCCGATCTGGGTGTATATGCTGATGCTCTGCGACATGAATATACATCCGATTATCGTTCCGAGAATAGCTGTGGGCATAGATATTATCACAGCTATAGGGTCCGTGAGGCTCTCATACTGTGCGGCGAGTACCAGGAGTGTTATTATGACGGCGAATATCATGACAAGGGATATGGTAGTGCCAGACTGGGTTTCCTGATAAGCCTCGCCTGTCCACGCATAGGAGTAATTGGTGCCAAGAGTCTTTTCTACCAGTTCCTCCATAGCTTTGATGCCTTCGGAAGAGCTTACGTTTTTCGCAACATTAGCTGTGAGAGCCGCAGTAGAATACATGTTATATCGGCTGACACTCGGCTCACCCATGATTGGAGTAAGTTTAGCGAACGCACTGAACGGAACCATCTCTCCGGCACTGTTCTTGACACTCAGCTTGCTTACGTCCTCGATATTGGATCTTGATGCTGCGTCAGCGCTCATGATCACTTGATACACACGGTCAAACTCAACGAAATCGTTCACGTAGCTTGTACCCATGAATGAGGACAACGCGCTGTAGACATCCTCAAGGCGTAGTCCGTACATCTTGACCTTGTCACGGTCGACCTTTATGTCATATTGCGGAACAACTCCCTCGTATGTTGAATTGACAGACTGGATACGGGGATCTTTTTCGGCTGCGGCAGTAAGTTCGGAGAGAGCTTGTTTCATCTGTGCCGCTCCGTAGTTGTTTATGTCGAGAAGTTGCATTTCCAGGCCCGAACTTGAGCCCAGACCGGGAATGGCGGCGGGGTTGGCCGCAAACGCTATAGCTTCCTGGTAGTGTGAGGCTATCTCATCAAATTTTTCCATTACGGCCTTGACACTCTGAGATTTTTTGCGACGTTCATTCCATGGTTTCAGAACCACGAACATCGATCCACCATTGGCTCCGGAGCCTCCTCCCATCATTGATACGCCTGCAGTGGATATGACATCCTTTACTTCGGGTATCTTCAGAAGCTCTTCGGTCATGCCGTCGACTACTTTGCTGGTGCGTTCTATCGATGCACCTGTAGGCAGCTGTATGGAGGCCATGAAGTAGCCCATGTCCTCGGATGGCACATAACTCGTAGGCCATTTAAGGAAGCCCCAGAATGCGATCGCACATATTGCCGCATAGATGCACAAGGCTACAAACGGTTTCTTAAGGAACTTGCCTATGATACGCATGTAAAGGTTCAGGGTGGCGTTGAAGCCTTTCTCAAAACCACGGTAAACTATAAATTTCGAAGGTTTTGTTGGTTTCAGGAACAGTGCGCACATGGCCGGGGTGAACGTGAGTGCATTGAATCCTGAAAACGCAGTCGACACCGCTATAGTGAGTGCGAACTGCTTGTAGAGTTCGCCCGTTATGCCGGAGATAAACGCAGTAGGGATAAATACCGACAGCAGCACCAATACTTCGCCTATAACTGGTCCCTGCAACTCAACCATCGCCTTGCGTGCGGCTTCGCGCGGCGTCATTTTCCCCTCATCAAGTATACGGGAGCAGTCTTCCACCACCACGATCGCATCGTCGACCACAATAGCTATGGCAAGCACAAGGCCAAACAATGTGAGCGTGTTGAGCGTGAATCCCAGAAGTTTCATTACAGCGAATGTCGCTATCAGTGAGACCGGTATGGTGAGCATCGGTATTATGACAGCTCTCCAGTTCTGCAGAAACAGCAGGATCACTATCATAACCAGCAGTGAAGTCTCGACAAATGTCACAAGCAGTTCGTCGATAGATGCATCGACAAAATCCGAAGTATTAAGTAAAATACGGTAATGTACACCTTCGGGAAGGTATTCGGCAAGACGCTCAAGTTCAGCCTTAACGGCGTTGGTCACCTTGATGGCATTGGCACCCGGAAGTTGAGACACACCCAGTAGGCCTGCCTGGCCGCCGTTTACTGCAGAGCGTTGCGAGTAGCTGTTGCTGCCAAGATCTACACGAGCTATATCCTTGAGACGCAGTATACTGCCGTCGGAATTGCTGCGGAGTACTATATTTTCGAATTGCGAAGCTTCCTCAAGGCGTCCATCGGCAGTGAGGCTGAACTCAAACTGGGTTCCGCTGTCGGTAGGCGGTGCGCCTACGCTACCCGCCGATACCGCCATATTCTGTGACTGTATGGCAGCCATTACTTCAGCCGGGGTGATGCCTCTGACCTGCATCTTCTCCGGATCGAGCCATACGCGCATCGAATAGTCGCCGGCACCGAATGCATTGACTCCCCCTACGCCATCAACGCGTGCTATCGCATCGACAAGGTTGAGTTTGGCATAGTTGGCCAGATACAAAGCGTCGTAACGCTCCGGATCGTCGCTCTCAAGCGCTACGAACAATATCATATTTGTAGAGTGGGACATTACCTCCACACCCTCTTGTTTTACCGCCGCAGGTAGCGTTGGCTCGGCCTGGGCAACGAGGTTCTGCACCTTTACGGTAGCCATGTCGAGATCAGTTCCGTTCTCGAATGTTATTGTAAGGCCATACGATCCGTCGCTCCCCGAGGTTGAACTCATATACAGCATTCCTTCCACGCCGTTTACCTGTTCCTCGATAGGGACACCGACAGTCTTGGCGACGGTGGCGGCGTCAGCCCCCGGATACGATGCCGATACCATAACCGTCGGAGGCGTTATGTCGGGATATTGTGCTATAGGCAGGGATTTGACCGTGATGAGGCCTACAAGAACCATCATGACGGCTATCACTATCGAAAAGATAGGACGATCTATGAAAAATCTTGAAAACATATATTCTTACTGGCCGTTGACGATGATTCTTATTTTGTCAATACTGGCTTAACGGTCTGGCCGTTGCGCACTTTTAGCATAGCTTTGGTCACATAGCGGTCGCCGGGTTTTATGCCGGAATTGACTATGCGCAATGAGTCCTGATAGAGGTCACCAACTTTTATTGGGGTGTAGACAACTTTGTCAGAGTCGTTTACCACATAGATATATTTGCCGAGCTGATCGGTCGATATGGAAGCATCCTTGACCAACATTGCCGCAGGATCCATTTTCCATGGCAACTTGATTTCAGCATACATGCCGTCGCGCAGCTCTCCATAAGTATTGGTCACACGTGCATAAACCCTTATGGTGCCTGTGCTGCTGTCGATCGACGGTGCCATGTAGGTCAGATCGCCTGTGTATGTATGAGGGAGAGAATCGGAGAAACTGATCGGGATGGCTTTGTAATTGATGCCCGACCGGTTGTTCTCGTTCGAATACATACGGGTGTACGATGCGTCATCTATGTAGAAATTGGCGTTGAGGGCATCGTCACCATAAATGGTGGCGAGTGTTACGGCGGCCCCTTCGCCTGCCAGATATGTGCCGGGATCGTGCATGGTACTTGTTATACGTCCACTGATTGGAGCTTTCACAATACAATATCCCAGATTGGTCTGTGCCGTGCTGAGCGCAGCCTGCGATTGCTTTATGGCAGCTTCAGCCTTTTCCATCTCACTCTTCGACTGGAGTACCTCCATCTGCGAGACGGCGTCGCTCTCAAGGGCCTTTGTCATGGCAGCATACTGCTTGGATGAATACTCATAGGAGCTTTTGGCGGTGGTCAAGGCTGCTGAGGCCTCGTTCACAGCATCGCGGTAGGTCTTGTCTTCGATAGTGAAGAGTATCTGTCCTTTTTTCACCAGATCGCCTCCCTTGAAGTTTATCGATTTGAGTGTGCCGTTGACGCGTGCCACTACATCCACCTTCTGCGAAGCGGCAAGAGATCCGGGATAAGTCTTGTAGAGTATGAGAGAGTCGGTCACTACTTCGGCAACATCTATTGACGGAGCTGCGGTATCGTCGGAGGTCGTATCTTTATGTTGGCATCCACATGCTATAGTGGCGACCATAACTCCTGTAGCCAGAGGAAAAAGTCTGTTATTGAGTTTCATTGTGTGAGAGGTTTAGTCAGTGAAGATTAGAGAGATCCGTCCCAACCGCCGCCAAGAGTGCGGTATATGTTGATTAATGCTGTCACGGCTTTTCCGCGTGCCGATACAAGCTGGTTGGTATAGCTCAGTAGCGATAACTGAGCATCGGCTACATTTATAAATCCTGCGTTTCCGCTGGTATATAGTTCTGTCGATCTTTTGAGCGACAGGGTGCTTTGTTCAACAACGTCGTTGAGGGCTGTGATCGATTTCAGAGAGGTGTGATATGAAGCTATGGCATTGTCGGTCTCTGTGAAAGCGTTCATGACAGTCAGATTGTAGCTATCTATTGCACCATCCATTTCAGCACGTGCTTCTGCTACTGCCGCGCGGCGTGCGAAGCCGGAGAATAATGTCCAGCTGAGAGTGGGGGATATATTGTATCCAAAACTTTCCTTAGTGAACAGATCGCCGGCATCGTGTGCGGCGGTGGATATTGTGGCGTTTATCGATAGTGACGGCAGGAAATCTTTTTTTGCTATACCTACGCCCATGGCGGCCTGCGCGAGTTCCTGCTCGGCAGCGGCAATATCAGGACGTCGCCGTAGCAGATCCGCCGGTACGCCGGTTGATATCAGTACGTTATAATCAGGTATTTCGCCTCCTTCAGTCACTCCCGATGGCAGATCGTTGCTATACATGCCAAGCAGCGTGGCAAGTGCATTGAGCTGTGCATGTATCTGAT
Source organism: uncultured Porphyromonadaceae bacterium (assembly GCA_947643165.1). Lineage (GTDB taxonomy): Bacteria > Bacteroidota > Bacteroidia > Bacteroidales > Muribaculaceae > Paramuribaculum. The sequence continues at coordinate 97,628 of CANRVB010000006.1, read as the reverse complement.
ATTTCAAAGCAGGTACAGTGGCTACTGTAGCATAATATACAGCTTTGGCTTGCGACACATCAAGGCCCGAAGCCAAGCCCGTTTCATGTCGTGCTTCCGCGATCTTCAGTACATGCTCTTGTGAACTGATATGTTCTTCGGCGACCTTCAGCTGAGCTTGCGCAACGCGAAGCTCCACATAATTGGTAGCAATCTCGGCGGCCATACTCACCATCACCCCGGCATATTCGGCACGCGATGCACGCCATGCAGCCTTTTTCTGCTTCACTCCGGCCGTTATTTTACCAAACAGGTCAATCTCCCAACTCATCGTTGCGCCGGCATTGAAGTAGCTTGTACCTGTGGCTGTGCCGGGTTTTGATTGCGTCATTCCTGAGTTTCTGCCTTTCTGCCAGGAAACATCTATGCCTATGGTGGGGTAGTAGCCTGCCTTGGCAGCCTGTACTTGTGCTCTGGCCGCGTCTATACGGGTCATTGCAGACAAAACATCATAGTTGTTGCGCATGCCTGTTGAAATGAGCGAGTCGAGCAAAGGATCGTTTAGTCTGCTCCACCAGTCATCTCCGTCTGGCAATGTCTGAACTTGATCGGATGAATAGCTCCATCGTTCCGGCAATGGAGGTGTGGAAGTCGGCTCGGTCGCATGCAATTCGGTCATAGTCATGATCATGACTATAAATGCGGCTATCAGAATTCGGCAGTCGTGTTGTGACATGTATGTGTTGAAAAGTATCTGTGAAACGTGTGGATACAATTAAAGTGTACCATATTGCTAACGCGACAATCTTCAACAATGTTTTGCAGTTGACCAATAATTGGGAAACAGACCGGGGCAACAATCCTATGGATCATCGCCCCGGCAAGGTATATGGTGAAGTCGGTTTATTCGGCTGCGTCGAAACCTGCTTTCCGTACAGCTTCTATCAGTTCCTTGGGATTGTGGTCGCCCTCAACTGTGGCCTTTCCTCCGGATAGATTGACGTCGACCTGTGTCACTCCATTGACACTGCTTATGCTTTTTGCTACAGCCGCCTGGCAGTGAGGGCAGTTCATACCCTTGATTGTGTATACTTTAGTCATATTGGTGGTTATTATATGTTTGTGGTTGAATCTTCTTATCAGAGCATAGATCAGCAGAGCTGCAAGTATAGCGGAGCAGATGCTCGGGAACAGGCTGAAATGCTGGCAGTGAGTGCCTTCCGGATGTATATTTGCCAGATCGAACCATGAGGACGGCAACAGATAGTCAATTGCCAGGCCGAAGGCTATTGATCCGATAACTATCGACGCCAGATATATAATAGCAGGTTTACGGCCCATCTCTCTTGAAATCAGCGCAAAAGATGCGAAATTGGCTGCCGGTCCGGCCATGAGGAGAACAAGAGCTGTTCCTGGCGACAGACCTTTGAGTATCAGCGACATGGCTATGGGTATTGATCCTGTGGCGCATACATACATCGGAATCGCTATGATCAGCACTGCTATCATCGACAGAATAGGCGTGCGTCCGAGAATAGAGAAGAAATCGGACGGTACGTATACCGTTATCAGTGCAGCTATTATAAGGCCTATTACGAGCCAGCCGCCTATACTGCTCACAAGATCTACAAATCCGTAGCGTAGTGCGCTTACGACTTTCTGCCCGAACGACTGATGTGGGGCTTCCTCTACCTCTTCATAGTATGTTATCTCCGGTTTGCGTGACTCATATTTGCCTACGCCGGCACCTCCGAGAAGAGCTGTAGACAATGCTGCCACAGGGCGTATCACGGCAAATGCCGGTCCCAGAAGCGACCATGTGGCGGCAATGCTGTCAACTCCGGTCTGGGGTGTCGCTATGAGGAATGATGTAGATGCAGCCCGGGAAGCGCCGTTCCGACGCATGGCCACGGCCGTAGGTAGAACTCCACATGAGCATAGCGGCAGAGGTATTCCGATCAGAGCCGACTTTACAACAGATTTCCAGCCTGTGCCTGACAGATGGCGGGCAAATGTCCTCTGTGGTATGAAAGCGTGCATCACGCCTGCTATAAGGAAGCCCAGGAGTATGTACGGCGACATCTCGTTGAGCATGAACAATAGCGAGTCCAAAAGTTCTTTTGTCATTGCTTATATGATTTTGTTTTTTTTCGTATAGCAAAGGTAGTCACTAATTTTTGCAACTTTGTGGCAAAGTTGGCTCTTTGGCGCGCATAAGCATGTTTGTTAGCGCTTTTTTGCTTACTTTTGCGTACCGAACTAATCCTAAATTGATTTAGCAATGAGCAGTAGTCAGGCTGAAGAATTATTGGTCAGGGCCGGCATCAGGCCTACATCAAACCGTATCATGGTGCTTCGCGAACTTGAAGCCTGCGGTGGATTGATGAGTCTTACCGATCTTGAGACGCGTATAGAGACCCTCGACAAGTCTAGTATTTTTAGGGTACTCACATTGCTCCTTAGCCATCATCTTGTCCATTCTGTTGAGGATGGCAGGGGAATTGTCAAATATGAGGTATGTCATGGTGAGGATCATTGTTCGGTCGATGACATGCACGTACACTTTTACTGCGATGTGTGTCACAGTGTTTATTGCTTCGACCAGATCCCAGTTCCGGTAGTCGATTTGCCTGAAGGCTTTTCGGTTGGAGCAGTCAACTATATGCTCAAGGGTGTATGCCCTTCCTGTAACAAAAAAGTCTGATATCAGGCTTTACGTTCAGCTATGCTGGCAAGAGCTTTTGCAAGCTGATCCGGACAAGATGTAGCTTTTGAGCCGCAACGTATTCCTTTCAGACGGTCTATCACATCATCTATCTTCATCCCGGCTACGAGTGCGCCTATGCCTTGCAGATTGCCGTGACAACCTCCGGTAAATGCAACATTCTGTACGATTCCGTTCTCTTCCTCGATCTGTATCTGGCGTGAGCACGTACCTTCTGTCTGATATGTATATTTCATGATTATTCCGGTTTTTCAGATTTCGTTGCAAAATTAAGCATTTTGTCTGAATAGCCCGTATATTGTTAAATTTGGAGCTGTCCACAAATTTTCCAACGGTTTGTATTTGAAAAGTGCATTAATGTTGTAACTTTGCGGTTACCCGTTTCTATAACTCGGGTTGTCGCTATGGAGCAGAATTATGATAAGTTGATAGATCAGAGAGCCGGACATGTCATGGACGTCATGTCATCAAGAGTTTCCGCTGAGGATATGGACAGATTGCGCCGTGCTTTCGAGTTAGCCCGAGAGGCGCATGCAACCCAGCGTCGCAAGACAGGGGAGCCTTACATACTCCATCCCATAGCGGTAGCGACTATTGCGGCCGAGGAACTCATGCTTGATGTCAACCCGGTTATTGCCGCATTCCTTCATGACGTGGTCGAGGATACGCCACATACTATCACCGAGATCCGCGATATGTTTGGCGATGATGTCGCATTTCTTGTCGGGGCGGTAACCAAGCAGAAGAAAGAAAGATACGAGATGTCGAAGCAACTCGACAACTTCAAGCAGATGCTCGGATCCGTACAGTATGACATAAGGGCACTGCTTGTCAAGCTGGCCGACCGTCTGCACAATATGCGCACTTTGTCATCCATGCGTCCCGACAAGCAGATGAAGATTGCGGGTGAAACCGATTATTTCTATGCTCCTTTGGCTAACCGACTCGGTCTTTATCATGTCAAGACCGAACTCGAGAATCTAAGTTTCCGTTTCCGGTGTCCATACGAATATGAGAAGCTGGTGTCGATGATAGATAGCGACTATCATATACAGCAGGAGCGTCTGCAGACATTCTGTTATGAGATCAAGGGAACCCTTGCGGCAGCCGGAATCAATGTGACAGTCTACATTGAATACCGCAAGCCTTACAGCGTGTGGCGCAAAATGCGCAAGTATGGCGATGATTTCAATCATCTGAAATACCGTCACTTCACAGAGATCATCTATGACACTCCCGATGGAATGTCGGAAAAGGATATGGCTCTGAAAATATACAGCGTGCTTACCGACCGGTTCAAGGAGAAACCCGGAGGCATAACCAATTATATTGATTCTCCCAAGGAAAACGGATACCAGAGCTACCATGTCAAGCTGTTGGCCGACTTCGGACGTTGGCAGGAAGTGCATATAAGCTCGCGTAGAATGATAAGAGCCTCGCGCCTGGGTTGTATCGCCGAGGACAACTCTCACGATGGCATACATCGGTGGATTGAACGATTCCGCGGTGTTTTGCGCGATATAGCCGACAATGGTAGCGATGGCGCCAACTTCATTGAACGCGTGGCTATGTCGTTCTACAACGACGATATCATGACCTTCACTCCAAAAGGCATGCCGGTCGTACTGCCCCAGCGGTCTACCGTCATCGACTTTGCATATGAGGTACGTCACGATCTTGGTGAAAAAGCCAAATACGCGCGTGTCAATGGTTTCCTGAGCTCGATAAAAGCGCCTCTGCGTCGAGGCGATGTGGTTGAGATATTCACTGATCCGCTATGTTTCCCGCAACAAGATTGGCTCGATGCAGCCGTAAGCTACAAGGCTCGGAATGCCATAACCCACTATCTTGAGTCGTTGCCCAAGCCACTTTACAATCGTTGTGATATATGCGGACCTATTCCTGGTGAGGAAGTCATAGGATTCAGGAATTCCGACGGAAGCATAACGATTCACAAGCGAGACTGTAAGGAAGCCATAAGGCTTGCTTCTCAGCTGGGCGATGATATAGTGTCGGTTGATTACAAATCTGACGGTGTGACACTCTATCCTGTCACTATAATAATCAAGGCCGTTGACCGTTACCATCTGTTTGTTGATCTTGTTGATGGCATATCCAACCATCTCAATCTGTCCATAACTAGCGTTAATACACAGACCGTTGACTCAATCTCTACGATAACCTTGAGCTTTGGTGTGCACGACTATCAGGAACTGCAGACTATCGTCAAACATATTTCTAAAATCAAGGGTGTGGATGAGGTGAAAATACTTGGCCGATCCGAACTGTAATAATCTAAGTTCCTGTGAATTATACTCCTGATAATATAACTGAGCTGGGTCCTGACGACATTTTTGTGTTCGGCAGTAATCTTGCCGGAGCACACCGTGGCGGTGCCGCTCTGACAGCACTGCGCCGTTTTGGGGCCATTATGGGGCAAGGTGTAGGCATCCAAGGGCAGAGCTATGCTATACCGACAATGCAGGGTGGGCCGGAAACCATCAAGCCTTATGTCGATGAGTTCATTGACCTGGCCCGTGAGTGGGATCAGAATACATTCTATGTGACACGCATAGGTTGTGGTATCGCGGGAAAGACCGATGAGCAGATGGCTCCTTTGTTTGATCGTGCATACGATCTATACAATGTACATCTCCCCGAATCGTTTGTCCGTCTCATAGAGCGCGAGAGGCGTCGTGATGGCCGACCTGTTCACGATTAATCCTCTTCCGGACGTTTGCGGGCAAGATAGAACCGGCGGGTGGCACATACAAACAGCATTGCTCCCGACAGCTGCATTAATGCCGTGACCCAGAATGCCGCGGAATAGCTCACATAGTCGGCTATGAATCCGCCCAACAGTATGCCAAGGCCCATGCCAAGATCCCAACTTACGAGTATTGAGCTGTTTGCTGTGCCGCGTTGGTCGTGACGGGCCACATGTATGAACATGTTCAGAAATGCCGGATACATCTGGCCGTTGCCGAGTCCTATCATAAGTGCCGACAGATAGTAGGTCCACTCATTCAGAGCCATGGCAAATAATGTGTAGCCTATAGTCGAAAGTATAACGCCGCGCAGACAATTTTGGGTCAGCCGTCCGGCACGCAATGCCTTCGACCCATAGAGCCTTGAGCAGAACAGACCTGCCGACAGAAGCATGAAGAATATGCCGGTACCGTCGGTTATGCCGAGCTGTTCACGTCCGTATATGGCCACGTAGTTGCTCATTACGCCCCAACACAAGCCGAAGAAAAGAATGTTGACTGCAAGAAGCCATGCTTTTCCAAGAAAAAAATGATCCAGCGAAAACTTCGGTTTGTTGGCTATCAGCTCGCGTGCGGGAATCTTTACCTGAGTGGTGCAGAAAAAACCGATGAAGGCGAGTGCGAACGATATCCAGAACAGCAGTGTGAAGTTATTGGTCGCATTATACAGATATATGCCTGCCGACGGTGCTACGGCCATGGCCAGATTGTTGCTCAGTCCATAAAACCCTATGCCTTCGTTGCGGCGCGAGGAGGGGAGTACATCTATTGCCACAGTAGAGTTGGCGACTGTGGTGGCTCCGAACGGTATTCCGTGCATGGTTCGCACTATGGCAAACATGAGAAGCGTTCCTGCGCCGGCATAGCCTGCAAACAGTATGAAAAATACGAAAAAGCAGATTGTCAGCACTTTCTTGCGGTTGAAACTGTCGACAATAAATCCGCTTATGGGGCGGATAAGCAAAGTGGCCACTACATAGCCCGACAGCACTATACCTATGGTGCTCTTGTCGGTCTGAAACTGGTCGTTAAGATATAAGGGTAGCAGTGGGGTCAGCAGGTAGAATGCGAAAAACAGCAGAAAATTACTGCACATTACCTTCAGATACTCTCTGTTCCATAGACGCTCTTTAGCGGGCGACGCTGTTGTTGATGCTTGTGTCATGGAGTGAATGATTGTTCTGGCGCGCAAAATTACAAAATATTTGTCAATAACTTTGATTGTCTTGCTTTGGCTCATGTATGTCAAGTGAGGGATTTTTTGTAATTTTGCGCCGCGATAGTATTTATTTATCGTTTATCAATAGATCAAGTAACATATACATTATCTGTATCGATATGAAAGTAGCCATTGTGGGCGCCAGCGGCGCCGTGGGCCAGGAATTTCTCCGTGTGCTCGACCAACAGAATTTTCCCATGGATGAACTTCTGCTTTTCGGCTCTAAACGCAGCGCCGGACGCACTTACAATTTCCGTGGCCGGGAGATTACTGTCAAAGAGCTTACCCACAATGCCGACGATTTTAAGGATGTCGATATAGTGTTTGCCTCGGCCGGTGCTTCCACTAGCAAGGAATTTGCCGAGACCATCACCTCGGGTGGTGCCATAATGATTGACAACAGCAGCGCATTCCGTATGGACGACGATGTGCCTCTGGTTGTTCCCGAAGTCAATGGTGATGACGCGTTCAATACCCCGCGCAACATCATCGCCAATCCCAACTGCACCACTATACTGATGGTGGTTGCCCTTAAGCCAATCAACGACATATCGCCTATCCGTCGTGTGCATGTGGCCACATACCAGGCCGCCAGCGGCGCAGGTGCGGCCGCTATGGACGAGCTGCGTACACAGTATATGCAGATCGACCGTGGTGTGGAGCCTACCGTCGAGAAATTTGCATATCAGCTTGCTTACAATGTCATACCTCATATCGACGTTTTCCTCGACAACGACTACACCAAGGAGGAGATGAAGATGTACAACGAGACCAAGAAGATCATGCACTCGCCCGACATTCAGGTCAGCGCTACCTGCGTTCGCGTTCCCGTAGTCCGCGCGCATAGCGAGGCCCTGTGGATCGAGACCGAACAGCCCGTCAGCGTGGCCGATGCTCGCAAGGCTCTCGAATCAGCCGAGGGTGTGGTGATGATCGACAATCCTGCTGCAAAGGAATATCCTATGCCGCTCTTCTCTGCCGATCAGGATCCCGTTTATGTAGGACGTCTCCGCAAGGATATCACCAACGACTGTGGACTGTCGATGTGGGTTGTCGGCGACCAGATCAAGAAGGGGGCCGCTCTCAATGCCGTCCAGATTGCGCAGTATATGATTGCTCACGGCAAGCGCTTCGGCAAGTAAAGAGTAGATAGTGATACTCTCGCTGGCCATTCATGCAGCCCGGCCCTGGGTTACCGATCCGGTGCCCATCTTCCTGATGGTGCTCCTGATCATTCTCCTTGCGCCCATGCTGCTGGGACGTCTTAAGATTCCACATGTCATCGGCTTTATTCTCGCCGGCGTGATAGTTGGCCCGTATGGGCTCAACTGGCTTGCGCGCGACATGAGTTTTGAGATCTTCGGCCAGGTAGGTATACTCTATCTCATGTTTTTGGCAGGCATAGAGATCGACATGTTCAATTTGCGCAAGAATCTGCGCAAAGGTGTGGTCTTTGGCCTATTCACATTCTTCGTACCGCTTATAATCGGGGTGGTTGTGGCAGTCACGTGCCTGCATACCACCCCTCTTAGCTCACTGTTGCTCGCTTCAATGCTTGCAGCACACACCCTTATCGCCTATCCTATAGTCTCACGTTTCGGGCTTACAAAAGCCACTCCTGTGGTCATAGCCATTGCCGGAACCATATTCACCGTGCTCGGATCTCTCATCGTTCTGGCGGCGGTGACCGAGGTCTACAGGCGTGGGGCATTCGAGATTTCGGCTACTCTCAGGTTGCTTGGCGGATTGGTACTCTATTCCGTCCTGCTCGCCTACGTTTATCCACGCATCACACGTTGGTTCTTCCGACGCTACGGCGATAGCATCCTGCAGTTCATCTATGTGCTCTCAATGGTGTTTTTGAGTGCCGAGCTGGCGCTTCTTATCGGCCTGGAGAGCGTATTCGGGGCTTTCTATGCCGGTATACTGCTCAACCGGTTTGTTCCTGCCCGCTCACCGCTCATGGGGCGTCTTGAGTTTGTGGGAAATGCCATTTTTATTCCCTACTTCCTCATTGGAGTGGGCATGCTGATCAATGTGCGAGTGGTGGCGGGCGATCTTACTACAATCTATGTTGCCGCAGTGATGTCGGCGGCTGCTATGGGAAGCAAATGGCTCGCTGCATGGCTCACCCAGAAGACCCTTAAGCTCCGTGCTATTGACCGTTCGGTAATCTACCAGCTCAGCAACGCGCATACGGCTGTGGCTCTTGCTGTGGTGATGATAGGTTTCAATATGGGTATCTTCGGGGAGTCCATTCTCAATGGCACGGTCATCATGATTCTTGTCACATGTACGGTTTCTTCGCTCGGCACTGCCAGAGCGGCCGCCAAGCTCAAGATAGGCATGGCAAACATGGATCCCGATGATCAAGCTGGTGATACCGATAAGCCTGCGTCAAAGGCTGGGAATGTGCTTATTCCTATAGCAAATCCACTTACCGCTCCCGAACTTGTCGATCTTGCCCTGATGATGCGTGGTGAAGGCAAACGCCGCGGCAAGGTGTTCGCTCTCCATGTGCGTAGCGACAATAGCGCCTCCTCACGTGCAGTGGGACGCAACTCTCTTGATGCCGCTGAAACCCTCGGAGCGAGTGTCGATACGGTTATAACGCCAATCGAGCGCTACGATCTTAACTTTGTAACCGGTGTCATAAACACTATAGAGGAGCGCGACATCAGCGAGGTGGTAATCGGACTGCATCGGCGAAACCAGGTGCTCGATTCTTTTTTTGGCGACAAGCTCACCCAGCTGCTCCGGGCTACCAATCGCATGGTTGTGATTGTGCGCAGCTTCATCCCGGTCAACACTATCCGACGCCTTGTTGTGGCTGTGCCCGATAAAGCGCAGTTCGAGACGGGATTTGCACGTTGGGTATGCGGAATAGCCAATTTGACGCGTCAGCTCGGATGTAAAGTCATATTCTGCTGCTTCGACGATACCCGACGTTCTGTCGAGACCGTACTTCTGGCCAACCGATTTGAGATAAACCGCGAGTACCGCCTTGTCGACAGATTCGACGACTTTATTCTGCTTGCCAGCAAAGTGACCACCGATGATATGTATGTCATGGTGAGTTCGCGGCGTGCTGCGGTGTCTTTTACTCCTGAAATGGATGATATGGCCGAATTCATGCAGCGCTATCTGGCCGCTCAGAACCTCATGGTCATATTCCCCGAACAGTTCGGTCTGGAAAGTTCGGTTACCACCATGGCCGAGTCGCTCGCTACAGATTTCGATGTGGCTCCATCCCCGTTGTGGATCAAGCTCCGTGCGATGCTGCGGCGTATCGACCGTCTGCGCCGCCGTATTACAGGCCACGACGATTCCCCGTCGCGCTTCGACCTGTAAGCCACCCGTGTGGATCCCTTTATAGCTTCCGTTTGTTAACGATACGTCTCTGTCAGCTCATAAAGATAGCTGTACAGCCGCTCATATTCCGGCGTAAGTTCCACGTTGCGGCGCCCCATGACGCGCCGTGCCGTGTCAAGAAATTTCTTCAGTGGAACTTCAGCGAATCCAGCAGCCGAACCGTCCGAAAAGCTGGCTATGAAATTCCGCGGGAAACCGGTTCCATGTATGTTCACCCCAACCCCGACTACTGTAGCCGTGTTGAGCATAGTGTTGATCCCGGCCTTCGAGTGGTCGGCCATTATCAGACCGCAATGTATCAGCCCTGTCCGCTCGAATCTGCGCGACGGATAGTTCCATAGCTTTATCTCGGTGTAGTCGTTCTTCAGATTGGATGCAGTGCATCCGCCTCCTATGTTGCACCACGTACCGAGTACTGCGTTTCCCAGAAAACCATCGTGAGCCTTATTGCTGTAGCCCGTTATCACCACATTGTTTATTTCTCCGCCTACTTTTGAGTGCGGGCCTATGGTGGTTGCGCCATATATTTTTGCGCCCATGTTTATGGTCGAGCCATCAAGCACAGCTATCGGGCCACGCAGATTGCTGCCCTCCATTATCTCCACTCCCGGGCCTATATATATCGGGCCATCTTTTGTGTTGAAATTGGAGCATTCTATGTCGCCGGCGTCCTGATGTATGAACAGACGGCTTCTGTCGCCTACCAGACGGTTGGTGTTCGGCAGCACCTTCGATTCCTGGCCTGCTGTGGCGATCTCAAAGTCGATCTCCATGGCCCTGTTGTTGAGCCCGAATATATGATACAGCTTGTATATGGCTGTCAGATCACCCTTGTAAACCCTGTCGCGGTTTGCGCCCTGGCCTCTGTGAGCTATTTCTTCGCCCGATTCTGTCACCAGACGTTCGCCCGCTTGCAGACCGGCTATGCTCTGAGCCAGATCCTCGGTTGCTATGAAGTGGGCGGCTATCACAGTGGTCATGTCATCCTCTTCATGAGCCTTGCCGTATATCTCATCAAGATAGTCTGCCGTATCATAGCTCACCTCCGCTGAAGCAAGTTTGCGCCAACGTTCGGCACACGTATATATGCCCATGCGTATTTCGGCTACCGGGCGTGTGAATGTGAGCGGAAATAGATTCTCCCTGACCTCCTTCACATCGCGGAGCACATAGTGGGTCGCTTTCATGCCGGTATTGTCAGTTGACATTGTCATAATCTTTCGTGCGGTCCTCTATCGGTTCGCCGCTTATTGATGAATAGCGGTATATCATTCTCGGCTTCTCCTCGCCCTCGACAAAGTGGGCCAGCTCGATCTGGAGATTTGTGCGCGACGTATTCATGAACACAGCCGTCATGTCATCAGTGCTGTTGGGATCAAGCTCAAACAGTTTCCAGCCGCCGTAATTGCCGCATGGTTTCATTCCCTTGAACAATACGATATCTCCTCCAAGCCAGTCCTGATAGCCTATCACCGGATTTTTCTCCACAAATGCACATAGGTTTATCTGAAATAAGTGGCCGCGTGAGTTCGGCGAATTCAGTGGGCTGCCATATCCACGGTATTTTGCCGGCATTATCATCGAACATGTCTGGCCCACATCTGCTATGCGTCCCGACGGCATTCGTTCCGGCTGAAGTCCGACTGACTCCGCTATCCGCAGACTCTCGCTGGTGAATGTGGCGCCATAGCTGCTGAAAAATTCCAGCGACAGATAGTAGGCCGTCAACGAACAGAATCTCACGTCAAGCATTCTCTCCAGAACAAACGGCAACGACACCGATCCTGCCTTGATATACGTGTTTACGAGCCATTTGGCAAGCTCCGCTTTTTCGGCTACAGTGCCGCTTACTACCTTCGGTGGAGTCGATGGAACATTAGGGGTATGATCGGTCATACCGTTCCCTGCCTTCTGAAACGGACTATATGATGGTTTGTGGTTTTCAGGTTTTATATCGTGTTTTGACTCGCTTCCGAGCAAGACGTTCAGAAATGATTTCATTGTCGTTATTTTTTACAAAAATAGTTTTTTCTATTCATTATGTGGTCTTTTTGTCATAAGATTGCCATTTCATCATGCGTTTTTTATTGTCTGGAGCTGTCATATATCGAGCTATTCCTTTCGCTTACAAGCTGCTTTACCCATAATTTTGAGATTTTTTTTTGAAAAAGACTATTAAAGTTTTGCCATGTGAAAAAATGTGCGTAATTTTGCCGCGCTATTACTTAAGCAATCAAATAACAATAAAATACAATAACAACAACCAATGATCATCGTACCAGTTAAAGAAGGCGAGAACATCGAACGCGCGCTCAAGAAATTCAAGCGTAAATTTGAAAAAACCGGCATCGTTAAGGAGCTGCGCAGCCGTCAGGCTTTTCAGAAGCCCTCTGTTGTCAACCGTAAGAAGATGATGAAGGCTATCTACGTGCAGCAGCTGCGTGCCGTTGAGGATTAAGCCTCCCGTCTTATCTTGCTGACGCAATAACATCATCCAAACTTATTCAGATTTGCCCGATGGTATCACGCCATCGGGCAAATCTGTATGTTCATACACTCATTACGTCTGCGACACCTGTTGGCCACGCTTCTTTTGCGTGGATACAGAGTATATATTTGCCGAGATAAAACATCAATGCCGTACCACCTCACAGGCGATCCGGCATTGGCGTTTGTTTAGGTTCGCTCAACTGCTCACTTCACCGGTGTCAGAAGTATTGTCATGCTCTTCTGTCCGAACGGTACGGTGTAAGGCTTCAGTGCAAGACCTCCGTCCGACCATGAGTCGATACCGCCTACGCCGGCATGCTCGCTGTCTATCAGAAGGTTGGTGTAGTTCACCGGATCCACTTCCTGGAAATGGCGCTGATCCTTGCGGTCGCCGTCATCAAGGCTCTCTATCGAATAATGGGTCGCCGAGGCATAGAACTGGCTGTCTGATGTGATCTCCAGTCCGCGGCCGCCCAGATCGGTCTGACGCCATGAATGCATATCGCTCTTGGTGCCCGTCTCCTGCGGACGTATATAAGCGTAAGCTTGTTCTGCAGCGGTCTGGCGGTAGCGGCCTACGAATGCCGATGTCTTCCTGTCCGCATAGTTTTCTATTGGACCGCGTCCGTAGTAGTTGCTTATGTCCATACTCTTGGGCATAGGCAGCTGAATGCCAAATCTCCACAGATCCGGTGCTTTCGCTCCCTCTCCAGGTGTGAGGTTCTGGTTCAGGAGCACCTGGCCTACGTTGTTGATAACATAGTTCATGGTCAGTTTCGACTTCAGTTCCGGCATTTCATAGCTGGCTGTCACAACTGCCATTCCGTTCTCCATCTTATAGTCAAGAGCTGTCAGTTTCAGAGTCGGGTTGCGCCATACCTTGCGGCGGCGGGGAGCGTCTGCGCCATAGTCGTTGTCGGTGCCTGCGCGCCAGAAGTTGGGGGTCAGCGCCTTTTCGGGCTCTATCATTTCGACGCCGTTTGCCATATAATCGGTCATGAAGCCTGTCTCGCGGTCAAACTCTATGTCAAATGTCTGACCTTTCACGATCAGTCGGTTGCTGTTGCGGGCATCTATCACAGGCTGGCTCACAGCTATATTGTTGACCTTTACATTGGCGATCTCCACCGGTTCCAGTTCCGGAGTGTTGATGGCCAGCTGTGCGCGTGCTGCTACATGTCCTGGAGCCACCATGCCCTCAGCCTTCTTGGTGCGGAAATAAACATTGACAAATGTCTCTGTATTCTCATCTGCTCCGCTCAGATCGTAGGGCAGGGTGATCGTACGTGTCTCGCCGGCCGGGATATCGAGCTTCTCTATGCGGCCTGACTGTGTCGGATAGCCGTTCTCCACCAGCTCCCAGTCCAGTGTATAGTTGTCGAGCCCCTTGAAGAAATTTTCGTTCTTCACGTCTATCTTGCCTTGCTTCAGATCCTTCGGGGTTGCCCAGATATTCTGATAGAAATAGGCTGTCTCGTCCATGTGGGGGTTGAGCACACGGTCCGGGTTTATAAGTCCGTTGTCACAGAAGTTGTTGTCGCTTGCATCATACGGGTTGAAGTCACCGCCGTAGGCATATATCATCTTGCCGTCCTTTCCTTTCCAGCGGATGCTCTGGTCAACGAAGTCCCATATGAAGCCTCCCTGATATTTCGGATAAGCGCGGATGGTGTCCCAGTACTCCTTGAAGCCACCGCCGCTGTTGCCCATCGCGTGGGCATATTCGCACTGTATCAACGGACGGTCACTCTTCGGATTGGCCGCATACTTCGCCGATGATGCCTGCGATACATACATTGGGCAATATATATCCGTATTATATGCCAGTCCTGCACGCTCATATTGTACCGGACGGCTCGGATCCATGCTCTTCACAAGCTTGTAGGCGGCCTCAAAGTTCACGCCATTGCCTGCCTCGTTACCGAGCGACCATACTATTACCGACGGATGATTGAAGTTGCGGGCCACGTTACGTTCGTTTCTTTCAAGATGCGGCAGCTCAAACTCGGGGAACTTTGCCAGAGATTTGTCGCCATAACCCATGCCGTGCGATTCCAGATTGGCCTCTGCAACTATATACAGGCCATATTTGTCTGCCAGGTCATACAGATACGGATCGTCAGGATAATGACATGTGCGGATAGCATTGATATTGTTCTCCTTCATTATCTTTATATCCTGCTCCATACGCTCACGCGGCACTACGTAGCCACCGTCAGGATCCAGCTCGTGGCGGTTCACGCCCTTTATCAGTATCGGCTGTCCGTTCACCAGCAGCTGGGCATTCTTTATCTCCACTTTGCGGAAGCCCACATTCACCGGCACTACCTCTACTGTCTTGTCACCCTGCTTCACAGTGGCCACAAGCTTATATAGATTGGGTGTCTCGGCTGTCCACTTTGCCGGATCCGCAACACTCAGTGTCGCGCTCTTCTTGCCGCTGCCTTTCACTACAGTCTGGGCTACTTCCTTGCCACTGGCGTCATATAGCTTCAGATCTACTGTCGGATTGCCGGCCAGAGTCAGATCCACGTTCAGCGTGCCGTCCTTGTAGGCCGCGTCCAGATCCGGTGTTACTCTTATATCGCGCAGTCCCGTATTCTTGTCCCGCGCATATAGATAGCTGTCGCGTGCGGTGCCGCTGAACCGCCAGAAGTCCTGGTCTTCGAAGTAGCTGCCGTCGCTCCATCTGAACACCTGCATCGCTATCTCGTTCTCACCCGGTTTCAGATACGGGGTGATGTCAAATTCAGGTTCCAGCTTAGAGTCTTCGCTGTAGCCCGCAAATTTTCCGTTTACCCACAGATACACATTGCTTGTCACCGATCCCAGATGAGCTATCACCTGCTTTCCTTTCCAGTCGGCAGGTATTGTAACCGTCTTGCGGTACGAGCCTACATGGTTGTTCTTTTCCGGAACCGTTGGCGGCTGGTTCTTGTAGTCTTCGCGCCACGCATATCCGACATTCACATACAGCGGATCGCCATAGCCGTGAAGTTCCCATACCCCTGGCACTGGTATCGAGTCCCAGGCCGAGTCATTATAGCCCGGTTTGAAGAAGTCCGTCGGACGTTCATTTGCGTTTCTCACCCAGTTGAACTTCCACATGCCGTTAAGCGTCATGTAGTTTGGTGATTCTTCAGGAGTGCCTTTGGCTGCCTCTGCGCTCGGATATGCGAAATGCGATGTTCGCATTGGCAGACGGTTCACCTGATTCACTTTCTGCGTCTGCCATTCTTTGAAGGTCTGGCCTATTGCGGGAGTCGCCGATACCGACGCCAGCAGCAGTGCCACTGTTATTTTCTTCATTGCTTCTGGTATAATGTGGTATTAGTTGTTGATTAGTTTGTTTATTTTTGCTTTAGTTGTTCCGATACGGCTTTTTTCAGAGAGCCCTTGCCATATCCCGACCATTTCTTCTGTATCTTCCCTTCTGGGTTTATCAGCACATAGTGCGGTATGCCTGTCGTCCCGTATTTTTGATAAAGGCCTACATTCTCTCCGTTCAGCTGATTCCACTGATATCCCTTCATATTTCGGCTTGTCAGTGTCTTTTTCCATATCTCCTCCGGGTCGCTTGATATGCTCACTATCGCGAGTCTGTCCGCATACTCTTCGGCCACCTCTTCTGCCTCCGGTATCGACATTATGCACGGCCCGCATCCTGCGCTCCAGAAGTCCAGCAATATGTACTTCCCCTTATGCTCGGCCAGTGAGTGCTCTTTACCCTCTGCGTCATACAGAGTGCCGTCTATCATATCGTCACCCTCTTCCAGTATCTTGCCTATTGTCAGATATTGCTCTATCACCTTTCCGTCGGGAGTATTCTTGTCCTCCTCGCTCATCCGGCCATACAGCTCATCTATGGTCTTTCGCGTCAGTCTCTTGTTCCAGCCCATCACTACGCCCGTTGCAAACGATTTCAGCTGATCAAGCCATATCTCGTCGACCGACGCCGTCCTCATATAGTCAGCTACCTTCACATCCATGATCGAGTCCAGCGGATCGCTTATCGCCCTTATCGAGTCTATCTTCGCCCATGTCGGCTTGATATACTCCTGGGCTCCTTTCTTCTCGCCATACAGAAATTGTATCAGCTCCGACTCATCCGCTTTCAGTTCCAGATAGCGCTTGTATTCCGGCATTTTGGCATCGTTCATCTTGTTGTAGCTCTGCTGCTGGGCTATATCGCTTGTCACCTTCCATATCGGCATCAGCTTGCCGTCACCCTCTATGGTGATTGTCTCGCCCGGCGCCACCCATATTCTTGTCAGAGAACTGGGAAATCCCTTGTCATTCGAATTGATCGACATTGTCTCGCAGTCACTCTGCGCCTCTCCTGTCAGTGTGAACCGCCCGCCTGTCACCTTTGCCTCGCCCACTCGCGTCAGCATAGCCCCATTCTCGCGCCACAGCAGCACTGTGCAGCTGTCAGGCACATTACTCACTATGCCGTTTATGGTAAACTGTCTGTTCTCATTCTGTCCGTATGCTGCCATTCCCGAAGCAAGGGCAACTGTTGCCGTGATGAGGGCTCCAAAGCGTTTCATACTGTTCTGATCTGTCAATTGTTGTTATTCATGATATTTCACAAAATTAGCACATTTTTCCCATTATCTGAAAAATTAGCCCCATTTTGTCGTCCTGTTTTGCAAAGTTACTCTACCCCGTCACCACTTTTTAGCGAAATATCCCCTTTGGTTATACAAAAAGATTCCGCCGTTCATTCAAACGGCGGAATCCTTTATCAGTCAGTCTGTTGCTGATTTTTTTATAGCGACAAGTCCTTGAACGTGCGCGGCGCCGGAGTCTTAGGCATAGGCTTCCTCTCCTTCAGTTGCTCCATAGCTATCTTCACAGCCGTCTCCAGCTGCTGGTCTATGCCCGCGTTCTCCTTTATCGGATCATTGTCAACCACGACATCCGGATCCACGCCATGGTTTTCCACTATCCATTCGCCCGTCTTCGCGTCATAATTGGTGAAAAACGGCACTCTCACGTCTGTTCCGTCCATATACGGCAGCGAGCCGCTTATGCCGACTATGCCGCCCCATGTGCGCGTTCCTACTATCGTTCCCACCTCATTGGCCTTGAAGCTCCACGGAAACAGATCGCCGTCCGACGCCGAATACTTGTTTATCAGCAACACCTTCGGCCCTACATGCGTCGCGTCGGGTATCGTGCCGTTCCGGTTCGAATTACGGCTCATCGTCATCCGGTACGGCTTTCTCATCAGACGCTCTAGTATCATCGGCGACACATTGCCGCCGCCGTTGGCGCGGTCATCTATTATCAGAGCCTCCTTGTCCAGCTGAGGATAGAAATAGCGTGCGAACTCATTCAGCCCCTCAGGACCCATGTCCGGTATATAGATATAGCCCACCTTTCCGCCGCTCAGGCTGTCTACCTTGGCTATATTCCGCTGAACCCACTCATAGTGACGCAGCGGATACTCGTTGTCCGTAGGGGTCACCACCACCTTCCGGCTGCCGTTCTTGCCATCTATCGTAAGCTCAACAGGTATGTCAGCCTTGCCTACGAGCAGCTTGTAGATATTATCCGTATTCGCCGTCGGCATACCGTCCACTGCCGTGATACAGTCGCCGGCCGATATGCCCAGACCCGGCTCGGCGAGCGGACCGCGCAGGGTTCCGCTATACGGCGCTCCTTTCAGTATATGGTCTATCCTGTACTTTCCGTCCTTGCTCCGGCTTATGTCAGCGCCGAGCATACCCATCGCTACACGTTCCGGACGGGGAACACGCCCCGGATTCACATACGCGTGGCCGCATGCAAGCTCCGATATCATCGCCCCTATCACATAGTTCAGGTCAAGCCGCGTCTTCACATAGGGCAGCAGCACGGCATACTTGCTCTTCACTGCATCCCAGTCTACCCCATGCATATTCTCCAGATAGAATCCGTCTCTGAATGCGCGCCACGTCTCATCGAATATCTGCGCCCACTCCTGCGGATAATCCGTCGTCACGACCATGTTCGACAGATCCACCGCCTCGCCCGGATTCCCCGGAAAATTGATCACATACAGCTTGCCGTCGTTCGACGCGAGTGCCTTCTTACCGTCGGCCGTGATGACCGACACATAGCCCTTCCCTGCGTCCTCTATCTTCTGCGTACCCAGATCAAACGACTTCACCGAGCCGCCGTTGGTATAATACACCTTCTTGCCGTCACACGCAAGCAGCCGGTTGTAGCCCGTTCCTATCGGTAGCTTTATGATGCGGTTCTGTATTCCGTCAGGGCTCACACTCACGCTCACCTCCTTCTTGCCGCCCTCATCTTTCTTCTCATCTGCCGCCTTCACTGCATCCGTCTCGCTGTCCTTCGGCAGCAGGGGAGAGGGGGTCGCGGCGTCAAGCAGAGCCATATACGTCCCGTTCAGGTTATTATACACATGGTTCCACTCCAGGCTGCCATACGTCGGATTGAAATCGCGCGCCGACTTGAACAGCAGATACTTGCCGTCGCTCGAAAACATCGGGCTGCTCGAATCATACCACTTCTCCGTCACGGCTATCTCCTTGCCGCTCGACAGATCCATCAGATAGACCACCGACATATCATTGCTCCCCGAGCGCGTATAAGCTATCCATTTCGAGTCAGGCGAGAAACTCACGCCTCTGAATTCCCCGGCCTCGTCTGTGGCTATCACATCCTTTTTGCCCGTCGCCGGATCTACCGACACCATTCTGTTCTTCCTGTCCGTATAGAGCAGCCGCTTGCTGTCCGGGCTCCACATCACGCTCCGTATATACGTATCCGCCCCGCGCGTCAGCTGCTTGGCTTCACCGCCGCCCGCCGGCTGGGTCCATATCTCCGTCTCCCCGCTGCGGTCGCTTATATACGCTATTGTCTTGCCGTCCGGGCTCCAGCACGCCGAACGCTCGTTTGCCCCCGGAGTCTGGCTCAGGTTACGGGTCACGCCCTTACCCGCCGGCACGTCAAACACCTCTCCGCGGGCCGTCAGAAGCACCCGGCTCCCGTCTGGCGACAGATCCATGCTCCTTATCTGGTCGCTCACGTTCATGCGCTCACCCCGGGCATACAGATTCTCTCCGTTCAGTTCCACGTTCACCTTGCTCGCGCGCTTCGTCACCGGGTCAAACCTGTACAGATAGCCCCCGTTCTCAAACACGATGCTCTTCCCGTCGCTCGACGGAAACTTTATGTCATACTCCGTGAAGTCCGTCACCTTGCTCGTCTTCTTGCTCTTCGTGTCATAGCAGAACAGATTCATCGTCATATCCCTGTCCGATATGAAGTATATCTCGTCTCCTATCCACATCGGTATTATGTCCTGCGCCGGATTCTCCGTGATGTTGGTCACGCTCTTCGCCGCCGGATCATATATCCATATATCGTCAGCCATACCGCCGCGGTAATACTTCCAGTTCCTGAACTCGCGCATCACTCTGTTATACGCCATCTTCTTCCCGTCAGGCGAATAGCTCGCGAAGCCACCTTCCGGCAGCGGAAGCTTGTCAGGCATCCCGCCCGTGGGCGATACCGTCCACAGTGCGCCCTCAAATCCGTCGCCTATCCTGTTTCTGTACAGTATCTTCTTCCCGTCCGGGCTCCACGTCACCACTATATTGTTCGGACCCATTCGGTCACCTATGTCATCCCTTGAGTTCGTGGCGGTATACGTCAGCCTCACTGGCTCTCCGCCCTCCGCGGGTATGCTGAACACCTCCGTGTTCCCGTCATACTGCCCCGTGAACGCTATCGTCCGGCCGTCAGGCGAGAACCGCGGGAATATCTCATAACCCACATGCGACGTCAGACGCTTCGCGGTTCCGCCGCTCACCGGCACACTGTACAGATCTCCCGCATAGCTGAACACTATCTCCGTCCCGTTCGTCGTCGGAAATCTCAGCAGCCGGCCCTCGTTGGCCGTCGCCACGATAGCCACAGCTCCCGCAGCCACTGCCACCAATATCTTCTTTCTCATCTCTCTTCTTTATTTCTATTATTAAGTCAGGAGCCGCCGGAATACTCCATATCCGGCGGCTCCCTCGTCTATTTCTGTTGTTTTTTTTTACAGCTGGCTCGCCGGATCCAGATTTGCCTTCTCTATATCCAGGAAGTAGCGGTATGTGTCAACCTTCAGCTCACCGCATGCTGCATCGTCGGCCACTATTATAGCCTTCGGGTGCATCTGGAGCGCCGAGATGGTCCACATCTGCGATATGCCGCCCTCTACACCGTGACGCAGTGCGCGGGCCTTGTTGTGGCCGTTCACTATCAGCATCACGCTCTTGGCGCTCATCACAGTACCTACGCCCACGGTCAGCGCCGTCTTCGGAACCAGATCGACGTTATTCTCAAAGAAGCGCGAGTTTGCTATGATCGTATCGCTTGTCAGAGTCTTCATGCGGGTGCGCGATGTCAGCGACGATCCCGGCTCATTGAACGCTATATGACCGTCAGGACCTACTCCGCCCATAAACAGGTCTATCCCTCCGTAGCTCTTTATCTTCTCCTCATAGCGCTGGCACTCCTCCTCCGGATTCTCGGCATTGCCGTTCAGTATGTTCACATTCTCCGGCAGAATATCTATCTGGTTGAAGAAATTTGTCCACATGAACGTATAGTAGCTCTGCTCATGGTCGCGGGGTATGCCGCAATACTCATCCATGTTGAAGGTTACGACATGCTTGAACGACACCTTTCCCTCCTTGTTCAGACGGATTAGCTCCTTATACATGCCCAGCGGCGAGCTGCCTGTCGGACAGCCCAGCACAAACGGATGCTCTGCCGTCGGTTTGGCATCATTGATACGCGATGCTACATAAGCCGCTGCCCACTTGGACACCTGCTCATAGTTAGGTTCGATGATAAGTCTCATAATTGATTGGTCTTAATGATTTTCCACAAAATTAACCATTCTTCCCGACATTTCATCCCTTTTCTGCCACAAATTTCCAATAATCCCCGTACACACCCCGCACCCGCCCCCCGTCTCCCCGCAACCCCTCCACACACCCCATCACGCATCGCGGGGCGGACACACCTTCATGTCCGCCCCGCTCGCGTAGGCTTATTATCTATTCTTCTATCTATCTATTCTATTTTCCTCATATTATATTGCGAAAGGTATCTCCTGCGTATACCCGTTGCCGTCGCTCACTACAGCCTTATACTCGCCTTTCGGCCAGCCCGTTGTGTTCACCTCAGCCGACATACGCCCATCCGACGCTTCCATCCGCTTCACCTCATTACCCGAAGCGTCATATACCACAACGCTGCCTATCGACCGCTTCGCCGCTGGTGCCATCTGCTTCCCGCCGGTCGGTGTTGCGCCCATCCGCGAATCAAACGTCACACTGCCGTCGGCAACGTTCACGCCGTAATACGCTCCATATACCGTCACCGGTATCGTGAAATACCCGTCCGATGCACCGCAGTCATCATACGTCCTCACCTTCAGGAACCCCATTGCGCAGTCTGCCTTGTTCACAGTCATCGTCTTGCCGCTCAGCACCCTGTTGGCAGCCGTAACTATCCTGTAGTCAAGCCCCGACAGTCGAGCATTCGCACGATCTATATAATTTAGAGTCATGGTTTCTCCGTCAGTGAAAATGCTGAGGGGTTGTCCATGGTCCATATTTTTGGTAAAACCTTCCTGTCCACAGTATTGCCACCATAAAGTGCCAGTTACAGGTGATGGTGCGCCACTTGTAGCATAAAACCATGTTTGTGTCTGTGGCGCTGAGATGTTGGAGTAGTAGGCTATTATCTCAAAGTATTCTGATTTCTTACTTTCTATATTTATGGAAGTTCCTGTAAAATATTCTTCAGCCACTATCTCTGGAATATCTTCACTAGACGTTTGTAAACTATGGCGTCTGACTATCCATTCTGTTGTTACATCATATTCATTTGAAGAGTCATTAAATATTTGATTAGTATTGAAATGAATATTTCCGACTATTTGAGGCTGTCCATCATATATTATATTCTTAAGTGTAGTATTGACGATTGCCTTCATTCGTTGAACTTGTAGACTGGTAAAGTTAGCTCCGATTCCAGAGTAACACATGAAGTTATATGGGTCAGGATTATATTTATCACCGTGTGCGTCAGTTATATCTCCACCAGCGTATGAACCGTCTGAGTTCCATTGGTTCGGATCTGCCGGTGTGTCTTTGATACGATCTCCGGCATTGTCACCATTACTTCCGTCAACATATTCAGGCTTATCTTCTGGACCACGTTCGTTTGGATCTGTTCCTTTATGTGTATGGTATAGCCCTAAGCAATGTCCAACCTCATGCGCCATAACATTCGATTTCAGATATTGGTGCGCTATTAAAGCTTGCGAAGGTATGTCGACAACTCTTGCTGCTACTCCATCTAAAGTAGGTACAGGAAGGATATAGATATTTATTCCTTTAGCATTATAGTTATGTGATGCTAAGTCCCGAACTTTTGTTTCATCAGTGAGTGTAAATGAGTTCAGATTATATGCAAAATTATCAACACCTCTTAACTCAAATTGGAATCCAGATTTATAATAATGGTTATTTAATTGGACCTTGATACTATTGGCAATTTCCTTAAATGATCTTGAATAACTATATTCTGAAGGCTCTCCTACAAAATGGATATAAAGACTGAGATATTGTAGAGTTGTTGCTCGTGATACTACTTCGTCAAAATATGGTGTAGGTATATAGTTCAGATTCGAAGGAAGATAGCATCCAATGCCATTATTTTGTGCGGTTGAACGTGATACAATTCTTTCGTTCCCACTATTATATCCGAAATACCAGGTTGGAGCCTTCTCATCTACATGGGTTAGTATGACCGTTTCGATATATATGCTGATGGTTTCGCCTATTCCCACATCTTTTAGACACTCGCTATCATTAATGGGATAAAGCGCGACAGATAAACTGGTGTCAAGTGGGCATAAAACGCTTACACTTTTCCAGTCGGCATACTCTATACTTACAACATACTGTTCTATTACCTCATCATACTTAATGACACCACTGATCTCAGTAAATATTGAGTCTGATTGTTGTATCGTGCAGATATACGATTCCGGAGACAGCTTTTCCATCTCCTCTTCCTCATCGCTGCACGCCGTTAGCGTCATGCTCGCGATCATTACGCCCACCATCACTATGATGAGCATCAATCCGTCTTTAATACGGTCTTTTACATGTTTCATAACTCGATTGGTTTATATGGTTTATAACTCCGCTGCATATACTACTCCCGATGGCAATGTCAGCCTGATCATCGACAGGTTTGCTCCTACGCTTACGCCCGCTTCAAGCTCTCCGGCAGTCACAACCTGAGTCGTTGTAGCATATCCACCATTGGCTGTGGTCAGGATATAATCGCCTTCCGCATATTCGCTGCAAACTATCTGTAGCATATCCTCTCCGTCATATAGTCCGTAGACCACAAACGGATTCACGGCAGGCATTCTTTTGTGCTTGTCTTTTGTCTCCTTTTTGAAGGAAATAGGAGTCACGGCCGGATCATCACCGCTATTGTTCTCGAAGTCCTCGGCCGATACCGTCCCTATGCAAAATATCAGTCCGATAATTACGCTTATAAGTTTTTTCATGTTATTTTTGTTAAAGTTTACACTCGCAAATTTAGGCCGTATTTCAATAATATCCAAAAAATAAATCTATCACCCCCGTTTTGTAATTATCAGTTTATTAGTGGTTTACGTTGATTGTGTAATGTTAAAATCTATCACGCCTTATTTTGGCTGTTTTTTCATCCATCTCTTCAAGCAATCCCTTGTCTATCCGGGCTATCTTGCCTCGCAATCGCGACCGGCGGTTATACACCACATCATTCCTGATTCCTAACAGCAGCCCTACAACTCGCGCCGATAGTCCGCCGCACATATACACTGCCATCCTCACCTCCTCATCTGTCAGTCCGCATCTGCTCCGTAGCCGTTCTATCAGGTTGTTCCGGCTGCTGTTTATTATACCCTCAAGCTCCTGTTGATACTCCTCAAGCCGGATGCTGTTCAGCTCCTCATCTATCAGCTTGCTGTAGCTCGACGGATGCCGCTTGGTCTGCGGTGCGTCTATTACTGCCGACCCTATCCTCTCTATCCACTCAAACCGCCGCACAAAGCTCCGGTTGCTTGCATCTCTCAGCGTTGCCACGTCTCCGCTCAGCGACCGGATAGTCTCGTTCAGACAGCCGCTTCGGCTGTTGGCGGCGTCAAGGTCCCGGTTGCTCTCTGCCAGTTCGCGCTTCATATTCTCATATTCCGATTTCAGCCCGTACAGGCGCTCCTCATTCTCGCGAGCTCTGCGCTCATAGCGCGTCTTTATTATATATGCCACGATCACTGCTATCACCGCTGTCAGTGCCATTATTATCCACTGGTCTGTCACTCGTCGGCGTGTGTTCTTAAGCGTCTCCTCAAGCTCACTCGAGGTCCGGCTTTCAAATTCGCTGTATCCACGGCTCACCGACCGGTTCATCATCGTTCTCAGCGTCTGGTTGCTATGCACCATCAATTGCCTCATGTAGCCGAGTGCCTCCTTATGGTTGCCTGTCTCATTGTTTATCATGCTCCCCACCGAAGCAACATCTATCGAGTCGCGGGTGGTTTTCATCCCGGCCACTGCTTCGGCCATCAGGCGTTCACTGCCTCTTGTGTCGCCTGCCTTATGTCGCGTCAGCGCCCTC
The DNA here is from genome assembly GCA_947643165.1 of uncultured Porphyromonadaceae bacterium. Classification (GTDB taxonomy): domain Bacteria; phylum Bacteroidota; class Bacteroidia; order Bacteroidales; family Muribaculaceae; genus Paramuribaculum. The sequence continues at coordinate 72,376 of CANRVB010000006.1, read as the reverse complement.
AATGCTGTGTACTGGGCCGACATCGGCTCTCCTGACTCCGCCATTATGCCCAGCACGGAGTCTGCCTTGCCATACTCCTGCCCGTTTACATATATCAGAATCTCCGTCTTCATTAGTTCTGTCGCGTCACTGCTGCCCGCTCTCCGCGCCGAGTCAAGATACATCTTCGCCGTGTCGAGCTCCTTGCAGCTCAGATACTTGTCGGCCAATGTCTGATAGCCGCCTTCCACCCAGTCTCTGCGACCCGCTCTGTGCGAGTTGGCCATCGACCGCTTCTCATACTCCAGTGCATTCTGCGGGTCATGACACATCCCGTATATCTCCGATATCAGCGACTCCGTCCGCGCCGCGTTCATCGCGTCACCTGTCTCCAGGGCTATCCGCTCCGCTCTCAGTGCCGCCGACAGTGCCGCCCCGTAGTTGCCACCGTTCATGCTCACCACTCCCATATAGTGGCTCGCAAGCATCTGATTCCGCCGGTCGTCGCCCGCCATATAGTGCCTGTAAGCTATCCCTATCAGCGAATCGTCCCCCTCCGTTATCTCATTCTTGTCTCGAGCCTGGGTCAGCAGCAACGCATACCGGGCCCCGCGATCTCCGCTCAGCCCCGTGCCGTCTATCTCTTCAAGCACGCGCAGGGCCGAGTCGGCCGCAACCTCCATCATCCCCTCCGCCGCGTCAAGACGCGCGTCCACATCCCGGCCGCCGCAGCCGGCAGCCACCGTCAGCAGCAACGCTGCCACAGCTCCTGTTATGAGCCTCGTCATTCTGTTCATCATTTTATTCCTCATTTCCTACTGCAAATATACAACATCCCTTTCACCCCTCCCTGCGAATCATCCCCTTTCCCTCAATTTTTTTCTGCGCAAAAATGAAAAGTCGCCGCATCCCGTTTCGGGCGCGACGGCTTTTGTCTCTTTTATGCAACGGCCTGTGCCGTGCGATCTTGCTCTGCTGTATATTATTCTGCAGGAACTTCAGCAGCAGCAACTTCGCCGGCTACTACAGTGTCAGTTGTCTCGGTAGCGCTGTCAGGTACTACAGCTTCTACTACCTCCTCTTCAACAACTGCTACGCTGTCGGTGGCTGCTTCTGCATTGGCCTCGCTCTTATTGCCGCAGGCAACAACTGTCATAGAAGCGGCTACAGCGAATAAAAGAACTAACTTTTTCATTTTTACTGTAATTAGAATGTTATAACTATTTGAGTTGTTTGTAAAACGCCACAAAGTTACACCACAAAAACGATGTCACCAAAAAAATATTATCATTTTTTGAGTCTCCTACCGTAAAATTGTGAAAAATACACAATTTTTGTGCCTCCCGACGCTTTTTCGTTAACAATTAGACGTCTATTTCCGTCATGTGGCGTACATTCGGCACCTTGTTTACCTCGGCTACTATACGGTTCGCCATCACCACCGCCTTTGTGATATGGTCGCATATATGGTCCTCCCCGATCAGATTCGTGATATGGGCGCCCATCAGCGCATGCTTCACATTCTCGTTCACTCCCGACAGCACCACATGTATGCCGACCTTCTTCGACGAGCTGATCAGAGTCTCCAGATTGTGGATTCCTGTCGCGTCGATAAATGGCACCTTGCGCATCCTTATTATTCTGACTATCGGCTTGTCGGCCATCGAAGTCCTCATCATCTCGTCAAATTTCGTCGCCACGCCGAAAAAGAACGGACCGTCTATCTCATAGATCTCCACACCCTGCGCTACGTCAAGAAGCTCATGATGGCTCGTCTCCGTACCCTCGGCTATGTCAAGCTGACCGCTGTATGCCTTGATCTGCGTGTTCTCCATCACACGGCGAAGAAACAGTATGATCGCCAGTAGCAGACCTATCTCTATCGCTATCGTCAGATCGAAGATCACCGTCAGAAGAAATGTCACTATCAGTACCGATATGTCTCCCTTCGGATTATGGAATATCGACTTCACCGTGCGCCAGCCGCTCATGTTGTAGCTCACTACTATCAGGACCGCCGCCAGACACGCCATCGGCACCATGTTGATATACGGCATCAGGAACAGGAAGATCAGCAGCAGTACCACCGCATGGATTATGCCCGCCACAGGTGTCCGGCCGCCGTTCGTTATGTTTGTCATCGTGCGTGCTATCGCGCCCGTAACAGGGATACCGCCGAAAAATGGCACCACTATGTTTGCCAGGCCCTGGCCTATCAGCTCCGTGTTCGAGTCCGTGCGCGAGCCCGTCACACCGTCTGCTACCGTCGCCGACAGCAATGACTCTATCGCGCCAAGCACCGCTATCGTGAACGCCGACGGCAGAAGCATGTTGATCGTAGCCATGTTCAGCTCAAACCCGTGAGGCTCCGGTATGTCCGTAGGCAGCGAGCCGAAGCGGTCGCCTATCGTCTCTACGCTCAGCTCCGGATAGATCTTCGACAGTAGTGTCACCGCCGCGGTCACTATTATGATCGCTAAAAGCGCTCCCGGTAGCTTGCGGCTTATATACGGAGTCACAACTATGATGCCGAGCGACACAAGGCCCACGGCAAGCGTCGGACCGTCTATCGACCCTAAATTGCTCAGATACACACCCCACTTCGGGATGAACTCGCTCGGTATATCCTTCAGTCCCAGTCCGAAGAAATCATTTATCTGAGTCGAGAATATCGTCAGAGCTATACCCGCCGTAAAGCCTACAACTATCGGATACGGTATGAACTTTATCACCGTCCCGAGATGGAACAGACCCAATATCACCAGTATGATGCCCGCCATAAGGGTCGCTACTGCCAACCCCTGCAGCCCGTACGTCGCTATGATGCTGTAGACTATCACGATGAACGCGCCCGTCGGACCACCTATCTGCACCGAGCAGCCGCCTCCAGCCGATACTATGAAGCCGCCGATTATGGCCGTGATCAGTCCTACTGTCGGGCTCACCCCGCTCGCTATTCCGAATGCTATCGCCAGTGGCAACGCTACTATGCCGACAACTATGCCGGCGATAAGATCTGTCTTGAAACGCTCTAAACTGTATCCGCGCAACGATTGGATAAGCTTGGGCCTGTAGTCGATTGGTCCTGAAAAATTCATACCTTGGAAATTGTTGTGAAACACCATCTTGTTTCACCGAAACGTGATTAATACCTGAATTAGGCCGCAAAGGTACGCAATTTTTCCCGCCCCGCGCTCTTGTCAGTCCTCTTTTTTCACTCGACCTCTACTGTCGCGGTTATCGGACGGTGGTCCGACGCCGTCGGCTCATATATGATCTTCGTGCTCTTTGCCTTCACCCGCTTCCCCGGTTTACGGCTCACCATGATGTAGTCCAGTGTCTCGTTCGCTTCATCTGCCGGAAATGTGAACCGGTCCGTCGGAGTCAGTATCCTCATCGCCTCGCTCAGACTTTTTATCGTTCCCTCATCCGGGTGCGCGTTCAGGTCGCCCGCCAGAAAAAACGGCTTCCCGCTCTCTTTCGCCAGACGCTTCACTATCTCCGCCGATGCTGCCCTATCTTCATTTGTCAGCGAAAAGTGGGTCGCGGCAAAGATATAGTCCTCATATTCAGCCACTATCATTGCCCGTTCCTCCTCTCGGCCCGGCATTTTGTACCTGACAACCTTCAATGGCTCCTCTTTGCTCAGCAGACCTATGCCGTATTTGCCTCCGTCATAGGCGATTGCAGGTCCGTAATACGCCTTCATACCCGCCGTTTTCGCTATATCACCAAGCACGTATGTCTTGCCACTCCGCCCGGTCATGCTGTCAACTTCCTGAATAGCAACGACATCCGGCCTCTCTCGACGTATCACCTCACCTATGCGGGCCGCATCCCTTACACGGTCCAGACCCACACCGTTATGCACGTTATAGCTCATGATTATCAGCTCTTTAGCCTCTGTCTTGGCAGGCAATATCACTCCCGCCGCAGCCGCCATAGCAACCAAAATTAACTTTATTCCTCTCATTATCAGTTTGTTATGTTGTTTGTTGATTGGTTTCCTCAAAATCCCTTCCTATACTTCTCGTGATTCGCATCTGCCTCTAAGATAGATAGATAGCTCGCATATCGCGACTCCGATATCAGGTGTTCCAGCACCGCCTCACGCACCGCGCACCCCGGCTCATTTCTGTGACTGCAATCCCCAAATTTACACTCTCTCCCCCTCTCGAAGATCTCCGGAAAGAAGTGTGACACCTCATGCGGATCGAAGTCAATGGTTCCGAACCCCTTAACTCCCGGAGTATCAATGATTAAGCCGCCGCCTTCAAGAGCGAACATTTCCGAAAAAGTGGTTGTGTGCATACCTGTCAGGTGGGTTGTGGAAATCTCTGAGGTGCGCAGATTTAGCCCCGGAATCAGGGCATTTATGATCGAAGATTTGCCGACTCCCGAATTTCCGGACAGTAGTGTCACCTTGTCTTTCAGCATGTTACGCAGGTCATCAATGCCTTCGTTGCGTATCGCCGAGCACTCTGCCACTTTATAGCCGATCGTTCGGTATAAATGGGCGAACGCGTCGATAAACTCCTGGCCATCAGGTTCTTCCCTTATGATGTCAGTCTTGTTTATAACAATGGTAGCCGGAATTCTGTAAGCCTCGGCAGTTGCCAGAAACCGGTCGATGAAAGTTGTCGATGTGGCCGGATGCGACAGCGAGATTATCAGCAACGCCTGATCAAGATTGGCCGCTATGATGTGCGACTCCTTGGATAAGTTGCTGGCCCTGCGGATTATATAGTTGCGGCGCGGACTTATTTCGGTTATGTAGGCGCTTCCGTCGGCCCCCGGATTGATAGTCACATGATCGCCTACAGCCACAGGATTGGTGGTCCTGATGCCTTTGAGCCTGAAGTTTCCTTTCACCTTGCAGCTGTACTCATTGCCGTCGTCGGCCAGGACTACGTACGCACTGCCCGTGTTTTTTATTACAAGACCCTTTGTCATAAGTGGTTGCTTATACCGAGACAAGCCCGACCCATGTCGGTTGTGCGACTTCGGTCGGGCTCAATTCGGTTTTGGTTATCTGTTTATTCCTGTACAAGGCGTACAAGTATCTCCTTGTCGTCGCCGCTCTCTTCAAAGGCAATCTTACCTTCTCTTGCGAGCCAGCCGAGTCCATATGCAAGCTGTTTCTCTTTCAGCTTTGTCATCTTTTTGATCTGCTTTGTGTCAAGTACATCTGCTTCATTGAGGGCGTTCCATATCAGGCCAGCCCACATACCGATTGTTTCTGAGTTCATGATTTGATTGTTTAGTACGGTTAGACGTTTGGTTTTGGTTTGGTTATGTGTTTATTGTCAGCAAATTAGCCGGTCGCATGTCGCAGCGTGGTATTTTTGCTTGCCGACAAATATACGAAATTCTAATCTAATATGTATCAATTTGATAACAAATTTGCGTCTTGCTATGTTTTCCGGTCGCCGTTTCTGATCGTTTTTCTTTGTCAGGCGTCACAACATTACCCTCGGTGTATGCGTTTACAATATTGAGTGACAACGCACACACATCCACACGCACACGTCTGTCCAGCTATTCGTTTTCATTAATTACAGGAACTACATTATGATGTCTCACTCATACACACCACATTGCTACTGTCCGCGTTTCATTGGCGTGATCGCGGCCATATTGCTCTTCTGCATGGTTTATGTCCCTGCCCGCGCGGTATCGCGCCACGATGCCTGTATGGCTGTGACTGCGGGAGCCGTGTATGTGGCAAGCATAGCAGGAGCTAACAGCTATTCCGCTATCTGGACCCGCAATCTGAAGAGCAAGCTGCATGAGTACAGCATCAATAGCGCAGGCATATACCGCACTACGCCGTCGCGCCCGGTAGAGGATATGCTGCTTGGATCGCCTGCTCTGGGACGTATAGCAGCTTTTGTGCTCGATCCTGTCGGAGAGGTGACGGAGTGTATACGTCCGGTCAAGCCTGTTGCCGCGCGTGAGTTTGGTGCGGCTGCGTCCGGGCCGAGTCCGCGTTGGCACAGCAACTTCTTTCTCAATATATCCTCCGTCAACTTTGGCGCAGGACTGTCGCTCAAATACTCATTCTGATGTCGAGGTGTCATATGTTTCCGCATATTATCGCTATCGGTCTGTCGGTCATGGCGCTATTGTCGGCAGATCTGGTGGCTGCGGTTGTTGAGCCGATAGGTTTCGGTGACATGAACGACTGGTCTGAGAGAAAGATTACTGAGTCGGTAATACTCGGTGGTCATCAACAGCGCATTTACTATATCGGTCCGCATAAAAGCGGCGGAACGGATTCCGGTTCCGGTTCATTGCGTTCGCCATGGGCTACAAATAATGTATCGGCCCATATCATGGGAGCCTCCAAGGCATCGAATGCGGTATTTCCGGTAAAACGTATGGCCGATGATAGCTGTGCCAAGTTGTGCTCTCGCATAGAACGTGCCAAACTGCTGGGTCTATTCAATCTTGATGTGATGCTGGCGGGTTCAATTTTTCTGGGAGATATCGACGAGCCTGTGTCGGATATTAGGGCTATCAATCGCCACATGGACATGGGCATACCTTTTGCCAGGCGACCTAATGCTCTTGTGCTCGATTTCATGGCCGATGTGCCTCTGGATGATTATCGCCAGCAGGCTACAGGATTCGGCGCGCGCAAGACTTTCGAAGGGCAGGATTCGGCTGTCGTGATGGTCATGTTGCAGCGGCGTTGGGAGGATGCCTCGGGCGCTATACATGCGGTCAGGATAGGTACGGGTGGGGAGAAGATATCACACACGTGCCATTGGCAGAACGATTATAGGGTAGGTATAAAATATGGCGATTGCTCGAAGACCGAAGGTATGGACTGGCTTGGTCTGCGCACCGGGGACGAGGCATTTTACGCACGCAATTCACAGGGCCAGATGGTGCCTGTAAACGAGGAGGGCTGGGGCGGTCAGCACGATGTCCCTACCCATCTGATTGTGCTTATCAGCGCAGCCGGGGGTGACCGTTGTGTGGCAACGGAAGGTCTGACACTTTATGTAGATAATATCGGTCTGGAGTACTGAAGTGTTTATTTGTTTTTGTTGCGTCGGCGGCTGCGTAGCCACATTGCAACAGCGACAAGCGATACAAGAGCAAACAGTATGACCAATATGTACATGCCTGTCATTTCCTGCTTCAGGTTGCTTATCTCAGAGTCGGCAGTAGATATGATCCGGTTTATCCGGCCATCCTTTATGTCGTTGACGTCATAGAAGACCTGCATATCGCGTACCTTGTCGGTGATCTGTTGCGATATCATTTGTTCGAGTAGCTTGTTGTACTCTGTGGTGGCATGGAGCTGTGTGTTCACGTCGCCTGTCTTTTCAGCGGCTTCTATCATCATCCGCAGCAGTTTTCTACGATAGGTGGAATTCTGCGGAATGTCGATCATCGACTTGAGCATAGGCAAAGCCTTGCTGTATTGTCCGGTAGCGCAAAGGTAGTATACGTCGGCACGTTTGTTGTACTCCTTGTCGTGCATAACCCGTCGGTTTGTCCTGGCTATGCTTTCGATCGAGTCATGATATTCCTCGATTTCCTCTTTGCTAAGCACATCGTAGTTGCCCAGCATACGTCTGTAGCTCAGATATTCGTTTGTCGAATAGCTGTGATAAGGACGTCCGGCCAAATCGTGGTTGTGGCGCAAAGAGTCGATTATGTGCAGCAACTCACGGTCGGCTTTCACCGCCTTTCTGCTTTCGTCGTTGATGGAATATGCAACAGCCGATTGGGTGTAGAATAAGGATTTCAAGGCGTCGTTGCCTTTCGGAAGATGGTCTACAAGAATCTTCAGCCTGTCCAGATAGTCGCTGTAGAGCTCTCCGCCAACGCTTTTGCCCATGGCCAGCGATATCTTGTACATGCTCAGGATGCGGCTGTAGATATCCTTCTCTATATCATCGTTGTATCCTTCGATGAGCGATGGCAGGAGGGCCAGCCGTTCGGCTACCGACAGTTTCAGCAGCTTTGCATTGTAGAGCTGTACTTCAAGAAAGACTACGGTTTCCCTCTGGTCATAGGATCCGGGGATCTTGCGGGCCTCGTCAAGGCATACTGCTATGAGCGAATCGTTGCGCACATATTTACCTCCGGCATTGCGGAGCAGATCGAGCTGAATCTCGTATTCCTTCTCGCGTCCAGCCAGATCGTACAGTTGCTTGACGTAGGGAGTGGAGTAGTAGTTCCTGTCGATCAGGTCATAAAGATTGTAGAGTATGGTAAGGCTGTCGTCGGGAGTTGTCGCTGATGTAAGTCTGGCTTCCCATTCTTTAATCAGTGATGTTGTGTCGGTAGCCGGATCCATTCTGCCCCATATCGTAGCGGCAGGCCACAATGTGATGATAAATATTATGGCAAATAATCGGTTGATTTTCATGATCGGTCGGAGAGATTGTTGATAATGCTGATTTGATACAATTCTGTTACGAATCGCATACGTAATCGTTGCTAATGTTTTGCAAACGTACGGATTTTTTTTGTAAAAGCACTACATTTGCAAAAAAAACAGCAATAAAAAATGAGTTTACACTTTACACGCGGAATAGATTCACGTCTGACCATGTCTACAGCACGCCGAATGCCGGATGATATGCTTCGTCTTTATGAGCATTCATTTCCCGATGAGGAGCGTAGAGATGTGGCTGATCTGCAGGCCCGCATTGCAGAGGGGAGTATCAATCTGCTGCTGCTTCAGATTGACGGTAGCTCCGTAGGATTCATAACTCTGCATGCATTGCCGTCGGGCGTCAGCTATATAGAGCATTTTGCTGTGGATGAGGCTATGCGCGGAAACGGAGCCGGCAGTGCGGCTCTCAGACTGCTCATGGCGATGAGGCCTGAACCTTTGGTTCTTGAAGTTGAGCCCGAGGGGTCAAATCCGTTCGCATCGCGCCGTATAGCGTTCTATCGCCGTGCAGGGTTTATGCTGTGGAGCGATTATCCTTATATACAGCCTCCTTATTCCGATGGGTTGGATGAGGTTGAGCTACGTCTTATGACACATGGTATTGCCGGAGAAGCAGATATCCATGCTCTGGCTACTGAAATCCGCTCGGTTGTATACGGAGCAGGGGAGCAGTCGATATGAACCGTTCTGCTGTAGTACTGACTGTGACAGCGGCGTTTGTTGTCGCTGCATGCGGATGCCGGCGTGGAGAGTCTTATCATGACGGCCTCACGGTAGCGGTGTCGATAGAGCCGCAACGCAAGCTTGCGGAGGATATCGCCGGCCACAGAGCCAGGGTCATCACTTTGTTCTCTTCGGGTGGCGATCCCGAGACATACGATCCGTCGTTGTCATCGCTGATGCGTCTGAGCAGTTCGGATGCCTACATAAGGCTCGGCACGTTGCCATTTGAAACCAACCTGCTGGAAAGGCTCGACAATATGTTGCCACGTACATTTGATGTGTCGGAGGGGATACAGCTCATAGAAGGAACCCATGGTGAGGAGGATCATGATGAGGCCGGGCACACGCATTCACATATGTATGATCCCCACATATGGAGCTCTGTACGAAATGCCCGTATAATGGCTGCAAACATCGCTGCCGCGCTTGAAGAAATAGATCCCGACGGTAAGGACTACTACAGACACAGGCTGGACAGTCTGACTACTGTGCTTGATTCTGCAGACAGTTTGTTCGCAGCGCGTCTCAAGACTTCATCGGCCGGCGAATTTATGGTGTGGCATCCCTCGCTAAGCTATTTTGCCCGCGACTACAATCTGCATCAGCACGCTGTGGGTAGTGAGAATAAAGAAATATCCGTGCGCAAGCTATACAATTCGATTGTGGGCGCACAGGGTGCAGGGCGTACGGTGTTTTTTGCTCAACCCGGATTCGATCCGCCGCTTGTGTCGACAGTTCGCGGCAATGTCGAGGCCTATTGCGTCGATATCGATCCACTTGACTACGACTGGCTCGGGCAGCTCACAAAGGCTGTCGATGCAATGACTTCGGCACCCGGTAATTGAGAGGTGCAATGTGATGTATTTTCGATATTCGGAAATTTTGTAATCAAATACAGCAATCTGTGCGCGATACCACCGGCATATTCCCACTACCTTTGCCGATACTAATTCTCCAGGGTCAGAAATGTACCTGATAGAGTATGCAGCATCTGTCAGGAAAGTATTCGGATATGCAAAAACATGTAGTCGTGCATTATTTTATTCCTTACCAAGTAAACGCGAAGTGAAAAAAGGGGGTTGTCCGCGACAGGATAGCCCTCTTTGTTGCCGTATATCCGAAATAATGGTAATTATATCCGAAATATTAACAACTTACCATAATGTAGGATAATGTATTTTTGCAGCCGAAAACCAATATCACCCGCAATTATGATAAAGAAAATGCTGATGGCTGCGGCCATGACTCTCGTTTCATTCGGTGCGTTTCCGCAACAGCCGGCCGGAAAAACATCGACCGTATATATGACCAGAGAGATCTCTCCCGAGGCTCTTGTGAAAATCTATAAGGCTCTGGGCCGTCCTGCCGACGGGCACCGTGCGGCAGTGAAGATAAGCACCGGCGAGGCCGGCAATCCCAATTATCTCAAGCCTACGCTGATAAGCGCTCTGGTCGATTCGGTGCATGGTACGATAGTGGAGTGCAACACGGCTTACAATGGAAAGCGTAATACTGTCGAGGCTCACTGGCAGACAATACATGAGCATGGTTTCGACAGCATAGCTCCGGTCGATCTGATGGATGAGGATGGACAGATGAGGATACCGGTGCGCGACCGGCGTCACATAAAATATGACATTGTCGGCGACCATCTGCCACGCTACGACTATATGATCAATCTTGCCCACTTCAAAGGTCATGCCATGGGCGGATTCGGAGGTGTGCTCAAGAATGCCAGCATAGGTGTGGCCTCGGCCGACGGTAAGGCCTATATCCACACAGCCGGAAAGACTGACAAGACCGCAGAGATGTGGCAGAACATCGCGGAGCAGGATCTGTTTCTCGAATCAATGGCCGCTGCCGCCCAGGCTGTAGATGACTATTTCGGCAACAATATAGTGTATATCAATGTGATGAACAATATGTCGGTAGATTGCGACTGCGATGCACATCCGTCGGATGCCGTTCTCAAGGACTACGGAATCCTGGCCTCTACCGATCCTGTCGCGCTCGATAAGGCATGTGTCGACATAATCTTCAATATGAAGCCATCGGACGGCAATGACAATGCACCGCTCATAGAGCGTATCAACAGCCGTCACGGCACGCATACCATAGACCATGCCGCCGCGATTGGTCTTGGCTCGCTCGACTATAGAATTGTTGACCTGGATAAATGATCACGTGCCACAACAGGAGTTTCATGGGTAAACAGATCGTAACTGTTCTAAGTATGCTTGTCGCAATGTCGGCTTCGGCCGGTGTTGCGACCGGTGATACCATACGTGGTCTGCAGGAGGTGGTAGTGACCGGTACCAATTCGCCACTGCCTGAAAATCTGTTGCCTTATACCGTATCAGTGGTAGGGCATGACAGGCTTGAATCGGCCGGCAGCACCCAGGTGTTGTCGGCAATATCGGGTATGGTGCCGAGTCTGTTTGTAACGGAGCGGAGTATATTTGGCTTTGGTGTGAGCAACGGTGGATCGGGCCATATCAAGCTGAGAGGTGTGGGCGGCGACAGAGCCAGCGCAGTGTTGATGATGGTAGACGGACAGCCGCAGTTTGCCGGTATATACTCCCACCACATAGCCGATTTCTACGATAAGGAATATGTAGAGCGCGTAGAGGTGTTGCGTGGACCTGGATCGGTTCTATATGGCTCGAACGCCATGGCCGGAACAATCAACGTGATCACAAAAGATTCGAAGAGGCAAGGGGCGCACACGGTGGTATCCTCGCAATACGGATCGTATAACACATGGTTGTCGTCGGCTACCAACTCTCTGCGTATAGGCAGATTCTCATCGCTTGCATCGGTTTCATACAACCGCACGGACGGAAATGTAGACAATTTCGATTTCAAGCAGGCCGACGGCTATATCAAGGCCGGTTACGATATATCGGACAGCTGGAAGGCGACTGCCGACTTCACGCTGATGCATTTCAAGGGGAATGATCCGATATATCCTACGCTTTCGGATCCATCGTCAACCGATATCTACCGGCAGAGCATAACGAGGGGCGATGTTTCGGTGACTGCCTCAAACAGCTATGCATCGACTTCGGGACTCGCACGTATATATTACAGCTACGGCAATCATTTTGTAGATGATCCACGTCATTTCCATAGTCTGGACGACCGCGTGGGAGTTATGGTCTATCAGAACTTCAGGCCGTGGAGAGGAGCGTCGGCCACCGCAGGGTTTGACTTCGACTCATATTCGGGCAAGATTCCGGTGTCGGGCGGTAATAACCACACCGAAGGTTCGATGTCTACTATCAGCCGCAAGACTATCGTGGAGTATTCGCCGTATATCACACTCTCGCAGAGTGTGGGCGGCGACATGCTCAATCTGAACGCCGGGATGCGTGTTGCCGCGAGCGATATGTTTGACACGCAGATCATCCCGCAGTTCGGATTTTCCGTAAACCCGGGCCGCGGTCTAAGTATCAAGGCCAATCTTGCCATGGGCTACCGTAATCCTTCGTTCAGGGAACTATATCTTTACCGTATGGCCAACCCTGATCTGCAACCCGAAAAGATGATGAATTACGAGATCTCGGTAGGCAAACGCTTCTCACGATACCTGTCGGCCGAGCTGACGGCATATTATAGCCGTGGTTACGACATGATTCAGGTGGTAGATCAGAAGAATGTAAATACCGGCCGGTTTATCAACAAAGGTATCGAGATATCGGCCAACAGCCATCCTGTTGACAATCTACGGTTGTATGCCTCATACAGCTACCTGCATACTTCACTGGACAATCTGGTTGGCGCTCCTGCCAACCAGTATTATCTCGGAGCCGAACTATCGGTGCGGGCACGATGGCGGTTTGCCGCCGATCTGAAAGGCGTCGGGGCGCTGTATGTTGCCGACGATATGCCACGTCAGAACTACGCATTGCTCAATCTGAAGATAACATATACGGTATGCCGCTATCTGGATCTGTTCACACGTCTCGAAAACATTACTGACGCGCGCTACACTGTGAACCGTGGCTATGAGATGCCCGGATTTACGGCAATGGGCGGATTAAAGATCAGTTTCTAAGGAGCTTCCGATATATCAGCATATTTTCAGTTGTTATAAATGAAAAATAATCGTCAACACATAGCGGATGATTATTTTTTGAATTGATAAGTTTGCCACCTCAACTGGTTCATATCCGGGCTGTGTCGACAAGCCTGACATGATACGACTGTCAGTCAGGGTAGTATCAATAGTTAGAACTTTATTTATGGATCAGGTGGTTGAAAAGCAGTGTTTTCATCAGAAATGCAGAAGGCAGGTAGGACACCTGCCTTCTGTATTTCTGATGATGTATGTCTGTCAGTTCCCGATGTGGGATTGGTTGTTGCTGTTATAGCGGTTGCCTTGGATGACAATTGTGTCGAGGGTGGCATTGATTTCAGCCATTTCTTCCGGAGTGTAGGTTACATTGGCAGCTGCAATGTTATCTTCGAGGTGTTTGAGGCTCCGGCTGCCGGGGATAGGCACAATCCAGGGTTTCTGATAGAGTATCCACGAAATGGCGACTTGAGCAGGAGTTACACCTTTCTTTTCAGCGATAGACTTGACAAATTCCACAAGTGCCATGTTAGCCTCGATGTTTTCTTTTTGAAAACGTGGAACAGATGAGCGGAAGTCGTGTTTTCCGAACTTTGTGTCCTTGGTTATGCCACCGGTAAGGAAACCCTTTCCGAGGGGACTGAACGGAACAAGACCGATGCCGAGTTCCTGAAGAACAGGCAGGAGGTTATTCTCCGGTTCACGCCAGAAAAGGGAGAATTCACTCTGTACGGCTGTAAGTGGCAAGATAGAATTTGCCTCTCGGATAGTATTAACTCCGGCCTCCGACAATCCCCAGTGGAGTATCTTACCCTCATCCATAAGGTCTTTGATTGTTCCTGCAACATCGGCAATGGGAACATCGGGGTCAACACGATGCTGATAGTAAAGGTCGATATGGTCTGTGCGAAGACGCTTCAACGAACCTTCAACGGCTCGACGGATAGTGGCCGGGCGGCTGTCAAGCACTTGCTTGAAATCGTCCATGTTCATGCTTATGCCGAATTTTGTGGCGATCTTCACGTCGTTTCGTATCGGTTCGAGAGCCTCACCGACAAGCTCCTCGTTGGTATAGGGTCCGTACACCTCCGCCGTGTCAAAGAAAGTCACGCCCAAATCATGGGCTGTCCGGATAAGTCTTATCATTTCTTTCTTGTCGGCTGGTTCGCCATAGCCGTGGCTCATAGCCATACAGCCAAGTCCGATAGCGGATACTTCGAGCGATGATGTGGTTCCTAATATTCTATTTTTCATATTCCGTATTTTTGAATTCAGTAAAAGAACAAATGGTCATAGTCGGAAGCTCTTGAAAAAATTCGGTAACTATTGCCATTTTTCCCTTTTCTCAATCGGCGTATACAGGCGGAATACCTGCACGTTCATCTGTTTTCATATTCTTATGCCAGAACTTAAGCGCATCGTTTATCCAACCATCGGCAACTGTGCCATGACCGAGCCCGAAACCGTGCCCTAAACCATTGTAGACGTGGAACTCCGTGGATATGCCCATTTCGGACAGACGTTGCAACCTATACTTCATAGTACGCCATGAGGCAATTCCGTCGTTTGACCCTACGCAGACATAGGTTGGAGCATCATATTGAGATGCCGTTGAATAGCCGGTATATTGCATGATGACGGCGGCAGCCTGGGGAATGTCGCTGCGTCCGGTAAGTTGATGGAGGTATGATGAATTTCCAAGAACGGCAGCCATTCTTGCTCCTGCAGAACCTCCCCATAAGGAATAATCATCAGGCTTGACACCTAATTCCGCGGCATTGTCATGAATAAAGGTTATAGCACGGGCCAGATCATTGAATGGATCATCGGGACGATATATCAATGCGAATGCACTGTATCCGGCTTTGCTTATTTCAAGGGCGTGCGGGAAACTGTCGTGCATGGCTCCGACATAGGCAAATCCACCACCGGCATTGGTGATGGCAAACGGTTTATCTGTTTCTCCACGGAAAAGGAATAAACCAGTGTGAGCTTTCGATGGGTCAGCGGCTATTTCAGTATCGGAATAGATCCGATAGAAAATTTGATTTCCGGCCTTGGCGTCGCTATACAGGCGGTTTATTATTTCCACCGTTTTCTCTGTCTGTATGTGGCTGTACCATACATATACACTTGAAGAACTGATATCGGCAAGCGTCATAGACCGTGACACATTGCGGTCGACAGGAAATAACAGATAGCCGAAATTTCCTAATGCGGGATCCGAGATGACATCGGCAACTGTTGAATCAGAATTAAATCTATTTTCTGTGTGTGCGTTATTGGTTCCACCGTTATTTTCGGTCTGTGTTTCTTTATTTGGTTTCATTGAATCCTCATTCTTGATAATGTCCTCATAATCCGAGCAAGATGCGCACAGAAGTACAGCCGACAACATCAAAACATTCATTCTCATATTAAAAATCTAATTATCATGTTTTCATTATACAAAGTTACTAAACCAGCATTGCACGGTTACAGCATTTATTTCTGTGAGTTCTTACTTTTTTTCGGAAAAATATGCTTTAATGCAATGAATAAGAAAAAAGTGTATGATACACCGACAAATTAATTAAATTCCTGCAAATCAAAAGGAATAACTTTGTATTGTCTTACTACAAACGTTATCTCAGATGAAAGCAAAACACATCCTGATGCTTCTCATTGGGCTTATTTTCTGTTCTTGCAGCAAATTTACCGGCTCAAAGCAACCTCTTTATATCGGGGATGATATATCTCCGGATACGACACGCAATGTGTTGGTTGCATATTTCAGCCGAAGCGGGAATACCGAAAAGGTTGCAAAGGAGATAGCCGCACACTCAGGTGGCATGCTATATAGGATTGAAAGAAAAGAGCCTTATCCGGAAGATTTCAAAGACTGTGCGGCGGAGGCAAAATCAGAGTTGAATGACAGCGTATTTCCGGCGTTGAAAGATACCATAGCTGATTTTGACAAATATGATGTAATATTTGTAGGTGGTCCTGTGTGGTGGCATACGACACCAATGCCGGTACTGTCATTTCTTAGAAAGACAGGCTATGATTTCAGTGGAAAGATTGTGATTCCATTCTGCTCATACGCAAATATGTTTCCCCATGAGACATTGCTTGAAATTGTAAATGCTACACCAAATTCACAGCACCCCAACGGATTTGTATCAGAAGAAGGAGATACAGCCGGCATAGCTCAATGGCTCTATGATATAAACTTAAAACTAAAATAACAATGGCAAGATGTATCGTGGCTTTTGTCGCGGCAGTTTTATTTGCGACAGGAGTCCAAGCCCAGACACGCCAGTCAGAAGAAATGGCGTATAGGGTAAAAGACCAAGCCTTTAATCATTCTCAGGTTGAGGGCATATCACATTTCATCACTGACAAGCTCGGTTCGCGGCTTGCGGCATCAAAACAAAAAATGCGTGCCGAACAACTTGTGACTGATAAGTTGAAGGGATTCGGCTTCGACAATGTCCACACAGAGTTTGCATCGGATTTTGCAAAAGGTGGCTGGGACAACGAGAAGAACTATGTGGCGATGACTGCTCCATACTATTGCAGTTTCGCTGCAAATCCCAAAGCATGGTCAGGGAGTACTGATGGGTTGGTTACAGGCGATTGCATCCTATTGGAAGCAACCGATACGACTTCATTATCAAACTATCGCGGAAAACTCCACGGGAAGATTGTCATTATGCCAATAGCAAGGGAGTATGAACTTTCGTTCCGTCCTATGGCAAAAAGATATACCGATGAAGAACTTGCTGAAATGACAAAGGACAATCGTCCTTCAACTCCGTGGGGAAGATGGTCTTCCGGTTCAAACAAGGGGTTGCAACAGGCTATCGACTCGCTTATAAAGGAAGAACGTCCGCTGGCTATAATTGTGGGCGACGGGACTTTCAATATACCCGGATCAAGAGGTGTTAATTATAAAGTAGGCGATCCTGAGCCTGTGCCGGAGATTGTTTTGCCCACCGAAGACCACGGCAGAATGGTTCGCCTGCTTAAAGGGGGTGATGAGGTAAAAATGGAGCTTGACGTAAGAAACACTTTTACCGACAATCAGAAAATCAACAATATCATTGCCGAGATACCGGGTACAGATCCAAAACTCAAGAATGAAATAGTTCTTATCGGCGCACATCTTGATTCTTGGCACGGCGGAACAGGTGGTGCCGACAATGGCTCAGGCTGCATTACAATGATAGAAGCAATGCGTATCCTTAAAGCCCTTGATATAAAACCTCGCCGCACTATCCGCCTTGCCCTGTGGGGTGGAGAAGAACAAGGACTTTATGGTTCAAGAGGCTATGCCGACCATAAACTCTACGATAAAGAGCAAAAGAAAAAGTTACCTGGATATGATGACTTCGCTCTGTACCTGAACATGGATTTTGGTTCGGGATGCTTCAAGGGGGTCTATATGGAAGAGAATGACATGGCATATCCGTATTTTGAAGCCTGGAAACAACCTTTGGTTTCGTTAGGCTTTAATACCTTCTCGCCGATGTCTGTTGGCAGTACAGACCATGTCAGCTTCACCCGTCTGGGGCTTCCGGCATTTCAGTTCATTCAGGATCCGCTTGACTATTTCAGAGCCTATCATACAACAATGGATACATATGAACGTCTCTCGCTTGACGATTTGAAAGTGAATGCAGCAATAGTGGCATGGCTTGCATACAGTGCAGCAATGGATGACACACACATACCGGTAAAGCCAGGATATCCGGAAATACTAATAGAATAATATTTTTTTCACCAACCACACATTCATGATAAAGGGAGCCGTCCGCGACTGGATAGCTCCCTTTGATATTGAAAATCGTATTATTCGCGATAGTCGGAAGGACTCATGCCGAGGTTGTTCTGCACATAGCGGCTGAAATAGCCGGGGGAGGAGAAGTGGAACATGTCGGAAATCTGGACGAATGTCAGCCGCTTGTCGCGCAGCTGACGGGAAATGTCGAGCGAGGTATAACGGTTGATCCAGAAGTTGGCCGAGTGCCCGCTGACTTTCTTGCATATTTCCGAGAGGTATTTAGGCGTTATGCAAAGTTCGGATGCATAATATGTCACCTCGCGGTGCTCACGGTAAACTCCGCTGTCGAGAAGAGCGAAAAACTTGTTCATAACGGCAGCATACTGTGGCGTAATGGAGTCCTCTCCATAGTTGTAGGCATGGAAGTCGAAGAAGTCAAGAATCATGAGCTGCACGGCGCATCGGATGCTTTCCTCATAGAAAACAAATCCGGTGGTATCGTAGCGATATTTCACACCTTGAAAATCCTGAAGGCTGAGAGCGAATTGCGCTTCATTGAGTTTCATCACGGGGTTCATGAACAGCGCGAGCTGTCCCTTCATGCCGTAGTTTGACTGCGGTGTGCAATGCTCAACGAAGCCGGAGTCGATATAAATTACCATAACACGGAAATCATCGGACGGATGTATATTGGCCACAAGCCCTCCCTTGCGCACTATCATGAGATCATGTCGCCCGAAAGTGAAATGCCGTTCGTTGAAATCAAACTCCATGCTCCCGTCAAGACAAAGAGCATGAGCGAGATAACCCTCCATCTTTTCGGAGGCTATCTCGCTCAATGAATCTGTTATGATAATTTTATCAAATAATTTCTCTTCTGACATAATTTGCGAATTTTCAACCGCAAATTTACAAATTATTTTTGGAATTTAAGATATAACCATTCGGCTACAAGTTTGGCTATCACGTCATTGTTGAGCTCCTGCATCAGGAAGTGACTATTTCCCGTTATTCCGATTTCAGGAAGAAGTACAAGAGCGGCGTCACCTCCGTGACGGTTGATTGCCGCGACAAATTCACGGGCCATCTTCAATCTCACCTCCCAGTTGCTTCCGCCAAGAGTTGTGGCGTTGTTTTCGGGAATGTAGTCGCCGAAATAAATCACAATTGGCTTTTTTGTAAGCTCCATGAATTGTTCCATCGGCACCCCTACTCCTTTCAAGCCACCGGTCAAACCGGGTAGAGTCGGAGGAACTTCATCGTTGGGGAAAACATATCCTCCGGGTTCAAGGGCAACGATACCCTTCACTTCGGGATTGCGCATCGCAGCCATCCAGCCGGGGAATCCTCCGGCAGAGTGTGTCACCAGCACCTGATCGCCGATTTTTTTTGCCATTGCATCGAGTGCCGGAACATCAAGCTGATGATTGCTCAGATCGGGCACCATCTGACGGAAGAAGTTGCTGACGCTGAGAGAGTCTTTAGGGAACTGTATACCTTCATTCCATTCTGGCCATATACCCATGCGCCAGATGTCAAACCAGAACATCTCGTCTGCTACCGGCTCGACCGTAACAGTGGAGCTTGTGCGGGAGGCATGTCCGCGCCCGGGGAGGTCGAGAACGTATGTCGGATAACCTTCGGCAAGCAAGAGTGTTGCGAAACCGGGCCGGTCGTCAGGCGTAGTTTCCCAGCAGACTCCGTCACCTCCGTAGCCATGCACGAACACCAGCGGCATATTTTTCGCATCGGCAGGTATCTGGTAGCGGGCAAACGCATGATCGCAACGATAACTTTGTCCGGCCTGGTCTTGCTCAGCCCAGCCGACAAACGTGTCGGAATTGAAAGTGCCTTCGCGCTGTATGGTGGTGCCTCCGACAGGGAACTGTCCCTGCTTCTTTATTACAATACCTTCGGCAAAAGATGATGTTATTGCCATAGCCGATATTATTAGAGTCAGTAACTTCCTCATCTGTTTACAATCTTGCGGATGGGTTCTGTTTTTGACGGGCCGATATTATACTCGATGATGTCCAACAGTGAGTTTAACTGCGGCGAGGTGACTCCGAGATGACGGCAGATGCCGATGTGGCCGGTTGCCATAGGTTCGACTCCGCCGAGTGCGGTGAGCATGGATACTGTCGCAATTTCGCGGTCAGAATAAGGAAGGACCCCTCGACCGAATATATCAGCGAAAAGATGCTCTTTCAAGAAGCGGTTGATACCGGGAGCGAAATCTTCGTACCATGGTGACGGGGTATCGACAGGTATTCCTGAAAGTTCGCTCAGGGTCTTGGCTCCTTGTTCATACTTGTCAATGTCGCTTACCACCGATGCCGATTCTCCCTCCGGGTCGGTTATGCCTTTTGCCATACGCTCAGAGAGTAGATTTTTGAAAACACCGAGTGCTGACAAAGAGCGAGGGAAACCACAGTAGGCATATACCTGTATCAACAGCTCTTTGATTTCGTTGACTGTCATTCCTGCTGTCAAACCTTGCTCAAGAGCTTTTGTCAAGCCGTCGGTGTCACCGATGGCGGCATACGAAGCGATTGCAACAATAGCCTGTTGACGGGGTGTGAGTTCGGTTACGGTCTCCGGATTTTTTGTAGCATCAAGATAATCTGAGTCAGTGACCGGACCGAGCCAAGTGACCTCATTGTTTTCAGGGTTACATTCAATAGCCAGATGAGCAAACCAGCTGTCGGGAGCCGCTCCATGCCAATGTTCCACACCAGGTGCAATCTCTACGATGTCGCCGGGAAACAGGCGACGGGCGGCTTTGCCTTTCTCCTGATAATAGCCAACGCCGGCAGTGGCGATAAGTATCTGACCGCCGCTGTGACGGTGCCAGTTGTTGCGGCATCCGGGCTCAAATGTAACATTGAACATCGGTACATTGAGCTCCTTTTCATGGCTCAATGGATAGAGCCATGCAGTGCCGATGAAGTTGGGATTGCCATTCATCTCCGTACCTGCGGGATATGGTTGCTTGAAATCATCTATGTTCATTGCCATACATATTAGAGGTAAAAATGCAAGAAACGAAATAATCAACCGGTTCATGAGTTATAGTTTTTTGCCGAAGAACTCTGTAAGTTTGTTGACTTCCTGATCCACGTATTCAGGCACATAATATGTCTGGATATGGGTCGCGCCCGGAATGAGGAACAATTCCTTGTCGGTAGTACCGGTGGCTTTCTCAAAGGCATCTGAGGTCATGTAGAAGGTATCAGCCTTGTTTCCGGCCATCATAAGCAGCGGGGCGTTGATAAGGTTGATCTGCTCTGTCGCATCCCAAGTCATCAGGTCCATAAGGCTCTCCATTGTGTAACGGAATGTAGAATTAGGGTGAGCATGTGTGCGGTTATAATATATCGCGCCTTCACGGTAGAGATCAAACGGAAGTTTCTCAATTTCCTCATCCGTCAGGTTCATATCGCCCGTAAACACAATTTCGCCTATGGTGACTCTCTTTTCCCTCGCATCGGAGGCTTCCTTGAGGCGTTGTTGAATTGTGGGCATACCTGAGTCCATGAAGCCATTACGACGTACACGACCGGAATTGAACATACTCAGTGTGGCTACGGCTTTGAAGCGCTTGTCACTTTTGGCCGCACCGAGAGTATAGCCACCGCCTCCGCAGATGCCGAATGCGCCTATTCGCTGTGGATCAACGCCGGGATATTTGGAGATATAGTCCGCCATGCCGTGAATGTCATTGATACGGAAGTACGGCTTGTCGGTGTGACGCGGTTCGCCACCGCTGGCACCCTGATATGAGGCATCGGCAGCAATCGTTATATAGCCTTTTTCTGCCATCCGTTGTGCGAACAGCCCTGCAACCTGCTCCTTTGTTCCACCGTTTGGATGAGCCACTATAATAGCCGGATACTCCTTTTCTTCGGGATTATAACCGGCAGGAGTATAGACATTAGCGGCTATTTCAATGCCGTCGAGATTGTATTTTACCGGATGGATATTCACTTTGCCGGGTTCGTTTTCGGTGATTGCCTGCTCATAGACAAGGCCCCACTGATTATCCTGTGCATGGAGAACCGTGCCGAAACTGATAGCTGATGCTGCCATGATTAAAATCGCTTTAAGTTTCATGTAATCTTGTTATTTGTGCCGAAGCACGGTTATTAAACAAATAAATCGTTTTGATGATTTTTACAAACGTCGATAAGTCATACACTTTTTTCGGTTGCAGGCGTTATCGGAGTCCGTTTTCTTTCAACCAATCCTTAATATCATCGTCAGAAACATTGTTCATCAGCAGACCTTTTGCCCACCTGATGCCGGGATATGCCTCATGCAGTTCGTTCTCACTGTTGATAATATTGCTGCCACCTGAGGTCATGAAAGGTATTACGGTCTTACCTTGTAAATCATTGGCTTCTATGAATGTATTTATAATAGTTGGATGTGTATTCCACCAGTTCGGATAGCCGATGAACACAACACTGTAATCAGACATATCTGTCACAGAACCTTTAAGAGCCGGGCGGAAATCACGGTTGTGCATCTCCACATACGAGCGCGAAAGAGAGTCGCGCCAATTTAGGTCAGAATCAGTGTATGCCACTTCGGGAGCAATGTTATGAAGAACACCTCCTGTAAGGTCGGCAATACGCTGTGCAGCCTTCTCGGTTGTTCCTGTTGCAGAAAAATAGCATACAAGAACTTTTGTACCATTCTCCTGACTGTCGTTTTTCTTAGCCTGATTGTTGTTTACGCAAGATTGGAGTGCAAAGCCGGCTACAACCAAAGCCAATGCAAGATGAAATAGTCTTTTCATTGATGTTTTCTGATTTAGAGTATTTATTAATGTGCAAATATAAATAGGGCTAAACAATGGGATGTTACACATTTCTCGGCTTTCATTACCATTTTTCCGGAAAGTGAACATAAGAAATTCCTAAAAAAATATCTTTTCGGAAATTTTGGAATGACGACCCGAAAAAAGAGCAATAACGTACTTGCTGTCTGTGTGTAATTTTGCGGTCGGATATAATGGCAAACCATTGCAGCAGTAAAATTCTAAATTCATAATAAGCATGAAGCATTTTCTTTTTTTTATTCTGGCACTGTTGACATTTACATCATGCAGCGCAAATGAACCTGAAATGCCCGAACAGCCCCAACCGGTGCAACCGGAAGAAGGCGGAGGCTCTGATTATTTTTCAGGCAAAAAAGTTTTGATTGCCTATTTTTCTTGGGGCGGCACAACCAGACGCATGGCCCAGCAGGTACAGGCAATCACAGGGGGCGACATATTTGAAATCGAGCCTGTCAATCCATATCCGACATCATATACCCCATGCACTGAAGTAGCATTGGAGGAACGCGACAGCAATGCACGTCCAGCCATAAAAAACAGTGTTACTGACTGGGATGAATATGACGTTGTTTTTCTCGGTGGCCCGGTGTGGTGGCATACCGCTCCCATGATTCTCCATACTTTTGCGGAAAGCTACGATTTTGAAGGCAAGACGGTTGTGCCATTTACCACATACGCATCTACCTACCGTGATGAAACCCTTCAGGCGATTGTGGATATGACACCTGATGCCGACCATCTTGAAGGTCTTGGACTTACAAGCGGCTCTATCAATGAAAGTCGCATACAGACATGGATTGACCTTATCAACGAGCAGTATGGCAGTCTTAACCCCGGAGGTGCGACAGCACCGATGGAAGGGACAGTAGAACTTTGGCAACGAGGCAATATTCCCGGTTTCCGCGAGAATGTGAATAATTCCGATGGCCCTGACTTTATGCCCAATATGCTGGTATATACTGTGCCTGAGAATATTCAGCCCAAAGGAGCCGTGATGATTTGCCCAGGAGGTGCATTTGCTTTCCGCAGTATGCAGAACGAGGGCTATGACATAGCTGATATGCTTGTGCCGATGGGCTACCAGTGCTTTATTGTGAACTACCGCATCAATCCTTATTCCATGCAGGCCAGCGCAACTGACCTGCAAAGGGCGATACGATATGTAAAAGCCCATGCTGAAGACTATCGCATCAATCCTGAAAACATCGCGCTTGTCGGTTTTTCAGCCGGAGGTATATTGAACGGCGAAGTTCTGCTGAACTGGCGTGACCTTACCAACGCTACGGCTCTCGACAGCTCATACCGCCCCGATGAACTTGACAACGTGCCTGTTTCAGCCTGTGCCGTGGGCATGATATATTCTTTCTATGGACGATTGAGCGTGTCGATGAACAATGTTGAGACACTCCGTGCAGCTAACCTTCCTCCCGCCTTCTATTGCTGGGGCACACGCGACGGATTTGCCGGCCAGTTTACCCAAAACTCAAATGCAGTGAAAGAAGCCGGGGTAAGAGTGGAAACCAAAGTGCTTCAAGGTTATCCGCATGGATATGGCAGCGGAGACAATGCCTCAATCTGGGGTAAGGATTTCGATGCCTTCCTGACTCCGATTATGCATGGCAACTCTGCGGCTATAAATAATGTGAGTGCAGATCTGGCGGAGAATACTACTGAAACATATTATGATCTTAATGGACGAGTAGTATCCCCCGATACAGTCGGCAATGGTATATACATCGTAAAATCCGGCAATTCAACCCGTAAGGTATTAAAGACAAACTAATGCTACATCTCAATCCTACCGGAACCAAGATTTTGAAAATCCTGCATTTGCTTGTAGTCATGACATGGACTGTCAGTATTATTGCCATGTGGGTTCTTTCATGGATTTCTTATGATACAGGTCAGGAGCTTTTCATGTATTATAAGTGTATGGTTTGGATTGACAGACTCCTTACTGTCCCGGCGGCGATATTGAGCATAGGCACAGGAATTATTTACGGTCTGTTCACGTCTTGGGGCTTTTTTAAGCAACGCTGGATTATTGTTAAGTGGATAGTTTGTGGTATTGTTATACTGCTTGCATCACTGGTCTTTTATCCGGCCTGTCAACACGCTTATGGTACGATACTTCAAAATTATGATGATGCATTGAACAACAATCAGGTACTTACCTCACTAAAAATGGCTCGTGACGCATCATTCTATCAAGCAATAGCATTGATTTTTCTTGTTGTAATATCTGTATTTAAACCATGGCGCAAACATCGCCCCTAAATATTAAATAAATATATCAAAATGAATAATTTTCGCACAATTTCAGGATTAACGGTATCCTCTGTTGGTCTCGGATGTATGGGCATGAGCCACGCATACGGTGCACCCGCTGATAAAAAATCAATGAAAACACTCCTTGCTGATTCTGTGGAGATGGGTTACACATTGTTTGATACCGCTGAAATTTACGGCACTGATATAAATCCTCACGATAACGAGGAATTGCTTGGGGATGCATTGAAGCCTTACCGCGATAAGGTTGTGATCACGACAAAATTCGGTCTTACATTCGACAAATCCCATGAACCGGGGCCTTATCCACTGATACCCGACTCAACTCCCGATAGCATCATGGAAGCTGTTGAAGGATCTCTGCGTCGCTTGCAAACCGACCATATCGATCTGTATCTGCAACATCGCATTGACCCGGATATTGAGCCGGAGATTGTGGCAGAAACTATGGCGCAACTTATACAGGAGGGAAAGATACTCCATTGGGGTATATCTGAAACTACCGAGGAATATCTGCGACGCGCGCATGCGGTATGTCCCGTAACGGCTATACAGAACCGTTATTCGATGATGGCAAGGTGGCACGAGGATATTTTTCCTACACTTGAGGAATTGAAGATAGGCTTCATCGCTTTCTCTCCGCTTGCCAACGGTCTGTTGTCGGATTTCTATACTGCCGACTCCAAATTCAATCCCATGAATGATTATCGTGCGGCAATGCCTCAGTTCAGCCGGGAGAGTTTTGAGGAAAACGAGATGCTGTTTCAACTTATTCGACGGCTTGCCGATGAAAAGCATGCTACTCCGTCACAGATTTCACTTGCATGGATGCTGTGCAAGAAACCATATATTGTGCCTATCCCCGGCACCCGCCATCTTTGCCGCCTGAAAGAGAATATCGGGGCAGCTGATATAAATCTGTCAACAGATGAAGTCGAGGCAATCGACCGCCAACTCGACAGCATACCGATGAGTGAAGTTTTTGGTGGATCAAAAGTTATCAAAACACAAGAAGCATAATATTATGACACCAAAAGTAATTTGCCATATAATGAGTTCAGTGGACGGGCGTCTGTTGCCTGGACGCTGGACCGCTCCATTCGACGGCACAAATCCGTCTGAGCTATTTAAAGAATACGCTGAAATAGCCAAGAGCCTTGATACAGACGCTTGGATGTTCGGAAAGGCTACCGCATGCGAGGCTTTTCCCGGTAAATTCATGTCTGAAGGCGCACCGGTGGGCGAAGACGGAAAGATATTTATGGGCAACCGAACTTCATCAAGGCTGTTTATCACCATTGACCAGGATGCCGATATACTCTTCACTTCCGACCGTCTGCGCGGCGACAATATTCTTACTATTTTAGGTAAGAATGCCACATCAGACTATCTTGCGTCCCTTGAAGAAAAGGGAGTTTCTTACCTTGTGGTGGATGACGTGCACAACCTTCGCAAGGTTTGCACACTTGTAAAGCACTATTTCAATATCAATACCATATCCCTGCAAGGTGGAGGCATAATTGACGGAGCCATGCTCGCACAGGGACTTATAAATGAATTGAGCCTTGTAATCTATCCCGGAATAGACGGATTGACCACCGCACCGTCAATCTTTGAATATCTCGGACACCCGGAAGAGCGACCGGCCGATGGCCAGGCTCTGGAGCTGCTCTCCGTGGAGCAAAGGCCTCATGGTATTGTCTGGTTACGTTATAAATTCCATAAACTATGAACAGTTTTAACTATCAATATCCCGTAAAGCAGTATTTCGGGAAAGGCTGTGCCGAAGAAGCACTGAAAAAAGAAATGCCCGCCATGGGCCGTGTTATCATGCTGGCCTATGGCGGCGGGTCGCTGAAACGCACCGGTCTGTATGACAAAATCCGTGGCTGGCTTGAAGAAGCCGGCAAGACAGTTGTGGATTTCGGCGGCATCATGCCTAACCCGACTTATGCCAAAGTTCAGGAAGGAGCGGCAGTTGTCCGCAAAGAAGGTGTTGACTTCATTCTCGCCGTTGGTGGTGGCTCGGTAATCGACTGCTGCAAAATCATCTCCGCTCAGGCAAAGACTGACGAAGATGTCTGGGATATGTTCTATAATGAGCACCGTCTGCCAACTGAATTTATTCCCTGCGGTGCTGTCGTTACGGCATCCGGAACCGGTGCGGAACAAAACAACGGAGCTGTGATAACCCACGAGGAAAAGAAACTCAAGCAGGCTCTTTTCGGAGCGTTCCACCGTTTTGCAGTTCTTGACAGTGACCTTACGCTCACTCTCCCGATGAAACAGGTGATAAGCGGGGCTTTCGACACTCTGAGCCATTGTATGGAAACCTATATGGGGCAGCCCTTCGCCACCAATGTTTCAGATGAAATCAACGAGGCGGTAATGCGCAACGTGATTAAAAATATCCGTGCCATTATAGCAAATCCTGATGATGACTTTGCCCGTGGCGAGTTGATGTGGGACTCCGCAATGGCGGAAAACGGGATGCTGAAACTCGGCAAGATGACCGACTTCCAATGCCACATGATTGAACACGCCGTGGGTGCTAACACTGACTGCAACCACGGTCAGGGTCTTGCAGTGATACACCCCGCGCTCTACCGTCATTATCTGCCCGAAGGTGCTCCGAAACTGGCACGGATGGCCCGTGAGGTATGGGGCGTCCACGACAATGACGATTTGCGTGCGGCAAACACAGGTATCGATCTTCTTGAAGAATTTATTCAGGAAATTGGTCTGCCTACACGTTGGAGCCAGATGGGTATCACTGATGAAAAGGTAATGCGCGATTCTGCCGATACCTGTGTGCTTACCCCCGGATGCTGCAAGAGATTTACCCGCGATGAGATCTTTGAAGTTTTGAAAGGGCGACTCTGATAACAGTAAAAAAGATAAGACTTACCGAAATCTGTATAAGGCAAAGTCGTTTGACATTTGTTTAATTTGTAAAAAACAAAACTACAATATGAAGACAGTGACATTGAATAACGGGGTCGTTATGCCCCAGATTGGCTACGGAGTTTATCAGGTAGCTCCGGCCGAGTGTGAGCGTTGTGTTTCCGATGCTCTGAGTGTAGGCTATCGTATGATTGATACCGCTCAGGTCTATCATAATGAGGAAGGTGTTGGCCAGGCTGTCAAGAAAAGTGGTATTCCCCGTGATGAACTGTTCCTTGTGTCAAAGGTCTGGATTTCCAACTATGGCTTCGACAAGGCAAAAGCTTCCATTGACGAGAGTCTGCGTAGGCTTGGCACTGACTACATCGACCTTATGCTCCTCCACCAGCCCTTCTGCGACCGCTACGGTGCATACCGCGCATTGGAGGCTGCTTACAAAGAGGGCAAAGTACGTGCGATCGGTGTAAGCAATTTCTACCCCGACCATTTCATTGACCTTGCAGACAACGTGGATATTGTTCCCGCTGTCAATCAGGTTGAGGTCCATGTGTTCGACCAGCAGATTGAGGCTCAGTCCTACATGAAAGAGTTTGGTACATACATGATGGCATGGGCTCCTCTGGCCGAGGGACGGAACAACTTCTTTACAAACCCCGTACTTGAAGGAATAGGCAAAAAATACGGCAAATCTGTAGCACAGGTAGCCTTGCGTTGGCTCATTCAGCGTGATATAATTATTATCCCGAAGTCGGTTCATGTCGAGCGTATGCAGCAGAACTTCGATATATTCGACTTTGAACTGTCGCAGGACGATATGGCGGCTATCGCGGCTCTTGACACAAAACAGAGCCTGTTCTTCGACCACCACGCGCCGGAAGTCGTCAAGATGTTCATGGGCTGGAGATAAGAAATGGTTATGAAAAAGAATTTTTCAAACAGAACCATCCTAACTCCATTACCTGTCCTGATTGTTGCGACATACGATGAACACGGTGTCCCTGATGCAATGAACGCCGCATGGGGTGGTCAGTGTGGCTATCACGAGGTTGCTCTCAATCTTGCTGTGGGTCACAAGACAACAGAGAATATCCGTGCAAACAAGGCGTTCACTCTAAGCATCGGCACGGTTGACACCATGTTGTTGTGTGATTTCTTTGGACTGGTATCCGGTCGAAAGGAAAACAAGATTGAGAAAGTCGGTGTGACTGCTGTAAAGAGTGAATTTGTCAATGCACCTGTGATTAACGAATTTCCATTGACAATGGAATGTGAGGTTATATCAATCAACGATGAACTCGGCGAAACCCGTGTTGTCGGAAAAGTTGTCAATCTTCAGGCGGAAGAAAATCTATTCAATGAATCCGGACAACTTGATTATTCACTGCTTCGTCCGATCTCCTATGATTCTGAGACACGCAGCTATCGTGAAATGGGTGGAATAATCGGCAAGGCATTCCATGATGGTTCACAACTAATCAAATAACTGCATGAAGATACGAAGCATCATAAAAATGGTCATGGCGATAGCCGCTCTGTTAGTCAGTTTCACCCTTTCAGCGACCGAACCAACCGCAAAAACAGAGAAAGACATGAAATCCATAATAGTCTACTTCACCCACTCAGGCAACACCGAACTCGCCGCGAAAAAATTGGCGGAAGTCACGGGTTCGCCTATTGTTAGGCTACTTCCTTCCGAGCCATATACGGCGGCCGATGTTGATTGGGTAAACGAACAGTCACGATGCACTCAAGAGCATCTTAATCAGACATTACGTCCCGCAATCAAACCATTGGATGTAGATTTCAGCCAATATGACACCGTTTTTATCGGCTTTCCAATCTGGTGGCACGAAGAGCCGGCTGTAATCCGTACTTTCCTTGATAATACGGATTTGAAATGGAAAGAACTATATCCCTTCTGCACATCATACGAAAGTCCGATGTCAGAGGCTGACGCAACTTTGCAGAAAGGTTATCCTGACCTCAAATGGCACACAGGCCTTAGACTTCCGGCAAGTGTCGACCAAATCAAGGAATGGATCTCCAGATAACATCTTAAGCAAGACTTTAATTCCGGGGCAATTTATTATAGGTTGCCCCGATCTTTTTTACACTCGGTTAGTTCTTTAACACTTCAACCAGGTTTTGCCGCCGATCCCAAATTGAGTCATATCAATTAGTTATCTCGTTTCGTGCTACATTTTTCGTGTAGCAGGTTTGTGTAGCATGTCTGTAGCACAACTATGTCAAAACGGGGCGTTTTTATGACGTTTTCAGGCAATGCCTAAAAAGAAAAAGTCCTGTAAGTAAGCTACTTACAGGACTTACGTTTGCCTTTTCGCGGAGAGAGAGGGACAATTTCTCGCACGACAACAGGCATAACATGCTGATTATAACCGGCGTTATAGTAGAGATTTCAAGATTGTTGTCCGAAATTTGTCCGGGACTATTGATGCTGATTTTCGTAAAGAGCAATGAGCTTTTCAAGTGCAGCTATTCGTTTGTCCTTCTCTTCAATGAGCTGGAGATGGATGTCATAGCTACACGAATTCTCATATTTGTTATTCGTGGTTGTAGTATTATTAAAGTTGTGGACAGAGTTAAGAGTTCCATTAACATTAACAGAATGATTTGGATTTTTTCGGTTAAAAAAAGTATCTATAGGAACGCCGAAAAAATCTGCTATGGACTCAAGCGTGTTAACGCCGATGTTGCGAGATAAGACTTGGGTAAGAGACGCATTCTTATTCTTATTAAGATAGTTGAGTAGATCTTTTCGTTTGAGACCTCTTGCCTCAAGTAAGTCTAATATTGACTGAGGATTATACATAGATGTCAGGGCGTATTATATTTTTTTAACGTTGTTAAATTAGATATATATGATTGAAGTATCAACTATATTTAGTTACTTCGCAGTATAAATTTAAGAACAATATTCATAATATCATATAATACTACTAATATTTAACAAAAAATGGTTGTTTCAGACTACTACAAATCGTTGGATTCTGAAAAGGAAAAGAAGAAATTCAGAGATAAGGTTCTTGAGCTTACGGGCATGAGTATC
Source organism: uncultured Porphyromonadaceae bacterium (assembly GCA_947643165.1). Classification (GTDB taxonomy): domain Bacteria; phylum Bacteroidota; class Bacteroidia; order Bacteroidales; family Muribaculaceae; genus Paramuribaculum. The sequence goes on along the minus strand of CANRVB010000006.1, from coordinate 41,312 downwards.
GCGTCGTTTTACAATAAGCTGAGAGCGGAATCCTGGAGGCCGTCAGAAATATATGTGATTAATACTATAATCAATCAGTAACCATGGACAGGTTGGAATTTTATACATCCCCCGATGGCTCAATATATGTCAAACCTGAGAATGGTGACATGTATAAGTACGATGAGTCAAGAAAGGATATCACAGACGCGTTGATAACCCGGATCCAAGATCTACATCCAAATACTTTTAAAACGTTGGCAAAGATCTATGAAAAGAGTTCTGCCAATAAACGCTACTATGAGTATCTGATAGTGCATAGGTTTATCCGTTGTAATTTCGGAGAATTTGATGCTTTAAGCTATGACGTTGGGGTTCTCGGGCGTCTAAACTATGAGAATGTAAAGTGTCCTCTACGCGGCGAATGTCTCTACGAAGGTATTATATGTAAGCCCAAAATGGAGACAGAGTTGAGCAACAGAGAAAAGGAAGTAGCGGTATTAATAGCAAGAGGGTTATCTCGTCAGGAGATCGCCGATCAACTCTGTATATCCATTTACACAGTAGCGCGTCATGTAGACAATATAAAAACGCGCCTGCATTTGTCGACAACAACTCAAATTATAGCACATTTCCATGACAGAGAATAATATTATAGATCTGCGCTCCATCCAAGAGTGGGAAGCAGCTATAAAATCGAAAAACGGCATAATATACACGTCGATGACACTACGATCAGGCAAAGTATATAGAGTCAAAGGCGAAGTCGTAGACGATGACAAAGTAATTCCGGTGAGATGGAATTACAGGGGAGAATGCTATACCTACGGGAGGTGGCAAAGGTCTGTCAAATATGATATAAAACTACCTGGCAATGATTAACGACAGTGATAGAGATAGGATTCTTGATCGCTGTCGGATCGAAGAAGTAATTGAAGATTTTTATCCTGGAGTTCTCAAAAGAGAAGGCTCAAGATATAAATGCTGCTGTCCGGTGCACAATGAGCGGACGCCATCATTTGTAGTGACTCCGGCTAAAAATACATATAAATGCTTCGGATGCGGCATCGGCGGCAACGCTATCAGTTTCCTGATGGAGACGCAACACTTGTCATATCCGGAAGCGATAAAGTATCTTGCGAAAAAATATCATGTAGAACTTACGAAAGACGAGCCTAAGAGTCATGAAGATATTGAGCGGGAACAAAGATATTCTGCGATGTTGGCTGCTAATAATGCAGCCGCTAAGTTCTTTGCTGCCCAAATTTTAGCCGAAGATGAAAAGTGTCAGTTCGCATATAACTATGCAAAAAAAAGATGGGGTGAAAACACCATCAAAGAAGAGTGCATAGGCTATGCTCCGGGAAGAGGCCATTTCCGGGAGTGGGCTAAGAAGGAGGGCTTATCGACAGAGTTGTTACTTGATCTTGGTTTGCTAAAGAAAAATGATTCCGGGCAATTATACGATGGCTTTTATGAGCGTATAATAATCCCTATACGGAATAGAAGTAACCAGGTCATTGCGTTTACAGCAAGGGCGTTGGCAGATGTCAAGCCTAAATATATCAATTCTCCGGAGAGTATTGTATTTAAGAAAGGGTCGGTAATATTCGGCCTTCAAAATGCAATACGAAAGGGTGCTACCGAGGAGTGCTTCTACTTAGTGGAGGGTGGACCAGATGTACTAAAGCTACAGTCAATCGGAATTTACAACACGATCGCTCCACTGGGGACAGCCTGGACCGATGAGCATTTCAAGCAGTTAAAGAGATTCAATCCTACATTATGCTTTATTCCGGACATAGATCCACCCAAAGAGGGACAAAAGTTCGGAGCAGGTATTAACGCTGTCATTAAAAATGGCAGCGCTGCAATGGCATCGGGATTTAGGGTAATAGTCAAGGAGATAATCCCGGAGTCAGAAGATGATAAAGTTGATCCTGACAGCTACATCCGATCAAAAGATTTGCTTGAAGCTATACCAAAGGAAGATTTCATCACCTGGTATGCTACAAAGTTGATGATCGGAAGAGAGACTGCCTCAGAACGAGCGGAGGCAGTCAAGACAATAGCGGAGGTTTTAGCAAAGGTAGAGGATAAAGATTATCTCAAGATGATGTTACCATTGCTAAAAAAGATAATGCTTACACCGGTAAATCTTATTCAAGCGGCGATTACAGAAAAAGTAAAGGATAGCGTTGAACGGAAATTACACTCAGGAAAAAAGCTGATCGATCAGGAGCTTTATCAAAAATATGGTTTTTTTGATCGAGGTAATTGCTATTATTCTTTAGGAAAGGATGGCGATCAAGCAGAATGGTCAAATTTCACAATGACTCCACTTTTCCATATCAAAGATCAATTAAATCCGAAACGACTGTTTAAGATAAAGAATAGTGATAACCAATCAGTAATAATAGAAATGAAGCAGGAAGAACTGTGTGGCCTTCAGAAATTTAAGATAAAGGTAGAAGGACTTGGGAATTTCATTTGGTCAGGTTCTGAAGAACAGTTGACCAAACTAAAAAAATTTCTATATGCAAACACCGAAACGGCCACTGAGATAACGCAATTAGGATGGCAGAGACAAGAATTTTACGCCTTCGGCAATGGAGTCTATTATAATGGGCAATGGATAAAATGTGATGAGTACGGTATAGCAAGAATTCCGGATGTGGGTAATTTCTACTTGCCGGCGTCATCATTGATATATCGTGATGAGAGAAAACTATTCCAGTTTGAGCGGCGCTTTATACATGCTCAATTATCAGAGATCTCGTTCCGGAAGTACTCAGATAAACTGATTGAGGTGTTCGGAGACAATGCCAAAGTCGGGATATGCTTCACTCTCGCCACGATATTTAAAGACGTTGTTACTACTGTAACAAAGAATTTCCCTATCCTCAATCTGTTTGGTCCGAAAGGATCAGGCAAATCAGAGTTGGGGCATTCGCTCATGTCGTTTTTTATAATTAAAAACGACCCACCGAATCTGTCGACAGCGACAGACGCGGCACTGGCTGACACAGTAGCACAGTGCGCGAATGCCCTGGTACATATCGACGAGTATAAAAATACCATTGAGTTGTCTCGGAGAGAATTTATCAAGGCTTTATATGATGGTGTAGGCAGAACCAGGATGAATATGGACCGAGACAAAAAGCGTGAGACAACAGCAGTAGATTGCGGGGTGATTTTGTCCGGACAGGAAATGCCTACAGTCGATATCGCTATATTTTCGAGGCTGTTGTTCCTGACGTTTAAAACATCGGAATTTACCGTTGATGCCAAACGGAAATTTGATGAACTTGTACAACTCAGAGATAATGGATGTACACATTTAGTTCTTGAATTACTCAAGCATAGAAAGCGGGTCGAGGCTGATTTCTATATAAATTATAAATCGGCCATGGCGGATATCATGGATAAGCTTGAAGGAAAGAGAATCGAGGATAGGATCTTGCGAAACTGGGTAATCCCGCTGGCTATATTCAGAACCCTTCAAGGTGCTATAGATGTATCATTCAGTTACCAGGATATGCTACGGATCTGCATTGAGGGGATTGAGCGACAGAATAAGGAATGTCAGTCGACTAACGAGTTGGCGGCATTCTGGAACACCGTTGACTTCCTTCATCAGAACGGAGAGATATTTATAGAGGCAGATTACCGGGTGAAGCATGAGCGCAAATTCAAAGGGAAAGGCATGAGAGAAGGTATCGAGTTTGCATACCCGAAAAGACTTCTTTATTTATGCTCCAAGCGCATTATGCCGCTGTATAAAAAGAATGCCAAGGCTACAGGTGACACTGCGCTACCTGTTGAATCGTTGCGGTTTTATCTCGAGAACTCTAAAGAGTATCTCGGGACAAAAAATGCCGTCCGATTTAAGAATATATCAAACGCTGTCGAGGCAACAAAGGCTGTAGAAGAGAACGGATTTAAACGGATTCAACAGACTTCACGTATAGATTGGGCGTTAGTTTTCGATTATGAAATGATCGAAGAAAACTATGGCATCAATCTTGAGGTTGAGACAGACAATGATGGCGTAGATCCAATAGATATTGATGAAACCGATCAAACTATTCCTTACGAATGACCGCGAGAGATTTTTTTGAATTGGTAGCGGCCATGAGGGAGCAACAGAGAATATTGTTTAAGTCCAGAGGACAAAACAGGACTGCTCTGTCGGCTTCTCGAGAGTTAGAAAAACAGGTGGATCTGGAAATTGCACGAGTCAGATTAATACAAAAAGAGAAAAGGAATCCAAGGTTGGATTTATAATAATAGTAATAAAAATAATGAAAACAGTAGACATGTACGATTATGCACTTTTGGACAAACTGGGCTATGACAGCTATGGGTTAGTCCAAACTGTGGATAATTGGACCGGGCAGAGAGGCCTGGAGATCGTAAAAAAGAAAGAGTTTGAGAAACATAATCCAGGGGTATGCGTATGCCCGACATATGGAATGGTAGCTCAATGGCTCAGGGTCAAATATGGTATTGCTTTGTGTATATTAGCAAATAGTGAGGGGGAATACAAGTGGAAAGAAGTTTTTTTGCCAAACTTTAACTCCTCAAGTCAGAAATGGGATGGGTACATAAAACATCCAATAAAGCATTCGTATGATAATGCAATATCACATGCTGTAAGGACTATATTGGAGATTTTGGTAAGGATATAGTCAACACTTAATCAGATGGCTGTATAAGCTGGAGACCGGGAAACAGCGGGGCGTCAGAGTGGCGCCCCGCTGTTTTTATGGTTGGAAGGAGGAGGTTTTGAGGGAAAATTTTCGGTCAGAATTCAGAAGAAAACCCGATCTACACTATCTACACTTTCAACAAACTTAATAATCAGGGAGTTATGCTATTTTTGTGCTTTAAACAACAATCAACACTAATCTACAAAATGAGGGAAAATCAACAAAATATCAACAAATTTGAGGGAAATCTACACTTTTACGTGATTTTATAAAGAATGAAAATTTTGTATAGCATTGAATATTAGTTATTTACGTTGATGATCGGGAAATGTAGATTTTGTAGACGGTGTAGATCGCAAAATATATATGAACTTTTTCCAATTAAAAATGATTGGATTCCATTTAAATGCAGTTGATAATTGCTATCTTTGCATAAGGTAAATGAATGATTATGAGTGATTTTGTTATTTATGTGAAACTCCCGAAGTACTTGCATGAATGGGTTACAAACAGATTGGGAGATCCTGTAGTGTTCCCTTACCGGGCTCCGCAGAATTGTGTGATCAGAACGTATACGCAGAAACTACCTCCAGGGATGAGACCGGAAACAGCAGCAGAAGGACTGACCGCCGTCAGCATTCCGGACTCAATAGCGAAACCGCCGGAAGTGTACAATCACATGGCGAAAAGAGGAAAAGAAGCCGTTGCCGAAAGTATAAAAGATCTGTTTCTTCGCGAGCTCTGGAGTGATATTACCCCAATGGTCAAATCTAACCTCGGACTCAACCGCCTGATAGGCGCGTGGTGCGAGCTGCACGGGATATCTGACGGAAACGTCGAAGCTGTAAGGCAATGTTATTACCGGATCAGGAAGTCATACGGTGAAGTAGGAATAAATCTTAAAGATTTCACGCGTCCAAAAGAGCTATTATGAAGCCTTTTTTTTGATAATCAAAACAACTCGAAACAACTCAACACAACCGCGTACAAAATGGGAATACAAACACTGATCTTTATTAACGCAGTATCGGCAGTCGAAATATCGCAGCTTTCGGGGATGGTCCTTATCCCGGGAATAGGTGTTAATATCGGTAATGTGGTCGAAGAGATATTGCCGATTGTCGGATTGAGTACCGTAGTCATATCCTCGGCAATTGACCATAAAGGCCGGGTGTATAAAACAACCGTCAACGCTAAATTATGCAACCACTTTGCTGTGGCCGACAGGAAACTTGCTTTTATTGTCAGGACCGCCGGGCACATGGCTTACCTTGTAGGCTCGAGCTCGGCTCCATACCCGACGATTAATACAACCGATAGTTTTCCGGGTACGGCAACTGGCGAATCCGGATGTGATCTGACAATAGAATACACTGATATTCACGGTATTTTGCCCATAATCGGTTAGTGGCGAGTCTTTTTGCCATGTTTAGGGGATGACTACCTTTGTGTAAAACGCATAAAGGCATGAACTATCAACTCATAATTGACTACACAATCGGATCATGGGGTTACTCGAAACAGTATGTCCGTAACGTCCTTTCCGGTTACAAAGGTAAACATGTCGATGTCAAGATCTCAAGTCCAGGCGGCGAGCTCGACCATGGACTTGATATCCGTCAGCAGTTCTTAGACCACGGAGACGTGACTGTCTATCTATCCGGATTTGTAGCCTCTGCCGCTACAGTCATAGCGATGGGCGCTTCGCGGGTTGTCATGAGCAAGTATGCTATGTTCCTCGTGCATAAATGCTCGAATTTTATTGACGCCTGGGGAGCCTACAACGCGGACGAAATGCAGCAGCTCATCAATGAGCTTACGGAAAACAAGCGGGAAAATGATAAGATCGACGTCGTTCTGGCCAATATGTATGCCGCGAAATGTAAAAAGAAGGTGTCGGAAATCCTCGATCTGCTCAAAGCCGGACGTTGGATGACCGCTGAAGAGGCTCTTGAGTATGGCTTCATCGATGAGATCAGCGAATTTGACGGTGAGTCAAAGCTGAATATGACGCCGGATCTTAAGAGACGTTTCAACGCTATCGGATTGACTACGGACGGGCTTGAAGACGTCATGGTCAACAAGGCCGCACGAAAAGGGCTGCTGTCAAAAATCGTCGAGGCGGTTTTTCCCCCGAAGGAGGATAAAACCGACGAAAATCAATCTAAGGAAATGGCAAAGAAAGAATTTAAGAACATTGGCACAGCTACAAAGCAGGACGCCAATTTTGAGATCTCAGAAGACGGAAATGTGACTATCCCGGAGAACTCGATGCAAGCTATCGACAGCCACATTGCTTCACAGGCCTCGCAGATCGCCGATAGAGACGCCAAGATCACAGAGCTTGAGAATAAAATCAAGGATCTTGAGGAAGCTCCAGCAGACGACACAACCGATGTGAAGGATGATGGCTCAGAGGCAGGATCGTTCACCGCTTCACAACTTTTCAATTCAATTAAATCAGCACTCTAACAAACTATGGCAGATGATATAAACGCAGCTAATGTAAAAATTACAGACGCTGATCTCGCAAAAAGCGCGGCGAAGAACCGCACTGAGCTGCTCAAAGCTCCTATGCTGGCTCTTGGACCTGCTCTGTCCTATATGACTATCCGCACCGGCATACGCTATTCGGAAACTGTCGGCGAACTATCGGGTAACATCGAGATGGGACCTTACGACCCTACGCGCGTTGACAATGAGGACATGACAATTACGCCACGTACTCTCTATACCTATTTCGGTTCGGTCATCAAAAAATTCCATCCTAACTCTGTCGCTCAGACAATCTACGGATCGTCGATCACAAAGGGTGACGGTCAGATGACAGTACCCATCGTCCTTCAGGCTCTCACCTACCTCGCCGCAAAACTCGGCAAAGGATTCGCTCTTCACCTGTTCGATGCTATCCGCAAGGACGGTGGCACAAAAACTGTAGACCTGTTCAACGGTTTTGACACCATCACGGCTACAGAGATAACCAACGGAGGCCTGTCCGTTGACAAGGGCAATCTGTTTGAGTTTGCCGATGTTATTGACTCTACCAACTGTGTCGATCAGATCGTAGCTTTCTGTCGCGCGGCATCAGATGAACTGCTGGGCTATGAGGACGGCAGCGCAGATGTCAAGGGATCGCAGCTCAATCTGCTTGTTCCCCGCTCGATTGTCTACGCGTATCGCGATGACTACAAGGCAACCACCGGTCACTCACCTATTTATGACAAGTTCAATCAGACCGTAGTAGAAGGGTTCGACAACATAACCCTGGTTCCGTTCGCAGGTAAGGTCAAGTCGCCATTTGTTCAGCTTACAACGAAGAGCAATATGCTGATCGGCTGTGATCAGATGAGCGGCACCGAGAATATCGCTGTCGAGAAGCATCATCCATTCCTGCTCGACTTCGTGGCCACAATGTTCTTCGGCTGTGACTATGAGTCGCTGGATCCTACCCGCCTGCTTGTCGGAAAACTTGCAACCGCTTAAACCCTCTGAGTTATGTCAAAGTGTGCATCTGTCAATATATATGAGAGCCTGACCCATTGCAAGGGGCAGACAACTCTCCCGGGTCTGCGCAACAAGGCTTACGCTGTTCCCAAGGACTCAATCGTCAAATGGCCTACGCTGGCCGATCCGTCAGCCGAGGGTGCTACCATGAAGTCGATCGCGGTCTACAAGGGTGATTTCACCCTTGCAGCCGACGCTACTTTTATTGTGATCGACCTACTGGATACCGCGTCAAACCTGACGTCAGCATCACAGGGCGAGAAGCCTTCAAAGACGTTCCTCAATTCATCGACTATCAAGTATGCCGGTACCAACGAGGAGGCAACAGGATTCTGCCGTATGGCCAACAGTGAGGATCTTGTGTATATCGTGCAGCAGCGCGATGGCAAATACCGAGTGATCGGCTCTGAAGCTTTCGAATCGAATACAAACCCCGGGCAGGATTCCGGTATGTCGGTCACCGATTCCTCCGGAACTACGCTCGAGATCAGCTGTACCGACGTTTGCCCGGCTCCTTTCTACGAGGGCAAGATTGTGACGCCCGACGGCACAATCGATTGCTCTACCGGCGCTGTCACGGTAGAACCGTAAACACCAACCTGTTGAATTAATATATTTAGAGTGGCGCAACCGCAGCGAAGAGCTTGCGCGTTGCGCCTTTTTTTTATCATGAAGAAGATAGATCCAAAACTTACGGGCAGGATTCAGGAATGGCTGAACACCCCGGAAAAGGAGCGTGATATTGACGCCGGAGCAACCATGCTGCTACAGCTCACCAACAATCACGCTCTATATAATTCAGTAATGAGGGCGCCGGCGAAATTCGCGGCTAAAATGACTTATGAGCTCCGGAAGTATCTCAAGATCCGGCTCGATCACATGACGATGGCCGATGTAGTGCGTCTTGAGAACGAAGTTATGCCAAAAGCGGCTGAGACAGTCGGCAAGACCGTTATATCGACTGACGACGAGATCACTGAGGCTGAAGCCGCAGGCCGCCGCGCCGATCACGACCAGTTGCCTCCGGAGATACAAGCTCTATGGGATGATAACGGCCCACGTATACGCAAGATCATACAGCTCTTCAACGAGCTGAAGAACATGTATGACCAACGCCCATGCGACCGCTACGAGAAGGTCAAAATGCTTGGTGAGCTGGATAAGATCTACCGTGCCAATCTTGAGAAATACGATGCTTACGTGCCCGGCACCGCTGACGCGACAGCCGGGACTCCGACGGTTGAACCGAGCGCGGATCCTGAAGCTCCGGAAACTACGGTTGACATCGCCGCTAAAGTAGGCAATGCCCGTAAGAACCTGTCGAAGTATCGTAAGCAGATCTCAGAATTGGCCGATGAAGACCCGAAACGACCGAAGCTGATCATGAAGATGCAGAAAACGGTCGACTTCGTTCTGACATCGGGCGGCACATTCAGCGCCGACACGATGACAGACCTCCGTACACTTGGTATCTCTTTCGGTGAGTGATGATCCCGGCAACCGATGACCTGATACCTTTGGAAAAGCATGGGATTGTACCCTACTTTTCCAATCGTATACAGCTGTCAGAGATACTTGAGTGGGTTCTTCATCAGATTGGCCCGGCAGACCTGATGATCTCGACCTTCTCGACAAGCGAGGACTTTATCAGACGTCTCCATAGGTTGCAGCGCAACGGCCTGGTGCTCTCGAGCACGCTGTTCTGTGACCTGAGGGCAGCCCGCAAAACCATGGTGCTGTATCACCTGATCAAATCGGTATTCTCCGCGGTCAATCTCTGCGAGAACCACTCCAAGGTGGTGCTGCTGTCGAACGACAGCCATAAGGTGGCTGTCATTACGTCGCAGAACCAGACCCGCGGTGATCGTTTTGAGGCCGGTGTGATCACTAACGATTTATCGACATTCTATCAACTGCGGCTTGGCTTTGACGCCATGGCCGAAAAATCTTTACCTCTTGATTCTCTCATTCACTCAGGAACTGACCGACAGGATAGCGGAACTGGCAGCTGACCTGACGCCGCCGACCGAGATTGCCGCGATACTCGATCTTGACATCGATCAGCTCAACCAGGAGCTGGGCGATAAGCACTCGCCGGTACGCAGAGCTTATCTGAAGGCTAAAGCGGAGACAGCCCACATGCTGCGGCGTCAGGAACTGGAGTTTGCCCGCGTCGGTTCGCCGCTGGCTGTGCAGCTCACAGGATCCTATCTGCGCGACATGTCGGCCGACGAGGATTTTTAATTGTTTTGCCATGCCATTACCCGCGATTCTCGATGTAGCCGAGACTTATCTGTTCGCCGATCAGGACAAGATGGTGGCCTCCGGACTTCCGGAAGCTACCATCCGTCATCTTGTCAGGCTACGCGATATCTACAATTACTGGCTCTCATATCCGCAGAAAAAAGACCGGGATATCGTGGCCGAACTCAAAACCCGCTACGGCCTGGGCGATACTGTGGCGCGTGAAGATCTCAAGCTGATCAAGACACTGCTGGGCGATCTTCAGAAAGTTACCAAGGACTACATGCGCTACAGGGTGACTCAGATGCTCACCCGGGCTTATGAGAAGGCCGACATCGCCAACAACACCCGTGTCATGGTGGCTGCAGCCGACAAGCTCGCCAAGTACTACGCTCTCGACAAGGAGGATGACCGGGCCAATGTTATTGACAAGATCGTCCGCGTCACGCTCAAGTTCACCGACGATCCGGAGGTGATCGGTCTCAAGCGTATGCCTAACGTCCGGGAGAAGATGAAGTCGCTCAAGGATAAATACTGGTCTGAAGCTACCGAAGAGGTGGATTATGAGGAGATCGACGCCGAACTGGAGGATATTTTCAAACCTGTAAGACCTGACTATGGAAGCTCCGAAAATCAAGCCGGTATATCTTAACGATGTGCAGCGCGATCTGATGACGGTCGTCCAGGCGAAGGACACTGTGCTTGTGGCCGGACGCGCGTTCGGCAAAGGCATGGTGCATGCGCTCTGGAACTACCGAAATTTCACACGCATGCCGGGCTCGATCACCGGTTTTGTATCGGCCAATATCAAACGCGCTCTGACCAACACATTGCCGTCGATGCTTGTTCATTGGGAGAACTGGGGGTTGAAGCGCAATGTGTTCTGGGCTATCGGTATAAAGCCTCCGAAGGCCTGGGGATGGAAGGAACCGATTTTCCCTGTCCAAAACTACGAGAATGTGCTGTCGTTCTGCAATGGCAGCGTAGGCTACATAATCAGTCAGGATCGCTCCGGAACCTCCAACTCGCAGTCGTATGACGCTCTCGATGTCGACGAAGCTAAGTTCATCGACTTCGAGCAGTTCAAAGACGAGACGCTCCCGGCTAACCGCGGCAACAGGATGTATTTCGGCAAGCATTTCTATCATCACTCCATGCTGATCAGCTCAGACATGCCGGTGACGAAGAAGGGATCATGGTTCCTGGACTACGACAAGAAATGCGATCCGGAAGTTATCGACATTATCCGGGCGCTTATGGCTGAAATCAACCATATTGAGCGTCGTATTCAGGAGCTGAGGAAGCATGGAGTGGTTGTTCCCGACTATCTGAAGGGGCAGCTCAGATCGCTTCACCGCGACATGTGCCGCCTCCGCTCGATAGCCGTTGACTACCGGGAGGTGTCGACGATCGACAATCTTCAGGTACTCGGCGAGCCGTTCATCCGGCAGCTTAAGCGTGACTTGCCTCCGTTGACGTTTCAGACTTCTGTACTGTGCAAGCGCATTGGTATAGCCCGCGATGGCTTCTATTCGTCGATGACCGAGGCCCACAAGTACAGCGCTACCAACTTCAGCCATCTCGATTCTCTTGAGTATGACTTCGACAAGCTCAAGGAGCCGTGCAGCCTCATGGACTCGGATGTCGATCCTGGCCTGCCACTGTGTATCGCTTTCGACTACAATGCCAATATCAACTGGCTTGTATGCGGGCAACCGCGTGGCAACCGTCTGCTGGTCCTGAAGTCGTTCTTTGTCAAGTATGAGCGCAAGCTGAAGGAACTTGTAGATGATTTCTGCAAGTACTACCGTTTCCACCACAACCGGAGGGTTATATTCTATTTTGACGCGACAGCCAAGCAGGGTAGCTATGCTGTCGACGGTGTGACGTTTCAGACCGTGATCACCAATGCGTTCCGCTTTCATGGTTGGTTTGTGACTGAGGTGGATCTCGGCAATCCGATGAAGCAGATCATGAAACATCTGCTGATCAACCGTATGTTCGCAGGGCAGGCAAAGCTCAAGCCTATGATCAACCGGGAGAACAACGAGGATCTGCTGCTGTCGATACAGACAGCGGGTATCTACAACGGTGGCAAGGACAAACGCGGCGAGAAGTTGGCCGAGAGCGAGGAGAACCGTCTGGAGAACCGTACCGACGGTTCGGACGCTTTTGACACTCTATGTATAGGTTGCGAATCGCAGCCGCGTTCTAATACGATGGTCAGCGTCACGTCGGCTTTTTGACCGTGCGCTTTTCGCCGTTTTCGCCGTTCGCCAGGGTGTAAAATCGCCCTGGCGAACGCTGTTTTTTGTACTATTTTTCGCCAAAATCGCCATTTGTAACGCATTGATAATCAGATTGCTATGATTTATTAAAATCTGTTGCGAAGATTTGCTAATTGGTTGATTATCAGTTGTTTATAGTGTTCTGCATATTCCGCTAAAAATCAGCGAATTAGCTCATTTTTGCGTAGGGCGGTGGGGGCTGCCGTCGGTCATAGCCGCTTGAAAAGCGGCGCAACGATCGGGCAACTGGCTGACAGTCAGCCGTTGCCGTTTCTGATTGGCGGGAGAATCAGAAAAATCCCTCCCGGAGGCTTAATCCCGGACAGGTGATAGTCCTGACCGTGAGCCTTTAAGCCTCCGGGAGGTAAGGGGACAAGCCCACAGAGGCAAAATCAAATGAAAATAGTTGATTGTGTTGCTGTATTCGATTGATTTTATTAATTTTGTACACGGATATAAGTTACTATTCTATTTGCATAAGTACGATTAGGTTTTAAGGTAAGTCATAAAGATTACTTAGGGTTAGTATGTAGATGGTTCTTGGATAAGATAAGTCTGTACTGTATATTTCATTTTATCGAAGCTATCATAGGGCCCCATTCGGCGTGACGCCGGAGGGGGTTCTGCTTTTTGGCTCCACCCCCTCCGGACCTCCCCCGCGACTCTGGCGTCGGGCCCGTTTTTGGCGAACCCGATACCGGAAAGGCTGTTGCTGCAGATCCGCCGTAGTATAGTCGGTATAAGGAGCGGTCAAGGCGTAGCCGGTAGCAGCGGCCATCGTCACCGGATCGCACTGTCTATATGCTCCGGGCAGTCTCTTCGGTTGGCCTGATATCGTGTAAAATCGGAGAAACCGTCAACATGGCTGACAGCCGTAGTAGCAGCAGAGTGGTAGGCCGGACTCAGGTTGCGCGGCGCGACCCCGGATATTTGTGGGAACTCTTGTCCAGGACTGCCGGATAAGGTGCTGTGGCCTTGCGGGCGATGAGTCTTGTCGGCAGATCGGCGGTCGAGCCCGTTGCTCCCGCTGTTATGTGGTATGCCGCGATAAGCCGGATAGAGTAGTACGCACGTGGAATGGCGGCAAGTGTCAACTGTCGGCGCTCATGGCGGAGATATGGCTGCTGTGTGCGTTTCCTGTCTGCATAGCCGGTTCAGTGGCCGATATGATTATGCCGAATGTCTCTTTTACGCCGCAAAGTTAGAGCCGTCAACGGCACTCAAGGGCTATGTGAATAGCCTCAAAATTTCTCCACCCTGCGGGTAGTAAATTTTGCGTCTACCCTTGCTTTCGCCTCATGCCGGCACTTTTCGGGCAGTGTAAAAGGGACAATCTCTTTACACAATCAAATCTTAACCCACTAAACTTTACTACTATGCAGACCTTGGAAACTTCAATCACAGCTACTTCAATCAACCGTCTCAACGAGCTTTCTTACACAGTTGACTCTCTGCTCGACGCCATCAAGATCCACGAAGCGGACTACAATAACGAAAATCCGGCTGTATACTGCGGGACTAACAACGGTTCGATCAACGGCCTTTGGATCGACCTGACTACCTTCGCCGACTACGATGACTTCATCGACTTCTGCAAGGCTGTCCACAGCGACGAGTCGGATCCGGAGCTGATGTTCCAGGACTTCGAGTATTTCCCCCGCGAATATTACTCGGAGTCGTGCATGGACCGCGAGACCTTCGATAAGATCCAGGCCTACGCTGACCTCTGCGAACGCTACTCACGTGAGGCTGTCACAGAATATATTGACTGCGGTTTCGAGCTGGAGGATTTTGAAGATCGATATCAGGGCGCTTATGACAGCGAAGAGGACTATGCCCGGGAAATTGTTGACCAGTGCTACGATCTGGAGAAGATGGGCAATCTCGCTTGCTACTTCGACTACTCGGCTTTTGCCCGCGATCTGTTCATGTGCGACTATACATTCTGCGGTGGATATGTGTTCAGCAACTATTGATAAATCCGGTATCGGGTCCGCCAAAAGCGGGCCCGACTCATTTATTTTGACTATATTTGTATATCAAATCAATGATATATGATTATATGGATTACAATACGTTGAAATGGCTGGGGCAAGTGGCCATAGCCGACGGCCTTCTGTCGGAGGAGGAAGAGGCCGTGATCCGCGAATATGCCGATCAGGCCCACATAGAATGTGAGGACTATCTGGCGGAACTGCGCCGGCTGTCGGCACTGGTCGAGACAAAGGCTGTGAAGGTGAGCGCCAACCTGATCAAGGGCATAGAGTTTGAGAACGTGGCCATAGATCTGCTGTGCGCGGCAGAAGGGCTGACGGTTGGCTCACGCAGTGCTGACAATAAGATGGGTATGTCGCAATCGCTCGATGAGCGCTCGCTTATGCCGGATCTTGAGGTGGTACACCGCAAGGGGCGTGTCAAGGTGAACTACTGGATAGAGTGCAAGTATCGCAGCGTGGCCAACAATCTTGTGATCCGCAAGGCCCAGGCGGAACGTTACCGGGAGGTGGAGCGAAACACCGGGCTGCCGGTGTTCGTCATGCTGGGCGAAGCGGGCATACCGACAGATCCTTATCGCCTGTATATATTCCCGCTCGACGAGGTGCTTAACGGCAATGTGGCCATGGTTACGCCGGCCGGCAGCTACATAGTCAAGTCGGATAGCCTCGAGCCTTATTGGTGCCAGGCAACTCCGGAGTGTGTGAAGGAGAAGCTCGAGCAGTTGCTTTTTGAATAAAAAATCATCCGAAAATATTTGCAGGTTCTAAAATTTGGAGTACCTTTGCAGTGCTAACTTGTCAACGTAATGTTGTCCCGGCGGGCGCGGTTACTGCTCGACATACTTTGACGGGCTTTTTTTATGCCCTGACTTTATATAGCCCATTGCGGCTACCATCCGTCATTATGCGTTCCCCGGAACTGCGTTGATGAGTTAGCAACGGATCGGTAGCCGTTTTTTCTGTCTACCTTGCTAACTCATCAACCAATGAACAATTCATTGACAATCGCGGCAACCCGGAGCCGCAGGACAAATGCCGGGATCCTGAGCAGGATAACAGCAGCCATGTTTGGCCGCCAGTTCTCAATGGCTATGCTGATAGCCGTGGCCATAGGCATATTTTTCGGCCAGGCCGCAGGCGTGTCGGAGCCGACCATCGGCCTGATGGCGGCAGTGCTCATGCCGTGGGCTATCGTATGGGGCGCCCGCGCTATCAAGGAAGGAGGTGAGGCCTTATGAAATACTTTGTATCGAAGGTGACAACCTATTCCGTGCAGGGCAAGACCAAGCGCGGGGCATTGCTGCAGAAGGTAGCCCAGGAGTTTGAGAACGTGCTTCTGCCGAGCGATCTTGAGCTGAAGCTACTGGTCAAGAAGTTTGCTGACCTTGTGGCCGCTCTCAACGAGACAAGCAAGGGCAAGCCGCTGAAGCTCGATGCAGATCTGTATAAAGGATGGATCATCGTTAAGCCAGCGTCGCCGTACAACGACAATTTTGTCTTCGATATGACCGTACGTCGGGTCAAGGAAGGATTCATGAACCGCAGCCAGGTGTCTTACACGTTTTATAGCCTGATCGAGGATCAGACTGTGCGCGACCTGATGAAGCAGGAGAAAGGAGGTGCGGTATGAACAGTATGGCCATAGCTCAGATGAATCCGTCAAATAAATTTGGCGGATTACAGAATTTAGACTACATTTGTGGCGCTAACCTCATTGCAGTTAGTCTGCACCGCAGAGCGCGGTTAACGCTCGCAGTAGCTCAGGGCATGTCACATGTCCATGTTATAGCCACACGGCTACCTTCCGTCCTTACGTGTACTCTTCGGAGCAGACTCAATGGGGTTAGCAGCGGAACGGTAGCCGCTTTTTTGTCTACCATGCTAACCCCAAAAACAATGAAACTTTCAACAACTCCGTCAAATAAATTTGGTGGATTACAGAATTTAGACTACATTTGTGGCGCTAAAGATCATGATAGTATGTCTATCTCGCACGAGCTCGAACAACGCTCAACCTGTCGTGGCCAATACTGCGCCCCGGCATTACATAGCCTTACGGCTACCATCCGGACATTTGCGCTCGAAAGAGATAGCATCATGGTCTTTAGCAACGGATCGGTAGCCGTTTTTCTGTCTACCTTGCTAAAGACCAAAACAATGAAACCATCAACATCAATCCATGCGCCGGGCTGCAGCCTGATGCTGTCGGTAGTTAACCATGTAGCCGGAAAGGAGGTGAGCCATGACTGATCAGGAGTATCTCAACATTATCGAGGAGATCCGGACCGAACCGGCTGTACACGGCCTGGACCGTGAGGCTGCTATCGTGGCCACAATGATGAAGAGCTTCCGTCCGTCGGCAGTGCCGGGCGATGACGACATGGATTCCCAGGATATAATCCGTGAGCTTGAGCCGGTGTCGTTTGTGCCTGACGACGTGGTATCGCTGACAATGATCAAGCTCGGCTATGAGCTGACGGACTACGAACACACCTGGAGGTGGATGATGCGCAGGGTGTCAGGGAAATCGACCCCCCCCCATCAGCTGAGAGAAATGGAGTGACCATCAACACGTTAACGCTATATATGACTATCTATGCAAACAAAAAAGAAGATGAGCAAGAACAATGACAAGCCTCAGGCCGTGGCCGGAGACAGTCAATCACCATGGCGCAGCGTGAAGGAAACACCGGCCGAAGGTCAGCGGATCCTTGTGAGATACACTCGGAAAACCCGGACCGGGTTCTTGTTTGATGATTGTCTGCTCACAGAGTCATTTCATGAGTGGTCAGGATGGCCGGAAGGCGCCACTCAGTGGATGCCTATCCCGCCGTTCCCACCGCTCGACTGACATTTTTTTTGACATTAATAAATATCGTGCGAAAGGCAGCGCCGTGATGGCGCTGTCTTTTTGCCTTGTATGAGGGTGTATTAACTTTGACGTCATCAAGATAAACGGCATGGCTATCACTCTCACAGCTCTTTATTCCAGAATGTTTCTCGGCGAACTCAACAGGATTTCGTTCACGTCGTCGTCGATGGCCGAGTTTGTGATCAGCCATGGAGGCAAGGAGATCTTCAGCAACACGTATTATCCTGATGACACGGGGACGATCACGATTTATGACGTGGCTTCGATCCTCGAACCGTATATCAAGGATGTATACGCCGACTTCACGTTCTCGATCGACGGCGCGGTGATAGGCTCTCCACGGGTGTTCTACTGCGCCTGGTCGATTACATCGAGGGCCATGAATTTTCTTGATGCCTCATTCCTTACTCCGATGCAGGGTGCCCGCAGGACTCACACGGCGCGATATGAGACGCTGACGGTATATGCCGCCAGTCCGGCGGCTGTAACCGCCGAATGCGTCTACTACGGCGATGCCGGTATCTCCCGGCGCACTGTGGCCATAGCTACGGCCTCAGGATTGGCAGTGCTCGATGTGAGCCCGCGCAAGTTTGTGAATGCGTCGATGGGTCAGTTGGTCGAATATACAGTTGTGTGCGGCGCCCGAAGGGCAAAGTATCAGGTGATGCCTACGATGCCGGATCTGAGCGATGCATTCATCTTCAGAAACGCTTTCGGAGCGTGGGACACACTGTATATGACCGGCACTCGGGAGACGGAGCCGACCTACACGCGCTCCACGGCCAATATCAACGGGTATATCCGGTCTTATCAGATCCAGGAGGTGATATCGCAGAAGACGTACACCGGGCCACTGCCTGCCGGCATGGAATGGGTGGCAATGTCGCTGGCCAATTCAAAGGCTGTTTTCTTCCTGCTCGACAACGGCGACAGCGGCGATGAAGTGCATGTGACCGACTGCGATCTGAAGCACACCAACGACAATACCTCAGAGTCAAACCTTAATTTTTCATACCGCAACGCCACTATCACGTGGCAGCTCGCTGATGACCGCGTGGCCAGGCTCGATGTGCCGAGGCCTCCGCGGATATTCGATGACACATTCGACCGCACTTATGAATAAACGACCAACGAAATGTCTGCACTGGCGAGACGCCATTACTTTGCTCGAGAGCGGCCTGCCGGTCACTCTCAAGGTGTGGAAGCTGACGACCGGCGATATCCTGGAGTATCGCAATGTGAAGTGCATAGGTGGCCACTGGCGCAAGGGTACGCACAGGATCGAGTTGCCGGAAAGCCATCTGATCCGCGAGTTCCGCGACATAACTTTATTTGAGATAAATGGATTTGAAGTCATACGTTGAAATCCCGAAGGGCGAGATATATGATATCTCGGTGCCGATGAACGAGGCGTTGTCGGACGTAGCCGATTCTGCCTCTGTCTTTGACGAGGATGGATATGCCACACCGTTGCCGGTGCCGGGCTATCAGAAGCTGAAGTATATTCCGTTCGGTCCCGATGATCAGATGCCGCAGCATCTGCTCCATGCTATCGGGACTGACGAGGTGCTGTCGCAGAACCTGTTTTTTAACGTCCTGACTGCCTACGGCAACGGACTCCAGTATAACGACCGGGAGACAAAGACGCCTACGGAGGATCCGGAGATAGAGCGCTTCATGATGAGCAATTCTCTCAAGAGTTTTTATCTTGAGCAGTGTACGGATATGAAGCACTTTTTCTTCTCCGTGGCTGTGGTGATCCTGAATAAGGCGCGTACAAAAATAGTCAAGGTGGTGCATAAGGATGCCTGTTACTGCCGCTTTGAGAAGGCAAACAGTTCCGGACGTGTTGAACATGTGTTTTTCGCCAACTGGAAGCAGAAAAGCCGCCTGACAAAGGATGACGTAGAGGTGTTGACACTCCTTGACGAGCGCAACCCTATCGGTCATCTGATGGCGCTCATGGGGCGCGAGCCTAACGACAAGGGCGTGACTCAACGCCCAACGTCGGAAACAAAGTTTGCCATGGTAATGCGCTTCCCTACTCCGGGACAGCGCTACTATCCGATGCCGTACTACACGGCTCTGTTCCGTGGCGACTGGTACGATCTGAAGCGTCTTATCGGCAAGGCGAAAAAGGCGAAGATCCGCAATCACGCGTCAGTAAAGTATCAGGTTGAGATCCACAAGGACTATTGGGCAAACCTGATCGCGGAGGAGCATCTGATTGATCCTGTCGCCATAGCCGAGCGTATAAAGCAGGAGAAGGAGAATATCAAGCGCTTTGTCACGGGCGTTGAAAACTCCGGCAAGGTGTGGATCACCGGCTATTATATCGACAGCTACGGCAAGGAGCAGCGCATGGTCAGGGTCAATCTGATCGACAGCAGCAAGGAGGGCGGCGACTGGAGCGAGGATATCCAGGAGGCCAGTAACATGATCTGTTATGGCACGAACATCCATCCTAACCTGGTAGGCGCGACTCCGGGCAAGAGTCAGAGCAACAATTCAGGATCTGACAAGCGGGAGCTGTTCACCCTGAAACAGAGTCTTGAGACGGCATTCCATGACATGCTGCTCCGCGTTCATGAGCTGATAATATATTTCAACGGATGGCAGGCAAAGGTCAAGCCGGAAGTGCCGATTGTGCTGCTGACCACTCTTGATAAGAAAACGGATGCAGTCAAGAAAAATCCTGACGGAACGACAACAGATGTAAACGACTAACCGATGATCACGATTACAAAAGAAGATTTTGAAGCCGTATGCCCGAGCGGTACGACGCCTGATGACAGCCTGCTCGAGCAGCTAAGGGTGGCTATAGCTGACGCACACGCGGATATTATCAGGCTGCTATCTGTGGACTTTACTGAGGCTCTGCCGCTTGAGGCCGCACTCAGCGAAGATGCGACCGACGATGACATGAAGATGGCGCAGGCTGTCAAGAAGTATGTGATATGCAAGGCTTATCATGAGGCGGTGCCTCAGTTGGATCTGGTGCAGACGTCTACCGGATTTGGCGTAGTGTCAAATCAGAATGTGGCTCCGGCGTCAGCGGATCGTGTCGAGCGGCTCCGGCGTCAGCTTTGTAAGCTCTACGAGGGTTATCTGATGGATCTGCTTGAACTGGCAAGACATCGGGAGGATATCCCGGAGCATACGCGCGGGATTTTCTCGGAATCGCTGTTTTGGCATCTGAAGTATTTCAAGCTGTTCGGCATAGCGGAGCCGACACTGGCCGACAGAGCGAAATATTGGGAAGCGATCTATGCCGGAGAGTATGTTGTGAAGCACATCATCTCTCCGGAGCAGTTCAAGGCTCTGACGGGTGCCGTAGCCTATGGCCGCGAGACGGAGACTCAGATAGTGGCCATGAGAATGTGCCGCAACGTTGTTGTGGCTTATGCGGGAAAATCGGATATGCAGATATTCCATCGAAATGCGCTGATACAATATCTTGAGGAGCATCCCGAGGATTTCCCGGAATATATGGGATCTTCAGCGTACAAGGCTATTCACTTTACACCTTACCGCAATGAAAAATCGGACACGTGTTTCTTTTTCGGATAATACGGTACATGTCACTCTGCCTAAGGCGTGGACTGAATTCACGCAAGATGAATTGCGCGATGTGTACCGGCTCTGCGCGTCACACCAGGGACAGGTAAACCTGATGTTCGCTGTGTTCCGCTATCTGACCGGGCTCCGGATAGAGCGCTGCCAGGAGGAGCGGTATCAGATCAGGTTTATGGTCGATGGAAAACCGCGTAGGCTATGGATTTCGCCGGACAAGTTGCTTGAGTATCTCGAGCCGTTGGAGTTTATCAAGCACCCTGGCGCGGATCCCGTGCGGATCGCCTGGCTCAAGACCCCGAAGGTCAAGGCCGTTGACGCTTCGCTCCACGGCGTGAAGTTCAGCGATTATCTTCAGCTTGAGAATCTATACCAGGGCTACATCTCCTCAAGGAATCCTGAAGCTCTGAAGTCGATAGCCGAAATCCTGTATCCCGGCTATGACCGCCAGCGGGGACTTGAGCCTTTTGAGGTGTTCAACCTGATCCAGTGGGCTGTGCAGATCAAGGCTAATTTCGCCCGGCAGTTCCGAAATTTCTTCCGTCCGGTAGCCGGCGAGGTAGAGACTCCGGAAATGCTTGAGGTGATGAACAATCAGATCCGAGCCTTGACAGGCGGCGACGTCACAAAGGAGCAGGAGATATTTGATACTGACTGTTGGCGTGCATTGACAGAACTTGACTACAAGTCGAAGGAAGCTGAAGAGTACAGACGTAAATCAAAATCATAGGCATGGACGCAAAAAGTTTATTTGACTCGGAGGCTTATTTCTCGAAGCTTTGCGCGAAAAACCGTCTCGCAAAGGCTTTGGGATTCAAGTTCTGTACATGCACAGGCATTGAATCGCTGCAGGGCCCGCTCGACAGCTTCAGGACAACAAATGCGTTCTTCTGTCTCGATGATGCGAACGATGGGGTGCTGTTCCGGGGAAAGTCAGGAGGCTGGTTCATGAAGAGGACGTTTACTGTATTCATGATGCGGCGGCATAAGCTCCAAGATGAGACAGCGCGTATAGCGGCGCTCACCACGTGCAGAATTTTGTTCCGGCAGATAATGAGCCGATTGCTCGTTGATCAGGAGGATCTGAGCAATGAGATGGTCTACCTTCACACCGAAAATGTGATGTCGCGTGAGTTCGGCCAGTACTTTCTCAGCGGTTGCACAGGCCTTTATTTCATGATCGACGTGTCAGAACCGGTGGATCTGACTTATGATAGCGAGGAATGGGAGAACTGAACGACGATAAAAAATACATCGAGGAGTGGACGCGAACTCAGCTCCATATCTGGCAGGAGAAAATCGAGCGGATGAAGGTTGTCTATACCGGCAATCTTCATCAGTCGTTCAATAGCCGGATTCAGGAGACGGCCAACGGAACGTCAATCACAATGACATTCCTACGCTATGGCCTGTACCAGGCCTACGGCGTAGGCAACGGATATAAGAAAGGGAATGACGGTGACCTTCTGATCCTTGATCCTGAATACCGGCGGGAGGCCAAACTTGATATTCCACGCCGTGTAGGAAAGAAGCCGGGAGGTTATCTGACCTCAGGAAAGCCACGCCAACGGCGCGACTGGTTCAGCAAGAAGCTGTATATGTCTGTCCGGGCAATGATCGAGGATCTTGCCAGGATAACCGGAGAGGAGGCGGCGCGTGTCGTCTGCGATGCTGTCGATGACAGCCGCAATGCTCTGCGGTAAGGTCTTTTTGGCTATGAGCGGGAGGGCATATCTTTGTTGAAAAACGAAGATATGCCCGTTAATATTCAGGACTTGTTAAACCGCGCTTGTATGGTTCGCGACGCGATCCATGACCGCGAGAATACTGCTTTTCGTGTCGGCTCAATCCTTGTCGACATGATACAGCAATTTGTAGAGAGTGGCGGGTCTGACAAGTATCTTAGCAGGGTCGATGATGACGTGGCCGAGGGCTTGATCCAGTTCCTTAAGGGCGCCGAGTTCGGCAAGTTCATCCAGGGCATGGTGGGCGGATCCGGCGGCAGGATCGACGCCGGAGGTAACGCCGAGGTGGAGAGCCTCAGAGTGCGGACGGCCATGTGGGTTCAGGAACTCATCGTCAACCGCCTGCAGGCTATCGAGGGTGATCAGATTTTCACCGAGAGCGATACGGTTGAGTCGGTGGAGGATCTTGGCAACAACACCTATCGCCTGACGCTCTCTCCGAAGTACGACGGCTACTTTACGGCCATGACTCAGGGTGCGGTGCTTAAGGGCATGATCAACAATCTCGCTACCGGTGGCGGCACGTACTACACGTCGTGGATGCGCGTCAACAGCGTCAACACTGCCGCTAACTCTATCGAGGTGTCGCTTTACCCGGTCGAGGATACGCCGGAGGGACAGGGCTACGAGTATCAGCCGGGCGAGCCAACCAAGTATTGCCCGCCGCCGTGTGAGCTGATGAAGATAGCTCGCTGGGGACATCAGACCGATGAGACGCGCCAAAGGCTGTTCTATCTGTCGTCGTCAGAGGGCAGGCTTGTACGCTACGAGGGCGTGACAAAGCCGATCATCGACGCCTCAAATTGGGGATCATCTTTCGGTATCTTGCCGTCGTTTCTTGACAAGCAGCTACCGGAAGAGCTGCACGGCGCAGAGGGCATCTACAGCAAGGTAATCGCAGCGCAGAACTTTATCACGGTCGACTATCAGGGCAGGCCCAAGCCGGTTATCCGCGATCGTGGGCCGTTTGTAGCAGGTGCGGACTACTACGCCGGAGACACCTTCCGAGAGGAGACTCTTGACTATGAACAGTCCGACGTGTGGTATCTCGGCTGTAAGTGGCGTTGCTGCAAGACCGGCACAACGGCTGTTCCTGCATGGAACAACACCGACTGGGCGTTCGTTGAAGGCAACCCCTATTTCACGATCCAATTAATCGGTGGTCCGGCGGCAATTAACCCGGCAAAGTTCAAATTTGAGCTGACGGTATATGCGGAGCTGTACAACCAGGATGTGACAGCACAGATCCTGCCGGCTGATTTTGAATGGACGCGATATAGCGAGGATAAGGATGGCAATCAGCGGGTGGCCTCTGACAATGTGTGGGCGGCCAAGCATGCCAACTGCGGTAGCTCCATTACGTTCACCGAGGCCGATCTTGACAGTGTGCCCGACGGTGTCCCGCCCGTCTGCCTATTCAAATGCACGGCCACTCTGCGTGATGGAATGACTACTTACCAACATACAGCAATCAAAGGCATAAGACTATGAAAATATCCGTAGAACAGGACTTAGGGATTGTTTACTCCCCGCTCGACATAACGTCGGGTATCGAGATAACCGGCAACGTCCCTGCATCGCAGCAGTACAATCTGAGCGATGGGGGTTATGAGCCGGATTACACGATTACTTATCTGTCGCTAAAACCGTGGATGCACGTCACGGCCAAGGATGATTTGACTATCTCAGCTGACGTGGCTATCGTAAATCCGCGGTGGTACGCTCTTGAGGATGGCGTGGAAACGGAGATCATGGCCGATGACCCGGATTACGGCTTTGACTCGGCCACAGGTCAGTTGCTTGTTAAACGCAATCTGCAGCCCAACATGCCGCTGACGCTGCGCTTTGAGGGTGAGTATCTCGATAGCCGCACGGGTAAGGTTTACCCGATGATGGCCACTCAGACAGTTGTCTGCGATGCCGTGGCTATGAAACCGGTTCTGCGGCTCGATATGCCGGAAGTGAACTACTACTATCCGGTGCGTGAGCCAAACGCTGATGTTACTGTGGTTGCACGTCTCGGCAACGCTGACAAGGAGGTTGATGCGGCGCAACGCATATTTGTCTGGGAGATCAAGCGCGATGATGGCAGCTGGACGGCCGTAGGTGACACTGCGGCCTATGATGGCGCGGATCTCGATCTTGAGGTAGAGGTGAGCGCCGACTGTACAAGTGCCGTAGTTCATCGCGATCTGATGAATGAGCGACTTGATCTGCGCGTCCGTGCGAAGTATGATCCTTACGGGGATCCTGCGTCTGTGACGCTCGACACGTCATCGCCAACGGCCACATGCTCATTCCTGCTGCAATATCCCACGCTTCGCGGGGCGATACTCGGCAGCTCCCGCATTCCGCCGGGACAGACAACCATAATGCCGATCGGCAAGGTCTACGACAGCGAGGAGATCCCGAATCCGGCCAACTTTTTTGACCTGCGCTGGCGTGTATCTACCGGCGTGGCAAATGGCAAGGTGACCTACGGTGATGTTGTGGCTACCGGCGAGACTCCGGTGATATCGTCAAACTCGATAGCGCAGCGATATGGCGGCAAGGTGCAGCTCGAAATAGAGCCGTTTGATACATGGCATGTATTGGCCGACAGCGACGGTGCTGTGATCACCGACAGCGACGGTGCATTGATCCTTATCCGATAATCCTTTAACTCAATCATTATACACATGTCAACTATATTTATCAAAGCTAATCCCAAAGTGGCCGAGTTTCTCGGCCTCACAAAGGAACGTTACCAGTTTGCCGACGGAGATTATCTGCTGTGGTGGCGCGACATCAAGCAAATTGATAACGATTGGCTCGCTCATAAGCAGCAGACGATGGAACAGATCGGCGGCGTGGTGCTGACCGACCGCGAGGCCGCGGCGGCGCAGCGCGGCGAGCGTGAGGTTATTCTGCCTGTGGCCACTGATCCGCGCTTCTACATCGAGCCGAAGCCTGTAGATCCGGAGGAAGGAGAAGGTGGGGAGATCCCCGGCATAGAGGAGGAACGCCCGGACGACTCAGACCCCGGTATCGAGCCAACGGAAGGCGAGACCACAGATCCGGAGGAGACCACGGAGGAAAGTACGGAAGACACCCCGGAAGCTGACGCCGGAAGCACGGAAGCTGATGAGACAGCCCAGGGCGAAGTGTTGCCGGATCCGGAGGCCGAAACCGAGGAAGGAGGTGACGCATGAGTGTAGCTTCCGCGCTATATCAATGTACGTGGCTGGCTGACGCCAACACATACACGATCGCTCTGATGGGCGATACCGGCGACATCTCGCAGGTGTTTTCCGGCAATGCGTCCGCTCCCAATCAGATCAACCCCAACATCGACGCGATCAGCAACGAGTCTGAAAAGCCGGTACTCAAGACAGTGCTGATGTGTTCTGATCCCGACGTGGCCAACATCGCGAGTCTTATACTCCCGTCGGAAACGGTGTGGAGCGTAAACGGTGACAAGCTGGTGTTTAATGCTGAGGGCGTGTCTACAGGCGATTATGCAGGATTGTTTAAGCTGATCGCGCCCGACACTGCCGCCAACGCCAAGTACCCATGCGGAGGATTGCGTGTCCTAAAGAACCTTGTGACTGCCTCCGGAGGTATACCGATGACAATAACAAACGTCCTCACTATCGAGGTTGGGGCTAACACGGCCAAGGTGCAGGCGAGCTATACGGTTCAGATCCGCAATGTCGATGGTCAGGCGGCGATCTGCGAAATCTACTGCGATGCCTCCGATTCATTCGTTCTCGACCGCGAGACGAACCCGTCTGTCGAGTGCAAGGTTCGTTACTGGAATGGCGATTTGTCAAAGGACGTGACCGTGGCCGCAGCTGATCGCAAGTGGTATCTCTTGACAGATGGAGCATGGGTGCAGGACACCGCACACGTCAACGCGGCGGGCAACCTTGTTGTCGACCGCGACATGATCAACACCTTTGGCACTGTCAAGGTGGAGATCATGAGCGGTACATCGGTCATGGCGTCCGACATGCAGGCGATCTCAGATAATTCCGACTCGCTGATTCTGTTCCCCAATCCAAATCCGGAGGATGGCCGCATTGCTCAGAGCGACACACGTACAGGCGTTATATTCACCCCGACAGTGCGCTCACGCGAGACCAACGCGGAGATCACCGGGCTTAAATATCTGTTCACTGTCCTGTCTCCGGAGGGTACGATCATCGCCAACACGTCTGCGAAGGTGACTACTTACACTGTCACTCGCGCTATGTTCGAGGCGATCAACTTTGGCCCTGCAGTCAATATCACAGCTTATCAAGACACCTGATCACTATGGCAGAAAAAGCTCTTTGCTCCGCGACGTATCAACTCACCTACGATAAGGAGTCAGTTGTCTACAACCTTGTATCGACGGTGACGAATGCGAAATTTAATCCGGAGACGTCGGTTTACGAGCCGTCATTTTTCAAGTTGACTATCCTCCGGCGCGATGGTGTGGAGGCCGCTGTTGTGGCCGCCGACAGCTACGGACTCACTGTATCTGTGGCTCTGATCACTGAAGCCGGAGAATCTGTCGCGCTGACCAACAGCGGCGACACTTACTACTTTGGCAACGTCAAGGGCACTCGCGTACAGTGCGAGCTATATCAGGATGGTTTGCTCATCGACACGCTCACCATCGGGGTCAACCAAGACGGCAATTCGCTGCTCAATGTAACCAACTACTACATGGCCGGCATATCGTCGGTCGAAGCTCCGGATGGAGCGTGGGTAACAGATCCGGCACGCGCCGGGTTCTGCGCCGGGTTGCCCTATCTGTGGGGCAAAGAGCTGCTGTCATACAGCCAAAACGGAGCCGTTTGGTCCACGCCACACCTGATCACGATGTGGGCGCAGGACGGCAGACCGGGCGCGGATGGCGCGGATGGCGCGGATGGCAAGGATGGACGCTCGATTACCGGAATACAGGAGTGGTATTACGCGTCGGTCAAAGCAACGGATTACATTACCTTCAACCCGGATGCCACTGGACTTTGGGAAATGAACGAGCCGCCGGAGAATTATTCGGCATCGCGTCCCTATCTCTGGAATGCGGAGGTGATCTATTTCTCAGATGGCACACGGCAGGTTGGCAAGGCTATCATCATTGGAGTATGGGGTCAGGACGGCAAGCCGGGTAATGACGGTATCGGCATAACCGGGCGGCAAGTCTATTACTACGCCACTACCGGGTACTCCAAACCGACATTCAATCCAAACGCAACAGGACTTTGGGAGCTGAACAAGATCCCGTCGGATTACTCGGCGTCGCGCCCCTATCTCTGGAAGGTGGAGATAATCTACTACTCCAACGGCGGTTACACCGGTCAATCTGACGTGTTTCTCGCCGGGTATTGGGGGCAGGATGGTGACGCCGGATCGCGGGGCGATCGTGGCCCCGTCCTCCGTGGCCCGCAGAATTGGAGCGATTGTGCTACGAGCTACCCATTTGAGGCCGGAGGCGAGGGAGATACGTATCTTGACGTAGTGATCTACAATGGCAATTACTACTACTGTAAGCAATCGCACACCAAATCAACACTTCGGACTCCCGGCTCATCGACCACCTATTGGCAGTCAGGAAGTGAATTTAACATAGTTGCCACGAAGATCCTGTTAGCACAGTATGCGCTAATCAAAAATCTTGGAGTCGAGTCTGTCGAAATGAAAGACAGCGCGGGCAATGTGCTGTTTCAGGTACTCAATGGCAATGTGATCTGCAATACCGGAACGTTCAAAGATATAACCGTAAGCGGTCAGATCACCGCGAATCAGCTGTATTACGGTATATCAACGACATCTTATCCGTCGGCGCCAAACGCGACTTTGATATTGAATCAAGCGCAGGTGGTGTTGCCCAAAGTGCCGGAAGGCACAATGCGGCAATTGCGAATATGGAGCTATAGACTGAGTCGTACACCGACAAATTTAGAGCTAATTCCATTATCGGGGGTTAGCGTAGACACCCGCGGAGGAGGTGGCGACATATCGATATCAGCTACAGGAGTCGCGACTATCCAAAGTGGAGGGATAAATTCAGGGCGCTGTTTCGATCTTATGGGATATTGCGATCCGGATAATGGCAGTACTATATGGTGTGTTTACGAATTACAAATGCCGCTGACACTTAACCCAAGTGCTTACACTTAAACAGGAAAGGAGGCGAATATGAAGACATAACCGATATGACAACAGAGAGATAAACATGTATTAATCATAGCATTATACTATATGGCAACAAATAAAAAGAAAATCACGGAGCTTACCGAAGCTACCTCGATAGCCAATAACGCGATCGTAACGATCGCAGATCCGGCTACCGGTCAGATCCAGCGAACAACCTTCGCCAAGCTCAAAGCAGCACTCCCCGGCCATACTACAGGAAGCGTACTCGGCTGCACGGACATTCCATCGCGTGAAGAGCTTATCAAGAGTGGAGATATCAGTTCTGATCCAACAGAGGCTGAATACTTTAGCAAAATACTTGAGATTCTGATGGAACGTTACAATTATGGGGTGTTTGTCGGGGCGGCTAAACCTACCGGAATGGGCATAGTACTGATCCACATCTATTATGATAGCACTAATAAGGATGGAGGCTTGCCAAGATATGCGAGTGGCACATTTTTCCCGCTGAGTTCAACAAGTTCCGTTGTCCGCTTTGGTTCGTATGAACATAAGTTCAATATGGCCAAAATAAGCGCCACTGCAATGTGGGGGGGGGTAAAATCCTGTGCCTCAATGGTTTCTGTTGCCGTATGTATAATGCTGCTTAAAACAATTATGGATATGGCAACAAAAACCAAAAAGCTCCAAGCTGGCATCCCGATAGTCTCAGCTGACGGAACAATCACGCCTACTGCGATCAACGCGTTGGCCAAAGAAGTAGGAAAATCGCTCGGCATACAAACAAGTGGCTATGGCATCGCCAAACAAGGCTGGTATCGCATAGCGGAGATGAATATTTCTACCATTGGGCAGTTTCTGATATCAAACCAATATGAACATCTAATGTCGAGAAATCTCGCTCTGATAGTGACACCTCAGTTTATGGCCACAACGCCAAGCGTAATAGTCCAGTTGGCAGGACATAATACCCTTTTTTCAAAAATCAGAATCGTTGCGCCACTAAACAAAAACGATTCAAAGGAGAAAGGGATTGAGTTATACTATAACTGCCCGGACTCAAATCCAGTCTATATACACTTGACACTATCAAATCCTGCTGGCGGAACACTGATGGGATCTCTTACCGAGGGTTTTATACCAGATGGCTATAGCTCTCACGAAGTAGAGCTGAGTGAGATCACAAGAACCGTCTGGGGGGGGGGTAAAAGACTGTTACTCTGCGCTTTGCGAGAAAGGAGGGCGGCATGACGAAGATGAAAAAACTTTCAGAAGCGCTGCTGCTTCCTTACTTGCCGAGCGTGCTAAAAAAGCAAGGTCTAATAAACGACTTAGACGAGGCTGTAGAACCAGGAGTATACACAGTGCTGGAATCATCCTTGAATCGGCCGCCAAGCACATCACGTTATGGGATGCTAATAGTATTCGCATCATCGCAATACACAGTTCAGGTGTGGATAAACTATTTCATCGGAACGGGCGATTCAATCTTCATTCGTACGCGCGAAGGAAAGGTAGCGTGGCGTCCTTGGGCGAAAATTGCTGTTTCTTAATCGGCAGAAAGGAGGTGATTGCCGCATGACCAAGACCAGAAAAGCATCAGATCTACCTGCTGTAGAGGCTCTCTCATCAACTGATCGGATTGTGACCGTCAACGCGCAAGGTGAGATGCAAACCGCGCCGAGTGCAAGTCAACAGATTCAGACAGTCAGGTACAGATCTTTGCGCGGATCAACAGCTTGTTGGCGGCGATTTGCAGTTATGAATAGTCTCGAGACAGCTATGTTTATAGTTAAAGGTTCATGGTACGATGGGATAGTAAATGCAGGTATTTTTGCCGTAGGAACAGCTTATCGAATGAGTAGCGCAAGTTCGACGACACAAGTTGCAAGCATTATGCCGATGAAAGGAGCATTGACTAAAATACGGGTACTGTCATCGGCTAATTCAAGCGAACACTATATAGATATGTGGTTTCCCGGAGAAATACAGGAGATATCGCTAACCGCGATTGGATCATGCACATTAGCACGCTTTGAAGAGGCAACAGAGATTCCCGACGGCTATTCAGCGCGTGAATATAGCCTCACGACAGATGGACTGATCGGGGGGGGGTAAACAATTGTTACTCTGTGTTTTGCGAGAAAGGAGGGCGGCGTGACGAAGGTAAAACAAAGTTCGAAATTGCCTGGTTCCTCGCAAAGTCAGTCGATTCTTGCGGTAAACGAATCAGGAGCAACAGTGCTCGAGCGCAGATCAAATTTCATGGCGATAAAGCCTATGATCTCAGATCTGAACGAGGCTACCGAAACGGGAATATATCCAGTCTCAAATCCTCAAAACGCGCCGCTCAAGCAAAATGGTTGTGTGATGGTGTTCGGATTCTCGGTGGCTTACTTTCTCCAAATGTATTATCCAAACGCAAACGCGGAGATATATACAAGGAGGTATTTAAACGGGAATTGGACGGCTTGGGTAAAAGTCACAACTACTGTTGTGACTTAACCGGCAGAAAGGAGGTGATTGCCGCATGACACAGATCAAGAAGTCAACAGAGCTGCTGAAAGCGGCATCACCCTCCGATCTCTCCTCAATCGTTGGCGTAAGCGCAACCGGACAGCTGCTCTCGGCTACTGCCGATCAAGTCAGATCTGCCCTCATGCAAGGCATCGATCTCGGCTGCATCATGGACGGTGTGTTTGTGATCTACTGGCCTAAAAACAGTGACCGTACATTTATGGTAAAACCCCATGAGTGGACAGCTCTTCAAAACGCAGGGCAGACGGCAATAGGGGTTGTGGTCATCAGTGGCAGCAAGCCCTTAATTGTCGCGCCAACCGAGGCTTCCGAACTTTTGTGGAGCAGTGCTGGGATTAAAGGTGGGGCTGTGATGACCACAAACAGATTGGAAGCGATAGCTGATAACGGCGGTAAGAGGAATACAGAAGCGATTATAGCAGCGGGAACAACAACAGCAGTCACAAATACTGCGGACTACGCTCCAGGTTTTTGTAGTTTATATAGCCGGGCTAACGCAGATGGCAACGGCATAGCAGCAGGTAATTGGTGGTTACCCTCCGTTGGCGAGCTGCTGACGATTTTTGCGAATCGCTCCCGCATAAACTATTGTCTCAGTCTTATACATGGAGCAACATTGCTGACAGATGATATTTATTGGGCCTCGACGGAATATACAAATTCGGATGCATGGTTTATAAACATGCGGAACGGAGATGTAAACCGCTACTCAACTAAGTATAACAGACTATGTAGTGTGAGACCGATAAGTGAGCTATTACAATAACTATTAAACAAATCAATAACAAAACTATCAATCATGGAAATTTTAATCAACACACTGCCAATGGCGAGGCTCCATGTATTCGCCGCGGTGTTTCTGTGTGTGCTGATCGCCACGCTTGTCGCTGTACTGCTCGATCTGCGCGATGGGCTACAGACTGCGCGAATCCTCGCGCAGCCGATCCGAAGTAACCGTTTGCGAGTGACGATCGGCAAGATCGTAGAATATTGGCAGTTTATAATATTGGCCGTAGTGGCCGATGTGGTAGGGGCATTTCTGCCGTTTTATGCTCTGCCTTACCTTACGCTGCTGTTTGGTGTGGCAGTGATCTTCATAGAGGGAAAGTCGATGCTCGAGCATGCCAAACGCCGTAAGACGGGATCAGCCAAACTCCCGGAAGCACTCCACGATATAGCCGATTTTGTCGGCGGCATCGATGAGCTACGTAGCCTGCTATCCGATATGGCTCACCGTAGCTTGGAGAAAGCCACGGCCGATCCTCCGGAGAAGACCGTGGAATAAAAAATCGCCGCGACCCTCACGGGCAGCGGCCATCAATGAAACTTAGTTAATTAGGGACTCAAATGTACTCATTTAAAACAATATGGCAAAATTTGAACTACTTATACCGCATCTCTTATACCGGGAGACGGGACGCAAGCCTATCAGCAATGACGCTGCGACAGCATTCGCAGGGTGCGCCGCAGTCGGCGTCGTTACGCTGAAAGGAGACCGCGGAGGCCCGACGTTTGTAGGCGTCACACTCCAGACCTTCACAGACTACTGCAAGCGAAAAGGCCTGCCGAAACCGACAGAAAAGACTCTCGGGCAAATGACTTACGAGACATGGCTTGACATCTCAAAATCCGGTTTTTGGGATCGCTGTAAAGGTGATCAGATAGCATTCCA
This sequence comes from uncultured Porphyromonadaceae bacterium, assembly GCA_947643165.1. Lineage (GTDB taxonomy): Bacteria > Bacteroidota > Bacteroidia > Bacteroidales > Muribaculaceae > Paramuribaculum. Next base: position 8,059 of record CANRVB010000006.1, on the reverse strand, counting down.
GGCAACGGCGAACATGCTTGTCGATTGGTGCTACACAAGTGGCAGCTACGCGATAACCAACACACAGAAAGCACTCGGCATTAAAGCCGATGGCGTTGTTGGCCCGAAAACCATTGCCGCGCTCAACGCCGCCACAACTGATATATTCACCAAAATCAAAGCCGCTCGCATCGCCTACTACCGACGCATAGCCACAGGCACAAACGCCCGCTTCCTCACCGGCTGGCTAAATCGCACTGAAGCAATAACCCCCAATGGTTGTAAGATATGAAAGCTAAAGTTATACTGTTGGCAGCATTGGCTATTGTGATTTTTTTGCTTATGATATATGTCAATTGCACAAAATTTATCGAAACCAGAGAGGTATCGTTGCCGCCGGACACAATTAGAATCGTCGATCCGCAGCCTACGCGCGTTGATACTGTGACGCGATTTGTCACCGTCCGGTTGCCGTTGGCCGTGGCCGCTGCTCCCGACGTGGATGACGGGAGCAAAACGTCTGCGGTTGATACCGTTGCAGCAACTGAAAATCAGGACTCCGCTACGGTGGTTATCCCGATCGAGCGAGTAATATATGAAGACAGTTTGCAACGCTATCGCGCAGTTGTCGAAGGCTATCTGCCACGATTGGTAGAACTGGAGCTATACCCGGATCGGATCTTCAAACCTCCCAAGCCTAAGCGTTGGCATGTCGGTCCCGCTATCGGCATCGGCTACGACGGCCACGGCGCCAAACCCTTCATCGGCGTCACCCTCAGCTATTCACTCTTGAGCTTCTGAAAAGAAAAGCCCGGTTATTGCCGGGCTTTTCAACTAAAAAATGTCTTTTTGCCTTTATGAAGGGTGCCATATATTTGACTGTAAATTAAATCCATATGGCACAGAACAACGCGGAAGTTAATCTGATTGTAAACTCTAAAGAGGCAGAGGCAAAGCTCGAGCAGCTCAAATCGAAGGCCGAAGCACTAAGGCAAAAATTCGAGCAAGCTAATAAGGTCAACGATAAAGACGCTGTCAGAAAGCTCAATGCTGAGATTAACAGTGTAAATAGATCTATCAAAAACACAGAGCTACAGGTTAATAATCTTCGCGCGGCTCTGGAAAGGACTGATACAGCAACGCCGAAGCAACTGCAAGCGGCTATAAAAGCTATAAATAAAGAGCTTAATTCCGGGAGAGTGCAGAGAGGGTCTGAGGAATGGCAGCAGTACACTGAAAAACTCAGACAGGTAAAAGCAGCATTGAAAGAGGTCAATGCTGAAATGGCGGTCAACAATACGAGCAGATTAGAAAAGGCCAAAAACTTTTTTAATGACTGGAGTGGGATGATCGCGGGAGCGACAGCGAGTCTCGCGGGAATTGTGATCGCGGGGAAGTCAGCAGTAAAAGCCTATGCGGATATGGAAGCGGAAGAGGCTAATGTCCGTAAGTTTACAGGGATGACGGAGGAGCAGGTTAAGAGTCTTAATAATGAGTTTAAGGCTATGGACACCAGGACGGCGCGCGAGGAGTTAAACAAAATGGCTCAAGAGGCTGGCCGTCTCGGCAAGACCACTGAAGAAGATGTTTTGGGCTATGTGAAGGCCGCAGATAAAATCAATGTGGCTCTCGATGATCTCGGAAGCGGAGCGACACTTACGCTGTCAAAACTTACAGGTATCTTCGGCGATGAAAAGATATATGGCACAGAGAAATCATTGCTTAAAGTCGGATCAGTTATCAACGAGCTATCGCAAAATTGCTCGGCAGCAGCTCCTTTTATAACAGAGTTTACATCGAGACTCGGAGGTATAGCTAATCAGTCACATATGACTGTAACAGAGGTGATGGCTTTGGGCGCGGTGATAGATACCCAAAATCTTGAGTTAGAGGCTTCAAGCACCGCGATCGGTAATCTTATCACGACGATATACAAAGGCCCGGATAAGATAGCTAAAGCTGTCGGATTGGACGTAAAGGAATTCACTGACACAGTGAAGCGAGATATGAACGAGGCTTTGATCATGCTCTTTGAGCAGATGAGCAAATTCGGTGGAATGGAAAGCCTTGCTAAAATTCTCGAAGATATGGGGACCGATGGTGCAAGAGCTACAGCAGTGTTGAGCGCATTGGCTGGCCATGTGGACGAGCTGAAGAGTCAAGTCGACGCGGCCAACGAAGCTTTTGCGGAAGGTCTTTCGATTGACCGGGAATTTGAGGTGCAGAACAACACCGTACAGGCTCAACTTGATAAAGCGAAGAAAGGATTTACAGAAATGGCGGTATCTCTTGGAGAGAAGCTTCTTCCGGCAATGAGGTACTGCATTTCAGGAACGAGCATGTTAATGCGCGTGATGAACCTACTGGTAGGATTCTTCTTGCAGCATAAGACAAGCATAGCATTACTGACGGCAGCGATAATCGTATACACAACAGCTCTTAATCTGTCAATCATCAAGGATCAGCTAAAAGTATTTTGGCTTAACAAGGTGAGAGCCTCAGCTATAAGTTGCTTCCGGGTGTTCATGAATCACCCGTTGGGAGCAGTTCTCGCTGTCGTTAGTCTGCTTGCCGGAGCTCTTATCGACTTGGCTACAGCGGAGGCCGAGACGGCGAAGAAGACAAAGGTAATCAACGATATACGGAACGACGCTCAACAGAAAGTAGTGAAGGAGAAAACTGAAATCGAATTGTTGATTGCAGCGGCAAAAAATGAGAATCTCACTCTTGAGGAGAGAAGAAAAGCTATTGAGAAGTTGAACAAAATAATACCCGACTACAACGGGCATTTGGATGAGACGACAGGTAAGCTCGAAGCAAATTCAACAGCGGCCGAAGAATACATCAATAAGCTTGTAAAGATGTATGAGGTAATGGGTGCTCAGGAAAGACTTCAGGAAATTGGCAATAAAAAATCTAAGATCATACCTGAATTAGAACCATTGAAAGAACGCTACAAAGACATCAAAGAAGATAGGACTGGAAATGTCTATCTCGGAGCCACAGGAGGTATAGCCACTGGTGGCTTTAACACGATTGACCGCGCGCTGACAGAAACGAAATCTAAAATCGTGGAACTTGAGAAACAAATTGAGAAATTAGAGGAGGAAGAACAGGCAATTCTCAATGTCTATGGCGACAAGATACACCGGACAGTGATAGGCACAAACGAAGAGGAGACCACCAATGAGAAACCTGTCATCGGTCCGTCAGATAAGGAGTTGAAGGCTCAAGCGCGAGCAGAAAAGGCAGCCCTGAGAGAGGCAAAAGAGGCACTGAAAAAAGACCTTGAGGAGCGGAAGTCGATGTATCTGCAGGCTGAAGCTGAAAACCTCACGCTCTATGTTACCGGGCAAAAGGATTATGAAGAGTATTTAGCCGCGAAAGAAGCTCTCGAGGAGCAATACAACAACGATGTCCTGGATATCCACGAGAAACATAATAAATTGGATATCGCCGCATATGGTCAAGCACTCAAGCAGAAGGCTACAATGCTTCAGAACCACACCAAGGAGCAACAGGCACTATCACTGAGGGATATTGAGATATCCCATAAGGACAATACACGGGGGATTAATTCTCGATATTTTGATATTGATAGTGACACTTATCAAAATGAGAAATGGCTTAACCAGGCACTCCTGGAGGAGGATATAGATTATCTCAAGAAGAAGGCTGATCTCTATAACGAAGGATCTAAGGAACGGGCTGAGATAGAGAGGGAGATCAGAGAAAAATTAGCAGCTGATCAACTCAATAAGCAGAAAGAGACGGCGCAAGCCATAGAAAGCTTTGAACAGCAGTATAGGAATGCTTCAGGATCCCGCCGGGAGAAAATGGAGATAGCCGTGCTTGACGATCTGCTTAAAAAGAAACTGATATCAGAAGAGGAATATCAGGTCGCTGTATCAGAACTGAAACGGAAGCATCAGAATGAAGACATCGAACGAGTAAGGAAAACAGACTCGGAGTATGCAGATCTCATCCTGAATCTGTGGACTTCATGGGATAGATTTTTTAATGATCTTGACACTAAAAGCACTGATTTTTGGGATCGACTCGCCGAAGCTGCTACATCAGCTTACGCAGTGATCGGAGGTATGTTATCACAGTATACAGGTTATGCGGCGGCACAAAGGGATCTGGAAGTCGCTCAGGTAGAAAAAAGCTATGACCGGCAGATCTCTGCGGCAAAAAACAACACCAAGAAGAAGGAAGAACTCGAGGCGCAGAAAGAAGCTGCAGTGGCCAAGGTCAAACAGAAATACAATGAGAAGGAGATGAAGCTTGAACTGGCGCAGGCTTACGCTCAGACAGCAGTAGCGGCGATAAATGCGTATGCCTCTGCGTCAAAAGTAAACTGGCTTCTCGGCCCGATTGCTGCAGCGATGGCCACAGCGGCAGGCATGGTGCAGATAGCGACAATCAAGAAGCAGCATGAAGCGGAAGCAGCAGGCTATTATTCCGGCGGTTATACTAAACGAGACCGGGACAATCACCGGGAAGTGGGAGTTGTCCATGCGAACGAATTTGTGGCTAATCACGAAGCCGTCGCAAGTCCGGTACTTTCACCGATCCTGGATCTGATCGATCATGCGCAACGAACGAATACAATAGGTTCGCTATCACGAGCGGATGTCTCTCGAGTTCTCGGAGTGAACGATGTATCTGTACATAAAGGACCAGGAGCAGCCGGGGAGGCTGTATCCGGGGATGTCGCCGTCATGACGGACATGGTTGCGTCAAGACAGGTTATCGAGAGGCTGATCGAGATCCTTGAAGGAGGAATCGAGGCCAAAATGATAATGGACGGCGAGGATGGGTTTGTAAGCAAGTGGAAAAGGTATCAGAAACTAACAAATAATCCGAAGCTATGATATATTTATTACTCAACGGGAAACAAGCCGTACCCAAAGCGGGGACGTCAATCAAGCTCACAACCGAAAATCCATATTTTTCATCTTCAACCTCATACACGTATGAGGTTGAACTACCGTTGTCAATAGCTCAGAATAAGAAAATATTCGGAGAATTAACGCGTATGGATGTAAAAAAGCAGCAGGAAGAATTCACGGCGAGATTATATGTCGATAATATAACTGTGCTGATCGGATCGGCGGTGATCACGTCGATAGATCAAGACAGCGTTAAGATCCAGTTGCTCGGCGGGACAGCTGCTTACAATTATAAATCATCACGCGAAAAGATCTACATTGACAAACTGAACATGGGAAATTGGGCGGCAGCAATGGGTATAACCATGGCTGCCGCGACAACAGCTATACTCGGCGGCTATATATGGAAGAATCTGTTGATACCGGGATACGGTTCAACTGATATCGACTATCAGTTGACGGACAGCCAACAGGCTACAGCAGAAATGATGTGCTTCGGTAGAGAGGATTGGCCGTTTGTGGCATATCCGGTATATAATACGACGTCAGGAGTACTATGTAACCAATACATAATGCGTGAAACTGCAGAGGGAAGCGGCAAATTCCGGATTCAGCTGCATACTCAACGGACTTCAATGCCGGCTGAACTGGGGGAACCATGGCTATACTTTGCGCCGCAGCCTTATCTGTGGGCTATAACGCAGTGGATAGCAGGTGCGACTGGCTACACACTGGATAAAGATGACAATGTGTTTTGGGCTGACAGTTTTTTACGCCGGATCTTTATTGTGAACGTGGCGACTCATATGGCCATAAGCGATTGCTTACCGCACTGGACGCTTAACGAGTTTTTCGAGAATCTCAAAAATGCTTTTGGTGTGCTTATCATCATTGATGAAGAGCACAAAAGCATGGCCATAAAGTCGCAGGCTAATTACTATGGCGCGACAGCCAAAACAACATACCTCAATCAGATAGTGGATGAATACTCTGTAGAGATTGATGATGATACTATTGTCGATGTCACGGCGAATAATGTAGGGTTTGCGGACCATGAAGCAGAACCACGGAAGAAATTATCAGAGGATATCCTGAGTGTTGCAAAAACGGACGCCGGATATGCCTCACTCGACGATATATCCGGAAGGATGCCAACGGCGAATGAGTCAAACTTTCCTGCTGATACAATATGGGACTGTGAAGACGGGCGGCAGTATGTCAAGTTTTTAAGCGAGGATAAACGAGGTGCGATACTTGGAGAGGTAAATCAGTTCAGAAACCGCATAGTAAACGGTACTGATGACATCGATATAGAGTTGAAATTCGTTCCATGCCCGATGACAACTGATACCCTCCACTTTACGCAGCAGGACGGAGGGCACACCATGGCATCATTACGAGGGACGCCATACGTTGAGACAGATAATCCGGAGATCAAGATATTTCAGCGGCCTGATCGAGGAGACGTGGTGTCACTCGGTTTTGGAACACTTGAAACCGGGACATACTCAATCGAGAATATGATAAACGGGGAGGAAGAAGCGGAAGAGGAATCAAGCCAGGAAGATCTGGTTTACATTGCATTGGCAAAAGCGACACCGCAGAACGTATCAACGCACTACCGAGCGGTACAAAATGGGATAAACAAAGGCCCGGTCACTGTACAAATGCCGATGGGGTTTACTACAGAAGAGAAATTATGGCTTATCGGTGGCGCGAAGGAGACTGTGAACGAGCCGTTGTCGCTGTCTCTGTCAGAGGTTAAAGGACAGACAAATTTATATTCAAAAACTAAATCCGGGATTATGATAAATACACCGGTACGATTGTGCATCAAATTTATATCTGATAGAATTCCTGATACTTCAGACATATTCGTCATCAGGAATAAACGTTATGTGTGTGAAAAAATTGAGGCCGACATTACAACGGACGGCCTCAATCACCAGTTGACAGGGTATTTTCGTGAGCTTACATTATAAGTGGCCACGGAAATGTTTGGTCTCGGCATGGATAGGTTGGTCCCGGCCTTGAAGGTACTTGTTGGTAGTCGAGATATCGGTATGACGGGCCTGATCGCGGGCAATGACTATGCCCTGATCATTGGCGAGATCACGAATTCCGGAATCCTTGAGGCTGTAGAACTGATAGACGTCAGACCATTTTAATTTGGCTCTGACTTTGAGCCACTGTCGACGGAACATTTCAGAGCTACCCTTTTTGGAATTTGGCCGGAGTCCATCACCAAAAAGGTAATAACTGTCAGGACTGTTGAAGATCTTCAGATCAATCATCAGTCTTATTATCTCATCGTTCAGGCCGACCTTACCATCTCTTTTATTTTTGGAGAACTCTGCGGATATGAAGACGCTTTGCTCTTTGATCGAGATATCGCATAGCCTGATACTGGTAAGCTCTGTTGGGCGAATCATAGTATAGTATTCCATCATGCAGGCGAGAAGAAACATCGGATTGACCTCAAGCAGATACTCGCGTAGACGCGCTAACATGTTAGCTGACAGGGGTTGGCGTTTCTTTGGCTCTTCAGCTACATTTTTGATTTTCTCTACAGGGTTGGCGGATATGTACTGTCGTTCGATGAAATATCCGGCCAGGGAACTAAGCCAGCCACGGTAGTTATTCCTGGTTCTTCCTGAAACGTCCATATCGAGGTATAACCAGTCGAGAAAATCTGAACAGAACGACGTGTTGAGTTGATAGACGTAGCGAGGTGGGAGCACGAGGGAGGAGATATATTTCCGGAGAATGGTCAGGCGCGAGCGGTAGCTGCTCCTGGTCTTAGCTTTAGGCAGACGCTCGAGCGAGCGATCATATTTAGTCAGGGCTTCATCGAGATCTGTATACCCCCTGTTATCATCAACGTTTACCCAGGGTGACCATCCATTGCGGAGCAGCTTGGTGATCGACTCGATGAGTTCAGAGGCTCTGAGCCGTCGATCCTTTACCTTCGGGATCGAGTCCAACATGTATTTCTTTCTCTTCATCTTGGCCGAGGCCGGATCGTAGGACGTAAAGTCTACATACCAGGATTTACCCTGATGGAGCTTTGGATAGGTGAACGCGAGGACTTCACTTTTGGGAGAGAAATTTTTTCTTAAAGAGCACATTTTTTTGGCTCAAGCCGAAAACCCGGTGCATGAATTTTGAGAAAAGTGTTAAATTTG
>CANRVB010000005.1 GCA_947643165.1 uncultured Porphyromonadaceae bacterium | reverse complement strand
AAAATAACTATAAATTTGCAGCATCAAACATATAAAAGACATGACAAACCAAGTCCTTAACAACCTAAATTGGTGGCGCCCCCGTGACATATCGGCGGTCAGTTTGTCGTGTATATACAACTGAAAATAGATTTACGAATATATCCATTCATGCAGACCGCCGGTGACAAACCGAGCGGTCTTTTTTCTTTTAATCAAATAACGACAAGTATAAAAAATATATGACACCATTTGCAGATGAGTCCGGATTTTACGGAGAGTATGGCGGGGCCTACATACCGGAAATACTTCACGGCACGATAGCGAATCTAAGAGATGCGTATCACCGATATATAGATGACGCTGAATTTCAGGCGGAGTACCACAGGCTGCTACGCGACTATGTGGGACGTCCATCACCTCTATACCGCGCGGAACGTCTAAGCGAGCACTACCACTGCAACATATATCTAAAGCGTGAGGATCTGAACCATACCGGCGCCCACAAGATAAACAATGCCATCGGCTCGGCTCTGCTGGCCCGGAGAATGGGGAAGAAGAGAATCATAGCGGAAACCGGCGCCGGCCAGCATGGTGTAGCCACAGCCACAGTATGCGCACTAATGGGGATGGAGTGTGTGGTGTATATGGGAGCTACAGACGTAGCGCGTCAGCAGCCAAACGTAGAGCGCATGAGGATGCTCGGCGCAACGGTAGTGCCGGTAAGCAGCGGAAACGCCACGCTCAAGGATGCGACAAACGAGGCCATACGCGACTGGTGCTGCCATCCGTCGGATACTTTCTACATAATAGGTTCGACCGTGGGTCCACATCCGTATCCGGAAATGGTAGGAAGATTTCAGAGTGTCATATCGGAAGAGATACGCAGCCAATTGCAGAGCATGACCGGGCGGGAGCTTCCGGATGCAGTGATAGCATGTGTAGGAGGAGGGAGCAATGCGACAGGTGCATTTTTCCACTTTATCGAACATGAGCAGGTGAGGCTCATAGCCGCCGAAGCCGCAGGGATGGGTACGGATACGGATAAAAGCGCCGCCACAATACATCTTGGGCGCAAGGGAATAATACATGGATCGCGTACGATAGTGATGCAGACACCGGAGGGTCAGATAACAGAGCCATACAGCATATCGGCTGGTCTGGACTATCCGGGGATAGGTCCGCTCCAGGCACATCTGGCAAGCACGGGACGCTCGGAGGTGATAGCGGTGACCGACAACGAGGCCCTAAGCGCGGGGTTCAGGCTGACACAGATGGAGGGAATAATCCCTGCGATAGAGAGCAGCCATGCATTGGCGGTTCTTGACAAGGTGGCGTTTGACAGAGATGCTACAGTAGTAGTGAACGTATCGGGCCGCGGCGACAAGGATATGGCCACGTATCTTGAATATATGAACAAATCAGGACAAAGAATATGACACAGTATAAGGAAGAAACAGCAAAACGGCTCGCAATACACGCCAGACACACGATACTGCCAGCCGATCTTGAGACACCGGTAGGGATATATCTGAAGGTGAGAGATCTATATCCGTGCTCGGCTCTGCTCGAAAGCTCGGATTATCATACGAACCACGGCTCGGTATCGCTGATAGGGGTATGCCCCATAGCCACATTCACAGTGAACAATGACAGGGTGACTGCGACTTATCCAGACAAGACCACCGTTGTGACGGATCTGAACGGAGGAGACAGACCGAGCGTGCCCGAGCAACTGAAACGATATATCGAGAGCTATATGCTGACTAACGATGATGATATAAAGGCATCTAACGGTTTTTTCGGCATAACGTCGTATGACGCAGTGAGGTATTTTGAGCCAGCCGTAAAGATACAGCCACGCGAGGCAGCGCTTGAAGATGTGCCTGACATGATATATGTTCTGTTCAGGTATGTGATAGAGGTGAACCATTACAAGAATCAGCTTACGGTGACGGAAAACCTGATGAAAGGAGAGACTCCGGAAACCGAGACACTGCTGTCGACGCTGAGATGTACAAACTTCGCGCAATATAAATTTGCGGCCACATCGGAGGCGACATCGCCTATCAGCGACACGGAGTATATGGAAATGGTGAGAACCGGAATAAAACACTGCATGAGAGGAGATGTGTTTCAGGTGGTATTGTCGCGCAGATATGAACGCACCTTCACAGGAGATGAATTCAATGTCTATCGTGCGCTACGGTGCATCAATCCGTCGCCATACCTGTTTTATTTCGACATGGGGAATTTCAAGGTGTTCGGCTCATCGCCAGAGACCCATCTGCGCATAGAGGATGGCAGAGCCTATATAGATCCAATAGCAGGAACGTTCAGGAGGACCGGCAATGATTCACGCGACCAGGAACTCGCAGAGGCACTGCTGAAGGATGAAAAAGAGAATGCCGAACATATAATGCTGGTAGACCTGGCACGAAATGATCTGGCACGCTCGGGAGGCGATGTGACAATAGAGTTTCTGAAACAGATACAGTATTACAGTCATGTGATACACATGGTGTCGAGAGTGAGCGCGTCGCTTCCGGACGGGACAGACACATACAGGCTGTTTGCCGACACATTTCCGGCGGGTACCCTGAGCGGAGCGCCTAAGGTGAGAGCCATGCAGATAATAAATGATGTGGAGCCCCACCCGCGGTCGGTATATGCGGGATGTATCGGCATGATAGGTTTCGACGGGTCGCTCAACCAGGCAATAACCATAAGAAGTTTTCTGAGTCACAGCGGCAGACTGTATTGTCAGGCTGGGGCCGGCATAGTGGCGGCATCGGTACCGGAAAACGAGCTAAAAGAGGTGCAAGGCAAATTGGGCGCCCTGAACAAAGCGGTAGAATTCGCAAAAATGTTTGATAAATGATAGAGCCATGTCAGTATTAATAATAGATAATTACGACTCGTTCACATATAACGTAGTACACGCATTAAGAGGCCTCGGAGTAATAGCCGACGTGAAACGCAATGACCAGATAAGCATAGGGGAAGCATTGTCATACGATAGTCTGATAATATCTCCCGGTCCCGGCATACCATCGGAAGCCGGGATTGTGCCGAGTGTGCTAAAAGAATCAATAGGGTCGGGTGTAAAAATATTGGGCATATGTCTTGGTCATCAGGCCATAGGAGAGGCATTCGGCGGCCAGCTGATCAATCTGCCGAAAGTGTATCACGGCATCCAGACTCCGATAACCGTAGTTGACAAGACAGACAGGTTATTCGCCGGATTGCAGGAGCAAATAAACGTCGGCCGATATCACTCGTGGGCTGTTGACAGGAGCAACTTTCCAACAGATCAGCTCACTATAACCGCAACCGATGAGGAAGGACATATAATGGCTATGCGCCACAATGAACTGCCAATATATGGCGTGCAATTTCATCCGGAATCGGTACTGACACCCGATGGAAACAAAATGCTTGAGAACTGGCTTAAAATATAACCGAATATGAAACGGATATTACAGAAACTGACAGATCACCAGAGCCTGACACGCAGCGAGGCTACGGAGGTACTTCTGAACATAGCTGACGGAAAATATAATGACGCGCAACTATCGGCGTTTATGACGGTGTTTCTGATGAGAAGTATAACGACCGATGAACTGACGGGATTCAGAGATGCACTGCTGAGCCGACGTAGACAGGTAGATCTGCATTCAGATGCAGAGGCTATAGATATAGTCGGAACGGGAGGCGATGGGCACAATACTTTCAATATATCGACTTGTACATGCTTTGTGGTGGCCGGTGCAGGATTCCGTGTGGTGAAACATGGTAATTATGGAGCGAGCTCAATATCAGGAGCATCGAACGTGCTGGAACAACACGGTGTGAAGTTTACGTCGGAGCCTGACAGGCTGCGCAGGTCGCTTGAGGAATCAGGAATGGCATTTCTTCATGCCCCACTGTTCAGTCCGGCACTGAAGAGCGTAGGGCCAGTTCGCAAGGCTCTTGGAGTGCGCACATTCTTCAATATGCTCGGGCCGTTGGTAAATCCGACTCTACCTAAACATCAGTTGCTCGGCGTGTACAATCTCAAGTTGATGCGTCTGTATGACTATATAGCTCAGCATGAACATATAAACTGCACCATAGTACACTCGCTTGACGGATATGATGAAATATCACTCACCTCACCGTTCAAGGTGACTTCGACAACTGCTACTGGCGAACGACAAGAACAAGTGATGACTCCGGCAGAAATCGGATTCTCAGGTGTAAACCAAGCTGAGCTTTATGGCGGAGACACCCCTGCTGAAGCTGCGAGAATATTTGATGATGTGATAGAAGGCAAGGCGTCGAGAGGCAAGACAGACTGCGTTATAGCCAATGCAGCATTTGCCATACACACCCTCAGACCATCGATAAGCATAGATGATGCCATAGCGATGGCCGGTGAATCCATACAGTCGGGAGCTGCCAAGGCTTCACTGCAGAAATTCATACAATTAAATTCATAAACATGACGGGCTACAATATACTTGAACGGATAGCCGAGACAAAAAGGCATGAGGTGGAGGCTATGAAAGCCAGAATTTCACCGGGAATTCTGGCGGAACTGTCCATGGATACGGTAGTATCGCACCTGTCGATGGCCGACAGAATACGCAACGGCAGCGGTATAATCGCGGAATTCAAGCGTAGATCGCCATCGAAGGGTGAGATAGCGCCAATGGCAGATTCGTATACCACCGTGTACAGTTACAGCGTTGCCGGAGCTTCAGCGATCTCGATACTGACAGACGTACAGTTTTTCGGTGGTTCACTGACCGATCTGGTGACTGCCCGTTCTGCCGCACCAGATACTCCACTGCTCCGCAAAGACTTTATCGTCGACAAGTGTCAGATTGATATGGCACGTATATCAGGGGCCAATGCGATACTGCTTATAGCTGCTTTATTGCCGGAGGATGATGCATCCGATCTTGCAGCGTACGCCCACTCCCGGGGATTAGAGGTGCTTTTGGAACTGCACAACGAGAAGGAGATACGAACTCACGGTCATATATGCGCAGAAATGATCGGAATAAACAATCGGGATCTCAGGAACTTCAATACCGACTGCGACGTGTCGGCTATGCTCGCCGACAAATTACCGGACAATGTAGTAAAAATAGCAGAAAGTGGGATCAAGAATGCGAACGATGTGATAAGACTCCGCGATGCCGGCTTCGACGGATTTCTGATAGGAGAGGCTCTGATGTCGACTACCGATCCTGCTAAAACGTTAAAACAATTCATAAATGACTTACACTGAACAGCCAAAACCACGCCACAGCGATATGCTTATCAAAGTATGCGGGAACAAGGACGTGGACAATATACGCCGAGTAGCATCACTCACACCCATGCTGATGGGATTCATATTTGTAGAATCATCGCCGAGAAACGCATGCGGACTTGACCGGGAGGTAATAAGTGAACTACCGGACTATATCAGGCCTGTAGCTGTGTTTGCCGATTCCACAGAGGCCACCATACTGCAGACTTGCTCCAAATACGGATTTAAAATAGTACAACTTCACGGACACGAGACACCGAAAATGTGTGCCAATCTGCGGTCGCATGGTCTTACTGTATTCAAAGCGCTGGGACTTTCAGGAAAACCGAACTGGATGGCTATGGCCTCATATTGCAACAGTGTAGACATGTTCATACTTGACTCCGTAGGCGGCGGGAAAGGAGGATCGGGCAAAAAGTTTAACTGGGATATACTGAAAAGCTATCCGTTTGCCACACCGTTCATGCTGTCGGGAGGCATAGGACCGGATGACATAGAAGATATATACCAAACAATGCGTCCGGCTATGGCTGGAATTGACATAAACAGCAAATTTGAGTCAGCGCCCGGAATAAAAGATATAGCGGTACTCTCGAAATTTATTCTCGAACTTAGAAAATCAAATGAAGATGAACAGACTCCAATCCCTTTTTGGGAGAAAAAACAATAAGTTGACAAGCGTATACCTGACAGCCGGATATCCGCATCTGGATTCCACTGTCAATATAATAACCGCACTCGCTGACGCGGGAACCGATATGATAGAACTTGGACTCCCATTCTCAGATCCTATGGCTGATGGTCCCACCATACAAAACAGCTCCACCCAAGCTCTAAGAAATGGCATGACGCCACGTATCATGCTGAAACAGGCTGCACGGGCTCGAGAAAATGGTGTGGAAGTTCCAATAATACTCATGAGCTATCTCAACCCACTGATGCAATACGGTGTAGAACAATTGTGTGCGGACTGCAAAGAATCAGGCATCGACGGATTGATAGTGCCCGATCTGCCATACGCATCAGAAGGTGCCCGTGACAAGTCACTCCATGAGGCTGCACAAACAGCAGGATTGCCTGTTATCAGTATGATAACTCCGGAAACATCATCAGAACGTATCCGGTTGATAGACGATGCCGCCGTACATGGCACACCTGGATCATTCATATACATGGTCAGTGATGCAGCCACAACCGGCACACGTAATGATGGATTCGGTGAACGTCAGCTGGAATACTTCAGACGCATCAACAGGATGGACCTCTCGGCTCCGCGTTTGATAGGATTCGGGGTAAGCAATCCAGACACTCTGCGACAAGCATGGGAATACTCGAACGGTGCCATAATAGGTTCACTGTTCATAAAAATGCTTGCAAAATATCCAGACTCACCTCAACTCGCAGTTGAGGCGCTATTCACTCAGCTTGGTCTGTAGAAGGACCGACAAGTAGCCTGACAGCATGCTCGAGTATTGCATCGTAACCACATGCAAATTGCTCGGGTGTGCAGTCTACGGCATGTCCGGCAGTAGGTTCAACACCAGCTTCCGTTATGTTGCCCTGTGAGTCATACATCGGACATGCCGAGAAGCGCAAAGTCCATCCACAGGGTAATGATGAACTGAACGGCATGCCGGAACCTCCGCCAGTGGTAGATCCGACAACGGTTACGTTGCCACCGAGCGACCGCATGAAAGCTACAAATGTATTGGCTGCTGAATATGTTGACCGGTTGGCCAGGACTACCACAGGACGCCCCCACAGCAGATGACCCTGATCAGCCGGATCATAATAGAATGGTCTCGGTGTGGAAAATTCGCTATGTCCAGGGCCTGTCTTATGTGATATATAGCCGGCAAGGGTACGCTTGCTTATGAAACGTGAGGCAAGAGTAGCCACAGATGTCAGCTCGCCTCCACCATTATTGCGAACGTCGATTATAATGCCAGCCGACATTGACAGATAGTTCAGAATCCAGTCAAGATTGCCCTCGCCGATCGATGACGAGAAACTTGACACGCGTATATAGCCCACATTTACGCCAGGCATACGGGCATAAGTATAGGCCCCGAGCTGATTGTAGTTGAACCGGAGATAGTGATCGAGTATGACGCGCTCATTGAAGTTTTCGGGGTATTGGTCCCACCAACCTCTATAGTAACTGGTAGCAAACGGAGAAGATAAGTTGACATGGCCATCCTGCAGACAATCGAGAACTTCGGAAAACATTCTGAACATGTCGTAACTGCTTATCTGGGTATGTGTCTTAGGCTCATATTTGGTGTAGACAGCCTGCCAATCAATATCCTTGTCATCAAGGAAGCAATAATGCCGGTCGATTATCTCCCAAAGCGCCTTGAAGTTACCGCTGAAACTATTTGGCATATCGAGCACTTCATCATCGTGACATGCAGAAGTCATGATGAGCATGAACAAAAATGCCGACAATCCGGCTATATGTCTGAGGGTCCTCATAATCCGAGCTGTATGTTAGGATTGTTTCTGATGCTACCCGGATTAAGTGACAACCGAGTAGTGGTTATTCCTATCATAAATGTGTTAGTGAGCAGATTGGTTGACTGATGATGAGCAGCCTGCGATAACAGATTCATACTGTATCCTATACGTAATGCCGTGGCTCCGAAATGAAGATCTGCATAGATCAGATGCCGATAGGCAGTCTTGTTTCCTATCCATGACATATTAGCCAACCCCTTGCGGTCGCCAAGATATATCTCATAGTACAGCTCGCCATATTCCGGTGCAAAAAATACGCCCAGCAGAGATATCGAACCATTGTAACCGATCGTAACAGGCATACGGCGAATGCTGACAGGCCAGATGATATGGGCAGATGCAGCGGCGGCTACCGATGCCTGAGCAGACACAGGGTTATTGCCATTGGCCGGACGGTAGTGAACACCAGCGTCAACCGAGAGCTGAGGACCAATGGCCACTTTGAGCGGAAAAAACGCAGGATTAAACCGCCACAGAGGCGCAGCCTCAAGATGAAGGACTCCACGCCACATGGCTCCATTAGCCGTCATGGCGTTATGAGTCCGGCCTCCCGACAATTCGGCAGCAAGCCAAAATGACATGCGCCGAGGATTGGCACGCAGGGCCTGTATGCGTTCGAATCCGATTGTTGCATTCCATCCTGTGGTTTTGAATGGAGATAAATATGTGTCGGTAAGTGTTGAGGTGCCACCACCCATCATGATCGACTGCGTGACCGGACGAGCTGGCCGCTCCTCGCTACCAGCGATACAGTCGGACGGAATCTGCGCTGACGCCGTTGCCAACGACAGCCCCAGCAGAATGGATACAAGTAGGTTTTTCATCAGAAAATACGCTGTTGACCGGTTAATTCATCGCGTACCTCATCATCACTACGATCCGTTTCTTCAGTAACATCAGCTTCGGGAGCGTCAGGGGTCTTTTCCTCATCATCTATATTTATCTCTATAGGATCGATCTCAGTGATTCTGTCAACAGCAAAATTAGTGAGTCTCTTGCCTTTTGCTCTGAATGATTTTGCAGCGACAAACTCAGCAGCAATGACTATCATCTCGGGACGTGTCATCATACCGTCGGGCTGAGGGAACGTTATTTCAAACCGGGCTCCGGGTTCATCGGTGAGAAGCAACAATGTCGACTTCAGATTCTCGCCTATGAAACGCTGTTTTTTTGAAGTCGGCTCGAAAGCGAAGCGCTTGAGGTAAGGGAATCCCTGATCCGCATCATTCAATACAGCTGTAAATACATGACCAGGACGGAACTTCTCTATGCGGAGTATATTGTCCTCATAGTGGTTGGCTGCATCGAAGTTGGTGGTATAATATTCGCCCGATTTCAATACGACAAGCACCATATCGGTGGGACCGAATTCACCCAGATGTACACCGCGGCCATCGTAATTAAGGCGCATTACATCGGGGTCATACCAGACTTGACGTCCACCAAGTGTGGATGTACCAGCCTTACGCTTTACAAAACGATACGCCTCATTGCGGGTAACTATATTTCCACGCGCAGCCCTGCCTTTTATTGCAAGATCAGCGAAATCAATATCAAATTGAAGTGTCTTGAGACGCGCTTTAGGCTTGAGAGTCACACGCACTGTCTCAGCCTCACCATTAGGATTTGCAGAAAAATATACCACTCGCGATCCTGGAGTATCCATCGTAAGATTATACTCACGGTCGCGGGTAACACCGGTTACGCTAAACCGTTTCATGTAGTATGTGCCACCTTTACCGTCCTGATATATCACATTGTATATTGTGCGGGCATCACCCTTATGGAATACATCCACATGTATGACACCTTTGCCGACAAATAGTTTCTCGGCAACTTTCGTGACCTTATAACGTCCATCCTTATAGAATATAATGATATCATCGATCGATGAACATGAGAACAGATATTCATCTTTCTTCAACGATGTCCCAACGAATCCCTCCTCGCGGTTGATATAGAACTTCTCGGTCTGCTCGGCTACAGTTGTGGCCTCAATTGTATCGAAGTTGCGCAGAACAGTGCGACGGGGATAATTATGACCATATTCATTCTTAAGATGTACGAAATGGTCAATGGCTACCTGCGTTATGTTGGTAAGCTTATCATCAAGATCCGAGATACGCTCTTTGTATGAGGCAATCAGCCGATCCGCCCGATCAGAATTGTAGCGATGTATGCGCTTCATCGGGATCTCCTCGAGGCGCCGCAGATCGTCATCAGAGACTTCGCGTATAAGTCTATCAAGGAATGGGACAAGACGCTTTCGTATGTGCGCGAACACATCACTGTCATCCTTACCCTGCTCATATTCCTTGTCCTTGTATATCCGCTCCTCAATGAATATCCGCTCAAGCGATGCGAAGAACAGTTGCTCGGCTACCTCGCCACGTTCAATCAGCAACTCACGGCGGAGCAGCTCACGCGTATAGTCGGCACTATATCGCAGCACATCGCTCACGCCAATAAAGTGTGGCTTATCATCGTATATGACGCAACAGTTTGGAGAAATGGTCAGCTCGCAATCAGTGAATGCATACAGACCGTCTATGGTCTTGTCGCTTGAAGTGCCAGGCTGGAGTTGAACCACAATATTTGCCGTGTCCGATGTGTTGTCATCAACATGCTTTATCTTGATTTTACCCTTTTCAAATGCTTTGAGGATCGAATCAATAAGGCTTTCCGTGGTCATACCAAATGGAAGCTCGGTTATAGCCAGAGTCTTGCTGTCGATCTTTTCGATCTTGGCACGCACTCTTACTCTTCCTCCACGAGCGCCATCGTTATAGCGCGACACATCGGCCATACCTCCTGTCTGGAAATCGGGATACAGCACGAAAGGCTCACCCTTGAGATATGATATGGCGGCATCGCATATTTCATTGTAGTTATGCGGAAGAATAAGAGATGACAGGCCTGCGGCTATACCACCCACACCCTGCGACAACAATAACGGGAACTTGGCAGGTAACGTTATAGGCTCTTTCTTACGGCCATCATAGCTCAGAGTCCATTCAGTAACCTTGGGATTGAACAACACATCCAACGCGAAACGGCTAAGACGGGCCTCAATGTAACGTGCCGCAGCCGCTGAAGCGCCTGTGAGCGTATTACCCCAGTTACCCTGCGTTTCAACGAGCAAGTCTTTCTGACCAAGCTGCACAAGAGCGCCGTAAATAGAGGCATCGCCATGGGGATGATACTGCATGGCTGTACCGACAATGTTCGCAACCTTGTTGAAACGTCCATCGTCGAGTGTCTTCATGGCGTGCAGTATTCTACGCTGTACCGGCTTGAGACCATCAGCGATATGTGGTATAGCACGGTCCAATATGGTATAACTGGCATAATCAAGATACCAGCTCTGATACATACCTCGCAACTGTCTGCGCTGTGTCGGATCGTTCAGATCAACCTGTATGCTGTCGAAGCCGCCCTCTGTGGCCGACTCCATACCATCATCTTCATCTTCCGACCGGTCTACTTCTGTGGCACCGTCATACAGTTCGTCATCTTCCTCGTCGCGCATACTCGTTTTCTATTATAGATGTGATAAGCTTTTTGCAAATTTACAATTTTTTTGCAAAAAGCCCAAATTATTGCAACCTGCCATTTTTACGAAATGTGCTGTATTTGATATAATAAAAAAGAGACAACCATCACGGTGTCTCTTCTTATTAGTTTCCAATAGGTACAATTTCTAAGGTAAAAAAGATTGCTTTATGTTTCTGATGCAAAGTTAAGCCTTATTCACCCATCGGAAAGAATATAATAATATGTTATGCAACACTGTTTTTCCGACACATTTTAGAGAAAATTGTCAAACAGCACCAATACTACACTATCAATCAACGCATTACGAAATTACAATTTGACATACTCAATATGTAAACAAACGTTAAAGATGCTCACAGACGTCGCAGATCGCCCTTTCAATCTATCTCAGGACCGGAAAAATTTAGCAATTGTATCATTTTGCCATCGAATTTTGCATAGCTGTAAGATCGGAACGAATCACCAAGAACGGTAAGATCACTATCGGGTGACAGCTCTATTCTTACAGCCTTGTGGAGATGTCCGATGATGAAATGATCAACATGACCTCGCGCTTCAGAATAACCTTTAGCCCAACGCTCGATAGAACTGGTATCGACATTGGCGTAGCCACCTGCCTTACGGCTATGTTTAGACCAACGGTGAGCGAAACCGACTGTCCAACGTGGATGAATGGCCGCAAACAGCCATCGCGCCTTTTTACTTCTGAACAATCTGCGCAGCATCCTGAACATTACCGGACGATCGCCTATTCCATCGCCATGCTCCATTACGATACGCTGCCCACATATTTCCTCATCAAGCACACCATCGACAATCCGGCATCCGATTTCACGAGTCAGATAATCTGTCATCCAGATATCATGATTACCTTTGAGCCAGGTAATGGAAACTCCAGAATCGCTCAAGTCGGCAAGAGTGCCGAGAAAGCGGACGAAGCCTCTCGGAACCACATTACGGTACTCAAACCAATAGTCGATTATGTCGCCGAGCAGATAGAGATGGGTAGCGTCTCGCTTCATGTCGCGCAACAAACGGCACACACTACGTTCAAGAGCATGCTCATCGGCTATATAACCGGCACCAAGATGTATATCACTCAGGAAATAGACCACAGTATCTGTATCTTACTTATCATAGGAACCCAAGATCAAGCTTGGCTTCCTCGCTCATCATATCCTTGTTCCATTCAGGCTCGAAGACTATCTGTATATCCACACTCTTCACGCCTTCGATCGACTCCAATTTTATCCTGACATCCTCAACCAGGAACTCGGCAGCAGGACAACTCGGAGCGGTAAGGGTCATATCGACGTGAAGCACACTGTCATCATCTACTTCGACTCTGTATATAAGCCCGAGATTATAAATATCTACCGGTATTTCCGGATCGTACACAGTATGGAGCAATTCAACAGCCTTACTCTCTATTCTAAGTCTTTCTTCGGGTGTCATATCTATCTTGTTTTATTGATTATAGTATCTGGGGCCATAATACCGGTGCTGTCGGTAATCGGCTTGTCGTCATCCTTTTTACGTCTGAATGCGCGGAGAAATGAAAGCATATCATCGAAGTCACGACGGTATACAAGTCCCACGCCCTGAGTAGTAAGGGCATTCTTGACATAGAAATTCTGATCATTATATCGGTTATAGGCCTTCAATCTCAAAGAGCCTGATCTATTCAGCAAGTACTCTATATCAAAATCGCCTATGAAGCTGTTATTGTTCAGAGTCTTGTCGCGATAGCCAAAATTACCGTTAAACAGCAACCGATTGTTGAGCAATGATGATGATAGAGCCAAATCAAACTCCACATCGCTGAAGTCACCACGATCGCTTCTTATGTTGGGTGCTATGCTCCATTTATCGGTCAGTTGGCCCAGCACATTGCCAAGTTGAGAAGATATAGTGGAAGAAGCCATCGACACCAGTTCATTGCCCTTCGTCGCAGTCATATAGTCCGGTGTATAGAAACGGCTCAGAGCAAGCAGATACAGCATCTGACGGGCTCTCATATCCTCAGTGCTGACTATAGAATTTACTTTTCGTTTCACATCGTCCTTAAGCGTCGGGAATGAGAAATCATATCCTATCTCAGGCTGACGCATATCGCCGGTAATGATGATTTCGGCCTCGACCGGCACACTTGTACGCGTCAGCTCAGGATCATCAAGAAACGACTCGTCGAGATCGCTCAGGTTTGCCGTCAATCTATAGCCGGCTGCGATATTGAGCTGTGCCGAATAAGGATCACCGTTAAAACGTATTGTACTTCCAGGATAAATCTTGAAATCCTTACGTATTATATCCTGAAAAGTAAAGTTGTATGTTCCACTCTCAAGGGTATAATCACCACGCAGTCCAAGCTCTTCGCTTGCACTATTATATGTCAAGGTCATCACACCGTCGCCACGCGCACGTATAGCATCTCCACCCACTGGGTCCATCACGACAATCAGGCGTGCATCATCGTTGACGCGCACTGTCAGATTCATGTCGTATATGCTTGAACTTTCCTGTTCAATCTTTTTTGCCAACGACTTCCGGAGCTCACGTACAATACTTGGAGTAGTGGTATCGATCAATTCCTCTCCCGATATATCGGCTTCACGATCGCGAAAAGTTATGAAAGTATAATCATACGCTTCCTCCGTATCCGATAGAATGAAAGTAAAGGACGACTTAGGTGCCGTAGACATATCTACCTTGATATCTATACGTCCCGGTTCACCATATATCTCCGCGCCGCCGTTACCATATATTGTTCCATACCAGACTTGCTCGGGCGTCGGACCGATATCATAAACAAGCAGATCCTTAGCATCGCTTATAACAAATTTGAACCGCGGTTCATGGAAGTTTGTATGCTCCAGCCAACCGTTAAGCACTCCGGTATTACCATCGCGGTCGCGCAATCTTATGTTCGACAAATCAATATAACCGGGATCAAGATGAACAGAATCAGTAGCCCAATATGTAGTGCCCGTAAAATCAAGCTTAAGACTCAGATCCTCAGCAAATATATCTCCACTCATATTAATATCGTGGAACGTTCCATAAAGGTGGGCGCGCCCCGAAGCATAACCGCCAACCGCTGATGCAAACGCCTCCATAAATGGTTTCATGAAACCTACCTCAATTTTGTCGGCCTGCATATCAAGATCAATGTAGCCTTCTGTGGTAGGCTTGATATATCCATCTATTGTAGAATGCCGTCCATTAGGCTGATTGATCAACGCCGATAGCATCACAGCCGGCTTTTCTGAATCATACCGCGCTTTTATCAAAGCGTCGCCCATGAGCGAAAAGTTGTATTTCAGTCCTTTGACACTCAGATCATCAGTATAGGCCTCGGGGTGAGATGTCATCACATTCCTGGCATGGAACCGACCTGTCGCGACACCTCCAAACATGGCATTGCTTATATTAAGCGTCTCGAACACATAATCAAGATCCACATCCTTCAGTTCTATCTCCAAACTGTCTGAATCATTGGCCGATACAGTTCCATCAATTGTAACGAACTGTCCTTGCCGTCCGACCCTGAACCCATCGACACCAATACTATTGTTCTCGATCGTCACAACAGATGGCGACACAGTCCACACAGTATCATTGAACACCATCTCACTTGGCAACACGCTTATCCGTCCTACAGGCTTACCGTCGTTTCTACTTTTCTCGACTGATCCTGACAAATTCAAGCTACCAGAAAAATCACGGGTACTATCAACTTTCCATGCCGTACGCAACGTTGCCGCGTCGCCCAGGCCTGCCATATTGATGTCAAGTGTCATCATGCCATTTTTAGTTGGCATGGTGGTAGTTGCGGTAACTGTGGAATTTGGTCTGCCTATGTGGCTGCCATCCATGCTTACCACGAGCGAGGTATTGTCTATTTCCTTATTTCCCTGCCACAGGTATGGAGCGGACAAATTAAGGCTGGCTATCATAGCCGGCGCAGAAAACGAGCCATCGAGAGTCACAGGATATCTTACCTGCACAGGCAATTTTATTATGTCCTCAAGCGGGCGCGTGGTAAGGAGTTTGAGCATAAATGCAAAATCGTTGCGCCCTCGCGACTCAACCTCCGGCACATCAATTAGCGCCGGTATCATGGTAGCATACAGAGCCTTAAGATCTTTGGGGAGCGTGAAAGGATCGACTTTTCCGGTCAGTTGCGCTTCAAGGATATCTGAAGTTATGCTCAGTGAGCTTCCACCATCATCATCTGACTCGGATTCGGCTACGACGTCGATCTTATCGATATGGAGTTCCTTCCCATCTTCCGCAACTATGGCAAGATCACGGAACGACATCTTACCATCGAGCGACATCATACCATCTGTATCATTTATCAACGCCATTTGCCCGCCACCGACAACCGACAGATCAGTAAATCGTTTCACACCAAACATACTGAGATCTACCCGATTGGCAGTTAGATCAATGTCGATTGTTCTTCGTGATTTGTCATTCAGATCGAGCACTCCATCCAAATCGATATCCAACCCGTCATTGTCGACAGCAAGCATCATATCATACTTCCTCGCGACTCCTGTCACAGCGGCCTTTATATCATTGAACAGTCGCCCTTTATACTCAACGCTTGCTATATCGACTATTGTAGTACCTTCAATTCCAGAGCTTTTGGCATACGTGATATCGCTATCGATACGGCCCGACAGAATACCCGGCAATGCATCGCTTCCGGATACCCCATGCAACAAAGCGGCTATGTCGACATCTTTCAATTCAACATAACCGTTTGCCGCGAACTGTTTGCCAGCATGTGGTTTTGTAGCCATCACCACCGCCAAACTGCCGTCATCGGTATTGATACTCACGTCAACATCTCCCAACGGAATATTTCCGGAAGCCATATGACCTGAGCCGGATAGATTGATGCTGAGTTTCCCGGCATTTCCCAATACTGTTGCAGCCTTCACATCAGGCACCATCCCGGCTATCCCTTTTCCGTCGCCCGTTATCGAAAGATCCTCAATCTCAAATTCAGCATTATGTATGTCGCTCACAATTCCGGAGATGGAACCTGCAGCCGAAATTTCTGCGATATGAGCACCAGTAGCACCATCATGTGCATTTATCGATAGATCTGCAAGATTCAGATTGTCGACGGTTCCAAACACATGGAAATCCAGATCGAATATGTTGTTGATCATCGAAGCAGGCACATGTGAACCAAGTATTGGTCTCAGGTCTGACATAGAGATGTGCGAACCCGGCAACAACTCCACATCGACAGGTAATGACGCCAGATCTTTGCCTATATTGCTTATACCACCCTCCGGAACTAATTCGAGTGGGGCGAACTTGAGTGCGGATGATTTCAAAGCAAGCGAAAGGCCATCGGCACTAATACTATCGCGGGTAATATGCAGCAAACACTCTATACCCTCGACATGCAAGCCTGACGGTCCGGTAAACGCAAGTCTGCGCAGATCGATGTTGTAATCATCACGTTGCATCCGTGGTAAGCGCAGATCTGCCCGTAGATCACTTACCATGATATGATTCGGATCAATACCACGAGCCCTTGCCGGTTCGCCAGCCACATCATAACTGACAGATGATTGCCTTATCACAATGGCATCTATGCTGAAGTCAAAATCTGTCGGGGGCTTATTCTTATCCTTTGGGGCCAAGGCTCTTATAATGCAGTCAATGTTGAGCGGACCGTTCAGACTGTCACGTTTCAATCTCGCATCAAGGCCAATGATCTCAGCATAATTGAAAACAAGACGATGCTTGAATACGAGGTCAGTCAACGAAACGCCACCGCCGAGACGCCTGACTTTCAAAGCCGTATCACCTGCACAGTCCATTACGGCCACACGCCGTAACGTCACCCGGTTGAATGGTGTTATGATCACATCACCAATCTCCACCTTAGTATCAAGCAGCACACTAAGTTGGGTCTCCGCACGGTTTTTCACTCGGGATTGCACAGACGGAAGAGCCAGCACAACATAGAGCAGCGCGGGAACAGCTACCGCCAACAGCAACAACGTCACTATCAGCGTCCTTATAAGTTTATATAGTCCGGTCAAAACGGGAATTATCAAATAACATTGCGAAGTTAAGCATTTTTCGCTATATTTGCGCTATGAAAACTTTCAAATCCCTTTATATATCAGTATTGGCGATGATGATCGCCACAGGTACGGCAAGCGCCAAGAAGCTATCAAGCCGCGATGCGGAGTCCATGAAAAAGCAGATGTGGGAACAGTATACCGCCACTATCAACACTGATTCTTTCAGACTTCCCGATCCGGTAGCACTTCAGTTGGCCGACACATCGTCGGTTGTGCTACCTGAAAATCTTGAGAAGAATGCCACAATGCTGTTCCGCTACGGCTTCAAAGGTGATACAACTTCGATAGGCAAACTTCCACTGTTTATCTATCTCCACGGCTCAGGTCCAAGTGACCGTGAATGGGCTAACGGACTAAAGCTGGCCCTATCGTGGGATGATGCACCATCACTCTATTTCATTCCCCGCATACCCAATGAGGGAGAATGGTACCGTTGGTGGCACAAATCCAAGCAATGGGCCTGGGAGAATGTACTGCGTCAAGCTCTTGCGTCCCCTTTGGTCGATCCCGACCGAATCTATTTCGTGGGAATATCGGAAGGCGGATACGGATCGCAACGTCTCGCATCGTTCTACGCTGACTATCTGGCAGCGGCAGGACCGATGGCCGGTGGTGAACCTCTTATCAATGCGCCGGTAGAGAATTGCCGCAATATTGCATTCTCGCTCCGCACTGGCAATGATGACCATGGTTTCTACCGCGATTATCTCACACGTATCACAGCCGCATCATTCGACTCAATAGCTGCTTTACCTGGCAATTCAGGTGACTACAGACATTGGATTGAGCTTATACCCGATCATGGCCATTTCATTGACTACGCTCCAACTCCCAAATGGCTGTCACAATTCACACGTAATTCAGAGCCCGCACGCTTCACATGGGAAGACTTTGAAATGGATGGCCGTCATCGCAATGGATTCTATAACCTCGTTATAGACCAGCGTCCGGATCCAGATCGTCGTACCCGGTATGATGCCTCTTTCGACAGAGCTACAAACACAATCGACCTGACCATCGACAATATCGACTACACGACAGTAGAGACAGATCCCAAATGGGGAATCGCGCTTAAGTTTGACCGCACATATACCCCAGCAGAATCCGGACAGATCACACTGCTTCTTGATGACAATCTGGTCGATCTCAACAAGAAAGTGACAGTGCGCATCAACGGTAAAAAGCGGTTCAGCGGAAAAATAGATCGCACTAAGGAAGCTATAGCCCGATCAATTGAGGCATTCGGCGACCCTCGTCGACTCTTTACCGCCATGCTCACGCTACCAATAGGCGAGTAAGCTACTGTAGCGATCAATCAAGTGTCTGCACACCACCGCCATTTACCATCAACGTCTGACCGCTGATCCAAGATGACGCTGGCGATGCCAGAAACAGTACAGCCCGAGCTATATCGTCCACTTCGCCAAGACGTCGTATAGGAGTATGTGACAGCATACGAGCTTCTATTTCCGGCGTCAATACCGATGCCAAAGCCTTTGTACGCACAGCACCGGGACCTACACAATTTATTCGTATCCCTTTCGGCCCAAGATCATAAGCCATATTGGCACACAAATGATTGAGGGCCGCTTTACTTGACCCATATATAGACATACATGGGTCTGCATTTATACTGCTCATAGACGTGATATTTACGATACTCCCGTATCCCGACCGTTCCATATAGATAGCCGCATACTTACTCAATACCCATGGTGCGAACAGATTCATCATATATATGCGTTCTACATAATCCAAATCTATATGCCATGGGTCCTCCTTGCCCCCGCCGCCACCACCGGCATTGTTGATAAGGATATTCACTGTTCCGAAGATTTCTGCAGCATCATCGATCAACTGCCGAAGCGCTGTTTCACCGGCTGTTACGTCACACATCAAAGCGGCCGCATTTCCACCCTTAGCTTTGATTTCATCTGCTACGGCCTCAGCTTTCCATAACGTACGGTTGCTCACTACCACATTGGCACCGGCGGCTGCAAGTATCTCACAGCAACCGCGCCCTATGCCATCGCCACCACCGGTGACAACAACAGTCCTTCCACTCAGATCAAACAGATCGATTATATTCTTGTCCATACCTATATAACAACCCACGCCCAATTTTTATCACTCAGCAACCCGATTCTTATCGATATCAATGTACAATAGGAATACGCACTGATTATATTATGAAATTTTCAACCGGCAAAATTTTGTATTTAAAAACTTTTATCTACCTTTGCATTACAATTCAAACAACATTGTAACAATGACCCGATTTTACGCATATTATTTTTATTGCTCGTACTATTTCGCACAGAAGGAGGACGGGACGATCCGCGTATAATTGGTCAGCATAAATTCCCAAGCAACCACCAAAACGATTTACGGCTCCCGCTTTCCTTCAAACAGGAAAGACGGGAGCAAGTTTTTTATAACAGTATGACTAAGGATAAACGAAGAGTTACAATTCAAGGAGTAGCCGGATGCTATCACGATGCCGCAGCTCACGCTTACTTCAGCGGACAACCGATCGAAGTAATCCCCTGCGACACATTTCCGGCGATGTTTGAGACACTCGACTGCGATGCTTCGCTTCTTGGAATTGTTGCCATAGAAAACACTATAGCCGGCGCACTTCTACAGAATCATGAGCTTTTACGCAAGAGCAACCTTGCAATAGTCGGAGAAACCAAAATGAGAATCTCACACGTACTTGCGGCTATGCCCGGACAGACCATAGACGATCTTACGGAAGTCGGATCACACCCTATGGCCCTGATGCAATGCGAACAGTATCTGCGTAGGCATCCTAATCTCAAGATGACTGAGAAGTTTGATACCGCCGGATCAGCCCGCGAAATATCCGAAGGCAGACTGATGGGAGTAGCTGCTGTATGCGGGAAATATGCTGCTGAACTTTATGGATTGGAAATTCTTGAACGCAGTATAGAAACCAATAAACGCAACTTCACACGATTCCTTATACTTGCCGATCCATTGGTGGCAGATGAACTCCGTCCGCGCCCTGAGGATCGAGACAAAGCATCAGTAGCGTTCACATTGCCGCACACTAACGGTGCTTTGTCGAAAGTGCTGACAATATTCTCTTTCTACGACATCAATCTGTCGAAGATACAATCCATGCCTATAATCGGGCGCGAGTGGGAATACCGATTCTATATCGACCTCACATTCAACAGCTATGTAAGATACCGTCAGGCCATAGATGCAGTCCGCCCACTTATCAACGACTTCAAGACTCTTGGAGAATACAAAGAATGTAAACATGAAATCATCTGAAATCTCGGAAACAAACGTGTCGGTCCATCCTGCCGACCGCGTCAACGACATAAAGGAATACTACTTTTCACGTAAACTCCGTGAAGTGGCTGCCCTCAACGCTAAGGGACTTGACATAATATCGCTCGGAATCGGAGGCCCCGATCGTCCCCCACATCCAGATGTCATATCAACACTCGCCGAAGCAGCATCACAGTCTGACACCCATTCCTATCAGCCATACGTAGGTATACCACAATTGCGCGAAGCCTTTGCCGAATGGTATAAGACTCACTACAATGTTGAGCTCGACTCTGTCAAAGAGATTCAACCTCTCATCGGATCAAAAGAAGGCATACTTCATACCACCTTGGCATTTGTCAATCCCGGCGATGGAGTTCTCGTTCCAAATCCCGGATATCCTACCTACACCTCTGTAAGCCGGCTCGCACAGGCCGAGATATTCAACTACGACTTGACAGAAGAGAATGGATGGATGCCCGATTTTGAAGCACTTGAACGGTTGCCACTTGATCATATCAAACTCATGTGGATCAACTATCCACATATGCCTACCGGCACACCGGCATCACTGGAGTTGTTTGAGAAAATTGTAGATTTCGGACGCCGACACAACATAGTGATCGTAAACGACAATCCCTATAGTTTCATTCTCAATGACAAACCACTCAGCATACTCCAGATTGATGGAGCCAGAGATATAGCTATTGAAATGAACTCGCTCAGCAAGAGTCACAACATGGCAGGCTGGCGAATAGGTATGCTGGCGTCCAACCCTACTTTCATACAATGGATTCTCAAGGTAAAGAGCAATATCGACTCGGGACAGTTCAAACCAATGCAACTTGCAGCAGTAAAGGCACTGCAGGCAGGAAACGACTGGTATGATGAGGTCAACACCGTATATAGTCGCCGGCGCAAGATTGCCGAGAAGATTATGGATGAACTCGGATGTGCCTTCGACCCAGCCCAACAAGGACTGTTCCTATGGGGCCGGATACCATCATCAGCTGCCGGAAGCGAAGAAATGGCCGACAATATACTCTACAACGCCCGTGTGTTTATCACACCCGGTTTCATATTCGGCAGCAACGGTGAACGATTTATCAGAATAAGTCTTTGCGCTACAGAGCAGAAGATGGAAGAAGCTTTGGAACGCATACGACTGATGAATAAACAATAAAACGAAACATAAAAACAATAATCATAGACAGACATGAAAGACCTACAGCCCATACAGCTTGAAGGCATCAAAGAGAATGAGCCTATAGTAATAGCCGGCCCGTGCAGTGCAGAAACTGAAGAGCAAGTACTCGATACAGCCGCACAACTCGCATCATACGGCATAAAGATATTTCGCGCCGGCATATGGAAGCCGCGTACAAAACCCGGGGGATTCGAAGGCGTAGGTGCCCCAGGACTCGAATGGCTCAAAAAGGTGAAGCAGCAGACTGGCATGTATACAGCAACCGAAGTTGCTACACGCGAACATGTAAGACAAGCTCTCGATGCCGGAGTCGATATACTTTGGATAGGAGCCCGCACCTCAGCCAACCCATTTGCAATGCAGGAAATAGCCGACACTCTTGCCGAAGCAGCAGTCGACATACCTGTATTGGTAAAGAATCCCGTCAACCCCGACCTTGAACTTTGGATAGGTGCGCTCCAGCGTATATACAATGCCGGCATACGACGTCTCGGTGCAATTCACCGCGGATTCTCTACCTATGGCAAACATCTGTACCGCAATGTACCACAGTGGCACATCCCCATCGAACTGCGTCTTCGCTATCCCAATATGCCGATATTCTGCGATCCAAGCCATATAGGCGGTAAGCGCGAACTCGTAGCTCCCCTATCTCAGCAAGCTTACGACATGGGATTTAACGGTCTTATAATCGAAAGTCATAACTGCCCCGACTGCGCATGGAGTGATGCTTCACAGCAAGTCACCCCCGAGATCCTCAACTTCATACTCCATACTCTGGTAATACGCGATTCCCATCAATCTACCGAGAATCTGACCCTCCTTCGCCAACAGATCGACCAAGTAGACAACGAGATACTTGAGGCACTGAGCAAACGTATGAGAATATCGCGTGAGATAGGACAGTATAAAAAGGAACACCGTATGCCGGTCCTTCAGGCTAACCGATATAACGATGTAATACGCACACGCGTAAAACTCGGTGAAGAAATGGCTATGTCTACCGAATTTCTAAAGTCTATCCTGCTCGCCATACATGAAGAGAGTGTGCGCCAGCAGATAGAAGTACTAAACGACCGCGCACGTTAAATTCCTGCTGACATGAAGATACTCATAATGGGAGCTGGAAAAATGGGGTCATTTTTCTGCGATCTGCTCTCATTCGACCACGATGTAGCTGTATACGACTACGATCCCAAACGTCTGAGATTTACCTACAATGCCCGACGGTTCACTTCTCTCAACGAAGTATCGGAGTTCAAGCCTGAGTTGGTTATCAACGCGGCAACAGTCAAGTACACCATTGATGCTTTTAAGGCTGTGCTCCCATATCTTGAGCCAAACTGCATAATCAGTGACATAGCATCAGTAAAGACCGGACTACCTGAATTCTATGCCTCTGCCGGACACCCATTTGTATCCACCCACCCGATGTTTGGCCCGACATTTGCGTCATTGAGCAACCTCGCTGACGAAAATGCGATCATAATCAAGGAGGGAGATCATCTCGGACGTATATTTTTCCGCGATCTATATAGCCGACTCGGTCTTCACATCGAGGAGTACACATTCGAGGAGCATGACCTCACCATAGCATACTCACTATCAATTCCGTTTGCATCAACGCTTGTGTTTGCCGGGGTTATGAAACATCAGAATGCACCAGGAACCACATTCAAACGTCATATGGCCATAGCACGTGGTCTGATGAGCGAAGACGACTTCCTGCTGAGTGAGATTCTGTTCAACCCCAATACCCCTGCACAACTCAGCTTGATACAGCAGCAACTTGCCGACCTCCAGAAAATAGTGAGCGACCGCGACTCCATTGCAATGAAAGCGTATCTTGACCGTGTGCGCGATAATCTAAAGTAATCATGAACGATGATATAAAACCCTGGGAAACGCTCCAGAGTGAATATTACATCCAACGTCCTTGGCTGACGGCAAGAAAAGATACCGTAAAGCTTCCGGACGGACGCGTTAACGATGAATACTGGATACTCGAATACCCGTCTTGGATCAACATCATCGCAGTAACCGATGACGACCGTTACGTGATGGTGCGCCAGTATAGACACGGACTTGGAATTGTATCTACCGAACTATGCGCCGGAGTGGTAGAGAAAAATGAGGAGCCTCTTGATGCCGCACGCCGCGAACTGGCAGAAGAAACCGGCTACACCGGTGGCCGCTGGAGCCTCAACTGCGTAGTCTGCGCTAATCCCGGATCGCAGAACAATCTTACATACTGCTACATTGCAGAAGGGGTCAAGCTATCAACTTCACAGCATCTTGATGCCAATGAAGACCTGCGAGTCGAGATTCTGACCCGTAAAGAACTGGCCGAGCTACTCAAAAGCGGCACTATGCGGCAGGCACTCATGCTGTCATCGCTTTGGAAATATTTCGGTGAGCGTTATCCCGAACTTATCATGCAAGATAAATAGACGACTCAATCACATATGATGAGAGCGCATGCAGACTGTCTGCATGCGCTCTCATCATATGTGATTGTTCATTTACTCTCGGTAAGTTTAAATACTATCCTTTGCACACCATCCTGATATCGCGTGCTTGATATACGGAACACCCCTATTTCTGATGTACGGTCTACATGTACACCCGCGCATAAACATTGATCATACCCGCCAATGTGCACCACCCTCACTGTCTCTGATGCATCATCCGGCAAACGGCTCATATCAAACCTGGTCATCGCTTCATCTTGACTGATATACTCTTCTGTCACCTCTACATCTGCAGCAATTACAGAATTCACATATTCTTCCAGCGATCTTATTTCTTCATCGCTCAGCTGACGCGGCATACGGTAATCAAGTTTTGACTTCTTGCGCTCTACGTGAGCACTGAATGCCCGTCCACAGCCAAACCGGCGTGCCATCTCTCCATTGAGCAGATGCTCAGCCGAATGCATTGGCGGGTACTCCTGCTTATTATGATCGTTAAGTATAACTTCGTTCATTACTAAGTCTTTATACGGTTATAATTTTTCATCAAGCGCAAAGATACACAAGAATAGTGATATTTTTGCGTATCTTTGTAGTACAAATTTCGGCTGCTGCCACAAAACAATATCCCTCTCATGTCCACCGACAATACTTTCGCGTCCGTATTGCTGCCCTTGCCGCTTCCTGCACCGTTCACCTATTCCATCCCCGATGAAATGCGTGGCAGAATCAAAGATGGCAGCAGAGTGATCGTTCCGTTTGGCCGGAAGAAACAATACACGGGTATAGTTGTGACCACATCAGCGCCACGACCCGCCGAAGATATCCAGGTAAAACCGATAGAGCGCCTGCTTGATGATTACCCCATAATCAGACGTCCGCAACGACAACTCTGGGAATGGTTGGCTGAATACTACTGCTGTACTGTGGGCGAGGTAATGCGTGCTGCGCTTCCGGCCGGACTCAAGATCGAAAGTGAGACATTTATACAGACAGTCGATGATTTTGAGGAAAACCGCCTAAACCCACTCTCCGAGAGAGAAATAACCCTACTTCAGTTCATCAATCATGCCGAAAAGCGCATAAGTGTCGGTGAACTTGAGCGCAAGAGCGGAATCAGCAATACCGGAGCAATTATATCGAAACTCGTCGATAAAGG
Source organism: uncultured Porphyromonadaceae bacterium (assembly GCA_947643165.1). Classification (GTDB taxonomy): domain Bacteria; phylum Bacteroidota; class Bacteroidia; order Bacteroidales; family Muribaculaceae; genus Paramuribaculum. Next base: position 125,776 of record CANRVB010000005.1, on the reverse strand, counting down.
AGCCGTAATGGTAGCCGAAAGACTCGTTGAACGATATCGTCCACTCAGGATACCATCAGTAAAACTCGTCATTCCTGAAGGATGCGATGAGATTATGGCCGTATCCAAAGCATTCGAAGCTGTGAAAGGTGCGCCAAAACAAGAAGCCGCACTACTCACTCTCATCGAACTGCAGGGTCTGAACCGGCGCAATCAACCGCACAATCATGTTAGCCGGGCAGACCTGCTCGAACGGTCGGCCGTCACATCGGCCGTTCTCTTGGCCATGCAACGCAAAGGTATAATAGAGTTCTATCGCCGCGAAATCAACAGATTCTCATTTGCCGGTGGACCGACAATTCCATTACCATCGCTCACCGAGGCCCAGAACGAAGCTCTTGATCGTATACATAAGTCGTGGCTTGAAAAAGAAGTGACACTGCTCCATGGAGTCACATCATCAGGAAAGACAGAGATCTACATGCATCTCATGGACTTCGTGATTAAACAGAAGCGTCAGGTACTCATGCTCGTACCTGAGATAGCTCTGACAACACAGTTGACCGAACGCCTGCAACGCGTTTTCGGAGATCGGATCATTGTCTACCATTCCAAATTTTCAGACAGTGAGCGCGTTGATATCTGGCGCCGTTTGCTCGACTCCTCGGATCCGGCTATAATAGTAGGAGCACGGTCATCAGTTTGCCTGCCATTCCACAATCTCGGGCTGGTGATAGTCGATGAAGAACACGATCAGAGCTATAAACAGCAGGATCCGGCACCGCGCTACAATGGACGCGACACTGCCATGATGTTGGCTCGTATGCACGGGGCCAAGACTCTCCTTGGCAGCGCAACACCGGCCGTCGACACTTACTACAAAGCTACCGAAGGCAACCGCTTCGGCTTGGTCACAATCTCCCAACGCTATGGTGGCGCCAACCTTCCACGCATCGAACTTATCGATATGACCCGCGCTTACAAACGCGGTGAGACAGCCGGTGCTTTTGCCGCACGGACAGTTGCTCTCGCACGGCACACGCTTGAATTTAACCGCCAGGTTATAATGTTCCTGAACCGACGCGGATATGCTCCTGTTGCCGTATGCCGTCAGTGTGCTTATACGCCCAAATGCGTCCACTGCGACGTCTCGCTCACCTACCATAAACATCTCGACAAACTTGTATGCCACTACTGCGGTGCTCAATATCCTCTCACTCTCGTCTGTCCGTCATGCAAAAGCCCCTCAATTGAGGTATGCGGATATGGCACGGAACGTATAGCAGACGACATCTTACGCTCATTCCCGGATGTATCCGTAGCACGTATGGATCTTGACACGACTCGCAATAAAGACGCCCACTCTCAGCTGATCTCCGAATTCTCGGCCCGAAAATCACAGATACTTGTAGGGACCCAGATGGTCACAAAAGGCCTTGATTTCGACGGGGTGAGCATGGTAGCAGTAATCAATCCCGACTCCATGCTATCCATGCCCGACTTCCGTGCATCCGAGCGCACATTCTGTATGCTTGAACAAGTGGCCGGACGGGCCGGACGCCGAAATGACACTCCGGACCATGACGCAGTAGTTGCCGTACAGACCCGCGATCCGCAGAATCCTGTATTTTCTTTTCTTCTTGCTCACGATTATATGGGTTTCTATACCCATGAGCTTGAACAACGCCGACGGTTCAACTATCCCCCCTTTGTCCGGATCGTCAACATTTACATCAAGCATGCCGACCCGCGCATGGCCGACGAAGCAGCATCAATATACGCTTCAGCTCTCAGGGCTGTGTTCGGATCAAAACGCATAAGCGGACCTCAAGAGCCTCCGGTTGGACGCGTACAGTCACTTTACATACGTATGCTCATGCTGAAACTCGAACCGACAATATCAATGCGCGACGTACACTCAGCTCTTGATCAGATAGCCAATCATGTCCGTTCAAACCACCGCGAGACCTTCAGCAACGTTGTCATCCAGCCGGACGTAGATCCTTCATAATTGACCAGCAGGATCTAATAAAAAGGCAACCTCTTTTTTCATCACAATAATGAAACTATCTGCAACGGCGGTGAGTCTAATTATTCAGAAACAACAACTGAATTTCAACCATGACATTTCACCAAACAGTTGCCTCTCTTCCATCCCCACCGTTTAGCCTGAAGCTAAGCATACTATATGCCCGATTAGCTTACATCGTCAGCCGGATGACAGATGGCACATTAGGTAGCTGTCGTCCTTTAGAGCAGGAGTTTACCGAACTGATCCGGTCGGAGGCCACAACCATATCCCAGATCTGCTTTTATTATTCCGGATCAATAGCCCAGTATGATGATCTTAGGCAAAATGCTCTCATCAACATCTGGCGCGGCATGAAAAGCTATCGCGGGCAGGCATCCTTGCACACATGGGTATATCGTGTCACCATCAACTCTTGCCTGACCACCTTACGCAGTCTCTCGCGTCATAACCATGAAAGCCTCGATCAACTGTATGACATTGTGTCTGACGAAAGCGACAAAGATACTATTGAGCATCTGCATACACTTATATCCAGACTGAGCCTCATCAACAGGGCTATCATCATGATGTGGCTTGATGACATGACCTACGATGAGATTGCCATAGCCACAGGCATGAAGCGAAACACCATTGCCACACGCCTGCGTAGAATAAAAGAACAACTTACCAGCCAATTCGATAATATTTGACAACATGACACATTCCTACATCAAAAAAGCATGGGACCAAACCGCAGATGCACTCGGCAAATCACAACCCGATATCGACCTAAACCGCATCTGCAATAACAAGACGGCTCTCGACCGACTGCGCAACAGATACCGCCACTTTTGTATAATCGCCATCAACTTATCATTTCTTACCAACTTGTTGTTCAGTAACAATCACCTGCTCATCTCTTCCCAACTACGGTTGCCGGTATCCATTGCGTTCTCTTCATTCTTCCTCATATGTTTCGCAATGGACTACTGGTTATGGAACAAAATAAGACATATCGATCCGGTCGCAATGACTATATCAACCGTAGCGGAGTTAGCCTTACTCTACCGCAAACGGCATCTGCAGTTCATGGCCATTCTTATTCCTCTCGCCATCGGTCTCATCGGACTGTTAGCATATGCGGTTTCCGACGATACTGCGTTTCTCTCGGGCATGTCCTGCGGTGCCGCTATCGGACTCATGATAGGATTGATTGTATTCCGACGTTTCATGAATGACTACCGCGACATATACAGATAACCGCCACTGTTATCCTTTATGTACCTGTCGGAGACTGCGGCAGGTTGCCCGACCAAACATTTTTTTGTAACTTCGCACAACTTTTCCAGCACGGAACATTCTCAATAGGTACATCTAAGGATTAAAGCATGATCGGACTATCCGGAATCAAGCGTCTCACCGCCATGCCAACCTTTCCCATTTTATTGGCTCTGAGCGCATCACATTGTCTAAACGACCTTCTGCAATCAGTCATTACAGCAGTCTATCCAATGCTCAAATCCGATCTGGGTATCAACTTCGCCCAGATCGGTCTCATAACGTTGGTATACCAGTTGGCCGCATCCATATTTCAGCCGGTTGTCGGCTATGTATTCGACCGGCGCCCGTTTGTCTACAGCCTGCCTGCCGGTATGTGTTCTACCGCTGTCGGTATAGTTCTGTTCGCCTACTGCAACTCCCTGCCCGGCATTCTTCTTGCAGTCTTCATGGTTGGTGTAGGATCTGCCACCCTGCATCCCGAAGCATCCCGGATCACATCGCTTGCCGGTCGTGAACGACGCGGATTTGCACAGTCTGTTTTTCAAGTTGGAGGCAACTTCGGAGGTTCTATCGGACCGCTCCTGGTAGCTCTCATCGTAGCCCCTCACAACCGTCATTACGTCATGTGGTTCCTTATCTTCGCTCTGCTATGCTTCTGTGCCATGCGTCCTGTATGCCGTTGGTACGATAGCTATCTGAATGAGCAACGCGCATCAATCCACCGGGAGGAACATCATGCCCGGCTCCCGCTGTCCAAACGCATGACGATATTCACAATTCTAATAATAACGGTACTGATATTTTCCAAATATATATACATGGCCAGTTTGTCAAGCTACTATACTTTCTATCTCATCGACAAATTTGGCATAAGTGTATCTATGTCCCAGATATATCTGTTCATCTTCGTAGTATCAACGGCTGCCGGAACTCTTGTCGGAGGTCCCGTCGGCGACCGCTATGGACGCAAGATAGTTATTTGGATAAGCATTCTCGGCACAGCTCCATTCAGCTTGCTCATGCCGCACGTATCTCTTATCCCGACTGCAATACTGAGCTTTTGCGCCGGTTTCACACTCTCATCCGCATTCCCCGCCATTCTTCTCTATGCCCAGGAACTTCTGCCGACAAAACTCGGAATGATATCAGGCCTCTTTTTCGGTTTCTCGTTCGGTGTAGGCGGTATAGCATCAGCTGTACTCGGAAACTTTGCCGACACTTACGGTATCGAGGCCGTCTACAACTTCTGTGCCTATACTCCGCTGCTCGGAATCGTTGCCGTTTTCCTGCCCGACCTGCGCAACCGCCGACTTGAGTGATGAAACCGCTATCCGGTCATTGAATCATCTCTGCATCTGGCTATCAGCTCAAGCTCTTCATACGTCGGTATATCCTTGAGGTATCGTGGCTGAGGATAGCCCGGCGTAACCACAGCCGCATAGTGGTGCATACCGTTGCTTATTATCAGCACTGGCGCCTGCATTACCAGATTATAACGTGCCGCCTGCATGAAAGTAGAAGCACACACCATAACCTCCGGTGCCTTGAATTCAACAATGCACAATGGTGTGCGTCCGTCACGACCGTACACCAATGTATCTATACGGCGTGTCATTCCCTGTATCTTTATACCGACCTCATTTGCCATGAGACTGATCGGATAATGCTTGTATTCAACAAGCCACGATGTGAAATTCTGCCTCACCCATTCCTCCGGAGTAAGAGCGACCCACTTTCCTCGCATCCTGTCATATATCCTCATACGGCCCTCTCCACCAGGATCCGCCTCTACGCTGAGATTGCTTACTTTAGGTAAATTTAGCTGCTTCATTCCAAAAATTTTCCGTAAATTTACACAAATTTTTCATCTCATGGCTGCGAATAATACCCTAACCTACGCATCTTTGATGGCCGAGATTAAACGCGGCCCGAAATATCCGGTATATCTTCTTCACGGTCAGGAAGGTTACTTCATAGACCGTCTCGCCGAAGCATTTGAGATGCTTGTGCCCGATGAGATGAAAGCATTCAACCTGTATACTTTGTATGCCCCTGAGACCGAACCCGACACAATCATACGGGCTTGCCGTAGCTTCCCCATGATGGGCGAACGCCAGGTGGTCATACTCAAAGAAGCACAGGCTGCACGGGCCGATGTCATAAACCGGCTGCACACCTATGTGAGCAATCCTTCGCCAACAACTGTGCTTGTCATATGTTTCAGAGGTGCAGAGGCCAAGGGTAAAGATCTGCTTGCTGCAATACGCAAAGGAGGATACCCCAATTTCGAGTCGAAAAAAATATACGAGAGTGGCCTCCCGGCCCTCATATCCGGTCTGGTAAAAGAAAACAATCTGACTATCGAGGCCAAAGGACAGGCTATGCTCGCCGACTATATCGGAACGGATGTGTCCCGGCTGTATGGCGAGATAAAGAAACTGGCATTGATCCTGCCTCCTGGTTCTATGATTACACCCGAAGTCATAGAGAGAAATATCGGCATAAGCAAGGATTACAACAATTTTGAACTCTGCGACGCGCTTGCCACACGCAATGGCGAAAAGGCGCTCAGGATAATTCACTATTTCCGGAGCAATCCTAAGAACAATCCGACAGTTATGACTCTCTCAGCACTCTTCGATTTCTTCGCCGGTCTTCTGTGCTGTCACTGGGGACGCTCCATGTCGCCATCCGATCGCATGAAGATGCTCGGAGTGAAAAGCTCATTTCAGATGAAACGTTACGACCTTGGAGTAAGAGCTTACGCCCCGACATCGGTCATCAACATCATCTCGGCTCTACGCGATTTCGACCGCAAAAGCAAAGGTGTTGGAAGCCGGCAGAACGAATACGACCTGCTCTACGACCTGATAATGCGCATACTCTATAGCTGACACATGATCAAGGTGTTCCTTTGATCCTGAACCAATAACCTAAAGTTACAGCTATCGATGTGCCTCGCGATGCTGAGAATGTATCGCTTTTATGACTTGGGAAAATACTTCCAAGTCCATAATAATAGCGGCCCTCAAGAGTGAATGAATGGCGCCGCCCCTTTCCGACAAACAATTCTATTCCCGCACCCGCTGCTATTCCATAGTCAAACTTACTGCTGATATCCATCGACATCTGCTCTGTCTGGCGGTAACGGTATGGAAATCCTTCCACCGACTCAGGATCACGATAGTCAAAGTTGCTCTTTATCTTATCACCTATCATGTAACTCACCGAAGGTCCGAGGTTCACATAAGCCTTGAAGCGGGAGCTGCCGAAGTATATATGGGTCATCACCGGCAGCGTTATATACGTTAGAGTCCTTTGATACTCGAATTTGTCGTTATCCTCATCAAAATTCTCCTTCCATCCACGCTGCTCTATGTTAAGCTCGCCAAGCAGACCAAACAGCTTTTCCTCAGCATATCTGACTCTTACACCAAACTTCTTTCCATTGAGCATTGATTGCTCCACATCTGGTGCGAACTGCATGTTGCTTAATGTCATACCGGCATCTCCACCTATCCATAACTTAGGATTATAGGTACGCTGAGCACTGGCTATACCTGGCAAAAACATCGCTACTAACGCAATAAGTGCGACTGAATATTTCATCTTTATCACAAAGCTATGCGGTCAATCAGGCCGCTTGGACGGAAGTTTACAAAATACAGGTCATTGTTCACATATCCTGAAACACCGGCAGGGCGTATGAAATGATAACCGTTCTGCACACCACGATATGTTTCCTTATGCTCGCCACCCAGCGCACCGATAAGATACATGGCCGTGTCAAAACCAAGAAGCCCCTGGCGAGGAACATAGCTGCCCATCGGCACTCCGTACCACCTTTCGAATGAGTCATCGACCTCAGAGGCCCATGGATCCTCAGGAACAGTAAAGAATCTGGAGTACACATATGTATTCATAGTATGCATATTCTCAAGTGTCTCACCGCGAAATGTTGTCCATTCCGGATAGCCGTAAAGCTTTGCCGGATCATACCCGGTCAGCTCTCCTTTCAGTTCGATAAGAGCCGGCAACATCCGGTTAAGATCCGATTGCTTACCTGAGGCAGGTATGAACGCATAGCTCTGCGTCCTGTCCAGATCCTTAAGATCATCCATTCCCAGAGCAGTAGTATACGTGATGGTCTTGTAATCGATAGCTGCACCATCCATACGCTTTTTCAGTGCATTCACAAACTCCTGCTTATCAGTCTGACCCTCCTCAGGCACTATCAGGACCGGTATTCGGCCATTCATATCATTGATAATACCGTCAATAGCCTTGGCATACATGGCCTCATGCGGAATGTTTGCCTGATACACATTGGGATACATCGTGTACGAACGGTCCTTGATCGAAAACAGATTCAGGACACTTATTCCGTTGGCATTGCCATATCGGGCTATTTCCGTGATTTGACTCTCGTTGTCGGGAGGTATGATCACCTGTGCCTTTTTCAACTCAGGCTTCTCAAGTATTGACCTGAGAGTATCCATCGACCCATTGGTATCATATACTTGCAGAGCTATAGGATTTCCGCACGAACGCATACTGTCCACTCCAAGCAGGAATCCCTTGTAAAACTCCGTATACAGTTGGCCTTGACGTGGTTGGGGCGATGTCTCCGCCATAAACGGAAGTATAATGGCTATCTCTATACGGTTATTCTGCTCGACAGCTGTCTGATCCGGATCATTCTGCTTGTCTGCACCAGGCACACTTATCTCTATCGCCGCGACATTCTCAGCTACATCTTTGCCGGCTGTATCCGGGATTTCTACAGGAATCTTGAGTATCTGACCCGATTTTAGCAATCCCACCTCTGGGTTCGCCTCCTCAAGTTGAGCTACGGAGATGCCGTGACTATGGGCTATCGAGTAGAATGTCTCTTTATCTTTAACGGTATAATATTCAAAATCCGGACGCTTGACTGTTTCTGGAGCTTGTTGAGCTACCGAAGTAACAACATCACCCGGTTTCACTGAATCAGTACGACCGGGATTGGATACATATACCGTCATACCCGACCTCAGCCCATCCCTTATATTCGGGTTCCAGGCCTCAAGATTAGCCGGAGTTATGCCATATTTATGACAGATACCATATATCGTCTCACCCTTCTTCACGAGATGGGTATCGGCAATTGGCTTCTCGTCGGCAACAGGAAACAGAAGTTCTGAGTACGCCTTCAGACCTTCGGTACCTACCGATGGATTCGCCTCTACAAGTTGTTCCTTGCTGATGCCCAGACGACGGCATATCGAATATACCGTCTCCTTTGGCTGAACCTCGTAGTAATGGTAACTACGGCCATCTATATTCTTGACTGGCAATTCTTTCAGATCTGCCAGCGAAGTAAATGCGATCGCCGCGACAGCAATGGCGGCTATTGTAATTCGTTTCATGTTCATAATCATGCGTCACCGCAAAGTTAACTCCTTTACATTAGATATGCAAATATCATTCCTCCACGCTTTGGACGCTTAAGAGTTATTTACTAATTTTGTACACATTATGACAACCTATAGTAAGTTACAGCTCATCAAGCGACACATGTTTGCCATGCGGAATGGTATCATCGCCGACACATTGCGCAGCGCCGGGAGTCCATTTCCTGTAATATTTGGAATGAATCTGCCACAGATAAATGAAACTGCTGCCATGTTTGGACCGGATCCCGATATGGGCAGAAAGCTGTGGAACGACAAGCGAACACGTGAGAGCCTGCTGCTCGCCCCCATGCTGATGAAGGCCGATGAAATGCAGGCCGACGAGGCCATACAGATGGCAACCTCCGTCAACTGCACCGAAGTTGCCGATGTACTGTGTCTTAAATTGCTTAAAAAGCTCCCCTGCGCAATCGACATAGCTCGCCGGTGCCTTGACCGCGATATTGAGGATCCAATAATAAGGTACTGCGGGGTACGGTTGCTGTGGAATCTGATTCCAGCCCACAACGCTGAAGCGATGCAACTCGCTCAGATTGAATGTACTCTCGGTTTTGAACTGTCATCACAGCTTGCCGAACGTCTTGTGGAGGAGATAAATTTTCTCAATAGTGAAGACTAACCGAGTTTCCGGCTGGCCCGTTGACTCATCTTCTCACTGAGGATCACACCTGCCATTATCAATGCACATCCGGTGTATCCCACTATTGAGATATGCTCATGCAGCAACAATGCCGACATTACCAATGTGACAAGTGGAGATAGATACAGATAATTGCCGGCCTTAACCTCACCCATGCGCTTCACAGTCTGAGCCCACAGCACGTATGCGAGAACAGAAGCTATCACACTGAGCAATACCAGGTTAATTATAACCTCATGATTTAGCAACACCCGCCACGAAGAATGTTCGGGCTCCAGCGCCATAAACGGTAGTGCTGTTATTACACCATAGGCAAATGTCTTTCTGGTAATAAACCATGAATTGTATACAGCATTGAGAGGCTTAAGTACTAAAGTATATATCGAGAAACTCACCGCAGCAAGCAGTGCCAGAAGATCACCGAAAGGCTTTACCTTAACGACAAAACTACTGTTGAATATCACACATGCCACGCCAAGAAACGCTATCAGCGAACCAAGTACAAATCCACGGGGCAGGTGTACATCCTTGTATGCCACAGCCACGATAAGAGTAGTTATCAATGGCGATAATGTGACTATCAGCGATACGTTGGTAACCATCGTATAGACGCATGCTGTATTCTCAGCAATAAAATATACCGAACCGCCGCATACACCGCACAAAACAAACAGCAACTCATCCTTTATCGAACGGCTCCACATAGGTGTAGGACATATGCAGAGCGTGAACACATAGGCTATTACAAAACGCAACACGTATATCTCGACCGCACTCAGACCATGCTGCAGCAGAACTTTGGTCGAAATAAATGCGGCACCCCAGGCGCTGGCGGCTAAGATAGCGCCGATATGGTATCTGAGACTGCTTCCCGAGAATTTTCGGGTCAAAGGCAATCGTGGCATAATGTTGTTATTTTACTTTAAAACTAATGCAAAGATAGTCAGATTCGGTCAAAAACACAACCATATCCGATACTTGTAAAAACAATATTTATAGTATGTCCGTTATCAAAACAAGTTTTAATTCCGGTGAATACCAAAACCGACATAACAGCCAGGAAGTCTACCAGACCCAGTTCTGTACATCTCTCTCCGGATGCACACAGTACCATCTATATTGTCATGTTGGCATTGCTTATAGGCATTCTTACAGGAGCTTGCGCACATTTGCTGAAATGCATGATACGCTGGGTATCATCGCCTCTTACAGCACACTTGCATTCCGATGGACCAAACCTGCTCTTTTTGCTCTTCCCTGTCATAGGCATCCTGCTATCCGGCATATTTCAACGCTATATACTTCACCGCGAAATATATCATGGCGTCGACAAATTGCGTACGAGCCTGGCCAACCATGACTACCGGATGTCTGCACAATGGATCTACGCGCCTCTCATAGCCAGCTCCCTGACACTTGGTTTTGGAGGATCAGCAGGTTCCGAAGGCCCTATAGCATGTACCGGAGCCGCGATAGGAAGCAATACTGGTCGCCTGTTCAGAGTCTCAGGTCAACAGTTGCTCATGCTTGTAGCATGTGGCGCTGGAGCCGGAATAGCCGGCATCTTCAAGGCTCCCATCGGCGGAGCCCTTTTCGCAATTGAGGTTCTTGCTATTGCTTTCGACACCACCGGGCTCATCGCTTTGTTCACATCAACTCTGGCGGCGGGTCTGACAGCCTACACTCTTTCAGGATTCACACCCGATGTACTATTCAGCCATGCCCATTCTATCATGCCTGCACACTGGGGAGCTGTACTGCTTTTAGGAATATTCCTTGGTCTGTATTCCGCTTACTACGCATACGTGATGCGCCGCATGACTCGCCTCTACACCCGCATGACAAATCCCTGGATCAAAAACATCCTATCTGGTCTGACCGTCGGAATCCTCCTGTTCTTATTCCCATCACTATACGGAGAAGGATACGGCGAAGTTGCCGATCTTCTTGCTGGCGACAACAGCTCACTCATCAGCTACACATGGCTCGCATCTTTGTTTTCTTCAAGTGACGGTCTCCCTATAGTCATCCTGATTGTTGCGACAGGACTCATTCTTGCCAAGCCTTTTGCCACATCCTCTACAAACAGTGGAGGTGGCGTTGCCGGCGATTTCGCGCCGACAGTCATGATAGGCAGCATTGCCGGATTCATCTTCGCCACAACCTCCAATCTGCTGTTGGGCACAGACCTGCCTGTTATCCAATTCGTATTTTTAGGCACCACAGGAGTCATGGCAGGTGCCATCAAGGCTCCGCTCATGGCGATTTTTCTAACCGTTGAGATGGCCTCCGGCTACGTTCTCTTACTCCCTGCAACAATTGTAGCCGCACTGTCGTATGCGACAGCACGGCTACTCTCTAACAATTATCATCATTGGTGGGAAAGCTGGAGGCTAAGGAATAACCCATAGCCACAGCCCTCAACGTTTCTTATTCTTTATCTTACCATGTGCCACTTCAAGATCCTGAACATTACACTTTATATTACCGCCGCTCGTTGATGCCGACACGACTCCCGTACGTGCGCTGAAATCCTCTGCATTGACATCAGCACCACTCGACACCGTAAAATTCACATGCCGGCCCGAACCAGATATCTTGAACGACGAGCCGCTGCTACCCTTGTACGTTGTGGTTCCGCTCACACTTGCCTTCGATATCTTGATATCAGCACCGCTGCTCGTTGAGGCTGTCACCTCAGATCCATTGAGACTTTTGATCTCGATGTCCGATCCACTCGATGCCGTAAGGCTTACAGTACTTGTATTGCAACTATTTATCTCGATATCCGACCCGCTCGATGCCGTAAGGCTTACAGTACCTGTATTGCAGCCATTTATATCAATATCCGAACTGCTCGAACTTTTCAGCGTCAATCCTACAGCCTTGACATAGGGTATGTCTATGCTACCGCCACTCGATGCCGATGCCTCAAACGATCCTCCAGTCAGATCAAACCGCGATTTTGACTTAAAATCAGCACCACTCGACACTGACACTCGGCTCGGCGACTGGCCGCTCACATAAGCCGTCACTTTTCCCTTGATACGGCCACTGTTTGGCTTGATTCCGATCGACAGCTTTCCGTTAACCGACTTGACTTCAACCAGATTGAGCAACTTTGACGACGTAGCGACAACCTTCACTCTATTTTCACGTCCTACAGTATAAACCACACTTACTCCGGTCGAGACACTCACACTTTGAAACGCCCCGACATTGTATGTTTTCTCAGCATCGCCGACTCCGACAACCGCTGCCTTCGACTCTCGGTCCGATGACTGCGATACCACCTTTTTGGCCGACACCCCGCAAGGCATCATCAACGCTATACATAGCAATATTAACGCAATACTCTTTTTCATATCATTTGAATTAGCTTATACTTAATAGACGGACGAACCATTGTTTTGTTACAGATTTCAAGCAAAAAAATTCTAAAATAATCCCACACCTGTCATCCGCCTCCCTTTTCCTTGATATCAACGCCCGGTTTACGCCCACATTTATGCGCCCCTTTTTGCGTCAGAATGACAGAAACTGACTATCTTTGCCAAAAATACTATCTACGACGTGAAAGGTATAATATTAGCCGGAGGTGCCGGAACGCGCCTCTATCCAATCACAAAGTCAGTAAGCAAACAGCTGCTGCCCGTCTACGACAAGCCAATGGTCTACTATCCGCTGTCAGTCCTCATGATGGCCGGTATCCGCGACATTCTGCTCATCTCCACACCTCTCGACCTACCTTTGTTCCGGCGGTTGCTTGGCGATGGCAGCGACTTCGGCGTAAACCTCAGTTATGCCGAGCAGCCATCACCCGACGGTCTCGCGCAAGCCTTCATCATCGGCGCCGACTGGCTCGCCGGCGAAGCCGCTTGCCTTGTGCTTGGTGACAATATCTTCCATGGTGCTGGACTATCCCGAAAGCTTCAGCAAGCCGTGGCTCGCGCCCAGGCTTCCACCGATAGCGAAGCCACCGTTTTCGGTTATCACGTCAACGATCCGCAGCGCTACGGTGTCGCCGAATTCGACCCCCACACCGGCCGGTGCATCAGCATCGAGGAAAAGCCCGCCAACCCTCGCTCCGAATTCGCCGTCGTCGGTCTATACTTCTACCCCGCCGACGTTGTCCAGAAAGCCCTGCGCATCACCCCTTCCGCTCGGGGCGAATTGGAGATCACCTCGCTCAACTGCCTCTATCTCGACGAACAACGCCTCCACATCGACATCCTCGGCAACGGTTTTGCCTGGCTCGACACCGGCACCCACGATTCTTTGGCCGAGGCGTCCGCCTACATTGAGACCATCGAGAAGCGCCAGGGGCTCAAGATTGCATGCCTCGAAGGCATCGCGTTTGAGCGCAACTGGATCAGCAGCGACGACCTCCGCCGGATTGCCGCACCAATGCTCGCCAACGATTACGGACGTTACCTCATGAAACTCGCATCAAAAAACAGCAGCAACCTGTCATGAACATCATAGAGACCCCAATCCCGGGTGCCGTTATCATTCAGCCCGACATATACCCCGATGCCCGGGGATATTTCTGCGAAACATGGACCCAACGTCGGTTCAACGCCGAAGTCGCGCCCGACGTCCTCTTTGTCCAGGACAATGAAAGCCGGTCACAGAAAGGTGTCATCCGCGGACTCCATTTCCAGAAACCACCCTTCGCCCAGGCCAAGCTTGTCAGATGCATCACCGGACGTGTCCTCGACATCGCCGTCGATCTACGCAAAGGATCACCCGCATTCGGCAAACACATCGCTGTCGAGCTGTCCGCCGACAACCACCGGCAGCTCTTCCTGCCTCGCGGTCTCGCACACGGATTCGCCGTCCTGGCCGACGACACTATTTTCGCATACAAATGCGACAACTACTACGCCCCACTCGCCGAAGGAGGCATCAATCCTTTCGACCCGCAGCTTAACATCGATTGGCCATTCGACAAATCCTCGGCCATCCTCAGCGAAAAGGATCTCCGCAACCCTCTTTTCTCCCAATTCACCTCCCCCTTCACATTCAACCCACTCGACTGCTCATGCGAAATATAATGGTCACCGGAGGAGCCGGTTTCATCGGATCCAATCTTGTTCGCCACCTCATCCTCAACCATCCCGACTACAACATCATCAACGTCGACGCACTTACCTACGCCGGCAACCTTGCAAACCTCGCCGACATCGAGTCAAACCCCGCCTACCGCTTTGTCAAGGCCGACATCTGCGACGCGCAGGCCATATCAGATATCATCAGCCGGTACAACATCGACGGTATCATTCACCTCGCTGCCGAGACCCACGTCGACCGATCCATCGTCGATCCTCTGGCTTTCGCACGCACAAACATGATTGGCACACTCACTCTCCTCAACTGCGCCAAAGACTACTGGGAGAAACTACCCGAAGGATACAACGGTAAACTATTCTACCACATATCGACCGACGAAGTCTACGGATCACTCCTCCACGACGATCCCCCGTTCACCGAACAGACCCCCTACACACCCCACTCACCTTACTCCGCTTCAAAAGCCGGCAGCGACCACCTCGTCCGGGCATACCACGACACCTACGGAATGCCCACACTCATCACCAATTGCTCCAACAACTACGGCCCATACCAGTTCCCCGAAAAACTCCTTCCCCTTGTCATTAACAATGTCCGCCTGCACCGCCCCATTCCCGTTTACGGCAAAGGCGACAACGTTCGCGACTGGCTCTTTGTCGAAGACCACGCTCGGGCCATCGACCTGATTTTCCACAAAGGCAAACCCGGCGACACTTACAACATCGGAGGCAATTGCGAACAGCGCAACATCGACATCATCCGCAAAGTCGTTGCCACAACCGACCGCCTTCTCGGCAATCCGCCCGGCTATTCCGACTCCCTCATCACTTTTGTCACCGACCGCAAAGGCCACGACCTCCGCTACGCCATCAACGCCTCTAAACTCACACGGCAACTCGGATGGAAGCCCCTCACATCCTTCGACGAAGGCATCGAGCGCACCGTTGCATGGTATCTCGACAACCGCCAATGGCTCGACAACGTGACAAGCGGTGCCTACACCGAATATTACGACAAAATGTATGGCCGTCCCACAACGACGCCACAATAACTTGCCATTCTCCCCTCAAACCCCTCCATACACTCTTTTATTAAACACCCTCTTGGACTTCCTGTCGGAGTGTCATACAAATGTACGGCACTCCGATTTCTATTTCTCACGAAAAAAGGTTAACTTTGCAGGCCAATGGAGCCCGAAACTCCGTTCAAACCTTACAAAACCAACTCATACTTCATGGGATTCTTCTCTAAGCTTTTCTCCAAAGAGAAAAAGGAGACACTCGACAAGGGACTGGAACGCACCAAAGAAGGTGTTTTTCAGAAAATAACCCGCGCCATCGCCGGTCGCGACACTATTGATGACGATTTCCTCGATTCGCTTGAGGAGATTTTCGTCACCAGCGACGTGGGGGTCGATACAACCCTCAAGATCATCGACCGCCTGCAGAAGCGCGTGGCACGCGACAAATATGTAGGTACCGGAGAACTCAACCGCCTGCTTTGCGATGAAATCACGGCAATGCTCGCCGAAAACGACACGACTACATCCAGCGACGACGACTTCTCCGTTCCCGCCGGACACAAGCCCCATGTCATTATGGTTGTTGGTGTCAACGGAGCCGGAAAGACCACCACTATCGGCAAACTCGCGGCCCAGTTCAAACGCGCCGGAAACAAAGTCATGCTCGGTGCCGCCGACACATTCCGTGCCGCAGCCACCGAACAGCTCGACATCTGGGGCGAACGTGCAGGTGTCCCCGTTGTCAAGCAGCGCCAGGGTGCTGATCCCGCCGCCGTCGCTTTCGACACATTGCAGAGCGCCGTCGCCAACGATGTCGACGTTGTCATCATCGACACGGCCGGACGCCTTCACAACCAGAAAGGCCTGATGGACGAGCTCGCCAAGATCCGCAAAGTCATGGATCGCGTCGTTCCCGGAGCCCCTCATGAAGTCCTCCTCGTTCTCGACGGATCCACCGGACAGAATGCCTTTGAACAGGCCCGCCAGTTTGTGGCAGCGACCCAGGTCAACGAACTCGCCATCACAAAACTCGACGGCACAGCCAAAGGCGGCGTTGTCATCGGAATCAGCGACCAGTTCAAGATCCCTGTCAAATACATCGGTCTCGGCGAGAAGATCGAAGACCTTCAGGTCTTCCGGAAAGAAGAATTCGTAAAGTCACTCTTCGGTTTTTAAGTACATCTCACTACTATTGGCTATGCCCTGTTTTGGCTGGTTTGCGGTGGCTTATTAAGAAACTCTCACCAAGCTGCCGGCAGATACAGCGCGACGCATACTGCCCCGGTCATAGCCCTATGAGATACTTGAATACGAACTAATTTGAGAGATACTTAGATAAATGAGTCAGACAGTAGTCAATGTCGTCACGCTTGGATGCTCTAAAAATCTTGTCGACTCCGAGCGCCTGTTGAAAATGCTTGCCGATGCCGGGTGCAAGACCCTCATTGAAGCCCGGCCCGAAAGCCTCCCCAAGGACGCTGTTGTCATCGTCAACACATGCGGATTTATCGCCGATGCTAAGGAAGAATCCATCAACACCCTCCTTCAATGGGGACAGCTCAAGTCTCGCAAGCGCATACGCTCTCTTATCGCTATGGGTTGCCTCTCCGAACGCTACAAGGAGGAGCTCCCCGGACTCGTCCCCGAAGTCGACCATTGGTTTGGCAAAACCGACTGGAGCGGCATTGTCAGCTACCTTGCCTCCCTCAATCCCGCCACGGCCCCTTACGACCGCATCATTACCACCCCGCGACATCACGCCTACCTCAAAATCGCCGAAGGGTGCAACCGGTTCTGCGCCTTCTGCGCCATACCCCTCATTACCGGACGCTACCACTCCCGCCCCATCGAAGAAATTCTTGATGAGGTACGGCTCCTCGCATCGCGCGGCGTCACCGAGTTAAACGTCATTGCGCAAGACCTCTCCAACTACGGCCACGACATTTACGGCGAAAGCCGCCTTGCCCAGCTCATCGACCGCATGGCCGACATCCCCGGCATACGCTGGATCCGGCTCCACTACGCCTACCCAGCCGACTTCCCGATGGACATCCTCGACGTAATGGCCCGGCGCGACAACGTCTGCAAATACCTTGATATAGCCCTCCAGCACATTTCCGATCCCGTCCTCAACAACATGAGGCGGCACATTTCATCCGACCAGACTCGCCGCCTCCTCCGGCAGATCCGCGAGAAAGTCCCCGGCATACACATTCGCACGACCCTTATGGTTGGATTCCCGGGCGAAGGGCAAAAGGAATTCGACGAACTGATGGAATTCGTACGCGAGCAGAAATTCGAACGCATGGGAGCATTTGCCTACTGCGAGGAAGACGACACTTACGCCGCAAAACACTTCTCCGACTCCATCCCCGACGACGTCAAGCAGCAACGCCTCGACAGTCTCATGGCCCTCCAGGAAGAAATATCCCTCTCCCACCACCAGTCCAAAGTAGGCACACGGATGAAAGTAGTCGTCGACCGGGAAGAACCCGATTACTACGTATGCCGTTCGGAGTTCGATTCCCCCGAAGTCGATCCCGAAGTGCTTGTTTCCAAAAACACCCGCTGCCGTCGTGGCGACATGATCGAGGTCATCATAACCGCCGCCCTCCCATTCGAACTCATGGCAGACCCTGTGGTTTGAACGACACCCATTTCTATGAGCCAGCTCATTTCCGATACAATCAAGAAAGCTATAGACAGAGCTTTACAGCTCAATCTTCCGTTTGCTGCATTCGCGATGCCAGGCAGCAGCGACATTCAGTTCATGGCATCGCAACCTGTCGACGGATCAAACGCCATCGACATGTCCGATCCTTCGGTATCGGCATTCGTCATCACAATGTTTGCCGCCAAAGCCGACTCCGCCGTCGGCATACGCAACCAGTACAGCGCATCCGATGTGATCGCACTGCCCGACAGCATGAAGCCATTCGACTCCTCCATGAAATTCACCCGTAGGCAGAGCACCCCATACCACCACTACATAGCCAATATTCACGAAGCCCAGAGCAACCTTCGCTACAGCCTCAAGAAAGTGGTCATGTCACGGCGCATATCTACCGAGATCGACGGATCTGCCGTCGCCCTGGCCGAAGCCTACTTCAATGAGCTCCCCGACACATTCCGCGCTCTATATTTCACACAGGAGACCGGATTATGGCTCACGGCTACCCCCGAGCGGCTGCTGTCCTACGACTCCACCAGCTCCACCTTCTCCACAATGGCCCTGGCTGGAACAAGATACGCCGCATCCCTCGACGAGCCATGGGACGAAAAGAACACCCTCGAGCACAACGTCGTCGTCCGCCACATCAACAACGTATTCCTGACGTTTGGCCTCGACACCCGGATCTCGGCACCCACCCATATCCCCTTCGGAAATATACACCATCTCTGCCACTCCATCACAGCGGAAGGCAGAACCGACCCACTGCCCCTTGTCGACTGCCTTAACCCCACCCCTGCGGTTGCCGGATATCCCGTAAACAGAGCATTGGGCCTTATATCACGCTTCGAACCCCACGAACGCAATTGCTACAGCGGATGGCTCGGACTTAAACGTGGCGGCGATCTTGACCTCTACGTCAATCTTCGGTGCGCCATGCTCGAGCAGACAGGCCCCCGTCTCAGCATCAACATCATCTGCGGCGGAGGAATAATGCGCGAATCCGACCCGCGCTCCGAATGGATCGAAGCCGGTGAAAAAGCCACCCCACTGTGGAATGCTGTAAAATCTATCGCCGGTTCCGACACCTCCGGTCTCAGCCTGTCCGGCTACCACGTCACGACTATACCCGGATTCTGAAGATTATCCCATCTTATACTCAGAATTCATCGGAATCCCGGGTCCATTCCACCACTCTGCCCGCATTCCGCGACGCCTTCACATCCACAAGACGCTGGTTCGATGAACCGCGGAACAGTAGGGACGTGTTGCGGCACGACAGCACAAACTCACCGTCCACAAGAACATCCGTCCCGTCAAGCACACTGCGCATAGCCGGGATCCTTTCGGCATACTCATACGTGAACCCCGTATATACCCACACACCCAGTCCTCGTTGCTTCAGCCGCTTCACCACCCCAGCCAGTTCTTCAGCCTGAAGCATAGGATCTCCACCGCTGAATGTCACATCAAGGCCGAGACCGGCAAGCCGCTCCACCAGATCATCTGACGTAATCTCATATCCACCCTTCATATCCCATGACTCAGGATTATGACAACCCTCGCAGTGGTGGTTGCAACCTGCAAGATAGACCGAGTTTCTGAAACCCGGTCCATCCACTATCGTTGCCTCGACTATATCGAGTATTCGCATTTCTACGTTTATTTATGAACCACGCGGTCGTTCAGTTCCGCCAGTTTGGCACTGTTCCAGCGGTCGGTCGTACCTACCAGATAACCAGTGATTCGCTGCAGTTTGTCTATACGGTGACTGCCGCAGTCCGGACACACCGTCAGATTATCCTCCGCATCCTCATGACCGCAGTCCATACACCTGTTGCGGTTATGGTTCACCGAACAGTAACCTATGTTGTTACGGTCCATCAGATCCACTATCTGCGATATCGCCTCCGGATTGTGGGTTGCGTCACCATCTATTTCTACATAGAATATATGACCGCCGCGCGTCAGTTCATGATATGGAGCCTCCACACGCGCCTTATGCGCCGGTGTGCAGTGATAATACACCGGAACATGGTTCGAGTTCGTATAATAGTTCTTATCCGTGATACCCGGAATCTCACCGAATGTCCTCCGGTCAACAGCCGTGAACTTGCCCGACAGACCCTCGGCCGGTGTGGCGAGAACCGAGAAATTATGCTGATAACGCTCCGAGAACTCATTGGCACGGCTGCGCATATGGCCTACTATCTTCAGGCCGAGAGCCTGCGACTCCTCGCTCTCACCATGATGATGCCCAGTCAGAGCCACCAGACACTCCGCAAGTCCGATGAAGCCTATGCCGAGTGTTCCTTGATTTATCACCGGCTCTATCGTATCCTCACTCTTCAGCTGGTCACACCCTGTCCACAGACGCGACATAAGCAGCGGGAACTGCTTGGCCAGTGCTGTACGCTGGAAATTGAACCTGTCGCAAAGCTGACGGGCCGTTATCTCCAGCACCTCGTCGAGCTTGTGGAAGAACCGGTCTATTCGCTCCTCTTGATCCTTTATGGCCATACACTCTATGGCTATGCGCACTATATTTATTGTAGAGAAACTCAGATTGCCGCGTCCTACCGAAGTCTTCTCGCCATAGCGGTTCTCAAACACACGTGTGCGGCAGCCCATCGTAGCCACCTCATACAGATAACGCTTCGGATCATCCGCACGCCACTTCTCATGCTGGTTGAACGTAGCGTCAAGATTCACGAAATTCGGGAAGAACCTGCGGGCGGTCACCTTACATGCCAGCTTGTACAGATCATAGTTGCGGTCCTCCGGCAGATAGCTCACGCCACGCTTCTTTTTCCATATCTGGATAGGGAAAATAGCCGTGGCTCCGTTGCCCACACCCTCATACGTACTGTGCAGCAACTCCCTTATTATGCAGCGACCCTCGGCCGACGTATCGGTGCCATAGTTTATCGAACTGAATACCACCTGATTGCCACCGCGCGAATGTATCGTGTTCATATTGTGTATGAACGCCTCCATCGACTGATGCACACGGTCCACCGTCTGGTTCACGGCATGCTGCACCAGACGCTCATCGCCCGTCAGCCCCGACAGCTTACGCTTCGTATAATCCTCAAGCTCTATATGATATAGGTGCGACAGATCGCGGTCCTCTATATCGGCCAGCTTCTTCAGCTCCTCTATGAACGAATACCTCACAAACGGAGCCAGATAGAAGTCGAATGCAGGGATCGCCTGTCCACCGTGCATCTCATTCTGAGCCGTCTCGAGCGATATGCAGCTTATTATGCTCGCCGTCTCTATGCGCTTCGCCGGACGGCTCTCGCCGTGGCCTGCCGTAAAGCCATGCTCCAGAATCGTATCAAGAGGATGCTGCACGCATGTCAGACTCTTTGTCGGATAATAATCCTTGTCATGGATATGCAGATAACCATGTCTCACCGCCTCGCGGGCTTCCGCCGACAACAGATAGTCATCGACAAAGGGCTTGGTCGTTTCGCTCGCGAATTTCATCATCATACCCGCCGGCGAATCCGTGTTCATATTCGCGTTCTCTCGGGTTATGTCATTGTTCTTTGCCTCGATTATCTCAAGAAATATATCTCTGGTCTTGGCGCGACGGGCTATGCTGCGCTGATCACGATACGCTATATAGCGCTTCGCAACCTCCTTGCGCGACGACTTCATCAGCTCTATCTCCACCATATCCTGTATCTGTTCCACCGTCATCTGCTCGCTGCCACGCATTCCTATATAGTCAGCTATACGCTGAAGCAGCGACTCATCTTCGCCAAGATCGGTTGTGAGCATCGCCTTGCGTATTGCCGCCTTGATCTTCTCTTCGTTATAACCTACCACGCGGCCGTCGCGCTTCACTACGGTATGTATCATCTTTTATGATATTTGTTTTAATGGAACAGATTCTATTGTTTATCGAGGCATTTTATTGCCACGACAAAGCTACAACAATTATCCCGATCAGGCAAGCGTTTTAACAATTTCAATCAACAAAATTTTCACTTTTGGAAAACTTTCGCCACACCCCAATTTATTTAAAACACTAATACACACATTGTTGGCTTTTAGTTTTGGGAAACTTTCTCAAAACCACCCCGGATCAAAATCTCACACCGACGCTCGCCGTCATTATTTGCGTGCTGTTGAAAAATGTATAGCTCTTACCGAAATTAATATAGCCGTTGAAACGTCCCGTCAACGAAGCGAACAGCCATTTATGATTGTATACTACAGCTCCCAGAGCCTCTATATTAGTCGAAAGCATATCTCGTATCGACCGGCTCGACTGACTCGTATGCTTGTATCCTACGCTTGGCATCACTGTCAGATTGATCAGCCATACCCTCGGCTTCAGGACCCAATTGTGGGCATATCCGCACAGCACATTGTAATCCTTGTAATTGAAATCATACTGACGTTGTATAGCCGGTAGCGCCGCAAGCATATCCGCCGGCAGACCATTGAAATCCATATACAGCCGCTGGCGCAGATAGTTGAAGCCGATCACCCACGATCCTGCGCTACGCAGCTGATATTTCGAGTAGCAGTAAGCCGCCGCTTGCGAATATTTCTTGTGATTGAAAAAATAATAGATATCCAGATTGGTATCATCCACATCTATATCGCTGAAATCATAGCTCAGATGCGACCCCTCCTTATAGTCTCCGAATTTCCTTATTATCGCCCCGCCCTTTACTGATTGTTTTGAGAAACTGGCCGAGAACAGCGAGCACGTGAAGCTGAAGTCAAAACGATGACGCGACGTATTATCACCCATCCAGCTGTTCACATTAAACGTATATCCGAGATTGGCAGCCATGAAACTCACATCAAAACCCATGTCCTCATATACCTTCGACGATATATGCATCAGTGAATTGTCATCGAAATGCATCACGTAGGTTCGCATCCATGTGTCGTTCTTCGACTTCGCCTTCCAGTTCTTCCCCACACCGACCACATAGTCACTGTCATACGAGTTGAACGTCTTGTCGCCCCAGTTGTACACATTCAGCAGCCAACGCGCAAACTTCGGATACTTGATCGACGGATCGTTTATATGAAATCCCGATGCTACGAGCTGATTCACCCACTCCAGTCGTCCGCCACCGCTCTCCTCAGGATTCTTCCACGCCTCTATATCCGTTATCGAGTCGTTGCGCGTCACCGTGACCTGAGTATATGTCGAATCTGCGGACGATACACCGCTATCGGCGTGATCGCTCGCATACACTCGTAATAACGCGGATATCGACAACATCACAAGGCTTACCGCCAAGCGTTTGATAATGCCGGAAGATATACGTAGCACAGATACTTATGACTAACTATCGCGGAAATGCACTGCAAATTTACTCATAAATGTATCAATCTCAAAATTATTATTAACGCATCCCCCCGGCAAACAGAAAGCGGACCGGTGTTGCCGGCCCGCATCATTGTCATATCTCCATTTATCAAATCAACGGCGACGACCGCCGCCTCTTCTCTCTCCTCTTTCTCCGGTAAAAGGCTTGCCGTCCTCTGTGAGTTTTATCTCCTTACCGTTCGACAGCTCGACCTCATAGCCACCGCGCTTACGCGAGATCTCAACTATGCTCTGGCCCTTGTGGTTGGTCTCCACATACTTGCTGATAGCCGACGGAACTATGCCGGCGGGAAGCGCGTTCCCACGCGCAGCCTTCACATCCTTCCAGTTGCCGTCCGATGTGAATTCCACTTCCGCACCGCTGGTAAAGTCAACCTCATATTCCATACCGCGGCGGCCGTTATCCTTTTCAGCCTTGCGGATTGTCTCCGAAGGAAAATACTTCTTTATGAACGCTACGGCAGCCTTTGGCAGCTCACTGTCCTTTATTGGCGTGCCGGCATAGGCGGTTCCCGCTACCGACACTACCATCACTGCCATAAGCAGTGCGATGATTGATTTTTTCATACTCTGTTTGCTTTTAGATTATTATAAAACGAATTGAACTCTTCGAGATACTTCCTGCCAACCGGAACCGGCCTGTCAATGCCAAGCATGTAGACCTTGCGGTTCGATATCTTCTCTATCCCGCTCACCGAGATGATGAACGAACGGTGGATACGGCGGAACCTGGCCTCCGGAAGCAATGTCTCCATCTCCTTCATCGTAATCTGCGACAGAACCATCGGCAGCCCTCGCCTGAAAACCTTCACATAGTTATCCATCGCCTCGACCAGTATGATATCGGCAAGATTGATGATGACATTCTTATGCTCCACCTTCAGCGTGATGAAATCATCCGGCCTGTCCGAATTATAGCCTATCCACTTCTTCGCCTTCTCTACAGCCCGCTCGAACCGCGCGTAAAATATCGGCTTATGAAGAAAGTCTACCGCATCCACATCATACCCGTCGATCGCATATTGGGCATAGGCCGTCGTAAAGATCAGAGCTATGTTATCCGGCAACTCCCGGGCAAGCTCGACTCCATTGTGCGACTTCATTTCTATATCGAGAAAAACCACGTCCGCACCCGACTTTCTTATATACTCCATGCCCGTCACAGGTGACGTGAAACACTCAAGTTCTATGTCACCGTAACGGCGGCAATATTCCTGTAAAATGGCGATCGCTATGGGTTCGTCATCTATCGCAACACACTTGATCATAGCAACTTAACGTATAGGTGCACATTATACTCAATTTCATCCGACTCGATCTCGAGCCTATGTCGCTGAGGGTAAAGCAGTTCCAGCCTCCTTCGACAGTTTTCTATGCCCATATGCTCCCCTATCCGCTTCACCGGAAAGATATGGTTCGAAGTACTGAAATTCAGCTCTCCCCCGCTCTCTGTCAACGTGATAGCTATCTCGCTGCGCTCTATCGGAGAGCTCCCGTGCTTGAAACAGTTCTCCACAAACGTCACCAGCAGCATAGGAGGAACTAACACACTGTCACTCTGTATATTAACACACATTTTTACCTCCGTCATCTCATTCAGCCGCAACGATTGCAACTCCACGTATTGCCTTATATAATTCGCCTCATCAGCCAATAAAACCCTGTCACAATGCGATGAAGTGTACATATATCGCATCATTGAGATGAATTTTTCCAACGATTCCAGAGCATTTTTGTTTTCCGTCAGGAAAAGTCCGTATAGTGAATTGAGCGTATTAAACATGAAATGCGGCTTTATCTGAGCCTTATATAGCTCTATTTCAGCCTTATCGCGCTCAGTCTCCGCAGCTCTGCGCCTTGCCCGTTGAAGATTTGTCTGCAAAAGCAGTCCGACTGCAAAACTAAAAGCCTCGACTATCATGAACAGGCACCACACAGCCTGCTGATACTGCTGTATGGATGGGAAAATACGGGTGATACCTGAATCGTGAATACTGACTTTCGGGGTATACAGAGTGACAACCGACATAAAATATGTCACTACCACCGACAGCGTAACCGCCACAATACCAGCCACTCGCATGCGCGTACTCCCGAACAGCGACGGAACCGTGAAGAAACGGTTGGAAAAATAAAGCAGATACAGCCATACCACCACCATACAGACATACCATTGGAAATTGTGATACCATCTCTCCACCGGAAACAGGAGTATCATCATCGGCAACACAATCACGCAAAAAACGATGTCTATGTAAGCTGATACATTTTTCATCATATCCGCATAATTTTCATGTTGCAAAGTTAATCATTTATGAATTATGACCATACGCGACACCTAATTCGTTTACCATCACTTTAACGACGTTTATCATCACTCACTTCACAAGGCTACCCCTATTGATCAATATCTCTTAATTTTGTTACAAAATTCGTATCATGACTGTAAAAACATTTATCGACAGGCCGGTATTGGCCGGTGTGATATCCGTCTTGATTGTCATACTGGGTGTACTCGGACTCCTGCAATTGCCAATTGAACAATTTCCTAATATAGCGCCACCTACGGTGCGCGTATCAGCCTCATACACAGGCGCAAACGCGGAGACTGTGATGAAAAGTGTCATTGTTCCGCTTGAGGAATCGCTCAATGGCGTGGAGGATATGATGTATATGACATCGACCGCTACAAACACCGGATCTGCCTCTATATCAATATATTTCAAGCAGGGTACGGATGCCGATATGGCTGTGGTCAATGTTCAGAACCGTGTAGCATCGGCCCAGGGATTATTGCCAGCCGAAGTCACAAAGAGCGGTGTGACAATACGCAAACGCCAGAACAGTACCCTGAAAACCATAACATTATACAGCCCGACGGATGCATATGACGCGAATTTTCTAACCAACTATATGAAAATCAACATCGAGCCGCAGATATCGCGTGTGGCCGGTGTTGGCGAAGTGAATATATGGGGTGCCGACTACGCAATGCGAATATGGCTCAATCCAGCCAAAATGTCGCAATACGGACTTGTTCCGGCTGACATATCGAAGGTTCTTGCCGACCAGAATCTGGAGTCGCCAACCGGTACTCTTGGCGCTGAGTCGACAAACACATTCCAATACGTACTGAAGTACAGAGGACGCTATGAGGATGCCGCCGATTATGAGAATATGGTCATACGCGCATCACAGGATGGCACAGTGCTTCGACTGAAAGATGTTGCAGACATTGAGCTCGGGGCATTGAACTATACGATGCTAAGCGAGACAAGCGGGCACCCCGGAGCCAATGCAATGATCGCTCAGACAGCAGGTTCAAATGCCAATGACGTTATCACCGAGATTGATAAAATCCTTGATGAGATTCGCGCCAATCTTCCGGAAGGAATGGTTCTGACTGACATATCGAGCACAAAGGACTTCCTGGATGCGTCGATCGACAAGGTCATAGAGACCCTTGTCATAGCTCTGATTCTGGTCATACTTGTCGTATATCTGTTCCTGCACGATATCCGCACAACTATCATTCCGGCGATATCCATCATGGTATCTCTAATCGGTACTTTCGCCTTCATATATGCAGTCGGGTTCACTCTAAACATGTTGACTTTATTTGCCATAGTCCTTGTGATAGGTACTGTGGTCGACGACTCGGTAGTTGTGGTCGAGGCGGTTCAGGCGAAATTTGATGAAGGGGAAAAAGATCCGTATACTGCGACTGTAAATGCTATGGGCGGGTTGTCGACGGCACTCATAACCACTACGGTAGTGTTTATGGCCGTATTCATACCCGTCTGCTTCATGGGAGGCACCACCGGTACGTTCTACACACAATTCGGCCTGACAATGGCCGTAGCCGTAGGCATATCGCTCATCAATGCCATGACACTGTGTCCGGCTCTAAGCGCGATTCTTATGAAGCCCGGCAGTCACGCAAACGAGAAATCGACATTCAGACAACGGTTCCACTATGCGTTCGACCGCTCATTTGCCAACGTAGTAGGTCAGTACCGTACGGGCGTAATGTTCTTGTTCAAGCAACGATGGATAGTGCTTGCGTTGCTGCTGCTATCGGCAGGTGGACTTGTCTGGCTGATGCGTACAACCAAGACGGGACTTGTGCCGCAGGAGGATATGGGTACGCTCAGCATAAACGTACAGGTGGCACCCGGCAGCAATCTTGATGAAACCAACCAGATAATGGATCAGATCGAGGATGCGATAAAGGATATTCCTGAAATTTCAATATACTCGCGTGTGGCCGGCAAAAATGCAAGACACGACCAATCGGCTTCCGCCGGATCCTTCAACATACGCCTGCTTGACTGGAAAGAACGCGCAGGATCGGAACACGATATCAATTCCGTGACACGTGAGATATACAAACGCACCGCAGGAATAACCGATGCGCAGATACGCGTGTCGCAGTCGCCTATGATATCGGGCTATGGCACAGGCAGCGGATTCGAGCTATACGTTCAGGACCGTTCGGGAGTCAGCACGGATGAGTTGCTGGCTACTACACGCCAGTTTATCGAAGCTCTTAACCATAGGCCTGAAATATCACGCGCATACACAACGTTCGACACCAACTATCCACAATACATGGTAGAGGTCGATGCCGCCAAATGCCTTAAAATGAACGTATCACCATCGGATGTCCTGTCTACTCTGTCGGGTTATGTAGGCGGAAGCTATTCTTCAAACCTCAACCGCTTCACCAAACTGTATCGCGTGATGGTACAGGCATCGCCCGAGAGCCGTCTTGACACCGAGTCGCTAAAAAGCATGTTTGTGCGCAGCCAGGACGGCAATATGGCTCCACTTGATAATTTCATCAAACTGACCCGAGTATACGGTTCTGAAAGTTTGTCGCGATTCAATCTCTTCCCATCTATCTCGGTGTATGGAGAACAAGGTGAAGGATATAGCTCGGGCGATGCAATCCAGGCCATAAAGGAAGTGGCCGCGCAGTCGCTACCAACCGGTTTCGGATATGAATTCGGCGGAATGTCGCGTGAGGAATCCTCATCAGGAAACACCACCGCACTGGTTTTTGCCATCTGCCTTACGTTTGTCTATCTGATACTTTGCGCCCTCTACGAGAGCCTTACGGTACCGTTTGCTGTAATTATCGCAGTACCAGTAGGTTTGGCCGGAAGTTTCATATTCGCACGCTGGTGGGGGATAGAAAACAATATCTATATGCAGATCGGCCTTATCATGCTGATAGGTCTGCTTGCCAAAACCGCAATTCTGCTGACAGAGTATGCCACTGCACGGCGAAAAGAGGGTATGAGTCTGGTCGCTTCCGCCATTTCGGCGGCCAAGGCCCGATTCCGACCAATAGTAATGACCACAGCGATGATGATATTCGGCATGTTGCCACTTATGTTCGCATCGGGAGTCGGAGCCAACGGCAATATATCGGTTGGAGTCGCGACTGTAGGAGGTCTGCTGTTCGGATCGCTCGCGCTACTGTTCATGGTACCGATATTTTTTGTAGCTTTCAGATATATACATGAACGCATCATGCCAGAAAAGAGACGAAAAATAATCAATATGAATTAGTCCAGTCATTATAAATACCCAAATTTAGCGATTGCTAAATTTGGGTATTATTACGAACTTTGCACCAGTTTCCAATAGTAATTATATATACATAAATATGGTATTTATCAAACATTTACGTACATTGCTCAGTCTATCATTCCTTCTGCTTGCCATAACACTCGCAGCTAATGATAAAACCGGAATGATATCAGGAAAAGTACTGTCATCTGACGGTGATCCAGTTGACTTTGCGACAGTAATGTTGAAAGGCACACAATATACCAGTGTGACCAATGAAAAAGGTCTATACCATATTTCAGCACCGGCAGGCAAATACACTCTGATATTCTCATCGGTTGGCTACGAAAAGTATGAGACCACCGTGCAGATCAAACAGGGGGAACGCCGCAAAATAAACGTAAAGCTCAAATCCTCAACACAGCTGTCGGAAGTCATAGTAGTGGGAAATCAGATCAGCAAAGTTAGAAACTCCGCGTTCAATGCCACGGCTGTCAATACCCAGGATCTCGTAAACACAACAAAGACACTCAGCGAAGCACTGAGCAAAGCTCCTGGAATGAAGATAAGGGAGAGCGGCGGTGTAGGCTCGGATATGACTGTCACAATGGACGGTTTCAGCGGAAAGCATGTCAAGGTGTTCATTGACGGAGTACCGCAGGAAGGAGTAGGAAGTTCATTCGGGCTCAACAACATCCCGGTCAATTTCGCAGACCGAATAGAGGTTTACCGTGGTGTCGTACCAGTTGGCTTCGGAACGGATGCCATAGGTGGTGTAATAAACATCATCACCCCACGCAGACAACGCAAATGGTTTGCCGATGCGTCCTATTCATTCGGATCGTTCAACACCCACAAGTCGTACATCAACTTCGGACAGACACTGAAGAACGGATTCAAGTATGAGATAAATGCCTTTCAGAACTATTCGGACAATAACTACTATGTAGACACTCCTGTAGAGGATTTTGAGAGCGGCGCAATAAACCGCAAAAAGCTGGAGCATGTGAAACGTTTCAACGATACATACCATAATGAAGCAGTCGTTGCCAAATTAGGGTTTGTCAACAAGGGATGGGCTGACAGACTTATGTTCGGCTTCACATATTCGCACATGTACAAGGAGGTTCAGACGGGAGTACGCCAAGTGATAGTATACGGTCAGAAACATCGTCACGGACATTCGCTGATGCCCTCACTCGAATACAGCAAGCGCGATCTATTTACCAAGGGCCTTGACGTTACATTCAACGCCAACTACAACCGGGACAACACCGTAAACGTCGATACGTCGTCTATAAAATACAACTGGCGCGGGGAAACAACACCTCTTAACTCGCCTGGCGAGCAATCATACCAGAACTCACTGGCTATGAACAACAACTGGTCGGCATCGATGACCGCCAACTACCGTCTGGGACGAAAGCATATATTCACTGTCAACGATGTGTTCAACACATTCAACCGTACAAACGAGAATCTGCTCACGATACCGCACAGCCGGGATGAATTTTCAAAAATAACCAGCAAGAACATAGCCGGTCTGTCATACAGGTTCATTCCCAACAACAAGTTCAATCTCACAGCATTCGGAAAACAGTATCATCAGTATGTATCAGGACCAATGGCCACATCATCGGCACAGGACGTATATGAAATGACCAGCCGCTCTGTCGATTACCTCGGCTACGGAGCCGCCGGCACGTGGTTTCTGCCTATGGGATTCCAGATGAAAGGATCGTATGAGAAAGCCTACCGACTGCCAACTATCGAAGAGATGTTCGGTGATGAAGATCTGGAAGTCGGAGACATATCGCTAAAACCTGAATCGAGCCACAATATCAATCTGAACATCAGCTATAACTCAGCATTCGGCAATAACGTAATATACGCTGAGGCAGGATTGATATACCGCGATACGCGCGACTACATACAGCGCAATATCTTCGCGCTGAGCGGAGGAAAATCGGCCGCCACTTATATAAATTACGGTAAGGTAAGCACAAAAGGATTCAGCATAACAGCCCGCTACAGCTTCTCACACTGGCTCAGCATAGGCGGAAACTATACCCAGATGAATGTGCGCGACAATATGAAGACCGCTCAAGGCAGCACAGTTGAAAATATATCGTATAAGGAACGGATGCCTAATCTGCCCTACATATTCGCTGATTCGGATGTAAATTTCTACTGGCGTGGGCTCGGCCGTAAGAGCAATATACTTACGGTGACATATGACAACCAGTATACTCACAGTTTCTGCTACTATCCTGAAAACTTCGGAACCAACAGCAGCGAGTATATGGTACCGGACCAATTCGCACACAATCTGACTGTGTCGTACGGTATAGCAAACGGACGATACAATGTATCGTTTGAGTGCCGCAACTTCACTAACGCACGTCTTTACGACAACTTCAGCCTTCAGAAAGCAGGACGGGCATTCTACGGCAAGCTGCGCGTATATTTCGGCAACTAATAAATATCAAACTTCAAATATAATAAACAAATGACAAGAAACGCTTTATTCGCTATGCTCGCGGCAGCCATCCCTACAGTGGCATTGACCGCATGCTCAAGTAATGACGAACCAGATGCTCCGGCACCTGATGATACAGCGGATGGAAAATATGTTTTTGCAACAACCGCCAATGGCTCAAGCGGCACATCCTATGTGCTTCTGACAGGAGAATCGCTCGACGAGGGGGAACTCACAACTGTAGGCAACGGCCTGATAAACGAGGGCGCCACACAGTGGGTGTTCTACAAGAATTACCTCTACGCGCTGACCTATAACCAGGGAAATGCAGGAACCACCCGCAGTTATATTCTCGACAACAACGGCAATATGGAGGCGCGCAGCATAGAATATAACATCAGCCGCTTCTCCTCGTATGGAGCATATGATGATGATATAATCACTATGTCAACAGGCTCGGGCCCTGCATCGTTTGCCGACAGTCACGGCTACCTTCCCATGACCCTGCTGATCACATATCTCGATGTTGAGAATGAGACAAAGCGTTCGAATGACACATCGACAGGCCTCTATTCAATGGAAAACTTCCTCGGCAACGGCGAATATGTGACTCTGTCAGGTGCAGAACAAAGCGGCAAACGCCTCTTCTGCGGAGCAATACCCATGGGATTGAGCCAATATGGCGCTGCGGCAGACAACGGCAAGTGGATACGTCCAGGTTTCGAACACCTGGTTCACGATGAGGCCGGAGGTACAGGCGGAGGATCCTACAAGGCAGGAGAACTCGCAGGCACACAGTATCCGGATGAATGTTGGGTTGCCATATATGACAATGCCGACATGCTGAATCCGACATTGGCAAAGACCGATCGCATCAGCACCCCCTGCGGACGTTTCCGCTCGCAGTACTACCAGACTATCTGGGCTGCTGAAAACGGCGACATATACGTTTTCTCGGCAAGCTATGCCAAGACCATGACCGATCCTCTCCAGAAGACAACTCTTCCGGCAGGTGTATGCCGTATTCCAGCAGGCAGCACTACGTTTGACGACTACTACTGCAACATCGAGGAACAGACTCCCGGAGGCAACCGCTCGTTCATGCGCTGCTGGCCGGCCGGAGGCAACAACTTCCTCATGGTCATGTATGACCGCTCTCTCACAGAAAAGAATCCCGCAGCAACAGAGCTGGCCATATTCAATGCAACCAGCAAGAAACTCACCTATGTGACAGGTCTGCCATCGAACGTCTCGTCAATCGGTAAAACAGTGTATGCTCAGGATGGCAAGGTGTATATACCTGTCAATGTCGAGAATGAGCATCCGGCTATCTATGCCATCAACACATCGACAGCAAAAGCTGAAAAGGGTGTATCGATCAATGCTGTCGACATAACAGGCTTCGGATATATGACACCACAGAAGTAATGCATAACCAATGAAACTATTCAGAAAAATACATCTCTGGCTATCTGTACCGTTCGGCATCATCATTACCCTGATATGTTTTTCGGGCGCGACGCTGATATTTGAACCAGAGATCACCAGAGCTATACAGAGCGATGTCTACTATGTAAAGTCGACCCATGGTCAGCCTCTCCCCATGGATCAGCTCATGGAGACTGTCAAGGCATCGCTTCCCGACTCTGTCTCCATAACCAATGTGACGGTATTCAAAGATAGCGACCGCACATATCAGGTAGGACTTTCCAAACCGCGCCGTTCATCTGTGTTCATTGACCAATATACGGGCGAGATCACCGGCCGCTACCAGCGTATAGGATTTTTCTCGACCATGTTCAAGCTACACCGCTGGTTGCTTGACAGCGCCAATCCTCATGGCGATGGAGCAAAGGTAGGCAAGACATTGGTAGGCATATCAACACTAATCTTTGTAATAGCGCTGATAACCGGTGTGATAATCTGGCTGCCGCGCGCACGCAAAGATATACGCCGCAGTCTCACAATATCGTTCAAGAACGGTTGGCGAGGCTTATGGAAAGGCCTGCACGTAGCCGGAGGTATGTATGCTCTGATATTTGTGCTGGCAATGTCGCTCACCGGACTGACATGGTCGTTCAACTGGTATCGCACGGCATTTTATGCGGTCTGCGGAGTAGAACACACACCGCGCAATTTCGGACAGAACACCGCAACTGCAAATAGTGAACGTGGTAACCGGAATGGCCAGGGTGAAGGTCGTGGCGAACGTGGCGAACGCGGTGAACGCGGTGAACGTGGCGAACGTGGCGAACGCGGTGAACGCGGTGAACGTGGCGAACGCGGAGGCCGTGGCGAATACGGTGGACGTGGTGAACGCGGAGGCCGTGGCGAACACGGTGAACGTGGAGGTCGCGGCGGTCACTCTGAATTCGGACGTTGGCAACAGGTGTACGAACAGCTGAAAGGTCAGAATCCCGATGCTCCTCAGATTACCATAAGTCCTGAGAGTGCGACTGTGACTCTCAGCACAACCGGAAATGGCCGTGCCTCCGACCGATATGAGTTTAACCGTCGTTCTGGAGAAGTGTCGCTTACTACAGCATATTCACAGTCTGTACCAGCAGACAAACTCCGCGGATGGATATACTCGATACACACGGGAAGCATCGGTGGCTTCATCACCCGTCTGCTTTGGCTTCTCGGTGCTCTGCTCGGCGCTACCCTGCCGCTCACGGGCTACTACATCTGGATAAAGCACATGGGCAAACATAAGAAGCACGATGCCCAGGGGCATCCCGCTCACTGATAGAATAATATCACTATACTTTGCGGAGCAACCGACCAATGATCAAGTCGGTTGCTCCGTTTATTTTGAACGGGCCTAAAAAACACATACGCAACACTCGTCACGAGCGCTGCGCAGGCTGCCGGAATAAGCACGTTACCTGTTCGTGCCGATTATAATCGGATTCCGACGGTTGATAATAGCTGATTTTTACAATCGATTGCTCTTTGTACGCAACATAAGGACCAAATAGTTATGGTGACTGTTGCGGTTCATAGCTCTGTACACTCACGTGGGACATGTCTTGCCGTAGACAGGCAGGTATCGATTGTAAAATTGTACATAAGAGTTTTCCCGTAGCGCAATGACTGCGGGATAATGGATATAAAAGGATTTAAGCGTATTGTTATGCAAGAATATGATGGTAGCGGACTGCGGACCCTCTGAGCAGTTCCTATATAAAAAAGGTGTGAGGATCATATATCTGTCTTATCTCTAATTCAGGTCTTGGCTTACCTTTGCTCTCGACAAGACAACAGCCTCACACCGTATTGCCACACACATTGCGGAGAATATAAGCTGATCCGCAGTGTCATCATCATACAATGCAAATGCTATCGCATACTTATCTTCTGAGCGTAAGTTCCAACGGCCAAGTTTGAATTACGAAGATATGATTTCAATAACACCTTGGTGAGTCGTCCCGATTGTCAGAGCAACCGCGTCAGATACACCATCTAAAAATCTCAGGCAATGGTTGCCGCTGCAACCTGTCTGACCTGATATGAGTGCAAATATAGCTCTTTTATTCAGTTATGCATCAATGAGCCTTAATGTTTATTGCGAATTATGCTGTAAAACATAAAAAAAAGCGCATACCGTGGTATTTAAAGCCACGATATGCGCACAAATAAAATGAAATTACAGGAGTTTATGTAATATCAATACATAGGGGTGAAGGGTTCGGACCGATGCAGCTTGGAAGTGACATCGCCTACCATATCAGAAGAGCGGGATGTATCGAGCTTCATGACAGGTGCGCCTTTGCGCAAATCGCATTTCTTAAGATCGACATAGTACATACCGGGGTTGGTCACAATATCAAAATAGTACCGAAGATCGCGGAGATTGGAGAATGAGCGCCATTGGGTGGATGATACATTCGGTTCGCCATTGACAGTGTAGAGATATGGTACGGATACGTTCATGAGTATGCTTCTGGTGATGCTCACAGCGATATCAGGATCGGCAACGGGCTCGACATTGTGAACGAAGAAATCGGCACGCACGTAGCGGTCGGGGCTTTTAACTGTGCCTGGAAGGAAGTTTGTTCCACCGATGCCATTCCAGTATGAATTGATAGCTTGCATCTGTGGGAACTGGGGATCGTTGGTGAGCACACGTGTCTGAGGGCCTTCGAATATTCTGACGATGCCATTGTCAAACTCAAGTATAGCGGAGCGGCCTTGTGCGTCAGTTATTCCCCAATGGAGAGCAGAGACGGTTCCACCATCGAATGTGGCTCCGCTTATGGTGAAGTTCTGTTTGCGCAGTTCGGCCACAAGCTCCGGAGTCGTAGAATAGTTGTCGAGCATCCAGGCTACAAACATGGCCAGCGACATAGGCGGCCGTCCTTCGGTAGAGTCGTTGACGTAGATAGTTCCTTTGCAGAAAAGGCCATTTACAGAGAGGCCTTTTTCATTCATACCCTCAGTAACTCCACCATCATAACCTACGGCATATATGGCACCATATTTAGATGTCCATTCCACGGATCCAGATATGTTGTTTCCTTTCTTTGACATACCTCGTGGATAGACGTAAAGGTTGGTAGGTATGGGGGTCTTCCAATCGAGCGAGCGTCCTACGACCAACAGCGTTGAATCGCTGCCTTGATAAACAACACGCGAACATGCGTCCGACTCAGAAGGCATCATGGCGGCAGCGACAATGCCCATCACTGCCAAGGCTGTGCGAAATAGTTTC
Organism: uncultured Porphyromonadaceae bacterium; assembly: GCA_947643165.1. Lineage (GTDB taxonomy): Bacteria > Bacteroidota > Bacteroidia > Bacteroidales > Muribaculaceae > Paramuribaculum. The sequence continues at coordinate 89,512 of CANRVB010000005.1, read as the reverse complement.
ATATCAGTTGATTTTAATACTGATAGAACGAATTTCGCACGGATAATGTTCCGGCTATCTGTCAGTCTTCGCGCCGTATGCAGGCACCAAGCGCGTTCAGACGGCCATCGATGTTCTCATATCCGCGGTCTATCTGATTGATATTGCCGATGCGGCTTGTGCCCTTGGCCGACATTGCCGCCAGAAGCATAGCTATGCCGGCGCGTATGTCGGGCGACAGCATATTGTTGGCCCGGAGCGGGAAGCGGTGGTCAAGCCCAATGACAATAGCACGGTGAGGATCGCAAAGCATGATCTGCGCTCCCATGTCAATCAGGTTGTCGACAAAGAACAGTCGACTTTCAAACATTTTCTGATGGATGAGCACGCTGCCACGACACTGCGTCGCCACTACAAGCATCACGCTGAGCAAATCGGGCGTAAGACCTGGCCACGGAGCATCGGCGATCGTGAGGATGGAGCCATCGAGATTGGACTCAATCTCATATAGTTCCTGCTCAGGTATGTATATGTCGTCGCCTTTTCGCTCAATGGAAATGCCCAAACGACGGAAAGCGTCAGGAATTATGCCAAGTTCATCGTAAGCGACATTCTTGATGGTTATGCTGCTGCGATTTATGGCGGCCATACCGATAAAGCTGCCGACCTCGATCATGTCGGGGAGAATGCGGTGGGATGTGCCTGACAGTCGGCTGCCGCCATGTATGCGGAGCAGATTGGAGCCCATGCCCTCGATGCGCAATCCCATGCCCGAGAGCATACGGCACAATTGCTGTATGTATGGCTCGCAGGCTGCATTGTAGATGGTGGTCATACCTTCGGCAAGCGCGGCGGCCATTATGATATTCGCCGTGCCTGTGACCGAAGCTTCATCAAGAAGCATGTATGTTCCTTTCAATCCATTTGGAGCAGTCATCTGATAGGCTTTACGCTTTGTGTCGTAATGCATTTTCGCACCGAGAGCCATCAGTCCGGTTATATGTGTATCAATCTTTCGGCGCCCAATCTTATCACCTCCAGGCTTGGCGAACCATGCGCTGCCGAAACGCGTCAATAGCGGACCGACAACCATGACAGATCCCCGCAGATGGCTGCACCGGTCAATGAACTCCTGCCCGTTTATAAAATCGGTATCCACATCGTCGGCCTGGAATGTGTAGACGCCCTCTTCGGGGTGAGTCACTTTGACCCCCATCCCCTTGAGCAGATTAATGAGATTGCGTACATCGAGTATTTCCGGCACATTGGAAATAGTGACACACTCAGAGGTCAGCAATGTTGCGCTGATAACTTGCAGAGCCTCATTCTTGGCTCCTTGCGGGACAATTGATCCATGGAGTCGGTGTCCTCCTTCAATGATAAAAGTACTCACGTCGTCAATCTTTAGATGATTTGAAAATAGGGTAGGCGTAGACAAGCTACATCAGCGTATTATCTCAGCCTCGGGATCCAGGGTAATCCCGAATATATCGGAAACGGCCGCGGTGATCATATCCTTAAGACCTACCACATCATTACCTGTGGCACTACCGGTGGCGTTTACCAGCACAAGGGGTTGTTTAGGCCAGACGCCGGCCCCGCCACAAGTCATTGTCTTACAACCGGCCTTGTCGATCAACCATGCAGCCGACAATTTGATGCTCTCTCCGCCAACCTGGAAATACGGCATCTCCACCGCTGGTCCAAGCACCTGGCATGCACGCCTGTAGACAGACTCCCATTCGGACATAGATATCACAGGATTCTTGAAGAAACTACCTGCACTGCCGACCAGACACGGATTAGGCAACTTGTTGCGGCGTACATCCATCACAACCTCGCGTATGGCCTGAGGCGTAACCTTGCCCATATCAGCAAAGTGTGATGACAGATTACCGTAATCAAGCCGAGGTTTGGGAACAGACGACAACAAATATGATACTTCAGTCACAATGAACCGGCCACGATGATCAGTTTGCTTCATCAGCGAACTACGGTAACCATAGTCCAGCTCATTCCGCCCAATACGGATAAACCGACGGTCTACAGTATCGTAGGCATCAACATAGTCGATCACATCGGCCACCTCACACCCGTAAGCGCCTACATTCTGCACGGCAGAGGCTCCTACTTTGCCAGGAATCATTGACAGATTCTCTATGCCCCACAAGCCGTTAGCGGCCGCCCATTCGCAGAGTCGGTCCATAACCAAACCGGATCCTACAGTGACACGCACAGTGTCAGAACCTACATACTCAACTTCAAACGTCAGTATGGAGCTGCTGAGTATGGCTCCATCAAAGCGAGGGGTGGCAAAAACAAGATTACTGCCCGCTCCTATGCTGAAGTAGCGCGTCCCGGCGTTATTGAGATCGTCGATCAACTTCGGCAGATCGTGTTGCTCTGTATAGGCAATCCACTGCGAGCATCTCGATGAGATGCCGAAAGTATTGTATGGACGCAGATCAAAATCATCGACTATCTGTATCATAACTGCAGCGGATTAGAATTATACTCTCTTAACACTCGAGAGCGCCAATTAGATCGCTCACATTTGAAAATCCGTGGCGGTCGCAATAGTCGTTTATCTCATCTACAATCTTCACCGTTACCGATGGATCAATGAAATTGGCTGTACCGATCTCGATGGCAGTAGCACCAGCAAGAAGGAATTCAACTGCATCGCGGCCACACATTATGCCTCCAAGCCCTACAACAGGTATGCGCACAGCCTTTGCGGTCTGCCATACCATTCTCACGGCCACAGGACGTACAGCCGGACCCGACAGACCTCCCGTGACTGTAGAAAGACACGGACGTCTACGCTCTACATCAATGGCCATTCCCATCAGCGTGTTGATAAGCGAAACCGCATCGGCACCTTCCGCCTCCACAGCTCTGGCTATCTCGGTTATATCCGTCACATTTGGCGACAATTTGACTATCACCGTCTTCGGATATGCACTGCGGACAGCCCGGGTAACCTCAGCAGCACCGGCGCATGTGGTTCCGAAAGCCATACCACCCTGCTTGACGTTGGGACAAGATATGTTGATTTCCACCGCACTGACTTTATCAAGCGGAGCCAGACGACGGCATACCTCGGCGTAATCCTCAGGTTTTGCGCCAGATACATTAACGATCAACTTACTGTCGTAGTCCTTGATACGAGGATATATGTTTTCAATGAAATAGTCTACGCCCTTGTTCTGCAGACCTACAGCATTCAGCATTCCAGCCGGGGTCTCAGCCATACGCGGATATGGATTGCCCTCACGAGCCGCGAGTGTTGTTCCTTTTATGATATAACCGCCAAGCCGCGACAGATCAATAAAATCTGCAAATTCCTCACCATAACCAAAAGTACCGGATGCGGTGAGAACCGGATTTTTGAGTTCCAGTGAACCGACTTTCACATTCAGATTGGCCATGTCAGTTGATTTATGTTAAACACCGGACCTTCAGTGCAGACACATACATTACCCTTTACTGTGTTTTCAACACAACACAGGCAAGCACCTACACCACAAGCCATCATATTCTCAAGAGATACCTCGCAATCCGCACCTATACGTCGGGCTTCCTTAGCGACAGCCTTCATCATAGGGGCCGGGCCACAGCAATATATCTTGTCGACAGGCTGCGACAGACGCGAATGCTGGGTTACCAATCCATGTTCACCAGTCGAACCATCGTCGGTAGCCACATGAACTTCGCCATAAGCTGCAAACAAATCACGCTGAAGCAGATCAACCTCACTGCGGGCACCGAGCAAGAACTCGGGGATGAAGCCATGCTCAGCCAACAGCTTGCCCATATAGAGCAACGGAGCTACTCCTACGCCTCCGCCCACGAGCAGCAGACGTTCCGACGGATCGATAGGACTGCTGAACCCATTGCCAAGAGGCAGAATGACACTTAACACACTACCTACGTTAAGATCGCACAAACGATTTGTGCCTTCACCGGCGCGACGTATCAGAAGCCAAAGGGTATTGTCGGCTTCATCTACCATATTTACCGAAATGGGTCGGCGCAAAAAGGTATGAGGTGCATCGGGTACTGCGACCTGAACAAACTGACCCGGAACCATCGGAGGCAGAGGGCTTCCATCGTCCATAGTCAGTTTGAGCAACGTATACAGGCTGTGTATCGGCTCTGAAGCTACAACACGCATGGAAGCCAGACGCTTGCGCCCGGCTTCTATATCAAGGAATGATGGCATGGATGGTTTCATGACACCTCGTTTGAATTTTTAGACACGTATCCACGTATTATGCCACGCTTACTGTTGCGTACAAACATAATGATGTCATCACGCTCCTTTGTAGCAGGAAGCTCGGCTTCTATACGTTCTATGGCATCTGTATTGTTGAGAGATGACAAATACAGTATTCTGTATATCTCCTGGATCTGACAGATAGTCTCGCTGCTGAATCCACGGCGGCGCAAGCCGATTGAATTCACACCCGTGTAGGCGATCGGTTCCCGCGCAGCTTTGACGTAAGGAGGGATATCCTTGTTGACAAGAGCTCCGCCCTGAAGCATCACATGCGATCCGATATGACAGAACTGATGAATAAGCGAACCGCCGCCTATCACAGCATAGTTGTCGACTACAACTTCTCCTGCCAATTGAGAGGCATTGGCAACTATTACGTTGTCGCCTATGCAGCAGTCGTGCGCTATATGGCTATAAGCCATGATAAGGCAATTACTGCCTACAGTTGTCTTACCTCGTGCTGCCGTGCCTCGGTTTACTGTAACACACTCGCGTATGGTAGTATTGTCACCTATTATGGCAACTGTATCTTCACCCTGAAATTTTAAATCCTGTGGTATTCCGCTTATGACAGCTCCGGGAAAAATCGTGCAGTTCTTACCGATACGAGCACCATCCATTATCGTGACATTGCTGCAGATACGCGTACCTTCGCCTATCTCTACATTAGCATCAATTGTCACAAACGGATCGATAACTACGCTCGGAGCAATTTTTGCCGCCGGATGCACATAAGCCAATGGCTGTTTCATAGTTATTATCGTTTACTTGTTTTTGATGATCTGTGCCATGAATTCACATTCAGACACGACCTTGTCACCTACAAAAGCGTATCCTTTCATAACGGCACAGCCTCTACGGAGCTCAGTCATGAATGACACATGGAATATCAACGTATCGCCAGGAACGACCTTCTGACGGAAACGCACATTGTCGATCTTCATGAAATATGTAGAATAGGCTTCCGGATTGTCAACTGTACCAAGTACAAGCAGACCGCCTGTCTGTGCCATAGCCTCGATCTGAAGCACCCCGGGCACAACAGGTTCCTGTGGGAAGTGGCCTGTGAAGAAAGGCTCATTGGCAGTGATATTCTTCACTCCGACAATATAATTTTCGCCCTTCTCTATGATCTTGTCGACAAGAAGGAATGGATAGCGGTGTGGAAGCAACTCGCGTATACGGTTGTTGTCCATAATGGGAGCCGCATTGGGATTGTAGACCGGAGCCTGTACCTCCTGCCGCTTAAGTTCCTTGCGGAGTTTCTTTGAGAAAGTAGTATTGATAGTGTGTCCGGGACGCGTAGCGATAATCTTTCCCTTGAGCGGACGACCTATCAGCGCCAGATCGCCCATGACATCCATCAACTTATGGCGTGCGGGTTCATTCTCTACAATAAGTGGCTTCTCCTGAAGGAATCCGAACTCAGACACTTGCTTACGTGGGACACTCATCAGATCAGCCAGGCGGTCAAGCTCGTCCTGCTCCATGACACGGTCGTATATGACAACCGCATTCTCCAAATCGCCTCCCTTTATGAGGTTTGCCTTGACAAGCGGCTCAATCTCGCGGACGAACACAAATGTACGTGATGCTGATATTTCTGTACCAAAATCCTCCATACGGTCAAGTGTGGCATACTGATTGGCCAACACTGGCGAATCATAATCGACCATCACGTCAATGGAGAAGTCGGTATCTGGAAGAGCCACTATCGATGCGCCTGTAGAGTCATCGCGCACAGCTATCTTCTGCTTTACTATATAGAATTCTTTCTCAGCTTTCTGCTCTATCAATCCTACCTCGGCAATCTTCTCGCAGTACTCACGAGCGCTACCGTCGAGTATAGGAAGTTCCGGACCATCAACCTTAATAAGGCAATTATCGATACCGGCGGCATAGAGGGCAGCCATCGCATGCTCGATGGTACTCACCACTACATCACCTCGGCCAACTACCGTTCCGCGAGTGGTTGCCAGAACATTTTCAGCTACCGCATCTATCACTGGCGCACCTTCAAGATCGGTACGTGAGATTTTGTAACCATGATGATCGGGTGCGGGACAAAACTCTGCGGTTATATGCGCGCCTGTGTGCAAGCCCTTGCCTGTGACACTAAAAGACTGCTTGAGGGTGAGTTGCTTCATATATGATGATTGATAGATTTTAATTTATTTCTGTTCTTTGATAGCACGCGACATTTCGCGCACCTGATTGAAAAGGTCGGGAAGGCGTTTGATGTACACTGCCTGACGTCCGTACTCACGTAACTCCATAGCCGGAGTACCGAACAAACGGGCATCAGCTTCAATTGATTTCTGTGTACCGGACTGAGCTGCTATCTGAGCCCTGTCGCCTACTGTTATATGACCGGCAAGACCAACCTGGCCACCTATCATGCAGTGTGAGCCGATCTTTGTAGATCCGGCAATACCGGCCTGGGCCGCCATGACTGTAGATTCACCTATCTCTACATTGTGGGCTATCTGGATGAGATTGTCAAGCTTAACGCCATCCTTTATACGTGTCGAACCCATTGTCGCACGGTCGACAGTTGTATTTGCCCCGATCTCTACGTCATCGCCTATAACGACATTACCTATCTGCGGGATCTTAGTGTAACGGCCACCATCGGGAGCGAACCCGAAGCCATCGCCACCTATCACCACGCCGGAGTGCATGATGCAACGATCGCCTACGACACAACCGGCATAAACTTTCACTCCGGCATATAAGGTCGTTTCATTACCGATCTTACATCCATCTCCTATATAGGTTTGCGGATATATCTGGGCTCCACGGCCTATAGTTGTGCCTCGGCCAATATACGCAAATGCGCCTATATAAGCATCTTCCGGGATCTCGACCCCTTCCGATATATAGCAGGGCTGTTCTATACCTTTGCGCTTTGGAGCCATCATTTGCTGAGCTATTGTCAGAAGATGAGCTACTGTCGCATAGGGATCTGCCACACGGATCAGTGTGGCATTTACCGGTTTCTCCGGTTCAAAATCATCACGTACAAGAACTGCTGACGATTCTGTCGTATAGATATGATGAGTATATTTAGGATTGGCCAAGAATGAGATTGCACCCGGGTGCCCTTCTTCAATTTTGGCAAACTCATGTATCATTACATCGCCGTTGCCCTCCACTTTACCGGAGACCATTGCGGCTATCTGATTGGCGGATAACTCCATTTGCAATTGTTTCTTTAAGCCGGCACAGTTCTGCGACGGCAAGTTACAGGTTATCGGAGTGCAAAATTGGCAAAAAAATTCCACATACCATTATGAATCCGCAAAAAAACAACAATATAGCGCTCAAACGAAGGTCAAAACCAACAATTGGGCTATCACCACCCGCAAAAACATGCCAAGCGGATACACTGTCGCATAACTGACAGCCGGGGAGTCGCCGTCAACGGTATCATTGACATAGTTGAGCGCCATCGGATTGGCCATTGCTCCGCAGAGCATACCACATGTACTGCCGAAATCAAGCTTGTAAATCCTCATCGACACTACAGCCATTATGATGACAGGAATTACAGTTATAAGGAAACCGAGACCTATCCATGTGAGTCCGTCGGCCCTCATTATCGTATCAATAAATCCAGCTCCGGCATCAAGGCCGAGACATGCGAGAAACAACGACAGACCGATGCCACGAAGCATCAGGTTAGCACTACGCGTTGTATAGGTAACCAGATGCATCGACGGTCCAAACCGTCCTATTAAAATTCCCATTATCATTGGTCCGCCGGCAAGGCCGAGCTTTATGGGAGTGGAAATACCAGGTATGACAAACGGGATACTTCCCAGAATCAAGCCCAACACCATACCTACAAATATTGCGCCAAGGTTTGGATCCTTAAGACTGGCATCGGTATTGCCAAGCAGCTTGGCAACTTCGTCAAGAGCCTTTGCCTCACCAACCACTGTCAGACGGTCGCCAAGTTGCAAGGTAAGGCCTGGTGTTGCAAGCAGGCTCACTCCTGCGCGACTTATGCGGCTGACATTTATACCGTAAGTATTGCGCAGATGTAGCGAAACAAGCTTGCGTCCGTTGAACTCCGGACGGCTTATAACTATGTGTCTTGATTCAAGTGTAGAGTCTATGGCATTCCAGTCAATATTGTCCCGGTTCCAGTCGGTTGACTCCTGTTCTCCGAATATGATACGAAGTTCGGGTACCTCAGTCTCATTTGTAACGACCAGAATCCGGTCCTCTTCCGACAGAAAAGTATCCGAAGTAGGGATAGTGACGGTTCCGTTGTGCCATAAACGAGATATGACAAACTTAGCCCCCGACACCTTGGCAACCTCCGAAATATGCAGTCCAAACACTGCAGGATTTGAGATACGGAATGTCGCTATATATGTGTGATTGTGATCATCATGATCATCGGCTTTCATGTCAGACGGACGCACAAATAGTTTACGGACTATAATTATGGCAAGTATCACGCCGACCACACCAAGAGGGTAGGTCACGGCACAACCAAGCGCCATATCCTTTGCACTCAGGCCAAGCTGTTCAAGAGCCTGCTGCGCCGCACCAAGAGCCGGAGTATTTGTCGTAGCCCCACAAAGGACTCCAACCATATCGCTTATCGAAATGTGCAATCCAAGACTAAACACAATGGTCAGAGCTGTCCCCAAAAGAGCCACGGCAAGACCAAGCATATTGAGTTTGACACCACCCTGCCTGAAAGAGCTGAAAAAACCGGGACCAACCTTAAGTCCAAGCTCATACACAAAAATAACAAGACCAAAGCTCTCGGCATAATTGAGCATTCCCGAATCTATGGAAAATCCAAGATGGCCGGCAAGAATACCCATAAAAAAAACAAATGTCACTCCCAGCGACACTCCAAAAAACTTGATCTTGCCCAAAGCGAGACCCGAAGCAATAATGATTGAGATAATGATCACCGCCTGCAGGGCCGTATGCTCATAAAATATGCTCTGTAACCATTCCATGGGTACAAAGTTATGCCGTTTTTTTCATACAATCATCAGCAGGTGTAAAAATTTTGTCGTTTTGATACAACTCCCACCTCTATATTTCTCGCGGCATGCCTAAAATATGATCAGATTGAACTACCTTTGCATCTGAATTGGTTAACCACTATGGACGAAATACTTAAATACTTTCCGGAGATCACTGATCTTCAGCGCGAACGCTTCGCTGCCATCGGACCACTCTATAAGGAATGGAACGAGAAAATCAACGTCATATCGCGCAAAGATATTGACAACATATATCTACACCATATACTCCACTCGCTTGCAATAGCGAGATTTCTTACACCGCAGGAAAACACTACGTTTCTCGATATGGGCACAGGGGGCGGGTTCCCCGGTATCCCTCTTGCCATAATGTGGCCACACTGTCGCTTCCATCTCATTGACCGTATCGGCAAAAAAATAAAAGTAGCCCAGTCGATAGCCGATGAGATAGGGCTTACCAATGTCACTACTCAACATGGCGATATAGGTGAATGTCGCGAGCGCTACGATTATGTAGTAAGCCGTGCAGTGATGCGCCTTGATGAACTGGTTCCCCTCATCAAGAAAAATATCAAGGCAAAAACCCAAAACGCTTTGCCCACCGGATTGTTATGCCTAAAAGGAGGCGATCTGCAGGATGAAATAGACAAAACGCGGCGACCGATAATCGATGTGCCGCTGAGCGATTATTTTGCAGAACCGTTTTTCGAGACAAAACAACTAATATACGTCGAATTATGAAAATAACATCCGTTGAGTTCAACCTATTTGGGGTAAACACCTACATTGTATGGGACGAGCCTACAGGCCAGGCTGCAATAATCGATCCCGGCATGATGGACAGGCACGAGCAGCAGATGCTGTATGACACAATAGAAGAACTTGGTGTAAAACCCACGCACCTTATAAATACGCATCTTCATATCGATCATTGCTACGGGAATGACTATGTAATGAGCACTTACAACCTTCCGACCGAGGCCAACCTTAACGAAGCGCCACTCGGACAGCAACGCTCCGGACAGGCTAAGATGTTTCATCTGCGTGTACCGGAACCAACGCCGCTACGAATCGACCATGAACTGCACGAGGGCGACAGGATATATCTCGGAAATGAGTATCTGGAAGTGTTGGAGATACCTGGGCATTCTCCAGGCTCCATAGTTCTCTATGCTCCTCAGAGCGGATTTGTAATATCGGGCGATGTTCTGTTCAACCGAAGCATAGGGCGCACTGATCTGCCGGGCGGAAGCATGCCTCTTCTGATCAATGGTATCAGAAGAAAATTAATGACACTTCCCGATGATACCATAGTATATCCAGGCCACGGTGGCGCAACTACCATAGGTGCCGAAAAAAGATCGAATCCGTATATCGGTATCTGATAATCAACTCAGCCCACTGACAAATGGATCTATCTCGTCGAGTGTCAGCGAATCGATGCCCGACAGATAGGCATGCATCTTAAGCAATAGTTTGAATACAGATCTGCCACGAAGCAGTGTATCCGCACTGTCATTGGTCACATCCAGAGCCGAGCAACCAAGCAACTGCTCCACCACTTCTGACATTCTTTTATCGCGACGCCCCAGCCGCAGCAACGAGAGTATGTATATGAAATATTGGATTCTGACATCAATCGAATCGTGTATCTCGCGCTGGAAGGGTTCTACCTGATCAAGACCGTCAAAATGCATCACCAACTCATCGTAGCGACCACATCTATATAGTTCCTCCATCATAAAATCGCGATCTTCCTCAATTCCATACACCGTATCAAGCGCAAGCAGCAGAGATGCCGCTGCACCATGACGCCCTTCATTGGCATGGCGTTCCGCCATCTCCACAAAGTTGTCGGCATAATCGCGCATATCCCTCGTAAGGAAAGACTTAACTATACCTTGGTTAACATCGCCATCGGTCACGGTCATTAACACATCAAGCAACTGAGGATCACTCTTGAATACGCTATAGATATCCAGAAGTATCTTCTCGGCATCCTTCCGTCGTCCTTCATTGGCATACAGGAGCGACAGGGCCATCGGAGCTGCAGCTACGGCCGGATTTATAGCCATGACTTCCCTGAGCACAGGTTCTATCTGTTCTATGGGATAATTCAGATCATTGAAGCACTGAGCCTTGAGCATCAGGCCCCTCACATTTTCAGGATCAATCGCCAGTGCATATTCCAAAGCTACAAGCGCCTTCTCCGGATTAGCAAGATAGGTCACGTAGATCTGAGCCATTGTAAGCCAGAAATCTGTCGCAAATGGCTCAATCATCGTCAATTCCTCCAAAAGCGATATTGCTGTCGCAGGCTCCCTCTCCATTGCTATCTGTGTCAGTTCGTAGAGAAATGTCTGTGGATAGTCAGTTTTCGATGATATCTCTGACTTATGAGCTATAAGCCAATCATACATGTCAAGTTCTTCAGCCGTGTCCGACAGCTGGATTATTTCCTCATCTGTCAGTTCGCGTCGCTCGGCGAGCAACTTTTCAAGAACAGGGGCTGCCGCCGCTGCGTCTGTATGCTTCAGACGCAGCGCCAACAGTTTTCCTATCATAGATGAGTCCGGTAATGCCTCCACCGCATAAGCCGCAGCGTCCTCGTCATATCCGAAATAGAATAATGCACGCCTTTCGGCAAGCTCCACACTTTCAGGATACAAACGTTCGCCACAGAACAATACCTCAATAGCCACATACTTGTCTTGTATGTCATTGGCATAGTCATACAGTTCTATAAGATCGTCCAAATCGTAGAACATCACTCTCCGATCCTTCTTAAGGTCAGAGCAAAAACGTTCATACAACTCGCGGCGTGCGCCGTCTGTATCGGATGACGGATTATTGTTCAAACTCATGCGAAATATGGCTTTATCTGGAAATCAGCCCTTCTTCTGGACTTTTTCCCAGCTATCCTTCAGTGCGATAGTACGATTGAAAATGAGATTGTCCGGGGTGCTGTCATAGTCAGGTGTGAAATAACCTACACGCTGGAACTGGAAATGAGTGCCGGGAGTGGCATTTTCCGCGATAAACGGCTCGACCTTAACACCTTCTACTATCTTGAGCGAATCGGGATTGAGAAGCTCGCGAAAATCACGATCAACCTCGGCTGCCGGATTCTCTACATTAAACAGACGGTCATACAGACGTACTATCGCATTCTTGGCATTTGTAGCCTCAACCCAATGCAATGTACCCTTCACTTTGCGCATGCTTCCAGGTAGACCGGAACGTGTATCGGGATCATAGGTGCAATATAGAGTTGTGATATTGCCATCTGCATCTTTCTCCACGTCCTCACACTTGATAATGTACGCACCCTTCAGACGCACTTCTGCGCCTGGGGCAAGACGGAAGAACTTCTTCGGAGGATTCTCCATGAAGTCATCGCGCTCTATATACAACTCACGGCCAAACGGCATCTGATGGGTACCGGCCTCCGGATCCTCCGGATTGTTTTCCATCTCAACAGTTTCGATCTGGCCTTCCGGATAATTGGTCAGGACAACCTTTACAGGATTGACAACAGCCATACCACGGGTTGAGATCGCATTCAGATCCTCGCGCACGGCATGTTCGAGAAGCGCGACACTGTTAAGAGCCTCATACTTGGTATAACCTATACGGTCAACAAAGTTGCGGATAGAGCGCGGCGTGAATCCACGGCGGCGCATGCCTGAGATTGTCGGCATACGCGGATCATCCCAACCTGCCACAAGGCCCTCCTTTACGAGCTGAAGAAGCTTGCGCTTACTCATGACCGTATATGTCAGGTTCAAACGATTGAACTCAATCTGCCGCGGGCAATACGACTCATCTGCGAGATAATTGACAAAGTATTCGTAGAGAGGACGGTGTACCACAAACTCCAATGTACAGATAGAATGTGTTACGCCCTCGAAGTAATCGCTCTGACCATGCGCAAAATCGTACATGGGATATACTTTCCACTTATCTCCTGTACGGTGATGGGGAGTCTTGATGATACGATACATGATAGGATCGCGGAAATGCATATTGGGCGATGCCATATCTATCTTCGCACGGAGTACTCGCGCACCCTCTTCAAACTCACCGGCATTCATGCGCTCGAACAGATCAAGATTCTCCTCGGGAGTACGGTTTCGATAAGGGCTCTCGGTTCCGGGTTCGGTGGGAGTACCTTTCTGTGCTGCGATCTGCTCTGAAGTCTGATCATCGACATAAGCCTTTCCCTCCTTGATCAGACGCACTGCAAGATCATATAACTGAGGGAAATAGTCGCTGGCATAATATTCTCTGTCGCCCCAGTCGAAACCGAGCCAATGAATATCCTCACGTATGGCATCTACATACTCTACATCTTCCTTCACAGGATTCGTGTCATCGAAACGAAGATTGCACGTGCCGCCAAACTTCTCTGCAACACCAAAGTCCATACATATAGCCTTGGCGTGTCCGATATGGAGATAACCATTCGGCTCCGGCGGGAACCTGGTGTTGAGCCGTCCTCCGTTCTTTCCGGCCTTCAGATCTTCGGCTACAATCTGTTCTACAAAATTGAGACCCTTTCCACTTTCTGGATCCGCAACTACAGGCACTTCTTGCTTCTCGGCCATAATATGTATGAAATTATTGGTTGGTTTTAACAATCGGTTAATGATACACGGCAATACTCATCAGTACCGCCTACAGAAGTTACAAAATTACTGTCTTTTCTCCATATCAGCAAAAAAAACTGCCTGTTGGATCGAAAATGGAGCATTCTACCGACTTTGACAATGCTACAAAGAAAGCGTCGTTCTATCCTATTCCGGACAGAACGACGCTTTTTTAGGTTACTGTTATCGATTGGAGTCGATTGTCAGTCTTACTCTGCGGCGGGAGCCTCAGCCTCTTCAGCAGGAGCTTCCTGAGCGGCAGCCTCAGCCTCGGCAGCTGCCTTGGCAGCTGCGATCTCAGCACGCTTCTTAGCCACAACCTCAGCCTTAGCCTGATTCTTAGCCTGCTCCTCAGCAAGACGCTCCTTCACAGCGAGTTCAGCCTTAGTGGCCATAGAGGCACGGAGTGCATCTACATTAGCCTGCTTCTGCTGTTTCCAGGCATCAAAACGACGCTGTGCTTCAGCCTCGTCGAATGCGCCCTTCTTAACGCCACCCTGAAGGTGCTTCATCAGAAGTACGCCCTCGTTTGAGAGGATAGTACGAACAGTATCGGTGGGCAGTGCGCCACAGTTCAACCAATACAAAGCCCGCTCGAAGTTAAGAGTTATTGTAGCAGGATTAGTGTTCGGATTATAAGAACCTATCCTTTCAATAAATTTACCATCTCGTGGTGCCCTGCTATCGGCGATAACAATAGGATAGAACGCATAGTTCTTGCGACCATGACGTTGCAGTCTGATTTTTGTTGCCATTAATTCGGTTTGTTATAGGATTTGTATTGCGCGTCCGGGGACCCGCCCCGATTGCGACCGCAAAGGTACGCATAATCTGTGGATACAGCAAACATTAACGTCCATTTTTCTCATTTTTCCACCGACATAAGATATTAAGGGAAATAATTCGCTAAATTTGCAGCCGCAAGAGCAAAATATATGAACAAAGCAATAACTATCTACATATATCGTCTGATTATGGGCATTGCGTCAGCGTTGATTTTAGCAACGCCTGTCATCAAGGCCCAATCTGCGACATCGACATCGTCTTCATCGACCAAACTGCCGGAGCAAGTTATAACCGCATGGTCAATGCTTCCCCCTCTCGGTCTTAGAGAACCTGCTGTAGTCGATACCCTGCTATTAAACTATTATCTGCAGGCAGTGCCAAACGATGTAACAACGGCATTTGCCACGACAGGAAATCTCGGAGGTGAGGCTGAGAACATGATCTACATGGACCGCAAACCCATGTCGGCCTTTTTCTTTCATGATGCACTTTCATTCTGGCTTCCGGAATTGGGCAACCATAAGTTCTACAACTCCCGCATCCCAATGACATTAGTAAGCTACAATACTGGTGGCGGACGCGAAAGCACACAGGATCGTCTGAAAACCACATTTTCCGGAAATGTGAATAAACGGCTGCAGATTGGCGCAATGCTCGATTACTTGTATTCCAAAGGCTCTTATGCCAATCAAGCCACAAAAGACCTGATATGGGGTGCAAGCGGTTCATATATGGGCGACCATTATGAACTCCAGGCCTTCTTCAACCATTACAACGCACTTAACAAAGAAAACGGAGGTATAACCGATGACAGGTTCATTACCGATCCGGCCCAAATGCAAGGAGGTGTAGCAAAAATCGATCCAAAGTCCATACCGGTAAATCTCAGCTCGGCTCATACCCGACTTGTAGGTCAGGAATTCATGGTCAACAACCGGTATAAGTTCGGATTCTGGAGAGATCTGCCACCCGACACTACGCAGACCAACAAAAAGTCTATGGGGAATTCTCCCAGAGGCAATAGAGACGAAGATGAGGATACTGTGCCCAGACGTGAATTTGTGCCGGTAAGCTCGATCACATGGACCCTTGACTATGTGAGCAGCCGACATAAGTTCATTAACTCCAACGCTCAGGAAGACAGCGAATTCTGGAAACACTCTTATCTCAGTGCGGATGGGACTAACGATCAGACATCTTATTCATCCATAAGCAATACATTCGGACTGTCGCTCGTCGAAGGATTCCACAAATACGCAAAATTCGGACTATCCGCATTCCTGACCTACGATATACGTAGCTACAAACAGACACCCGACACTATTGCCGGACTCGATCCTCTTCCCTCCGGTCTCACACCATATCCGCTTGAGAACCGTATAGATCCGAAAGCCACAGAACATCTGATATGGATAGGAGGTCAGCTGACCAAACAACAGGGTTCCATATTGCGATATGATGCGACAGCAAAATTCGGAATGTCCGGACGCGCTGCGGGAGAAATCGACCTGCTTGGTAATGTTGCCACTTCTCTACCGCTGTTCGGCGATACAGTCAACATTGATGCAAACGCTCATTTCTCCAATCTGGCCGCACCTTACCTAATGGAGAACTATGTGTCAAATCACTTCATATGGCATAACTCATTCGGCAAGACTCGCCGTCTGCGTTTGGGCGGAGCACTCACCTATTCCAGAACACGCACAAAGATTGATTTTGCTGTGGAAAACGTGCAGAATCTCATATACTTCGACTCAATAGCAACCCCAGCCCAACATGGTGGCAGCATACAGGTATTGAGCGCTGGACTTACACAGAATTTCAAACTTGGCATACTCAACTGGCAAAACCGCGTAGTATATCAGACATCATCTAACGAAAGTATTCTGCCACTGCCCAAAATCGCCGTATTCAGCAACCTGTTCCTGCTCTTTAAAGTTGCCAAAGTACTCGATGTACAGATCGGTGTCGATTGCGATTACTACTCCAAATATTACGCTCCCGATTACCAACCCGCCACAATGGCATTCTGCAATCAGGACAAAGTTAAAGTCGGAGGCTATCCATTCATGAACGCTTACGCCAACATGAAACTCGGCAAGACAAGATTTTATGTCCTGTTCTCCCACATCAATCAGGGTAGCATAGGTGGCAACGATTATTTCAGCCTGCCACACTATCCTATGAACCCACGGCGTTTTCAGATAGGCCTATCGGTAGACTTCACCAATTAATACAATGATGCAGTCTCAGCTCAACCGTAACAGGCGAAAACAACCGGAACCTAAGTCCAAACGTATGGCAATCATATACCTGTTGCTGCTTATGATTGCCATAGGTGGAATGTTCAGTCTTAAACGATGTTCCACACATAACAGCACACAAGTGACTTCCGCATCTGAAGATACGGAAACATACATTACGCCGATATACGAGTGATTATCTGATCTTCTGCCCCACCCTGAAGATATATGGATAAGGCTTTTTAAGACTGATGGTCGAGTCGGCCTCAACAGCTTTCAGACTTTCGAGAGCCTGCGTGGCACTATCGGTAGTATACGCTCCCACAAGATAATCGCCATTTGATATCTTAAGGAGAACAGGAGCAACATAATGTCCGGCAGCAAGCCTTTGTCTCATCTGTGACGCATTGAACACCTGCTTGAACTGCGCCACCACAACCGTGTATTTTCCGACGGAATCGAGCGGTGTCACATTTTTGTCGTTTGTCAGTACCCACGCAGTAGCTGCGGGCATATCCACACCATCTACAGACACCTGCTTAACCACAGGAGCTCCGGTGTTCTTAAGCTCAACACCTTCCGGCAATTCGCCACCTGCACGTTCTATCTGATGCTGACGCGCCGTCTCATAGGCGGTACGATAATTCTGCTCTGTAGTCTTACAACCCGACAAAGAAAATATGGCCGGGATTAGCAGCATAGGAATATATTTCTTATTCATTATTTCTGTTTAGTTTCTAATAGGTTTGCCAAGCGTCACCACATCCAGTTCACAAGGTTTTCCATTCTCTATGGTAAGTTTGACCAAAGTACGTTCACGTTGCCATCCATGCCAACCGGCAGCGCCGGGGTTTATATGCAACAGCCCAAGTTTCGGATCATTGATCACCTTGAGTATATGGGAGTGACCACTGATCATGAGATCAACACCACTTGTCCTCAATATGTTTTCAACACCAGGGGCATAACGACCGGGATATCCACCTATGTGTGTCATCCACACATGCAGCCCGTCGATGATGAAATCCTGAACCTCTGGACAACGACGACGCACCTCGCCATGATCTATATTGCCGCACACGGCTCTCACTGGTGCGATATCCTCGAGAGAAGCAAGAAGTACAGGATCACCGATATCGCCCGCATGCCAGATTTCATCACAATCGGATAGATGAATCCTGTAACGGTCATCCCAACATGAATGCGTATCACTTATAATGCCTATGATCTTTCTCATAATTTGATAAGTATGACACAATCCACAAGAACAGAATTGGCCTCATCCTCAGGATTGGTATTGTACGGTATGATATAGTCAAGCGACACCGTATTGGCCCCGGCATTGAGAACAGCCTTGACCGAACTGCTGAACCCCATTCTGTCACTATCTGTATGCCGCCCAAGCCGTGGCATCACTATCACTCCACAGCGCCGCCCATTCACAAACAGCGACCGCATGGCTACAGGACCGCCAAGCGGCGTATCGGCATAACGCACTTCAATGAGATAATTGCCATCTTCCGACACATCCACATTCATCGACAGACGTTTATTGATCTGCGGTGAAATCTCCACAAGGCTATCATGATCAGCTCTGACCGATCGGACGAAACTGACCGGCGTAGCGAAATCCTCGGCTTGGATACGAATTTCTCCTCCCCGGGGTATATAAGCATAAGGTGAGGATGAATACCCGAACCAACGGTAAGAAGCTATAGGGACAAACGACACCGATGTGTAGCCTTTAGCCTTAAGCCGCGGATAGGAACCGGAACTGATATCATCGACCCGCTGACCATTGACATATACGGCATAACTAAGCGAATCTGTATAATTGGCTATATGGATACGCTTGCTCCCAGATGTGTTGACTCGTGGAGTCTGCGGAGCCCAGACCGGTGGCATCACAGCTATCCCCGCATTCGGCCTGAATAAACTATTATTTCCGGACTTGGTTACTGACACTTTTACATTGTGCTTGCCTTTTAACCCGCGAGGTATTATTGATCCCTCCACCGGCAGACCGTCAATTTCAACAGACGACACAACATTTCCTGTTCCAACTATGGAAATATCAATCTCAGCTTCACCAAACGACAGTCCCGTGACATTCACCGGGCCCTTCATACCGTCGGGAATCACCGGACACAACATAATTCCGTCTGGACGGAAGTCAATACCCGACAAAGCCTCAACGTATGCCGCATACACAGCCGCACAGTCATCAAACGAAACAGTGCGATACGACACAGCTGTATCTGCACAGACCACACGCCTGATCAACGATGACAATGACGCCGACAACGATTCTCCATTACCTGCGTTGCGGGCCGCCAGAGCCCATATAGCCTCGGTAGTCATATCGGCAAGCATGAAGCCCGGACGCGGCATCAAAGGGAACTGTACAGCCAAACCATATGGAGTCCGCGGAACCCTTGCAAGCATCAGACGGCTCTGGGCATCAGACGCAGTTCCGAATGCAGCCGCAAATGCCTCACCACGGCTATCAGCGGCATACGATTGGATAGGAAATGCACCGCCATACAGATACTGACTGTAATATCCCAGATTTGGAAGCCACAAATGGTCGTTGATAGCATCGCGCAGAGTGCGGCTCATGGCATTATGTTGAGTCGGATCGCTCCCAAGTTCCTGTGCCATCAGCGCAAGGACATGCATCGACCTTTCGGCCAGGACATTTACCGTCAGCGACATGGTCTGATACACATCAGTAGGCGACATCCATGCCGGATAATGGTATGACAGCATTTCCGGATCATCTATGTCCGAACCGTGAAACAACGTATATTCCGGATCATGCAGCACCATCACATCCGCCGCTATCGAACGGTCGATCACCTGATATGCGTAAGCAAGCCACTCCTTATCGTAGGTGATGCAATATAGCTTCCACGCAGCCAATGCCCACATAAGCCTGGTCGACGAATTGAGCGGCCACCGGCACACGTCACTGTCCAGTTTACCGTAATCAAACGCACGTATACGACCATCAGCCACAAGCGATTCAAGCGAACGCCGCGATAGGTCCGGATCCAATGATGCATAGGCCAGATATACAGCATAAGGAGATACAATCGCCCCGGAGTCTGCTTTGACAGCCAATAATGATGTCCCGAGCCGATATGATGCGTCAACAACTGGCAAACCGCAACCAAACGATGGAATAGATCGCAATTCACCCGATAAAATCGAATCAGCACGAGCATCTACAGAAGCTGCGGTATAGGTCGACAGTCCCGAATTAATCCACGCACGCGTCACTACGGAGTCGGAACCTACAATCAGTTCCCACCCGGAAGTATCACATGACATAAACGGACTATCGCCGCCATTACGCGACACACAACCGCCCGGCATCAATACAAACGCCACTATCAGGATTCTGAACAATCCAACGGCCCGGAATATGTGAGCATCAATCAAACTCATTTCACAAAAGTACATAAAAATTCGTTATGAACCCCCAATCACCTTCCAATCATCACCACCTCTGCAAAAAATCAGAAAAAAACAGGCGATATTTTTTGCGGTTTGATTGTTTGATTATTAACTTCGCAGTGTGAAGGTCTCAGAGTATAAACATCCGGGGCCCGAACACATTCAGTAACAGATAATAAATATTCCTCAACATAAGCATGATTTATAAATTCAGAATGGTGTCCGACGAAGCGGACAACTTCAAGCGCGAGATAAGCATCGACGCCGATGCTACATTCCTCGATCTACGAAACGCCATATGCGATTGTGTAGGCTACGACAAAAACCAGATGAGTTCATTCTTCCTTTGCGACAACAACTGGGAAAAGGAACGGGAAATTACGCTCGAAGATATGGGCGTTGATTCATCGGACATCGACGTATATCTGATGGAGGACAGTCAGCTCATAGATCATATCGAGGATGAGGGACAACGCCTGATCTTTGTGTTCGACTATATGACAGACCGGGCATTCTTCATCGAATTGAAGAAGATCGAGCCGCTTAAGAATCTGAAAGATCCTGTATGCACACTGTCAATGGGCAATCCTCCTCACCAGTTTGTAGACCTACAGGAATTTGAAGATCACATCGACACTGTCGCCGCCAAAGACACTCCGGTCGATATCGACGAAGAGTTTTATGGCGATGAGTCATACAATGATGACGATCTGGAGAACTTGTCCGACGACACTGAGCTCTACTGATCAAAACCGTACAGACAATCCGGACCGGTCACGCACGTATGCGATGACCGGTCCGGATTTCTTTTATTCTTTTCTATAGGGAGACTATGCACAGTCAACGCGGCCGACTTCCAGATCCCGCGTATCAACGGAGCCTTTAGGCACAAGCGCTCCACTCAGCTCCCAAAGGAAATAAACCGGAAGGAACACTACCATCAGCGTAAACGGATCGCCGGTAGGAGTGATGACTGCCGCGACAATAAGCAGGATTGCTACCGCATGACGGCGATAAGTGCCGAAAAACGAACGGGTAAGTATGCCCGCACGTCCAAGCATCCATGCAACTAACGGCAATTCAAACACAATACCCATGACAAGGATCAGGACTAAGAAATTATCCATATACGAGTCAAGCGATATTTGATTGGGCACCATTTCACTCACCTTGTATTCAGCCAGGAAGCGCAGCGTCAGCGGAAAAACTATGAAATAGCCCACAGCCACACCGAGATAAAACATCACATTCCCCCACACAAACGCCTTGACGGCACCACGCTTCTCCTCAGGATAAAGCCCTGGGGACACAAACCCCCACAACAGGTAGACCACCACCGGAAACGATATGACTACCGCAAGCCAGAATGAAGTGGACATGTGTATGAAAAACTGAGATGCAAGCTGAATATTGATCAGCTGACACTCGAAATCGGTAGCAGTAGCAAAATCAGGCATCCACATACTGCCGCCTGCAAGCGAGGACAGATTGGCAAGCACACGATAAAACGGGAAGTCGGAACGGCAAGGAGCAAGGATAACATTGTCGAAGATCCATGGCATAGCTATAAAGAACAGTATAGCCATGACCACGACAGTAAGCCCCGCACGTATAATCACACTGCGCAGAGCATCTATATGATCCCAGAATGTCATCGTCTGAAGACGTTCGGATGCCATAAACCGATTCTATCAAGTCTAATATGCCCGGATGGAATATCAGTCCGGCTGACTTCCGCTCTTATCATCAGCAACAGAACTATCCTTAGCGGCTGGTTTGGCCGGATCCGGTACATTCTGTATCTCTTCACTTATCTCCGACATACCCTGACGGAAACTGCGTACCCCCTTGCCGAGTCCTTTCATCAACTCAGGGATCTTCTTTCCTCCAAACAACAGGAGTACGACAAAAACTATGAGAATAATCTCGGGAGCACCGAGATTGAAGAATGCGGTAGTCATTGGATTTTTATTAATATCAGTATAAAATAGAGTCGGAAAGCAGACAAATGCCACTTCCGCAACACAAAGATAGCACTTTCCTTGCGTGCCGACAACGTTTTTTGGCCAAAAAAACTTAACTTTGCATCCGCGTAACAAAACTACATTTCAATAGCATAAGAATGAAAGCATTAGTTTTTCCCGGACAGGGAGCTCAGTTTGTGGGTATGGGCAAGGACCTCTACGATACAAACCCGGTCGCTCACGAAATGTTTGAGCGTGCAAATGAAATACTCGGTTTCCGTATCACCGACATCATGTTCAACGGAACCGACGAGGAACTCAAGCAGACTCGTGTCACCCAGCCTGCCATCTTCCTCCACTCTGTCATACTGGCAAAGACACTCGATCTGAAACCCGACATGGTAGCCGGCCACTCGCTTGGCGAATTTTCCGCACTTGTAGCTTCTGGAGCATTAAGCTTCGATGACGGCCTGAAATTGGTGAGCGCACGCGCAATGGCCATGCAGAAGGCCTGCGAAGTGAAGCCCTCTACTATGGCTGCCGTACTCGCACTTCCCGACGAAAAGGTCGAGGAAATCTGCGGCTCGACAACCGAAGGCGTCGTTGTATGCGCAAACTACAACTGCCCCGGCCAGATAGTCATCTCTGGTGAAATCGAAGGCATCGACGCCGCATGCGCACGTCTCCTCGAGGCTGGAGCCAAACGCGCTCTCAAGCTCAAGGTTGGTGGCGCTTTCCACTCCCCTTGCATGGAACCCGCACGCGCCGAGCTGGCTGAAGCCATCGACCACACACAGTTCCACACTCCTGTTTGCCCCATATATCAGAATGTCGACGCTCTCCCCCACACCGACACTGCCGAAATCAAAGGCAATCTGATAGCCCAGCTCACCGCTCCTGTCCGCTGGACCCAGAGCGTGCGCAACATGATAGCCGACGGAGCGACCGAATTCATCGAGATCGGCCCCGGCAAAGTGCTGCAAGGTCTCGTGTCGAAGATCGACAAGGCTGTAGCAGTTTCAGGCCATCAGTAAATCCCTGCTTTAAATCAAGGTATATTATACTCCCGCAGATCCTCATGGGTCTGCGGAGTTTTTTAATATCAGCCATGGACATCATAACTGAGACAACCCTGCCCAACGGTATACCCCTCATCCACATTCACCGGCCCCACAGCCGGGCAGAATACACGGGGGTGATGATCGACGCCGGAGCGCGCGACGAAACTCCGGGCACATTCGGACTGGCCCACTTCGTCGAGCACACCATATTTAAAGGCACCACTACAAGAAGTTCGCTCGACATACTCTGCACTATGGAAGAAATAGGCGGCGAACTGAACGCATATACCACCAAAGAGGAAACCGTAGTCTACACGGCCGCTCCGAGCGGAAACAGCCGGAGGTCCATGACGCTCATAAGCGACCTGCTGTCAAACGCCGTGTTTTTGCCCCGTGAACTGACCAAGGAGCGTCAGGTAGTGGCCGAAGAGATCGAATCCTACCGCGACATGCCGGCCGAACTTATATTCGACGAATTCGAAAACCTGCTCTTCAAAAACTCACAGCTCGGCCACAATATTCTCGGCACTGTCACGAGGCTGCGCAAATTCACAAGCGCGGTATGCCGCGACTACGTGTCGACCCACTTCAGAGCCTCACGGATGGCTGCCGTCTACATGGGTCCCTGCCCCTCCGATGAAATAGCCGGCATAGCCGCAGAGAGCCTAGGCATGATTCCCGGAGGAAACGAAAACGACAAGAGCGAGGCACGCGTCGCTCCGCAGCCTACCCCTCGTTTCTCCCGCATTCGGAAAGCCGACTCTCACCAGGCACACACCGTACTCGGCACCACAGCCCCCTCCTTACACGACCCACGCCGCCGCGCTTGGATACTCATGACAAACATACTTGGTGGCCCGGGCATGAACTCTCTGCTCAACATAGCCCTCCGCGAGAACCTCGGTCTGGCATATACCGTCGAGGCCAACATGACATCGCTCACCGACACCGGACTCTTCACTATTTATTTTGGCTGTGATACGCGCGACACGCAACGCTGCATAAAAGCTGCGGCCGATGTGATCGACAGATTGGCCTCAGCCACCTCCGGCGACGACCTTATCGCAAAAGCCAAGCATCAGTTGGCGGGCCAGATGCTTCTCGGATCGGAATCGGCCCTCGACTACGCACTGTCGATACTCAAGAGCAGGCTACGATTCGGACGGCCACTCACACTCGAAGACAGGATAGCCGCCATCGGCCAGGTGACGGCCCACGAGCTCTCAGAAGCCGCCGGAAGCGTCAGATTGGACTGCCTTAGCAGCCTCACCCTGCTGTAAAACATAGTCAGAAAGCGATTATTCTACATTTAACAGCAAATAAACGCGTTTTTTAAAGGCAATAATTTTGAAAGTTAAAAATCTTGCCATAAATTTGCAACTATGTTTAGGCACGGGAAGGCTTCTGGCCCCCAACCTTAAGCACTAATACCATTTACCAAGGGTAAAACAAACTAAACAACCAATACATCAACAACCAATCTACTAATTATCATTATGGAAGCTCAAAAGCCTTCAACCAAGCCTGTCGGGAACAAAGCCGAAGGCCACAAAGTCAGCGGTATCAAGAACGCATTCTTGGTGATCATCGCCTGCTTAATCGTTGCAGTATGCCTGTTCATCTTCTGGTTCGGCCATGAGTCGCACTTCGAAGAAGGTCACCCCATCGACCTCTGGGGCACAATCTACAAGGGCGGATTTATCGTACCTATCCTCCAGACTCTGTTCCTCACCGTTATCGTGCTTTCTGTAGAGCGTTACATCGCCCTCTCGAGCGCCAAAGGTAAAGGCAACATCACCAAGTTCGTTGCTGGTGTTAAGGCTTGCCTCGCCAAGAACGACATCAAGGGTGCTCAGGCCCTCTGCGCTAAGCAGAAAGGTAGCGTAGCAGCCGTTGTTGCAGCCGCTCTCGTTCGCTACGAGGAAATGGACATGAACACCGTACTCACCAAGGAGCAGAAAGTTGCTACTCTCCAGAAGGAAGTGGAAGAAGCTACAGCTCTCGAGATGCCTGCTCTCCAGCAGAACCTCCCCATCGTGGCTACCCTCACTACTCTCGGTACTCTCGTTGGTCTTCTCGGTACTGTAATCGGTATGATCAAGTCGTTCCAGGCTCTTGCTTCGTCTGGTGCTCCTGACTCGACCGAACTGTCAACCGGTATCTCTGAGGCTCTTATCAACACAGCCTTCGGTATCGCAACCGGTGCGTTCGCCGTTATCTCTTACAACTACTACACCAACAAAATCGACAACCTGACCTACGCTATCGACGAGATCGGTTTCTCAATCGTGCAAACATTTGCTTCGACCCACTAATCCCTATTACACTTATTAATAGAGTAAACTATAAACCGAATAACTCAAATAATTAATAAAGAGTAATATGGGAAAAGTAAAAATTAAAAGAAAGAGTACCCTCATCGACATGACGGCGATGAGTGACGTGACCGTTCTTTTGCTTACTTTCTTCATGTTAACCTCTACCTTCCTTCAGAAGGAGCCGGTGACCGTAATCACCCCGAGCTCCGTATCGGAAGAAAAAGTGCGCACCTCAAACGTGGCACAGATTCTTGTGAGCCCCGAAGGCAAGGTATTCATCTCGGTAGCAGGTGATGCAGATGCAGCAAACGCTGACACATGGGGATCGGAGCCTATCCGCAAGGAGATTCTCCGCAACGCCGTGACAGAGTACAACCGTCTGCACCCCTCCAAGAAAGTAGAATTGACCGAGAAGGACGTTGAAACCTTCTCTAAGATAAATGCGTTTGGCGTACCCTTCCAGGCACTCCCCGCATTCTTAAGACTGTCACCCACCGAACAAGACAAGGTTATCTCGGATATGACACGTGCTGACGTCGGCATACCCATTGATGATAACACGAATCTTGAGACCCCCAACGAATTTCAGATCTGGATGCGTGCCATCTATTCTTCAGGTAACGACAACCTGCAGGCTGCAATGAAGCAGGGAGAAGGCATCGCTGTTAAGGCCGGACAAGACACCCCTTATGAGACCGTCCACCACGTTCTCGATAACCTCCAGACTCTGAAGATGAACAAGTTCAGCCTGATGACGGCTCTCAAAACCGAAAACGATTAATCGACATGGCACAGATTGAACAATCCGACAAGGGCGGCAAGAAGAAAAAAGGCGCCCAGAAGAAGATGCAGATTCACGTCGACTTCACTCCTATGGTCGACATGAACATGCTTCTGATCACGTTCTTCATGCTCTGTACCACGATGATCAAATCGCAGACCCTCTCGATCGCTCTTCCGACAAACGAGAAGGTTGAACAGCAGGACATGAACAAGGCAAAGGAATCGGAAGCCATCACCCTGATTGTTGACACCGAACGCAACGACGACGGTACCATCAAGAAGGATGGCGACGGCAAACCGATAAACGTTGTATATTACTACGAGGGCAAGCCCATGGTAGTTGACGATAACAACGACTCGATCTTCGAGGACTCGAACCTCAAGCGCGAACAATTCTTAGGAAACGCCGACGGTGTGCAGCAGGGTATCCGCAAGATACTTCATGACCGCAACAAGAAGGTACTCGAAAAGATCGACGTTCTGAAAGCTCAGTGGCGTAACAAAGAATTCGCTTCCAAGAAAGAGCTGAATGATTCGATCTACCAGGCTAAAGCCAAAGAGATCCGTAATGACTCTACACTGACACGTCCCGTTGTCATCATCAAGGCTACCCCCGGAGCTTCGTGGGCAAGTGTGATCGGTGCTCTCGACGAGATGCAGATCAACCAGATCTCGCGCTACCAGATAGACAATATCAACAAGACTGACGAAGGCATGATTGATGCGTGGAAGCGCAACAATCCAGGCAAGTAATTACGCGATGATAGATATATTAACTTTAAAGCAAAGAAAAAATGGCTAAAGACGTAGATCTTTCATCAAAAGAATGGCGCGACATAGTATTTGAAGGCAAGAACAAGGACTTTGGTGCATACGTACTCCGCTCCGGTTCTGTAAAACGCCACAACCGCGCTATGATAGTAGTCGTAATTGTTATTGCTATCGTGTTTGCTCTCGCATTCCTTGTAAACACCGTTATCAATCAGGCTGAATCGCGCCCCGAAGACGAAGGCGAGCAGGTTCTGGTTGAGATGGGCACTACCGAGGATGTAGAGGAACAGCCCGAAGAGGAGCCCCAGAAGTTCGAGGAGCAGAAACTTGAGGAAGTTGTTCAAGAAGAGCTCCTGAACACCCAGAAGGTAACAGAGGTTGCCATCGTTGAAGATGATCAGGTCGACGAGGAGATCAAGTCGCAGGACGACATCAAGGCCGACGACCGCGCACTGGGTCAGATCAATGAAGACCGTGGTGTTGACGACATCATCAACGCTCAGGAACATAAGGAAGTCGTTGTAGTTGAAGAGAAGACTCCGGAACCCCCGGCCGACAAGGTGTTCGACGCCGTTGAACAGCCCCCTCAGTTCCCTGGTGGTGACGCTGCCCTTCTTAAGTACATCGCCGACAACCTCCGCTATCCGCCGTTGGCAATCGAAAACAACGTTCAGGGTCAGGTACTGGTTCAGTTCGTTGTAACCAAGACCGGTCAGGTAGGTGAAGTTCGCGTGGTTCGCTCTAAGGACCCCGACCTCGATAAGGAAGCTGTTCGCGTGGTTAAGACTCTTCCGAAGTTCCAGCCCGGTAAGCAGAACGGTAACAATGTGAACGTTTGGTACACAGTGCCCATCCGCTTCAAGCTTGCCAACTAAACCGCGAACAACACCGGATCTCTTATGATCCAAGTTGAATCATAACCTCAGGGCCGACACAATTATGATGTCGGCCCTGATTTTTTATAATGATACCCACATCATGAAATCTATCATATCCCTATTGCTTCTGACAGGAACTCTCGTAGTTCATGCCAATACTACCCGGCCGGAGATTATAGCTATCAGCACTGATAGCACCCAACTGATTTATGCCGTTGGCGATAACGGACGACTGTATCAGACATACCTTGGCCCACGTCTTGCCAACACAACCGAAGCAACCTTACTGCCGGTAAA
This sequence comes from uncultured Porphyromonadaceae bacterium, assembly GCA_947643165.1. GTDB lineage: Bacteria > Bacteroidota > Bacteroidia > Bacteroidales > Muribaculaceae > Paramuribaculum. The sequence continues at coordinate 61,027 of CANRVB010000005.1, read as the reverse complement.
CCGTCCGGGTGGTACCGATGGAGCCAGCCGGATGGTGACATGGGAAGCCTACTCCACCGCCGGGAGCGAGACATTCTTCGAACCTGCAATAGGCGCTCTACACGCCGATGGCAACCCCTCTACCTATCTCTATTACAAAAATCATGAGACAACGCAGGTCAACGGAGGAACGCTCACCAAAATACACCTTGCCGATGATCAGTATCCATTCTATGTCACTCTGAACTATATGGCCTATCCGGCCGAAAATGTCATAAAGACATGGTCTGAGATAAGCCACTCCGAGAAAAAACCAGTTCAACTGACACAATATGCCTCAGCGCAGATATACAAGGACGCACAGTCATTCTATCTCACTGAATTCACCGGCGACTGGGGAAAAGAAGCTGGAATGTCAACACAGCCGCTCCTTTTCGGCAAGAAAATAATAGACACCCATCTTGGATCGCGTGCCGCAATGCATGCCTCGCCATACTTCATCATAGGAATTGACGGCCCTGCTGAAGAGAATAGCGGAGAAGTATTGATGGGAGGAATCGCCTGGACTGGCAATTTCAGACTGACATTCGAGATCGACAACGACGGTAGCCTGCGCGTCATCCCCGGCATCAATCCGTATGCATCGACCTATACGCTCAAGGCAAACGAAACTCTCACCACCCCTGAATTCGTGTTCACACTCAGCCAGCATGGCACCGGTCAGGGCTCCAGAGATCTACACGACTGGTCTCGGAAATATGGACTGAAAGATGGCGACGGCGACCGCCTGACCCTTCTCAACAATTGGGAAAACACATACTTCACATTCGATCAGGACAAACTGGGACAACTGATGCACGAAGCGAAAGCACTTGGTGTGGATATGTTTCTGCTCGACGACGGATGGTTCGGAAACAAGTATCCGCGCAACAATGCTGGCGCCGGTCTGGGCGATTGGGATGCCAATAAGGCCAAACTCCCTGGAGGTGTCAGCGCCCTTGTCGACTCGGCAAAAGCCGCTGGTGTGAAATTCGGCATCTGGATAGAGCCTGAGATGGTCAATCCGAAGAGCGAGCTATATGAAAAACATCCTGAATGGGTTATACAGCAGACCAACCGCCAGCCATATTACTACCGCGGACAGATGGTGCTCGACCTTAGCAATCCAAAGGTGCAGGACTACGTCTACTCTATAGTCGATCGTATCCTGACCGACAATCCCGACGTTGCATACTTCAAATGGGACTGCAACAGCCCCATCACCAACATCTACTCACCCTACCTCAAGGATCGTCAGGGCAATCTATATGTAGACCACGTGAAGGGCCTGTACAATGTTCTCGATAGGATCAAGGCCAAATATCCTGACACCCCGATGATGTTGTGTTCGGGTGGAGGCGCCCGCTGCGACTACAAGGCCCTGGAATCATTCACTGAGTTTTGGGCAAGCGATGACACCGACCCGGCCGAACGCATATTCATACAGTGGGGATTCTCTCATTTTCTTCCGGCGAAAGCCACAAGCGCCCACGTCACAAGCTGGAACCGCAATACTCCTGTAAAGTTCCGCTGCGATGTGGCATCGATGGGCAAACTCGGGTTCGACATCGGACTGCAGGATCTCACCGCCGATGAACTTGCATACTGCCGTGAAGCCGTTGCCAACTGGCGCCGCCTCTACTCAACCGCAATGGATGGCGACCAATACCGGCTCGTATCACCCTACAAGAGCAATCATGCAGCTATGGCCTACGTAGCAAAAGATCGCAACAAAGCGGTTCTCTACACATTCGACATACATCCACGCCTGGGCGAAAAGAAACTACCAGTACGCCTGCGCGGACTTGATCCCGACAAAAACTACCGCGTTGATGAGATCAACCTTATGCCCGGCAAAAAATCAAGCCTTAAGGAAAACGGCAAAGTCCTCTCAGGCGACTACCTTATGAAAGTCGGCATAAACGCGCTGACAGGCGGCGACTACAATAGCCGAGTGATCGAACTTACCGCCGAATAACTGATCATTGCCTCCGGCTCTACAATCTGCTCCCGTGCTTATCACCGCACGGGAGTTTTTATATCGCTCAGCACCAACATATTAACCTGACACGTAACACCGCTGTAACCATTTTAACTTCTTATAACATTATCAATATTTCTATAAGCTGAAAGAACCGTACATTTGCAATGTCAAAGGAAACACACATCACACATGTGCTACCTGAGATAAACTCACGTTTCCTCTTCTCCCTCTTCCTTTATCTGACACAACACAAAATGATTGGTATAAAGATAGATTGATAGAACTTTTTAAGAAAGCGGCCTCAATGCGCGATGCATCGAGGCCGCTGAAATTTCATATCAATGAATCAAAGAAAACAGAACACGACCGGAATCTTTGACTCCGGTCGTGTTCTGTTTTCTTTGATGGAAAAGGATTGTCGCAATATTACTTGCGGATACCCAGTTCCTTCTGTGCGATGATGGCACGGTAGCGGTTGATGTCCTTGCGGATCAGATAATCCAGCAGACGACGACGCTTACCTACGAGAGCCTTCAGAGCGCGGGCAGTGGTATAATCTTTGTGATTTGACTTCAGGTGCTGAGTCAAATGAGCAATACGGACTGAGAATAATGCTATCTGAGCTTCGGGGGAGCCAGTATCAGTCTTGCCCTTACCGTACTTCTCAAAGATTTCCGTCTTTTCTTCAGAATTCAAGTGCATTCTTTCGAAGTGGTTATAGAGTTAATAATGAAATAAATGGAACATGACAAATCTTGACTGTCCTGATTCCGGGCACAAAATTACAAAATTTCAACGACATTCACAATCTCCCATCACATTTTTTGCCAGTCTATTAGGTGCTTGTCACTCAATTTGAAATCAATTTAAATTAATGAAGTTTTGTAATCACGGCCATTTTTCAGATATTTGCACTCGGAAAAATGCCTCGACTCCTCCAACCCATATCTGACAGACAATGAGACTTGACCAACTTCACTCCGGACAGGAAGCAAGAATCGTAAAGATACTTGGACATGGCGCCTTCAGAAAGCGCCTGATAGAGATGGGCTTTATAAAAGGCCGAGAAATAAAAGTGCTGCTGCACGCACCCCTTCACGACCCCGTAAAATACTCGATAATGGGGTATGAAGTGTCGCTCCGTCTTGCCGAGGCTCATCTTGTGGAAGTAATGCCCATTGGCGACACCATCGAGGCAGCAACCGACCGTGAAAGCGGAGTGCCTGATCAACATGGATCAACACAACGGACCGGGCGCACCACCAACGAAGACTTCGAGCGCAGACGACGCACTATCAATATAGCCCTGATAGGCAACCCTAACTGCGGAAAGACATCTCTGTTCAACGTTGCATCTGGCGCTCACGAACATGTAGGCAACTACAGTGGCGTTACCGTCGATGCAAAAGTAGGCACTTTCCAGCACAAAGGATATACGTTCAACATAATTGACCTGCCCGGCACATACTCTTTGGCCTGTTACTCGCCTGAAGAGCTGTATGTCCGCCGCTATCTGCGTGAACAGACACCCGATGTCATAGTCAACGTCGTCGTATCGTCAAATCTGGAACGCAATCTGTATCTCACAACCGAACTTATCGACATGAACAGGCCTATGGTGATCGACCTGAACATGTATGATGAACTCGAGGCTCGCGGCGACAGACTCGATTACAAACTGCTCGGCGAGATGATAGGTGTGCCCATAGTTCCTACTGTCTCGCGCTCGGGCTATGGCGTAAGCCAGCTCTTCGACACCATTATCGATGTCTTCGAAGACAACGAGGCGAGCGTACGCCATGTACACGTAGCTCTCGGCAACGACATCGAACCCGCCGTGACCGCCATAAACGATGCTCTGAAGAACGAGCCGAAACTGGAACAGAAATTTTCACCACGCCACATAGCCATCAAGTTGCTCGAACGCGACAAGGAAGCCGAAGAATGGCTGCGACACAGTGTCGGACAGCAAAAAGAACGCGAATATCTTGATCTGCGCGACCGTGAGGTGGCACGCATCGAAAAAGCCACCGGCGAAGACATCACATCGCTCATCGCCGCCGAAAAATACGGATTCATAGCCGGAGCTCTTGCCGAGACCTATGAGAAAGGCAACATAGATACCCAGGCGCGTACCTCCATAATCGACACACTGGTAACAAGTCCACTGTTCGGATTCCCGATATTCCTGGCCATAATGATATTCATATTCTGGGCCACGTTTGCCATAGGCAGCTACCCCATGGAATGGATAGAAAGCCTCATATCATGGCTATCCGGATTGGTAAACGACAATATGGCCGACGGACCGCTGAAGAGCCTTATAGCCGACGGTATCCTCGGTGGTGTCGGTGGCGTGATAGTATTCCTGCCAAACATCCTCATACTGTACTTCTGTATATCGTTCATGGAAGATTCCGGCTATATGGCGCGTGCAGCCTTCATAATGGACAGAATGATGCATAAGATAGGACTGCATGGCAAATCATTCATACCTATGCTTATGGGATTCGGCTGCTCCGTTCCATCCATCATGGCCACACGTACAATCGAGAGCCGCTCGAGCCGGCTGATCACTATATTGATCACACCCTTCATGTCATGCTCTGCACGACTGCCCATCTACGTACTGCTGATAGGCACATTCTTCTCGGCCCATGCGGCACTGGTGTTCACCGGCATATATCTTATGGGAGTACTTGTTGCAATCATGACGGCACGGTTGCTGCGCAGATTCTACTTCAAGACCGATGTGACTCCGTTTGTCATGGAATTGCCTCCCTACAGACTTCCGACAATGAAAGCATCCCTTCGCCACATGTGGGCAAAGGGCGAGCAATATCTGCGCAAAATGGGTGGCATAATCCTGATAGCCAGCATTTGTGTGTGGGCGCTCAACTATTTTCCCCTACACGATGAAGTCACAGAGCAGGAAGCGATAACAATGACCGATGATGCCGCAATAAACCCTGACCGCGACTCTTATCTCGAAATGATAGGCAAAGCTATCAACCCGATCATGGAGCCGCTCGGCATGCATTGGAGAGCCACAGTAGCCACAGTAGCAGGTATTCCGGCCAAAGAGATCGTTGTATCCACCCTCGGAGTACTTTACACCGGCGATGAGGAAGCAAGCGACGATACCCTTTCGGAACGCATAACCGCACTCAATCCATCTACCGGTCGGCCTGACTTCACACCGGCATCAGCACTCAGTTTCATGATATTCGTATTGCTGTTCTGCCCTTGCATCGCAACACTCACCGCCATCGTACGCGAAACCGGATCTTGGCGCTATGGCGCGTTCTCAGCAATCTACAGCACTGTGATCGCCTGGATAGTAGCGTTTGCCGTATATCGCATTGCGCTACTGTTCTGACGCATACGACCACTTATCAATCAAGCTCCACGACAGTGATGCCGGCGCCACCGAAGCGCACATCCTCGTCGTGGGCTTCTTTTACACCCGAAACGGTCTTCAGATAGGCGCGTATATACTGACGCAGAGCACCCGTGCCGGTGCCATGAAGAATGCGGACACGCGATGAACCGAACTGCACAGCATCATCAATAAAATAAGTCACAGCCTGGACAGCTTCGTCTACACGCATACCGCGGACATCGATCTCCGGCTTAAAGGATAGCTGACGCGAACGCATATCGTTGGTAGTGGATGCACTGACAAACGATGATGTCTGGCGGGGTGAACTCTTGTCCGGCGAAGCCATTGTCAGACGCAATCGGCTCACAGGCACAGTGGTCTTGATCATACCGAATACCACCGTAGCATTCTTGCCCGACAGCTCCACCACACGTCCGGCTGAGCCTTCTCCATCAAGTTTCACTGCCGATCCTACGGCAATCTGCGGTTCGGCTGCTTCTCTGGCAACAGAACGTTGCAGCTGCTTTTTGTTCTTGGGCTTCGGAGCCTTGCGCAGTATCTCGGGTGCATTGCTGTCGGCAAACTCCCCATCGAGGCCTCGACGCTCCTCGCGCAGCTTCTCTCGCGCTGCGATAGTACGCTCTCTCTCAGCCTGAGCCGTCCGGATCTCGCGTATGGTACGTTCAATTCCGGCATTACCCGAATCAATTATACGGCGGGCCTCAGCTCGTGCATCCTCTATGATCTCACGTCGCTTCTCGCGCAAAGTTGCGGCATCAGCCTCATATCGGTCAAGAGCCTCCTGCACCTTCTTTTCTTTAAGCTTGATAGCCTGGCGCTTATTGTCCCAATAGCGGCGATCGCGGGCTATGTCGAGCAGATAACGGTCCATCTTCACATAATCGCTGCCGACTATCTCCTGAGCCTCATCGATTATATCGGAAGGCATACCGATCTTGCGGGCAATCTCGAGCGCGAACGAACTTCCGGCATTGCCGATGGAGAGCTTGAATAGCGGCTGCATCTTCTGACGGTCGTAGAGCATGGAGCCGTTTACCAAGCCGTCGGTATCCTCCGCAAAGTGCTTAAGGTTCTGGAAATGAGTAGTTATAACGCCCCACATACCACGATCATTGAAGCGATGCAGTATGGCCTGCGCAATGGCTCCACCTATCTGAGGTTCAGTGCCTGCACCGAATTCGTCAATGAGAATAAGGGAGGATGAACGGCCATCGGAAAGGAACCGGCGCATGTTACGCAAATGGGAAGAATAGGTCGACAAATCGTTCTCAATCGACTGATCATCACCTATATCGATGAATATGTCATCGAAGATGCCGAAGTGTGAATTTTCGTATACAGGAGGTAGCAGACCACACTGCGCCATGTACTGAAGCACGCCTACCGTCTTGAGACACACCGACTTACCTCCAGCATTGGGACCTGATATAACGAGCAACCTGGCGGAGGGGCTGAGTGTTATGTCGATCGGGACTATCTCTTTACCTTGACGCTCAAGCGATTCGAGCAACACAGGATGGCAAGCGTGATACCATTCGAGTTCCGGCGAGATTGACAGATGTGGCATAACACCACCGACGCGTACAGCATACTGTGCTTTGGCATGAATGAAATCTATACGGCCGACAATGACCGACATGCTGTTCATCTCGCTGATATGCGGACGGAGAGTGTCGGCTGCGGCTGTAAGGATACGTATGATCTCACGACGTTCTTCCATCTGCAGCTCGCGGATGCGGTTGTTGACCTCAACCACTTCGGCCGGCTCGATGAATACAGTCTTACCGGATGCCGACTCATCGTGTACGATACCGTTGATGCGACGTTTGTTCATGGGTGCCACCGGGAGAACCAGACGTCCGTCGCGCATAGTCGGAGCGGCATCCTGATCTATGAGGCCATCGGCCAGAGCCTGACTCATGACGCGCCGCATAACCGAATTGACAGTTCCGCTCATGGATAGCAGACGCGAACGTATGGCGGCCAGCTCCGGAGAGGCATTATCGCGGACATTGGCATACTTGTCGAGGAGCCGGTCGATCATAGCCGTGACAGCGGGGATCGGAGCGAGCCCCTGAGCCTCACTGTCGAGATCGGGATAACGGCTCACACCATTCTCATCACGGCGACGCGCAAAGAATGCGCTCAGCTCGGCCATGAGAGAGAGCGCCCTACCGACCCGGTGGAGTTCCTGAGCCTGAAGGAAAGTGCCCGGCACACGTATGGAAGCCAGGAGCGGCTCGATATTGTCGACCGAGGTCAGTGGAAATCCTTCCTCTCCGCTGATCACGCCAAGCATCTGAGCCACAGCTCTAAGACGATGTCCCACAACATCGGGATCGGATGAAAACGACATATCGCGGGCCTCATCGCATCCCATTGCCGACATACAGAGAGCCATTACCTCACGGCGCACGGCATCGAAGCCGGTTTTTCGTTCAAAACTGTCAGGATAAATCATTGTGCGCTACTAAACTGTAAAATATTCAGCAAAGTTGGCGTTTTTTGCGCAAATAACAGCAAAAAAATTAAACAAATTTTGTTAAGTCCTTGTTATAAACGTACATAAAAATCACACTCAACTAAACAAAAAATTCATGAAAGCATTAAATTTGAACTACTTCGGACGCACCAAGGCGTGGTGGGTAGTACTGATAGTCGGGATATTGATGGTTCTCGGCGGATTTTCCTACTGGTTCTGGCCAGTAGCCGGTTATGCCGTGGCCTCGCAGATATTCGGATGGCTGCTTGTACTAACAGGTATAGTACAGCTGCTTGTAGCCTCCGGCCCACATCGCGGCAAAGGCTGGGGATGGTGGCTTGCGGGCGGCATTCTCGACCTGTTCATAGGTTTCATGCTTGTAAGATCCATCGTCCTGTCGGAGGCTGTCTTCCCCTACTTCATAGCATTGATTTTTGTATATTGGGGCATCAGCGCCATATGCAGCGCGGTGATAAACAGCGGCCGCAAGTATTGGTGGCTATATCTGATAAACGGCATCCTGCTCACTGTGATAGGCTTCTTCTTTGTTGAAGCCGGATGGGTACAGGATATGCTGATGACAAGTTTCCTCACCTCACTTGCTTTCATCTACTGGGGCTTCTCGATAGCTATGTTCAGCTATGACATGCGCCCGCTGACAAAATAAACGAGATATAACACTTGTCTTATCCGACCTGGGACACCGGGCCTGTGACGGCGAACATAGCCACACGGGTCCGATGTCCTATTTGTTGTTAAAAAAATATATAAAAGCAAACAAAAGGGGATGTTTCGCACAAAATGCCGAAAATAAGCGTTATATTTGTGTTAAGTTAAGCGTAGAAGTATCCGGGAGACAGAGAATCGCGGAAAACTCCAACGCGAGAACAAACTTAACACTCACATAACATGAAGCTTACAACATTAATGCTCGCAGCACTGCTCGGCACCGCCACTGTCGCTGCACAAGGCTACTACGACGACGATATCTACTTCGACGCCTCCAAAGCCAAGAAGACGGCCAAGACCATCAAGCGGTCTGCAGCCGGCCAGACAGAGTATGCTTCGTTTGCAGCAGCCGACACTTACACCCCTACGGGAACATCCACGCGCTCTGTGGATGAATACAACCGCCGAGGCATATTCGCACCGGCCACCGTCACCGACTCGATTTCCGTCGACTCGCTGGCGGCTCTGGGCAATTTCAGCTACACACGCCGCATAGAGCGTTTCCACAACCCGGACGTTGTGGTTGAATATCCCGATGACAACCTTGTGGAGATGTACTACTCTACAGCCGAGAATCCCGTCAACGTAAATATCTACGTCAACAATCCCGGCTATTGGGGTTGGGGTTACCCATACTACGCCGATCCGTTCTGGTATAACGGCCCGTCGTGGGCATGGAACTGGGGCTGGGGTCCGAGCTGGGCCTGGGGACCGAGCTGGAGTTTCGGCTGGGGCTGGGGCCCAAGCTGGGGTTGGGGTCCGAGTTGGGCCTGGGGACCGAGTTGGGGCTGGGGCCCAAGCTGGGGTTGGGGTCCGAGTTGGGCCTGGGGACCGAGTTGGGGCTGGGGCGGACCTGCCTGGGGCTGGAATCCCGCACCGCGTCCACCTATGGGCGGACATCCCAACGGCGTGCGTCCCGGAGCCGGAAACACCCACTATGCCGGAAGCTACCGCCGTCCGGGTTCAACCAACCGCGGACCCAGCGGCTCGAACTGGAACATAAACAATGTAGGCAACCGTCCGGCTGCAGGAAGCGCATTGCGTCCAGGCAACACCAACAACCAGAGCGGCACACAGTATCGTCCCGGCGCAGGCGGATCATCCTACCGTGGCAATGGAAATACTACCAACCGCAACGAACAGAACAACAGCTACCGTCGTTCAAACAATAACAACAACAGCAACTTGAACCGTAGCAACAACACCTACCGCAACAGCAATACCGGAAGTTTCCGCAGCGGCTCGTCGGGCGGATCATTCCGCGGCAGCGCCGGAGGCGGTTCAATGCGCAGCAGCGGCGGCGGTTCGCGTGGCGGTGGACGCCGATAATGTGTTAATCAGAACCGGGTGGCCGCAAACTCGGCCACCCGATCCATATCTTGACAACCTCACAAACCTTTCAACGACCTATTTATGAAAAAGTTATTGCTCGCAGCATCAACAGCGGCAGTCGCCACACTCGGGGCCAATGCACAATCGGCTCTCGATGCTTACTCCATATCGCAGAGCGACCTGAGAGGCACAGCTCGATTCATGTCGATGGGCGGCGCTTTCGGCGCTCTCGGAGGCGATCTATCCACTCTCGGACAGAACCCCGGAGGCATAGGCGTTTACCGCAGCAGCGAAGTCGGCGTCACGCTCGATCTAAATATGCAGCACTACAAGACAAACACCGCCGGCGCATCATACTCCGGAAACCAGACCAAGTTTGCCTGCAACAACTTCGGCTACATCGGCTCAATATTCACCGGAAGCGACGTCATGCCGTTCCTCAACTTCGGCGCGACATACAACCGCACCAACTCATTCGACCGCGTATATGCCGGCGGCGAGCGCAGCATGCAGGGTTCATTCTCAAACTTCATAGCCGGTGTGACATCGGCCAACAACAACGGATATGCCGGTTGGAGCCAGGCCGACCTGACAGCCTTCGGCGAAAACTACAACCCATACACCCAGAGCCAGGCTCCCTGGATGAGCATCCTCGCCTACAACTCCTACCTCATCAATCCTACCGTAAACCCCGACGGAACATTCAACGACGACAACTCCTATCAGGGCCTATGGCAGAACGGTTCATCAGGCTTCAACTCCTTTGAGACCCGCGAATCGGGCTACATCGACGAATACAACATCGATTTCGGCGGAAACGTGATGGACGTACTCTACTGGGGCGTAGGCTTCGGAATAACCGACATCAGCTACACCTCGAACACCTACTACAAGGAGGACATCAACAACGCCCTCATAGTCAACAACGCCGGCAACGGCGTCGAGACAGGCACCGCCGGTTACGACCTCGACTCATGGAAGCACATCTCCGGATCGGGATTCAACTTCAAAGCCGGCGTCATAGTCCGCCCCATCAACGAACTCCGCCTCGGCCTTGCCGTCCACACCCCCACCTACTGCAACCTCACCCAGCAATCATGGGCGCAGGTAGCCTACGACTACTCATCAGGCTACAACAGCTACGCCGAGACAAACGACGGCTGGAACTACGAGATCGACTACAAGCTACGCACACCCTGGCGACTCATCGCCTCGGCGGCCACAGTCCTCGGCGGACAAGCAATCATCAGCTTCGACTATGAATACCGCCCCTACCAGAACATGTCGATCCGCAACACCCAGGGCAACGAATACGTCTACATGAACCAGGACGTCAAAGACTACTACCAGTCGACAAACATCATCCGCATCGGAGCCGAATACCGCCTCGACCGCCACTGGAGCCTGCGTGCCGGTTTCTCATATGAGAGCACACCGACAACCAGCTACATGCGCGACGGCCGTAACGACGTCTACACTGAAGGCCCGCAGGACTGCGGAACTACCCCATCATTCACAATGGACCGCGACACCCGCTACATCACCTGCGGCATCGGCTACCGCTACCAGTCGTTCTATGCCGACATGGCATACGTAAACCGCTACCGCCAGAGCGAATTCCAGCCCTACACAGCCAACGACTACACCCCGCTCCCCGTACAGTCCAAAATCGACAACACCGACTCCGAGCTCGTCCTCTCCTTAGGATTCAAGTTCTGACCCCCTACATCCCACTATATCCACCATACCCGGCGCCACCCTCCCCGTCAGCGCCGGGTATGCTTTTACCCCCTCATCACCACCCTGCCCGCCACCTCTCCCGCCGAAAAGTTTGCATATCCCGGAAATTATCCCTACCTTTGCACCACGTTTGCGCATGTGGCGTAATGGCAGCCGCGCCAGACTTAGGATCTGGTGTCTCACGACGTGGGGGTTCGAGTCCCCCCATGCGCACACCAGGCCCCTTGTAACACCATCGTTACAAGGGGCCATCTTTTTATCGCCCGCACCCCCGCCTGACGCCCTCCACGCCCGGTTGTTCACCACCATCTGTTAATTATGGTTAATTAACGGGGGGGGGGTAAATCTTAGTCTTTTTTCACATACGAAATTTTTAGTAATTTTGCGGCAAAGTCCCGCAACTGACGGGATCAATTTAAATAGCTGATTTAATCCAACTTTTAGCTCTGCCACTGTCCGCAACGGTCCCGGACGGCAAAACCTCATCGGGATTACCCCAGGGATACGGCCCCAAGCAGCCACAAAGGCAGCCCACGCAGCCCCGGCAGCCAAAGCCACAAACGGCCCCAAGCAGCCAAGCCCCCGGCGGACACACATTTCAGGGATAAAGGGATGGATTCGACAACATCTCAACGTCATGATACGTAAACTTTTCATCGGCCTCCTGCTCGGTTTCTCCATCTGCCTCCCTGCGCGCATCTCCGCACAGGAAGTCGCCATCAAAACCAACGCTATAGCCGACGGCCTGCTCAACCCCAACGCAGGCATCGAGATTGGTCTCGCACCCAAATGGACAATCGACCTCACAGGCGAGCTCAATGCATGGACCCTTTCCCACGGTCGGCGCTGGAAGCACTGGTACGCAATGCCCGAAGCACGCTACTGGCTCTGCGAGAGAATGGGCGGACACTTCTTCGCCCTCCACATAATGGGTGGACAATACAACATCGGAGGATTCAACGGACACTGGAACATGCTCGGCACCGACGCACGAAAGCTCCGCGACCTCCGCTATCAGGGATGGTACGCCGGAGCCGGTATCGGCTACGGCTACGCCTGGATGCTCAGCCGCCACTGGAACCTCGAAGCTGAGATCGGCATCGGATGGGCCTACACACGCTACAGCACTTACCGCTGCGCCTCTTGCGGCAAAAAAGTCGACAGCAACAAGCCCCACAACTACGTAGGACCTACCAAAGCAGCCCTAAACCTCGTTTACGTATTCTAACCGGAAACAGCACACCATCATGAAACCATCCATCACCATCCTGCTCGCCATGTCAGCCCTCGCACCAGCCATCCTCGCGGCCGACAAGGTCACAATGCCTCAGGTCAACGGAGCATCGATCACCCGCCAAGGCAACTTCCTGCAGGTACAAATCAACATACCCCTCCACCAGATGACCGTCGGATCTAACACCGCCGCCGTCATCACCCCCCGCCTCTCCAACCTCAACGACTCCATCAACCTCTCCAGCATAGGCATCTACGGACGCAACCGCTACATCTACTACCAGCGCAACGAATTCTCCGCCTCTCAGGCCCGCGCCGACCAGATGTACACCACCGCACAGGCACCCGCTACCTACGCCTACCAGGCCCTCATCCCCTGGCAGGACTGGATGGACGGATCAACCCTCTCAATCGAGCGCACCGACTACGGATGCTGCTCCAATGTCATCGGACGCGATCTCCTCACCCTCTCCACCTTCGAGATGCCGCGCCCCTTCCAGCCTCACTTCCAGTTCATCCGCCCCAACGCCGAAGCCGTCAAGAGCCGCAGCGTCACAGGGCGCGCATTCATCGACTTCCCCGTCAACCGCACCGAGATCTACCCCGACTACCGCCGCAACACCACCGAGCTCGCCAAGATCCGAGCCACCATCGACTCCGTGGCCGGCGACCCCGACATAACCGTACGCTCCATCTCCATCAAAGGCTACGCCTCACCCGAAGGATCCTACGCCAACAACACCCGCCTTGCTAAGGGACGCACAGAGGCCCTCAAGGACTACGTCATCCGCCTCTACAACTTCAGCCCCACCCTCTTCCACACCAGCTTCGAGCCCGAAGACTGGCAGGGGCTACGCAACTGGCTCTCAACAGCTACCATCGACAACAGCCAGGCCATCCTCGCGATCGCCGACAACGAATCCATCGAGCCCGACGCTCGCGACCGCAAGATTCGCACCGACTACCCCCAGCAATACAGCTACATCCTCCAGAACGTCTACCCCGCCCTCCGTCACTCCGATTACACAATCGACTTCGACATACGCAGCTTCACCGACGTCAACGAGATCAAGCGCCTCGTCCGCACAGAGCCACAGAAGCTCAGCCTAAACGAATTCTACCTCGCCGCACAGTCATGCCAGCCCGGTAGCGACGAATTCAACCAGATCTTCGAGACCGCCGTGCGCATGTACCCCGACAGCGAGATAGCCAACCTCAACGCCGCAAACACAGCCATGCAGCGGCGCGACCTCTCCACCGCAGCCTCCTACCTCGCCAAAGCCGGCGACTCCCCCGAGGCAATCTACGCCCGAGGCATCCTCGCCGCCCTCCAGGGCGACAACGACCGCGCCCTCGACTACCTCCGCCAGGCAGCCCGCCTCCACATCAGCGACGCCCCCGAAGCCATCAGCCAGATCGAGCGCATACAGCGCCTCAGCGGGCAGCAAAACTGATCCCCTCCTCCTCTCCCCCATCCATCCGAAACAACATCTATATTAAATACAATCAATCACTTTCAACACAATGAAACATTTAGCTAAATTCACAGCACTGGCCATGGTCGCAAGCCTATGGTCATGCTCCGACGACATGCCCGGCAACGAGCAGGGCGGTCAGGATGCTACAGGTGATTTCTATACACGAATCACCCTACAGCTCCCAAGCTCTATGGGTTCGCGTTCGGAGACTACCGATAATGGTGATCCTCCTGAATCAAACAATGGCTACGAATTTGGTCAGGATTATGAGAACAATGTGAACAACATCACAGTGATTCTCGCTACCCGCGACGGCAATGCCGAGCCTTATACCTACAAGTATGTAACATCGACAAACGCTATTGCCGATCAGCAGAGCGCTGGTACTCCCAACTCTGATGCATCAAATACCGGCACTGCAGCTGAACCTACGTTCGTGATGCAGTTCCAGTCTACAGCAATCGAAGAGATCGCAAAAGGAGCAAGTGAGGCAGACCGTACAGTTTATGTATTCACTATTTGTAACCCGACAAGCGGTATCGCCTCAACAATAAGCGGTCTGTCATCAGGTGCTTCTATCAACGCTCTGATCGCATCTATCGCAACAGAAGGAAACTATAGCGCCAATCCCGTGACTGTTGAGATTGCCCAGTCTCAGAACTTCCTGATGACCAACGCAGAGACACATTCATGCGTGCTTGACACATGGGAAAACCTCCTTGCCAACAATAACACCAAAGCAAAAGCCTTTGACCTTGGTAAGGTAAGAGTTGAGCGTACATCTTGCCGCTTCGACTTCAAGCAGACTCAGATTGAGGGTGTTGACGGCAAAAACCGTTATCCCATCAAGGAGACAACCAGCGGTCAGAACAAGACATATGCCTACGTAGAAGTTCAGGAGCTCGGACTCTTCAACGAAGCCAAAGAGTTCTATCTGTTCAGAAATGCCTCAACCGATGGTATGCCAGAAAATATGGTTCTTTGTGGTAAGGAAACAAGCACCAACTATGTGGTAGGTCCTAATGCACAACTGATCAAGACCTATGCTGAAAGCGCTGCTGCATCCAAGGCTGTACCTTCTGCTGACCTCATCGCCAAGTATTTCATTCCGCTGTACAATGGCGAGAATCAGGGTATCCCCTATAACATCACATTTACTCCGATCACTACTCCTTCGGTTGATGACATCCATGAGAGCGTACAGAAGCCTCTTTGGCCGAATAACAGCGATCTCGACGTTGCCGACTACAAGATCTGGCGCTACGCTACAGAAAATCCCCTGCCCTCAATCAACAGTCAGGTACAGGGTGTAACAACAGGTATCGCGTTCAAGGCTGAGATTCTGGCTGTTGAAGAAAATGTCAACAATGATGCTCTCTCAACAGCTCTCCGCACAGCCATGACTGCTGGCGATGCTATCTTTGCTTTCCGCGAAAGCGACAACACTCAGAGCAGCAACTCAAACCTTGTCATGACATTTGGCAACGCTACAGCTCTCTATAACTACGCCAAGAGCCATGAGGCTTCTGAGATTCGCACTAAGTTTGTAGAAGCTGCCGCCAAGGGCATCTTCACTGTTACAGACGGCGACGGTAATCCAACTACAGCTGAAAACATGTTCACAGCTGAAAGTGTAACAGTAACAGTTAAGGACGGTCTGACCAATGCTGAACTTAAGGAGTTCGACCTCATTGCATATCAGCCGACCGTTGGTACTGATGGCAAAAATCACTACTACTGTTACTACTACTACTACAACCGTCACAACAACAACAACCGACCCGCAGAAATGGGTGCGATGGAGTTTGCTACCGTTCGCAACAACATCTACAAGCTCAAGGTTGACAACATCAGCGCATTCGGTCTTCCCACCGACACACCTCCCGATCCCTGGACTCCTGATGAGACTCCTCAAGTTTACTTCAAGGTTACTTGTGAAGTACTCGACTGGGTAGTTCGTCTCAACAACATCGAATTCTAAACCCCACTTATAGCTATTGACGGAGTTGCCCCGCGCCCCGCGGGGCAACCCTCCGCCAAAGCTCTCCCTCAAATCCCCAAACCCCTCTCCACCCTCCACCCTCCACTATTAACTATCTCTCCACCCTCCACTCTCCACTCTCCACTCTCCACTCTCAACCCTCCACTAAACTTGACAATCCCCGTATGCCACACCACGGCATAACACGACAACATATATCACACCCCCACCCCACCACCAACAGAGACCTATGATATCACTATCACTCTCAAAACTCCGACTCTCCATCATCAACATAGCCGCCGCCCTGATAGCAGCGGTCTCACTCACCGCATGCGACTCCGTCATCTACGACGACCTCGACCCCTGCCCGCAGGGACTCGTCCTCCGGTTCGTCTACGACTACAACATGGAGTTTGCCAACGCATTCCCCTCTCAAGTCAGCTGCCTCACCGTCAACTTCTACGACGCACAGGGCCGCTACGTCACCACACGCACCGAAACATCCTCAGTCCTCGCCGACGAAAACTGGCGCATGACCGTCGACCTCGACCCCGGACAATACACCATCATCGCATACGGCGGAATCCAGTGCGACCAAGCCTCATTCGCCTACACATCCACCCCCTCACCATCCTCAACCCTCACCGACCTCAGCCTCGTCCTCAAGCCCGAGCTCCTCACACAGCCACTCGGACAACCCCTCCACCACCTCTTCTACGGACGCCTCGACATCGAAGTCCTCGAAAGCGACACCGAATACCGCCAGGCAACAGTCCCCATGCTCAAAGACACCAACAACCTCCGCATACTCCTCCAGAACATCGACGGAACCCCCGTCATCGACACCGACTATAACTACACCCTCACCGCCAAAAACACCCACCTCGACTGGCAGAACAACCTCCTCCCAGTCCCCACAGTCACCTACATGCCCTGGGCACGCGGACAGGCCGAAGCCGGAACCATCGACGGCACAGCGCCCAATCTCCTCGCCTACGCCGAGTTCAGCTCAAGCCGCTTCGTCGACGGCTCACCCCTCACCCTCACAATCACCCGCGCATCCGACGGCCAAACCGTCCTCTCCATACCCCTCATCCGCTACCTCCTCCTCCTCAAGAGCCAGGAATTCGCACAGATGGGAAGCCAGGAATTCCTCGACCGCGAAAGCCGCTGGAACCTCATATTCTTCCTCGACTCCGCCGACCACTGGATCAACACCTCAATCATCATCAACGACTGGGTAGTACGCATTAACGACATCGACCTATGATACTGCGCCGACTGACATACCTGCTCACCGTGCTATCGGCAGTGGTGGCCCTCTGCGGATGCAGTGGCAACGAGCCGCTGCCCGACCCCGGGCGACCCGACCCCGACGTCTACCTGCAGCTGTCCGTTGCCACAACCGAAGCCCAGGGACCCG
The DNA here is from genome assembly GCA_947643165.1 of uncultured Porphyromonadaceae bacterium. Lineage (GTDB taxonomy): Bacteria > Bacteroidota > Bacteroidia > Bacteroidales > Muribaculaceae > Paramuribaculum. Next base: position 43,221 of record CANRVB010000005.1, on the reverse strand, counting down.
CATCGCGCGCCGACCAGCAATATCCCGCCGGGCAATACCCCGACGGCTACGACTACGGCTTCGAAGGCGCCGACGGCACCAACGAACTCATCCACACCATGCGCTTCATAGTCGTACGCCCCAATGGCCATGTCGAGCACAACATCCTCGTCAACAACGCCACAACCCCCGCCACCACAGCCACCACCGACCGCTACCGCGTCCACGGAGACGAGATCAAGACCATCTGGCTCATCGGCAACGAAGCCTCCCTCCCCACCGACTATCAGCAGCGCCTCACCTCCCTCACCTACGGCGACACCTTCCCCACCGACGCCGACCTCTCCTACACCCTCTCCCGCGCCGACGCCGACACCCCCCTCCTCACCGACGCCGACCCCATCCCCATGACCGAATTCCACGACATCTACGTCGACAACACCCCACGCTACAACGACGCCGGCGACCCCATCCCCCAGACATTCAACCTCTTCGTCACCCGCGCCGCCGTCAAATTCACCTTCAACCTCGAGATCAAGCTCGACGGCAATGTCACTCTCCCCGCCGATGTGACCCCGGTAGTCCAGCCCGTCAGCATCAACGAGATCGCCGACATGGAGTACCTCTTCCCTCGCGACACCGAGTACCGTCCTGCCAAGACCCCGGTTTCTACCGAGAACCGCATAATCACTCAGTACACCACCCCCTCGCAGGCCTCGACAGCCCCCTTCACTCTGCAATGGCATCAGACCACCGACCGCCTGCACTACTCCACCGGAACCGTCTACCTGCCCGAAACTGCATTCGGCACAGGCAATACACCATATAGCATAAATTTCAAGGTCGACGACGTGGAGCTGTCCGCAGCCCTCCCCGATCTGCCCTCGCTTCCGCGAAACACCCACGTCAAGGTAAACCTCACCGTTCATGGACCGCGCGTCTATTGCGAAGTCGATCTTGTTCCTTATATTGGAGTTGTTCTTAACCCCGATTTCGGACTCAACCGACCCGAATATTGATATCTGACGGAGTCAGATGAGTAGAATGTAACAATCCTTCAGTAAACCATGTCTTTTCTTTCGCACATAACAAAATTTCTGCTTACCGCGGCTGTCGTTGCTACAGCGGCTGTGCTTGCCGGATGTAAGGATGATTTCAGTTTCTACGACGATCCCGGCGAGGGCGAGGCCACACTCTCGGCTGAAGTTACATTCAGCCCCGTGCTCGATCCTCTCGATGGACCCGCCTCACGCACCGATGGCGAGGCCTTGAAGCATATCAAGTCGCTCTGCCTCTTCATCTACGGTTCCGACAACAAGCTCATTCGCCGTGTCACAAACGCCGAGTTGCAGGACCTTAAGATTGAAAACAACAACAAGCAGCTTCCCGACGATATAAATACCGACCACGGCGAGCATCAGGCCGAGTCCATCACTCCCAAAGCCACCTTTTCCATCGGCAATATCCCCTTCGGCAAATATCATATCTATGCCGTGGCAAATATGGGCGATCTCACCGAATATACCGACGCCGACCTCGACACCCCCGACAAGCTCAAGGAGGTCAAACTCACTTGGAACGAGGACAACATATCTGCCAACGATCAGATGTTCGGCTACTTCACCGCCTACGATGAGCAGAAGAGCCAAGGTTTCGACGCCCCGCTCATTACTGTCGGCAAGACCCTCACCAAGCTTCACGCTTGGGTCAAGCGTGCTGCCTCCAAGGTCACCGTTGCTGTCGACGGTTCTGGCCTCTACAATGGTGTGAAGGTATGGATCAAATCCATCCAGATACGCGACATTCCCCGCTACTGCTGGCTTGGCAAGGAGCACCACCCCTCGCCCCACTATCTGCTCTCCGATGGCGAGAAGACCACCTTTGGCACCGAGGGCGTCAACGAGAGTGGCGAACTTGTCACCAAACAGCGGTCATGGCCTCTTGATATGCAGTCCGCTCACACCGAGACCGCCAACGCATACTATTTCTACGAGAATATGCAGGGCGAGGGTCAGTCCAAACATCAGGTTTGGGAAGGTGATACTATCAAATTTCCCGACGGAAATAGCCCTATCAGCCAGGGCTACAAAGACCATCAGGTGGCGGGTACCTATATCGAGGTAATTGGCTACTACAAGTCTGACAACTCTAAAGAGGGCGAAGGTCCTATCATCTACCGCTTCATGCTTGGCAAGGATGTTGACACCAACTTCGATGCCGAGCGCAACTACCACTTCAAGCTTACCCTCAGACTCCGTGGCTATGCTAACGATCACGACTGGCATATCGTCTACGACATGAAGCCTGAGATCATAGCGCGTAGCCCCTACTATATTTCGTATGTCTACGATGAGACTATGAAATACCCTATCAAGATACAGGGAGGCGAACTCATATCGCTTGAAGCTACCATACCCGACAATGATATCAACCGCAACAGTTGGCACGCCATCGATGTTTCGGAGGCGGAGACTGTTGCTCCCTACTGGGGATGGGATAATTCGGCTAACGTTCCGAACAATCCCGGCCCATGGAACGGCTTCCTATCGCTGGTCAAGACCACAAGAGCTGAGTTCGGTAGTATAGCAGATGGCTTTGGAAGTGGATCCGCTATAACTTATACTGAAAATTACAACTATTGGAATGGGACTTCAACCAAATATCCAGGACTGCCACGTGGTGAAAGAGTCTATGATGTTACTCCCGGTATAGATAAAGGAAATGATGCGGAAGGTACCTATGACATCATAAACAACGGCAACGGTGAGTGGATAGCCAACATTCCGTTCTATACCCGTGCCCGTGTTATGGTCGCCCAGACTGGATATACCGGAAACAACCCCTACGTAGCCTATCGGCGTCGTGCGTCTGTTCATATCACTGCCAAAATACGTCCTTATGGCAAAACAGAAGCACAAACAGTTGAGAAAGACATCATTATTGAGCAGATGCGCCGTGTGGTCAATCCTAAGGGTATATGGCGCAGTGCTGGTTGTACCGATCCGTTCCATGTCAAGATGATGATTCTCCCCTATGAATCCGCTACCGATTTTGAGCCCCTCGTTTCCGATGGTCCCTGGTTGGCGGTGATTCAACAGGGCGATTGGTTCGACATCGAGCCGACCGATGGCATATCGCAAAAAAATCCTGATGGAACAGTATCAGGCATGGGCGATCCGTTCGATGAGAAGAATCCCGGATCTATAATCGACTTCACTTTCCGCCCCAAGGGTACTACATCCACCCCCCGTGGCGGTATCATCAAGATTTATTACAACAACTATTCCTGCATTCACCGAATCTTTGTCCGTCAGGGCTACGATCCTGTCCCTCTGCCCGGATCATCAGCCAAGTGGCATAGCACCAACCTTGTGACAGCGACAACCGAAGCCTCCGATCCGGCTCTCGAAGGTTCCTACTTCCGCCAGTACAACCCTACCTACCCTGTTGCTGCGAGCAACAATGACCGCTCATGGTTCGACAAGAATGCATCTTCAAGAAATTTCGCAATTGCCGGATCCTCCGAAACCAAACTTTGGAAAAACATCAAAGTAAGTTCTGCCATCAAAGCCATCTGGAACGGAACTACTACTATAAATAAAAAAACGTGCCGCATGGCCGGCAAAGCAGATTTGGAAGGCATAATCAATCAACCCAATACTATCTATGGCTATGGCGTCATCTTTACCGATGGTACGACTGAAACCCCTACTTCTGTTTCAAAAGTCTATGGCTACAATCCTGATGGCAGTGCTGTAGGCAAAGGCATGAGAGGCGTATTCATCTGCGACTCAATCTCGGGAATGAACATTTTCCTGCCTATAGGCAACAGCGGTTACGGACGCTTCAAACAACTGGCGAATGGCGCATACAACAGGCAGGCGAATGGATACGAAGGTGTGCTGCAATACGCCAATCGCTATTCAGCAATGCCCGAGAGCGGATCAAGCGTAGGAAGTTATGGTGTAAAATACAAACCGCTGTTTTGGGATCTATACCGCCGCCAAGGAGCTCTCTATTGGCTAAGAGAAGCCGACGGTACTAAACCGATACTCGACATCAATTACTATACTTTCGACTTCGCTTTAACAGATGTAACCAATGCTGGTATAGTTTGGGGTTCTGCTCCTGACCCGTCAGGTAGCGATGCCCTTCAGATACGTATGGTAGAAGATTAAGCAGGTAATTTTAATAGCTGATATAAATACAATCATCTTGTGCAGACCGCCCGTCGCGTATGTGAATACCCGACGGGCGGCGTCTTTTCCCGCCCCTTCCCCCTTCCTCTCTCCTCTCCTCCCCCTCCCTCTCCACCCTCCACTCTCCACTATTAACCAAAACGTCAATGTTCTCTTTCTGTCACGACACAAAATTACTGCCACCCGCACCCCATTTTTTGCGAAATATCCCCTTTCATCAAATAAAAATTGCAAATTTACACCCCGCCCGCTTCCTTATCTCAAACATTTTCGCTAATATTGCAGTTGCCGAGCGCCCGTCCGTACCCCCATTTTTACCCCTCGGACACCCCTCCCGACCCTCGGCAACCTCAAATCTACCTGAAAATGCCAAATTTTCGCCTTATAACCATCTCTATCCCAATCGATTAACCAATGGAAGCAGAAGCGTCATCCACCAAAATCACCTCGGACAAAAATCCGGTCACCTGGGTACCATCAGCCTATTTCGCTATGGGACTGCCATTTATAGCCCTCAACATGGTCACAGTACTCATGTACGACGGACTCGGAGTCGACATGGCAATGATAACCCTCTGGACTTCCCTCATCATCCTCCCATACACCCTCAAGCCCCTCTGGAGTCCGTTCCTCGAACTCTGGAAAACCAAAAAATTCTGGGTCGTTTCTACCCAGTGTATCAGCGGTTTACTCTTCATTCTCGTAGCCCTCTCCCTCTTCCTCCCATCCTTTTTCCCCGTCTCCATCGCACTCCTCGCGCTCATCGGATTCAGCGGCGCAACCCACGACATAGCCTGCGACGGCGTCTACATGTCCGCCTTAACCCCTGAGAATCAGTCAGCTTACATAGGTTGGCAAGGCGCATTCTACAACATCGCCAAGATCGCCGTCCAGGGCGGACTCGTATTCATCGTCGGCTGGCTCATCAACCGCCAGATAGCATCCGGAACCGCTGTCCATCAGGCAAATATCTACTCCTGGTCCGAAGTAATCGCCGCCCTCGGAATCCTCATGGTCATCCTCTCCCTCTACCACATCCGCTCACTCCCCGCATGCCCCCGCACAGCCACCCAGGGCCGCAAGACCATGGCCGACATCCGTCGCGAGCTCGTCGCCGTCCTCACTACCTTCTTCTCTAAGAGGCACATAGCCTACTATATCGTCTTCATAATCCTCTACCGCTTCGCCGAAGGATTCGTCATGAAAATCGTCCCCCTCCTCCTCAAAGCCGACCGCGCCGACGGAGGCCTCGGCCTTGATGTTGAGACAATTGGCATATACTACGGCGTCGTCGGAGCCGCCGCATTCGTCACCGGCAGCATCCTCGCCGGCTACTACATCAAACGCATCGGCCTCCGCAAAGCCCTCTTCCGCCTCTGCATCTGCTTCAACCTCCCCTTCGCCGTCTACACCGCCTTCGCACTCCTCCAGCCCACACAGTCCTGGCTCATATGCGGCGGCATAGCCCTCGAATACTTCGGCTACGGCTTTGGCTTCGTGGGACTTACACTCTTCATGATGCAACAGATCGCACCCGGAAAACACCAGATGGCACACTACGCTTTCGCCTCCGGAATAATGAATCTGGGCGTCATGCTGCCCGGAATGATGAGCGGCGCACTCTGCGAAAAATTCGGCGTATGGTTCAACGCACCAGGCGGTTTCGCACCATTTTTCATCTTCGTCCTCTTCGCCACAATCCCCTCCCTCCTCATCACATGGTTCGTACCATTCAGCTATGATAACGACGGAAACAAGATAACCAACTGATATACAACAACAAAAACAATCAACACAGATATATTACGATGAACAGTCACGTTGAAATACCCTGGGAAGAAAGACCCGAAGGATGCAGCGACGTAATGTGGCGCTACTCCAAGAACCCCGTCATAGGACGCTACGCCATCCCCACATCCAACAGCGTGTTTAACAGCGCGGTAGTACCCTTTGGCGACGGATTCGCCGGAGTATTCCGCTGCGACAACAAAGCCGTACAGATGAACATATTCGCCGGATTCAGCAAAGACGGCATAAACTGGCAGATAGAGCACGAACCCATAAAGTTCAAACCCGGCAACACCGACATGATCCGCTCCGACTACAAATACGACCCCAGAGTCGTTTGGATAGAAGACCGCTACTGGATCACCTGGTGCAACGGCTGCGACGGTCCCACCATCGGAATAGGTTACACCTTCGATTTCAAGGAGTTCTACCAGTGTGAGAACGCATTCCTCCCCTTCAACCGCAACGGCGTGTTGCTCCCCGAGAAGATCGACGGCAAATATGCCATGCTCAGCCGCCCCAGCGACAACGGCCACACACCTTTCGGCGATATCTACCTCAGCTACAGCCCCGATATGAAGTACTGGGGCGAGCACCGCTGCGTAATGAAAGTCACCCCCTTCGCCGAAAGCGCATGGCAGTGCACCAAAATAGGCGCCGGCCCCGTACCTATCCTCACCGACGAAGGATGGCTCCTCTTCTATCACGGAGTCATAACTACCTGTAACGGATTCCGTTACTCAATGGGAGCCGCCATACTCGACCGCGAGAACCCCGCCAAAGTGCTCTATCGCACCCGCCCCTATCTCCTGGCGCCCGCAGCCCCCTACGAACTTCAGGGCGACGTACCCAACGTAGTGTTCCCCTGCGCCGCCCTGACCGACGGCGACAAAGTAGCCGTATACTACGGCGCCGCCGACACAGTCGTTGGCCTTGCCTTCGGCCGCATCTCGGAGATAATCAAATTTACCAAAGAAAATTCCTATATCTGATCCGGCCATGTACCGTCACGACAACAGAATCGTAATAACACTCGACGCCGGCGGCACAAACTTTGTGTTCGGCGCCATGCAGGCCAACGAATTCATCGTTGATCCGATAGTGCGCCCATCGTGCGCCGACAACCTCGACAAGTGTCTCACTACCATGGCCGAAGGATTCAAGGAAGTGATAGCCAAGCTCGACAGCAAACCTGTTGCGATAAGCTTCGCCTTTCCCGGTCCCGCCGACTATCCCCGCGGCATAATCGGAGGATATCTGCCCAACTTCCCCTCATTCCGTGATGGCGTAGCCCTCGGACCATATCTGGAGCGTGAACTCGGACTGCCTGTCTACATCAATAACGACGGCGACCTGTTTGCGTATGGTGAGGCACTATGCGGCGTGCTCCCCGAGATCAATGCCAAGCTCGAGGCCAAGGGTAGCCCGAAGAGATACCGCAACCTGCTGGGCTACACATTTGGCACAGGCTTCGGCATAGGCATGGTGATAGACGGCACCCTGAACCGTGGCGACAATTCATGTGTGGAGACATATTGTCTGCGTCACAAGAAGAACCACCGCCTGATAGTGGAGGAAGGAGTGTCGGCACGTGCCATCAAACGCGTCTACGGAGAGTTGTCGGGCGATACCGATCACAATCTTGAGCCCAAAGACATCTATGATATAGCTGAAGGTGAGCGTCCCGGCGACACCGAAGCCGCACGCAGCGCTTTTGCCGAGATGGGTGAGATAGCGGGCGATGCCATGGCCACGGCCGCCACGCTTGTCGACGGACTGATCGTGATAGGCGGTGGAATCACTGCCGCACGCAAGTGGATCATGCCGGCTCTCTTCGAAGAACTCCGTTCATCGATATACACCGGCTCCGGCGACAAAATCGACCGGATGCAGATGAAAGTTTACGACCTCGATTCGGAAGAAGAGTTCGACCAGTTCGCACACGGAGAGATGCGTCCGCTCAAAATCTATGGGACAGACAATTACGTTAGCTATGATCCGCAGAAGCGCATAGGCGTGGCCATATCAAAGCTCGGCGCAAGCAAGGCAATCTCGCTTGGCGCATACGCCTTCGCTCTATCGGAACTTGATAAAAAAGAAAAAGCCAATGAAACCATTTAAGTTCAAACCGATACTGAAGACCCTCGTATGGGGTGGCGACAAAATAGCACCATACAAGGGAATAACCACCACACAGCAGAACATAGGCGAGAGCTGGGAATTGTCAGGCGTCAAAGGCGATGAGTCGGTAGTGGCCGATGGCGAGTACGCCGGAATGACACTGCCCGCGCTGATCGACACTCTGAAAGGCAGCCTCGTGGGCGAAAAAGTATACGCGGCCCACGGCAATGAGTTTCCATTGCTCATAAAGTTTATCGACGCAAAGAGCGACCTGTCGATACAGGTACATCCTGACGACGAACTCTCCAAAGCCCGTCACGGCAAGAACGGCAAGACTGAAATGTGGTATGTGGTTGATGCTGACAATGATGCACATCTGCGCTCAGGTCTTACCGAGAAGATCACCCCCGATCAGTATTGCGAACTTGTCGAGGCCGGCAAGATCACCGATGTTCTCCACAACTATGAGGTACATCCGGGCGATGTGTTCTTCCTGCCTGCCGGACGTATACACGCCATAGGTGCCGGCTCGTTTGTAGCCGAGATCCAGCAGACATCTGATGTGACCTACCGTATATACGACTATGGCCGCAACGGTCTTGACGGCAAGCCACGCGAACTGCATACCGAACTGGCAAAGTCGGCTATCGACTACAGTGTCCAACCTGACTACCGCACTCATTACACCCCACAGACCGACGAGGCTGTAAATCTGGTAAGCTGCCGCTACTTCACGACCGATCTGCTGGAGCTCGACAAACAATATAATCTTGATCTGAGCGGAGTTGAATCGTTTGTAGTGATGATGTGCCTTGAAGGCAGCGCCACCCTTACGGGCAAAGACGGTGATACCACTGTAGTGAAGCGCGGTGAGACAATCCTTATCCCAGCCATATCGCAGGGCTACAGCATCTGTCCGGACGGCAAAGCCAAACTACTGTTAAGCTACATAAAGTAAGATCATGAGAATAGCGGTCAACGCATTGGCTATCTGCACCATTCTGACAGCCGGCACATCGGTTGCCCAAGATGTAACCACTTATGTCAATCCATTTATCGGAACCACAAATTTCGGCACTTGCAATCCTGGAGCCGTGACGCCAAACGGCATGATGTCGGTGGTTCCGTTCAATGTAATGGGTTCTGACGACAACACCTATGACAAGGATGCAAGATGGTGGTCGACTCCATACGACAATACCAACTCATTCTTCACAGGATTTGCCCATGGCGCCTTGAGCGGTGTGGGCTGTCCTGATATGGGTTCGTTGCTCACCATAGCGACATCGGGCAAACTCGATGTTGACTACCACAACTACGGCAGCCGCTATTCGGATGAGACAGCGTCGCCGGGCTACTACTCGCTGATGCTCGACAAATATGGCATAAAGGCCGAGGCTACAGCCACTCCCCGCAGCTCCGTAGAGCAGTACACCTTTACCAAAGGCGGTACAGGCAATATTATCCTCAATCTTGGCGAGGGTCTTACCAACGAGACCGGCGCGATGGTCCACAAAGTGAGCGCTACCGAGATCGAGGGTGTCAAGCTGCTTGGCACGTTCTGCTACAACCCTCAGGCTGTATTTCCCGTATACTTCGTAATGCGGGTGTCGAAAGCTCCATCATCGCAAGGTTACTACAAATATCAGCGTCCCATGACCGGTGTTGAAGCCGAATGGACACCTGATAACGCTTCCTACAAACTTTACACTTCGTACGGACGCGAAATGTCGGGTGATGATATAGGTTACTGGTATACCTTCGACAATCTGGCTGCCGGTGAGAGCGTCGACGTAAGCGTAGGCATCTCGTATGTGTCGATTGAAAACGCCCGTATGAACCTCGACAAGGAGCAACCCGCCGGATCAACATTCAAGAGCGTATATGACAGCGCCCGCGGATCATGGAAGGATGCCCTGTCGCGCATACGCGTGAAAGGAGGGACCGACGACCAGAAGACTGTTTTCTATACCGGTCTTTACCACGCACTTATACACCCGAATCTTATAAGCGACGTGAACGGTGAGTATCCTATAATGGAACGCAGCGGAGCCGTAGGCAAGTCTGACTACGACCACTATACTGTATACTCCCTTTGGGACACATACCGCAACCTGCATCAACTGCTCACTCTGGTATATCCTGAGAAGCAGCGCGACATGGTACGGACAATGGTCGATATGTATAAGGAATGGGGCTGGCTGCCCAAATGGGAACTTTATGGCCGCGAGACATTCACTATGGAGGGTGATCCTGCCATACCTGTCATAGTAGACACATGGCGAAAGGGCATACGCGATTTCGACATTGATGCCGCATACGAGGGTATGAAAAAATCGGCCACTACTCCGGGCAAGGATAATGTGATGCGTCCGGATATAGATCCGTACGTGAATCTCGGATATATTCCTCTGGGATTCTATGCCGGCGACAATTCCGGTGACAACTCCGTATCACACGCATTGGAATATTACGTTGCCGACAATGCCCTTGAGGCTTTGGCACGCGAACGCGGCGATATAGCCTTTGCCGACACTCTCAAAAAGCGCGCTGCCGGCTACAAGCATTACTACAGCAAGGAGAGCGGAACCCTGCGTCCTATCACTCCGGACGGAAAGTTCCTTACTCCATTCGACCCACGCCAAGGTGAGAACTTCGAACCCGTACCAGGATTTCACGAAGGATCGGCCTGGAACTATACATTCTATGTACCACACGATGTAGAAGGTCTCAGCAAACTGATGGGTGGCAAACGCAAGTTTGTCGACAAGCTGCAGATGGTATTCGATGATGGACTTTATGATCCAGCCAACGAACCCGACATAGCATATCCCTATCTGTTCAGCCGGTTCAAGGGTGAAGAATGGCGCACACAGAAGACCGTGGCCCAATTGCTTGACAAGTATTTCACAACAAAGCCCGATGGCATTCCGGGAAATGACGATACTGGTACAATGTCGGCATGGGCGGTATTCTCGATGATGGGACTGTATCCCGACTGCCCGGGTGAACCATACTACACACTCACGACCCCGGTGTTCGATGAGATCGAGGTAGATACAGCCGACGGCACTCTCCATATATCGAAATCGGGCAACGGATACATCAAGCAAATAAAACTGAATAATAAACCATACTCCAAGTTCCGTGTAAGTCATGATGAATTGATTAACAGCGGCTCACTGGATTTTGAACTTGAAGAAAAATGAAAGGCAAGTTATTGATACCGGCCCTGGCACTTATGGCTACTGCTTGTGCCACAGCCGACAAAAGCTCTTCTGAAAGCAAGGACTACACCCAATATGTAGATCCGCTCATAGGCAGTGGCGGTCACGGGCATGTGTTTGTGGGAGCCAATGTGCCATTCGGCATGGTACAACTCGGCCCTACCAGCATACCGCAGACATGGGACTGGTGTTCCGGCTATCACGAAGGCGATTCCACAGTGATAGGGTTCTCGCATACCCACCTGTCGGGCACCGGCATCGGCGATCTGTTTGACATAACAGTCATGCCGGTTATCGGCAAGGTGACCTATAGCCGCGGAGAAGAAAGCGATCAGGAATCGGGTCTGTGGTCATATACAAGCCGCGCCAAAGAGATAGTCGAACCAGGCTATTATTCGGCTCCGCTGCTTAGATATGGCATAAATGCCGAACTTACAGCAACCCCACGTGTAGGCATGCACAGATATACATTCCCGGCATCAGATGAGGCTGCGATTATATTCGATCTTGAGAACGGCGGCTGCTGGGACAAAGCAACCGACACTCACATAGAGCAGAAAAACGACAGCACCGTGATAGGTTGGCGTCATTCAAAGGGATGGGCAAACGACCAGCGCGTGTACTTCTGCGCCGAATTCTCCAAGCCAATGCAACTGGAGGTGATCAACGACAAGTACGGCCGACTCAACTTCACGACAACCGAAGGCGAGGAAGTGATGATGAAGGTCGCACTGTCGGCCAACAGCATAGAGGGCGCAGAGAAGAATCTTGCCGCGGAATTGCCCGGCTGGAATTTCGACAAGGTACGTGCAGATGCCAAGGATCTGTGGAATTCCCAGCTCTCGAAGATCAATATCGACACTGATGACGAAGACGCCCGCAAGGTGTTCTACACCGCTCTCTACCACACGATGGTGGCACCCTCGCTGTTCAGCGATGTGAACGAGGATCCGCGCTACACAACGTTCTCGCTATGGGATACCTATCGTGCGGCTATGCCTCTCATGACTATCATACAGCCAGAAATGACTCCGGACGTCATCAACACCATGCTCGACATAAATGACAAACAGGGACGTCTCCCTGTATGGCATCTCTGGGGCAACGAGACCGACTGTATGGTGGGCAATCCCGGTATTCCAGCAGTTGCCGATGCAATTGTGAAGAATATCGAAGGCGTGGATAAAGAGCGTGCTTTCGAAGCCATCAAGAACACAGCGATGAACCGTGGCCGTGGCAACGGATTCCGTATTGACCGAGGATACATACCATGCGACAGCTTCAACGAGGCGGTTGCCTTCGACATGGAATATGCATTGGCAGACGGCGCAGCAGCCAACGCTGCAAAAGTTCTTGGCAAAACAGCCGATGAGGAATATTTCAGAAACCGCAGCCATTCTTACCGTAACTATTTCGACCCGACAACCGGATTTATACGCGGACGAGACAGCAAAGGCGGATGGCGTACACCGTTCAATCCTTATTCATCGTCACACCGTGCCGATGACTATTGTGAGGGTAATGCCTGGCAGTACACATGGCTCGTTCCTCACGATGTGAAGGGCCTGACAGAATGCTTCGGTTCGCGTGAAGCCATGATTGAGAAACTCGACTCACTGTTCATAGTAAGCTCGCAGGTCGATGGCGATGCTTCTCCCGACATATCCGGTTTCATAGGTCAGTATGCCCACGGCAATGAGCCGAGCCACCATATCCTGTATATGTACACCATGCTCGGTCAGCCATGGAAAGCTGCCGACAAGATAAGAACCGTACTGACCGACCTGTATCATGCAGCTCCCGACGGACTGTCGGGCAATGAGGATGTAGGCCAGATGTCGGCATGGTACATCATGTCGGCCATGGGATTCTATGAAGTGGAACCCGCCGGCGGACGGTATTGGTTCGGAAGCCCGCTGTTCAACGAAGCTGAGATAAAGTTGCCCGGAGGCACAATGAAGATAATAGCTGAGAACAACTCGCCCGACAACCGATACATACAACGTGTATGGCTAAACGGCAAAGCCTATACCAAACCTTATATAACGCACGAAGACCTGATGTCGGGTGGCGAACTTAAGTTTGAAATGGGCAGTGAACCTAAACTCTGGTACAACGCTGATGAACCAGAAGCTTACAATAACGAACGACCGGCTGAAAAAAGCCGGTTGTTTTATTCACAGGCAGTTGAAAACATGATCGACAGCATAACCGGACTGCTGACCAACCCGCGACTGCAATGGATGTTTACCAACTGCTATCCCAACACACTTGACACAACCGTGCATTTCCGTGAATCGGGCGACAGTGTGGAGACATACGTATATACCGGCGATATACCGGCCATGTGGCTCCGCGACTCAAGCGCTCAGGTATGGCCTTACATGTCACTATGCGGTAAGGACGAGAAACTGCGCCGAATGATTGCGGGTCTTATCGGCAAACAGTTTCAGCTTATCAATATCGACCCATATGCCAACGCTTTCAACGATGGACCTACCGGAATGGGAGAGGATGTAAACTATCCGGGCATGCGACAAGATCCATGGGTGTTCGAACGCAAGTGGGAACTCGACTCCCACTGTTACCCTATCCGTCTGGCTCATGAATATTGGAAAACCACCGGCGACACATCGGTGTTCGGACCAGAGTGGGAATCGGCCATAGGCAAGATGCTCACCACTATGAAACGCCAACAGATGAAGGATGGTCCAGACGACTACATATTTCTGCGCGTCACCGACCGTCAGCTCGACACCCGCAGCCATGTAGGCCACGGCAGTCCCGTACGTCCGGTAGGACTGATAGCAAGTGCATTCCGGCCTTCTGACGATGCAACGACTTTCGGATTTCTCATACCCTCCAACTTCATGGCTGTATCCTCTCTACGCAAAGCTGCCGAAATACTCGATAAAGTAAACGGCAACAAGAAACTCAGCGAAGAGTGCCTCAGCCTGGCCGATGAGGTCGAGACAGCCATAAAGAAGCATGCCGTGGTCAATCATCCCGAATTCGGCAAGATCTATGCCTACGAGGTAGATGGTTTCGGCAGCAATCTGCTTATGGATGATGCCAACGTTCCATCGTTGCTTGCGATACCCTATCTTGGTGACGTGGATATAGATGACCCGATATACCGCAACACACGCCGTTTTGTGCTAAGCGACAGCAATCCCTGGTTCTGGCGGGGAATCGCCGGCGAAGGTATCGGTGGACCACATATAGGAGTGGAGATGATATGGCCGATGAGCATAATGATGAGAGCATTCACATCGACCGATGACAATGAGATAAGAGATTGCATAATCCAACTGATGAATACCGACAGCGGCACAGGATTCATGCACGAATCATTCTCGCGCAACGATGCCTCAAACTTCACACGGCCCTGGTTCGCATGGCAGAACTCCCTGTTCGGCGAACTTATCATAAAACTTATAGCCGATGGCAAACTCCATATTCTGAACTCGATCATCTGAACCGCTCCACGCCTATCGCATAAATATCCAGCGGCAGACGCTGCATGGTCACTGATCAAAAAAATTTGGCGATACAACCTACTTATTCGTATCTTTGCAGACTGACAATGTCCGATATACGGACTTACCAACAAGACGAAAATCAAAAGAATGGCACAACTGACATCCGGACAGAAAAAGGTGATCCGCACTATATGGGTGATTTTTGGAGCGCTCGTTGTAGTGTCGGCGCTATTTTTCTATTTGATCTACAATGGCGTAGTAGGATATATGCCACCTGTCGAGGACCTGAAAAACCCCAATGACAGATTTGCATCCGTGCTTTATACCAGCGATGGAGAGGAGCTCGGACGCTACTTCCGTGGCACAGGAAACCGCGTATATGCCGATATTGATGAGATATCGGAAAATGTGGTCAACGCACTCATAGCTACCGAAGATTCCCGCTTTATGGATCATTCGGGCATAGATGTCCAGGCTCTCGGCCGAGTACTGTTCAAGCGAGTGCTGCTCGGACAAAAGAATGCCGGAGGTGGCTCTACCCTCACACAGCAGCTCGCCAAGCAGCTCTATTCGCCGGAGAGCGATGGCCTGATAAGCCGTGCGCTTCAGAAGCCGATAGAGTGGATGATAGCCGTAAAGCTCGAACGATTCTACTCGAAAGACGAGATTCTCAAAATGTATCTCAATCAGTTTGACTTCCTGTATAACGCCGTAGGTATAAAGAGCGCTGCATTCGTATACTTCGGCAAGGAAGCCAAAGATCTGAATGTAGAAGAGGCTGCCATGCTGGTTGGCATGGTGAAAAATCCATCCTACTACAATCCGGTAAGACACCCCGAGCGCACGCTCGGACGACGCAACGTCGTGATCGACCAAATGGCCAAGGCCGGTAAGATCACAGAAGCCGAAGCAGACTCGCTGAAAAACCTGCCGATGAACCTCAACTTCCACCGTGTGGATCACAAAGAGGGTCCGGCACCATACTTCAGGGAAGAACTGCGCCGTATGCTCCGCGCTAAGAAGCCTACCAAGAGCGCATACAAATCATGGGAGACCGACCAATATGTATCCGACTCGATAGCATGGGCCACAAACCCGCTTTACGGATGGATAGAAAAGAATCCGAAACCCGACGGTAGCAAATATGACATATATTCCGACGGTCTGAAAATATATACCACCATCGACTCGCGAATGCAGCGATATGCCGAAGAAGCTGTAAAAGAACATATGTCGCAGACGCTCCAGCCTGCATTCTTCAGAGAGAAACGCGGCACAAAGTATGCCCCGTACTCAACTGACCGCAACGAGATAAGCGAAAGCACGGTCAAGACCCTGATTGCCCGTGCTATGAAACAGACCGACCGCTACCGTGCAATGCACAAGGCCGGGATAAGCGATGCCGATATCGAGGCTGCCTTCAAGACCAAGACCGACATGAAGGTATTCACTTATCGCGGAGTTGTCGATACTGTCATGACGCCACTCGACTCACTGCTCTATCACAAGAGTTTCCTGCGTGCCGGCTTCATGGCCATGGATCCGATGACCGGCCAGGTCAAGGCCTATGTGGGTGGCCCGGATTTCGCACATTTCCAGTATGACATGGTTTCGACAGGCCGCCGTCAGATAGGATCGACAGTCAAGCCATTCCTCTACACATATGCGATGGAAGAAGGATTTACTCCTTGCGATGAGATGAGCAACACCCAGCCTGTTCTGTATGACGAAACGGGCAAAATGTGGGCTCCGCGCAACAGCAGCTCAGCCCGCGTAGGCGAAATGGTAGATCTGCGATGGGCACTCACCAACTCAAACAACTGGATCTCCGCGCGACTTATAAGCGCACTGTCGCCGGCCGAACTGGTAAGGACCATGCACAACTTCGGCATCACCTCCCATCTCGACCCGGTAATGTCGCTATGCCTCGGCCCGGCAGATGTATCGGTAAAGGAAATGGTGACAGCCTACACTGCATTTGCCAACAAAGGCATGCGGACAGATCCGCTCTTTGTCACAGCAATAACTGACGCATCGGGCAACGTCATATCGGAATTCTCACCGCGTTCTACCGAGGTAATTTCCGAAAAGGCATACTACAAGATGCTGTCGATGCTGCAAGGTGTGGTAGATTATGGTACGGGTAACCGAATACGCCGTCCGCCATACAATATCACCGCGCCCACCGGCGGCAAGACCGGAACCACCAACAGCAACAGCGACGGATGGTTCATGGCCTTCACGCCCGATCTTGTAGCCGGAACCTGGGTAGGCGGCGAGGAACGATACATCCACTTCAACGGAATGGCAATGGGACAAGGCGCATCAATGGCACTACCGATCTACGGCAAGTTCATGAGCAAAGTCTACGCCGACAAATCGCTACCCTACAGTCAGAATTCATCATTCGACTTTCCTGGCGGAATTGATCTGTGCGAAGGTGGAGGTCTGTACACAGGCGATGAAGACCCCGACAGTACAGCCGAAGACGCATCGATAGAAGGAGTCTTCGACTGATAGCTTGTTGACGATACATGCGGGCGCTCCAACTTTTTTGACAAAAAAATTGGAGCGCCCGCATTACATATTCAGATAGAATAAGTAATTTTGCGGTTGCAGCCTGATGACTGCCCTCAATTATCAAGGATAAAACCAAACATAATCAATCTAACCAATCATAACGTTATGGCAGAACTCGACATAGCCGAGGTGTTTAACGCCTCAAAGGTATTGGAGAACGTAGCCCGTCATCCCCGTCTCATCGGCCCGGTCAAAGGCATCACCGATGAAGAAGTGTATCTGAAACCTGAAAATCTTCAGCACACCGGCAGCTTTAAGCTTCGTGGCGCATACTACAAGATATCGCAACTGAGCGAAGAAGAGAAGTCGAAGGGTGTGATAGCATGCTCGGCCGGCAACCATGCCCAGGGTGTGGCTCTCGGTGCCGCACATGCAGGTATCAAAGCTCTGATCTGTCTGCCTGCAGGCGCACCCATCAGCAAGATCGAAGCGACCAAGGCTCTCGGCGCTGAGGTATGTCTGGTTCCCGGCGTATACGACGATGCCTATGCAAAGGCTATCGAGCTCCAGCATGAGCACGGCTATACATTCGTTCATCCTTTCGATGATCCTCTGGTAATAGCCGGTCAGGGCACAATCGGCCTTGAAATCCTTCAGGAAATGCCCGACGTCGACGCCGTTGTAGTTCCCATCGGTGGTGGTGGCCTTATCTCTGGCGTAGCCTTTGCCCTCAAGACACTCAAACCCGACATCGAGGTATATGGTGTACAAGCCGAAGGCGCACCCTCTATGGAAGAATCCATAGCCAAGAACGAGCGCATACGTCTCAACAGCGTCAGCACCATTGCCGACGGTATCGCCGTAAAAGAACCCGGAGTCAACACATTTGAGATGGTCCAGAAGTATGTCGACAAGATCGTCACCGTAAACGATGATGAGATTGCCGCTGCCATCCTCTACCTTATCGAAAAGCAGAAAATCGTTTCTGAAGGCGCCGGAGCAGTTCCCATGGCTGCCGTCCTCTTCGACAAACTGCCGCTCAAGGGCAAAAAAGTTGTATGCACAGTTTCGGGAGGAAACATCGACGTTACATCGCTCAACCGTGTTATCACACGTGGACTTGTCAAGACCGGCCGCGATTGCACTCTGACTCTCATCACAGCCGATAAACCCGGACAGCTCGCCGAAATCTGTGAGATCATCGGTAAGACCGGTGCAAACATCCTGAGCGTAAACCACGAGCGTAATACCCAGAACACCCAGATCAACGGCTGCAAACTACATATTGAGCTTGAAACCCGCGATCATGCGCATATTGAGTCTATAAAAGACACTCTCCGCGAGGCTGGGTTCACAATCGCCTGATAATCCAAACGCATGAATAAAAAATAAGCCCGGATCTGTCCGGGCTTATTTTTTATTATTCAACCGACGTTTATAAAGATTTACGGTGAAGAAAATAGTTTATGGCATCACTCTGGATTTTGGAGTGACCGACAGCATTCATAGCCATATACAGACCGGCTCCGGCCACCAACTCTGCAAATATCAGTATCCACGAATTAGCTATTACCAGACCCAGACTCCACATCACGGTCATTGATACAGCAGTCATTGCCATATATGGCACAGCGTCCATTATATACTGAATCCATGGTCGGCAGGATATCCGGGCAGCAACGACCAATGTAGCGATCCATGTCACCGCCGACGCTGCAACCTGTCCCCACACAAATATCTTGAGTCCGTACACATAGTCATCGGGCATCTCTATCGTCATGAACGGGATTGTGATAAATATGGCTATCAGCGCAGCGACATCCCTGAGCAGCTCCGTATATACCATAAGCTTCGACCGGCCGAGAGCTATGATATAATTATTGTAGAGCGATGAGTATACAGTAAAGACTCCACGAAGCAGAAGCAGCTGAAACAGCACGATCGAGTCATCCCATTTCGTTTGGAACAGAGAGTGAAATATGGGCGTTGCCATGACAATCAGCATTCCTATGGCCGGTAGAAGCACATAGCTCGTGAAGCGATTGGTCTTGGCCGTCACAGCAGCAAACTGCGTCTTGTCATCCTGATATCGGGCCAACAACGGCAGAAACGAAGATGTGAGGACCTGGGATATCGAGGATATGCCCATTTTGCTCCATTTGTCTGCCTGAGTGTAATAACCCAGCGACACCATACCCCTCTGCTTTCCTATGAAGAAACTATATATATTCTGAAACAGTGTGTTGAGAAACGAACTTGTGGCGACACCTATACCTACAGACATAAACGACTTTAGCGAACTCCATGAAAATACAAACGAAGGCCACCAGTGTCCCGTTGTCCACAATATCACAGACCGTACAGATGCAAGCATTATCGACTGGGCAACCAGCGCCCACGCACCATAACCCTCCAATGCCATCCATATTCCTATCACAGATCCGGCAAAAAGGCCCAGACTGTTGCTCACGGCCACCATCTTGACCTCCATGCTCTTCATCAGTATATTGGTCTGCACTATAGATGTCGCATTTATGATAAATGTAAGAAACATCACACGCGACAACGCTATCAACCGTTCCTCCCCGTTATATATCTCGGCTATCCACGGGGCCAGGACATACAGAACACAGTATACCGCGACAGCCACACCGATATTGAACCACAGCACCGTGCTGTAGTCCGTCTTGCTCGGTTGCTTGCGTTGCAGCAACGCAAACGAGAAACCGCTGTCAACAAACAACGATGCGAAAGCCTGAAATACAAGTATGGCGCCTATCAGACCGAAATCATACTGGCTCACTTCTCGGGCAAGCACTATACCGGTCACAGCATATAGCAACTGCGACAGCACCTTGTCTACAAGATTCCACTTTATTGAATGTGCAACCTGAAGCTTTAGCGTTGACTTTCGTGAATCCGCGCTGTCATCAATTCCATCCTTGCCGATATTTTCGCCCATAGACACCCACTGACCCGCTTACTGATTAAGTGGTAAGGTCTTCACCCCTATCGACCGGTTTTTGATCGAAGGGCTACCAAGATAGTACACCTGACCCGAACCGGCACCTAACACCGATAATGTCTCCGAGGCGCTGCAACCAATCGAACCCGTACCCCATACGCTGCACTTCACCTGGCGTGCTGTCAACTCATCGGCCTGAAGCTGTCCGGAGCCTGTATTGCTCAGTTTGGCCACTTCACACTTACCCTTCACGACAAGCGTCCCGTTTCCAGTGTCAATCGATGCCTCGAGAGCCTGATTTTCTATACCTGTCACAGTCATGCGGCCGTTGCCTATAAGACGGGCCTTGAGTTTAGCGCCCGGTGCCGGACTATAAACAGTCAGTCTGCCCTTTCCTGCATTCTCGACCTTATTCAGATAAGTCGAATAGACTGTAATAACCGGAAGACCCTGACGGGGAGCATCAGGCGACAACTCTATATGAAGTTTCGTTCCAGTTGCCTGAAAGAGTATGCCCGAAGCCTGTTCGGCGGCCGCTTCAAAAACAGCCAGGCCGGCTGAATCCGGATTACAGCGATATATTACGTCAATATCATCCACTACCTTAAGCTCAGTGAAATTATTCACCTTCAACTCATATTTGGTGGTTTTGGCTACGATCGACAGGGCCGATGCCATAAGCATGGCAAACAGTGATACTATTCTGATATTCATTCCAACTCTAATTTTTATGCAAATTTACAGCTATAATTCCTCAACTGAAAATTATTTTGAACTACTCGCCACTTTATGCTCCAAACCGGACAATACTCTATCCTCCGAATATGTTATTCTGCACATGGTCGAGTATCTCGTTCAGCTCATTCAGAGTGTCAGCCCGAAGCATCCGTATACGCGTGTCCCTGAAATTAGGAATGCCCTTGAACAACGGTGAGGCCGCCAGATGACGCCTTATATGTAGTATACCCCTGTACTCATCTATACGCTCCACGCTTTCCGATATCTGACGCCGGAGTATAGCAAACTGCTCTGCAAACGGTACAGCGACTACCTCGCGCCCCTCTACCGCAGCCTTGATGCCGCGGAATATCCATGGAGCGCCAATCGATGCCCTACCTACCATCACTCCGTCGACACCATAGTGTCTGAATGCTTCCTCAGCCTTTTCGGGGGTAGTTATATCGCCGTTCCCGATAAGGGGAATCGTCAGACGGGGATTCTCCTTCACTCTCGCTATCATTTCCCAATCGGCCTGACCGGTATACATCTGCGAGCGCGTCCGTCCATGCACAGTAAGAGCTTGTATGCCGCAGTCCTGAAGCTTCTCGGCGAGTTCTACTATTATCCTGTTCTCATGATCCCAGCCAAGACGCGTCTTCACTGTTACCGGAATATTCACAGCCCGCACTACAGCCGACGTTATCTCAAGCATCTTGGGTATGTCGCGCAGCATTCCGGCACCACCGCCCTTGCCGGCGACCTTTTTCACCGGACATCCGAAATTGATATCGAGTATATCCGGTCCCGCAGCCTCGACAATTTTTGCAGCCTCGACCATCGACTCTACATCGCGCCCGTATATCTGTATTGCCGTCGGACGCTCGCCGGGATTGATCTCAAGCTTACGAGTTGTGGCCGATATGCTACGTATAAGCGCATCCGCCGACACAAATTCACTGTAAGTCATGTCGGCACCTTGCTCCTTACATATCAAACGGAACGACACATCTGTGACATCCTCCATAGGTGCCAGCATGACCGGACGTTCGCCAAGGTCGATATTTCCAATCTTCATCTTAAAGGGCTAAAGTATTATGATGTGCAAAAATAGTTCATTTTTTGCACACCATGCTATTTTTTTGTGCAAAACAAGCCTAAATGTTAATTTTACACACTTCAAATATACTAATTTTGGTAGATTTTAACACCCATCATTACTCCCGTCCCGCTTAAATGGCCTACCTTTGCATTGTCAAAAAATTACTCTTCAATCACTTAGACACAACTTACCAAATATGATACATTGGATAGTCATAATGACAATTGGAGCGGTGCTCTCGATGGTGCCGACTACAGCCAGTGCACACAATATATCAGACCTTACTATTCAGACCAACCCCTCTCCTTACAAGCTTGATGATGCCGACATATACGTACCGACTCTCGAAGAGCTCCTCGGAGGTAACGTAAACGATATGCAGGGTATCGGCGACGGATCCGGCATTCAGTTCGAGATCATCGACTACGCCAAGCAATTTTTAGGCACACGCTACCGCTCAGGTGCCAAAGGACCCTCCGCATTCGATTGCTCAGGCTTCACAAGTTACGTATTCCGTAAGTTCGACCTTTCGCTGGCATCTTCGTCTCGCGCCCAGGCTAATCAGGGCGAACGCATCAGCCTCACCGAAGCTAAGCCTGGCGACCTGATGTTCTTCTCAGGCCGACGCAACAGCAAATCCGTCGGACACGTAGGTATCGTAGTCGACGTAGACCAGACCACCGGAAAAGTAAAATTCATCCACGCAGCCACATCTAAAGGCGTCTCGATCGACACATATCCCGATGGCGGATATTATAGCAAGCGCTTCATGCACATTCAGAGGGTTCTTCCCTCCTGATCTCCTGCCGCAACTCATTCCCCTCCCCCTCCGACATAGATAAAGAAACATAGCGATTCAGTTTTTCAGAAATGCGTTCCCATCATAATCATGAGCGGAACGCATTTCATTTTTTCCCGATTCGCACTTTCCTGCTGTTGTCATTGTTGATATTATTGCATAATTTTGCCACACCATGCTCGATTTACGACGCGAACGGCTCACGCGCTACATAGAGCCACTTAGAGAAGGCGGATCCCTCCCGGCTCTCGCCGAAGCTTCCGACGGTTTCAAATATGCCGTGAAATGGCATGGAGGAGGCCACGGACCCAAGGCTCTCATAGCAGAGCTGATCGGAGGAGAGATTGCACGCGCAGCCGGCCTGCGTGTGCCCGAACTTGTCCTGCTTGACACCGACGAGCAGTTTGGCCGCACCGAACCCGACCCCGAAGTGCAGGATCTGCTCAAATCAAGCCGTGGACTAAACCTCGGGCTACATTTTCTTTCCGGAACGCTTACACTCGATCCTTACGTCAACCCCGTCAGTACGGATGAGGCCTCAGCCATTGTATGGGTCGACGCTCTGATCACAAATGTCGACCGCACAGTCCGCAATACGAATATGCTAGTCTGGCATTCATCCGAAACTTGGCTCATTGATCACGGAGCTTCCCTGTTTTTCCACCACTCCTGGAGCAAATCCCCTCACGAAGCCGCCGTTTCACCTTTCCCCTACATAAAGGATCATGCATTGCTGCGCAAGGCCGAACGCCTTGATGAGGCAAATATCAGACTACGTTCCATTATCACACCCTCCCTCATCACCGGCATAACCGATGCTATTCCCGACGAATGGCTTGTTAGAGACGATATCTCGATATCTCCATCCGAGCTACGCGAAGCATACCGTAGCTTTCTTACGATACGTCTCGACAACAGCGACCGCTTTACTGACGAAGCCATACAAACACGCAAAAACATAATGAGATGAGCCAACACGACACCCACCTCTACGAATATGCAGTCATCCGCTATGTGCCACACATCGAGCGTGGCGAATTTGTCAATGTCGGCTTGATCATGATGTGCAAACGATGCCGATGGATCAAAAGCATCATACACATACCTGTCGATCGAATAGAACTCATGAAGCCTCCTCACGACCCGGCCACGCTCCGTCACCAACTCCGGCAGTTCGAATCTATCTGCGCCGGAACCCGTGAAGCCGGCGAAATTGCTATGCTGCCGGTCGAAGAACGCTTCCGTTGGCTGACAGCCGTACGTAGCGCATCCATACGCACATCAGCCGTACATCCCGGAATCACCGACGATCTTGAGCAGACATTCTTGCGCCTCTCTCAAGAACTGGTCTACTGATACCTACTTGCCCTCATCGTTGAACGAATAATACCTTTTGCCTGCTATTATTATATGGTCGATCAGGCGGATCGAAAATATATCACAAGCCTTTTTTATTTTGTCGGTCAGAATCTTATCCTCAAGCGAAGGCTTCGCATTGCCTGAAGGATGGTTATGCACCACCACAATTCCATCCGCCAGAAGATCTACGGCCAGTTTCATTATCAACTTAACATCGACCACTGTAGCCATCGTGCCTCCCTTACTTATACAATGAGCCGACTTTATCCGGTTCGATCTCGACATCAGCAACACCCAGAACTCCTCGTGCCTTATAGTCTCAAGATTCGTATTGTGCCTTATATACGAATCCAACTCCGACGAAGTTCTTACCTGCAGGTCCTCCCTCGGCATCTCGGCCGCACACCTCCGGCCAAGTTCAAAAGCTGCCGCTATCGCTACGGCCTTTGCCGGACCTATACCCTTGTTCCCTCTCGCTATCTCGTGTATAGTCTGCGACGCCAGAGCCGACAGTCTGTTCGACACCGAAGCAAGTATACTCCGGCTCAGCTCCGTCACAGGCATACCCGGCAGACCAGAACCTATCACTATCGCCAGAAGCTCTGTATTGCTCAACGAACCTATACCGTTCTTCAGCGCCTTCTCTCTCGGCTTGTCCGAATCATCCAGATCAGACATCCGCACCCCTCGCTTGCTATCGTCCATAGTCATTTTCCACGACGCATTGATATTTCACGCGACACATCCCTGCCTCGGCCGAGCACTATATTGGTAAACCATGCCCTCAGGAAACCGGTTCCATAGCCTGCTATCTGTATGAACGACGCCGGAAGCGACAATACCGCTATCCGCACAGACCGTGTCGACACATACGCCGCAATCAATATTGCCGCGAAATATACACCTATTGGCAGTAGCCACCATGGCGATACAAATATTCCGAGCAGTAAAAGCATCACTCCTATAACAACCGCCACAGCCGGCAACGTATGCACCACCTTCAGAGACCCCGGATAGAGTTCCTTAAGCGTTATACGCGACATCCCGAACACATGCACCTGACGGAAGAATTTTCTGAAATCGACCCTCCGCTTGTGCCATACCTTCGCTTCCGGTATCAGCGCTATTGTAAAACCAGCCTCCTTTATCCGGGTGCTTATGTCGATATCCTCGCTGAACATCTCCCTGAAACCGCCGATCCTCTCGGCAACCTTGCGCGAGAATCCCATATTGAACGAACGCGGAGTAAACTTCTCCAGCGACCGCTTTCCTCCGCGTATCCCCCCGGTGGTCAGAAACGACGTCATGGCGAAATTTATAGCTCGCTGCACCGCCGTAAACGACTCATGCGCCGAATCAGGCCCCCCGAAACAGTCTACATACCTCTTGTCGAGGCTATCCGACAGTATTTCGAAATAATTGTCAGGAATCACGCAATCACTGTCAAAAAACACCAGATACTCCCCACTGGCATCATCTATACCGGCATTCCGAGCATACGACCGGCCCTCGTTACGGCGCCCTATATAGCGGCTGTTCGAATCCGGCGCATATCTTCTCACTATATCCTCGCACGGATCTGTCGACCCATCCTCCACTATGATAGTCTCAAAATTCTTCACCGTCTGGCTCGACAGCGAACGCAGCAAGTCTTCTACCTCATCACGCCGGTTATATACCGGCACGATTATTGAGAAACGTGGGGTTTTGGTCTGATCCATGGCAATAGTCTATTTTAAGATCCTCTTGATTTATATTCTATACATATTTTTGCCGCACTACGACATCCGGTTTTTATAATCATCATAGTCAAACTTACGCAACAGCTCATAGCTGCCATCCTTACGGCACAGATATATCGACGGATGCGCTATCCCGTTAAACATATTGGTCTTCACCGTCGTATAGTGATTCATATCCTCAAATGTCAGTCTATCGCCCTCTTTCAGTTCATGCTCAAACGCCCAGTCACCTACGAAGTCCCCCGACAGACACGAATTACCACCCATCCTGTATACCGGACGACCCGGTGCCTGATCTACACTCTCGCTTATCGCCGGCTTATATGGCATTTCCAGACAGTCAGGCATATGACAGGCAAACGAAGCATCTATTATGGCAGTCTTGACATTCTGGTTATCCACCACGTCAACCACCGACACCTCCAGATCGCCCGTCCGCCACGTAAATGCCGAACCCGGCTCAAGATACACCTCTATGTGCGGATAACGCTCCTTGAATCCGCGCAACAATCCTATCAGATGATCTATGTCATACCCCGACCGGGTCATCAGGTGTCCGCCACCCATATTGACCCACTTCATTCGCGGCAGCAAGTGCCCGAACTGACGCTCGAACGCCTCAAGCACCCGCTCAAGATCATGGCTGTCGCTTTCGCACAATGCATGAAAGTGTAGACCTTCCAGACTCTCCGGAAGTTCATCCGGCAGCATCGGGGCCGTCACTCCGAAGCGCGATCCCGGTAAAGCCGGATTATATATGTCCGTCTCTATCACCGAGCACTCCGGATTCACACGCAGACCCGCCGAGACTCCGGCTTCACACACCCTCCTGCCAAATCGCTCAAGCTGCGGTATGCTGTTGAAGGTTATATGGCTCGACATCGCTATATAGTCGCCGATTGTCGACTCTGTGTATGCCGGACAGTAGCTGTGCCCCTTCACTCCAAGCTCCTCATAACCCAGCCGGAGCTCATTGAGCGACGACGCGGTAAAACCGAACCCATACTCCCGGATTATCGGAAACGTACGCCACAGCGCATTCGCTTTGAACGCCATGATAATATCTACCCCTGCACGCTTGCGCACAGAGTCTATCAGCTCCAGATTACTGCGGAGCCTGTCTTCATACACTATATAACAAGGAGTGGCTGGTTTCATTCTTTTTCCTCTATTTTTGTTGGCAGTCATTCATGCGACTACTACTCTATTATTCTGAATTTAGCAAACTTCAGGAGAAGATTCTTCTCCCCCGTATTCTCAAACTCCACCTTGATACGAGCATCCGCCTGCGACGTGTCTATCGACAATATTATGCCCGTTCCAAGCAGGTTATGTTCTATCTGCATTCCCTCGCTCAGTTCATGAGCCTCATGCAACCGCGCCCCGGCCACACTTCCCCCCGGTGCAGTTGTCCTTGGCGATACCGTGTTTCGCACAATCGGCATCGTCGGAGCACCAAGACGTCGCTCCGGCTGTGGGCGCACACGCCGCTGCGACACGATCGCCGGCGACACATCCTGTGTGTGAAACGACTCCCGGTATCTCTCTGCCGGATTCACTGGCTTCCGGCCCGACGTGAGCGTGGTGCCGTTCATCGGCTTCAGATAACGCGCGTCTATCTCGCTTATAAAGCGCGATGGGCGGGTGAATGTTGTCTGACCGTTGCGGAAACGGGTCGTGGCATAACTGAGCATACAGAATTCCTTCGCCCGCGTCAGTGCTACATACAGCAGGCGCCTTTCCTCCTCTATCTCTGCGTTCGATCCCTGCGACATTGATGATGGAAACAGATCCTCCTCTACTCCTACCACAAAGATATTCTTGAACTCCAGGCCCTTCGACGCATGCACAGTCATCAGTGTCACTCGTTCCTCGCCTCCCGTATCATCACTATCCTGATCCGTCGCAAGCGATATCTCAGCAAGAAAGTCCGACAATCGCCTCGGTTGATCATCCTCCTCCGCGCGGCTCTCCACAAATTGCGATATACCCGCCATCAGCTCCTCCAGATTCTCTCGGCGCGATATCGACTCCGGAGTCCTGTCGCTTATCAGATCCGCTATCATCCGGGTTCTGTCTATGATGCTCTTCGCCACCTCAAATGCGTCCGCCCCGCTGCTGTCAAGGCTTATGAACGTATCTATCAGAGCCTTGAATTCAGCGAGCTTCCGCAATGGACCCGCCTTTATGCCCGTATCAAACAGCTGTGGGTCCGCAAGAACAGTCCACATGCTCACGCCGGCATGCACTGCCGCCTGCGACAGCCTGTTCAGCGTTGTCTCCCCTATTCCACGGGCCGGATAATTTATTATTCGCCTCAGAGCCTCGTCATCATCAGGATTCACAACTACCCTGAAGTATGCTATCGCATCCCTCACCTCCTTGCGCTGATAAAACGACAGTCCCCCATATATTCTGTAGGGTATGTTCCGCTTTCTCAAACTCTCCTCAAGTATGCGGCTCTGAGCGTTCGTCCTGTACAGTATGGCATACTCCTGAAACGAATCTCCGGCCCGGGTGTGAAGTTGTGCCAGACGGTTGGCCACCAGAAAGCTCTCCTCATAGTCGCTGTAGCTGCTCACCACCTCTATTTTCTGACCCGGATCACCCATCGACACAACCGTCTTCTTTATCTGCTCCAGATTATGTTGTATCAGCGAATTGGCTGCCCCGACTATATTCTGGGTCGAACGGTAGTTCTGTTCAAGCTTGAATGTCCGCAGCTCCGGATATGCCTTCTTCAGATTGAGTATATTGCGGATATTCGCCCCTCTGAACGAATATATCGACTGAGCATCATCGCCCACCACACACAGATTGTGATGCTCGCTGCACAGTTGCGACACTATCACGTGCTGGGCGAAATTCGTATCCTGATACTCATCCACAAGCACATACCTGAAGAATTCCTGGTAGTGGTGAAGTATGTCGGCGTTATCTCGCAGCAGCACGTTCATATAATACAGCAGATCATCAAAATCCATCGCTCCCGCCTTGAAACACCTGTCCCTGTATGCGCGGTATATCGCATATGTCTCCGGACGGCGAGCATCGGCATCCGCCCTCATCACATCCGGCAGAGTCGCATATCGCTCCGGCGACACAAGCGCATTCTTGGCCGTCGAGATCGAGCTCAGCACTGACGCCGGCTTATAGATCTTGTCATCCAGACCCATATCCTTCACTATCTGCTTCACCAGCGACCGCGAGTCCGACGTATCATATATCGTAAACGAACTTTTGTAGCCTATTCTCTCCGAATTACTGCGTAGCAACCGTGAGAATATGCTGTGAAACGTACCCATCCATATCCTCCCGGCAACATACGGACCCACAAGCTCCTCTATGCGCTCTCGCATTTCGCGGGCCGCCTTGTTCGTAAAGGTCAACGCCATTATTCGGTGTGGCTCGAAACCGTTACGCAACAGATGGACTATCTTGTACGTCAGCGTACGTGTCTTGCCCGAACCCGCTCCGGCTATCACCAGCGACGGTCCGTCCAGATAGCTCACAGCATCCTGCTGCTGGGCATTTAGCTTTGATAGATAATCTTCTTCCATTTACATGCAAAGTTAGCACTTTTTTTCCTATGCGTACGTAGTTCCGAACAAATCCCGCTCTACGCTTGTTGATATGGTGTCGTTGAAAAAATCAGTTCCACTTATGACTCCGCTTCAATCTCCGGATGCTCACTGTTTTTCAACCTCTTTTTAAGGCATTCATACATAGAGCTTATTATCACGATGAAGAAGATAGTCAAAAATCTTGCCGACATTATCGGCAACACTCCCCTGCTCGAACCCGTACGCTACAACAAGGACATTGATGCAGCCGCCCAACTGCTGCTCAAACTCGAAGCTTTCAATCCGGGTGGCAGCGTTAAAGACCGTGTGGCCAAGAATATGATCTATCAGGCCGAGTTGCAAGGCATCCTCAGGCCCGGAGCTACTATTATCGAGCCGACATCCGGAAACACAGGCATAGGGCTCGCTTGGATCTGCGCTATTCGCGGATACAGGCTTATCCTCACTATGCCCGACAGCATGAGCATCGAGCGCCGCAAACTGCTCCTGGCCTATGGCGCCGAAATCGTCCTTACTCCTGGTAAGCTCGGTATGGCCGGAGCCGTTGCCAGGGCCGAAGAACTGCGCAACGAAATCGAGGGATCCGTAATCCTCGACCAGTTCAACAACCCCGCCAATCCACAGGCCCACTTCATTTCTACCGGACACGAGATCTGGCGCGACACTTCCGGCCGAATCGACATCTTCGTGGCTGGAGTAGGTACCGGAGGCACTATCAGCGGCGTCGGACGTTTCCTCAAATCCAAAAAACCTGCTGTTCAGATCGTCGCTGTCGAACCGGCCGAAAGCCCCGTCCTTAGTGGCGGCAAACCCGGCCCCCACAAAATTCAAGGCATCGGAGCCGGTTTTGTTCCGACCACCTACCACCAGTCTGTTGTCGACCGCATCATGCCCGTCGAAGCCGCCAAAGCCGCCCTTGCCGCACGCTGTCTCGCCCGCACCGAAGGTGTCCTCTGCGGAATTTCTGGCGGTGCAGCCCTCTTTGCCGCATCCCAGCTGGCCAAACAGCCTGACAACAAAGGCAAGACCATTGTCGCCCTTATTCCCGACACTGGCGACCGATACCTCTCTACCGACCTCTTCGACGCCAAACCATGACAATTAGCCATATTCTATAGCGTGTTTAGTCATTGAACACACTCCTTTAGCTTATCCGGCCCGGATCAGATCCGGGCCTTTTTTCTACCCGGCGGCTACCCGCCCCATCCTGTAGCCGTTCCTTTCGCAAAGTTACCACCCAGCGCTACCCTTTTCTTGCGAAATATCCCTTTTGTTACGGATATTTCGCCATCCCTTCACTCATCGCTTGCTTCCATCCTTGTCCATCTGTCTACCGCCCGGCCAAGATCCTCTATCATCGACTCAAAATCATAGTCCAGCTTCTTCTGCCTCATCGCAAACCGCTTCACCCCCTCGAGAATATATTCACCCATTATCCGCTTCTGCTCGCCATGCGGCAGAAGACTGAACTCCTTCTCAAAACTGATTCTTATCTCCGCCCGTCCCGACTTCTTCCTGAACGGCCCTATCTCATATCTCGGACACATGTAGTACCAGTTGCGGCTTATCTCCTCTGGAGTATACATCGACAGCAACACCGCCTCATACTCCCCCTTCCGCAGACCCTCGTCAGCTATTACATAATTGCTCCGGCAATGCTCATTGTCATCAAAGCTCATGGAGCAATTTATACTTATCCGGTTTATGACATTCCCATATACCTCCGGACGCATCTCCCGCTCCAGAAGCGGATTCAGTTGTGTATCCAGACTTTCTACGACAGCCCGGCTCGAACTGTAGCAGTTTCCCAACGCCCTGTACACCAGTATAGGCGTTTTAGGTAGCCAGTTGCGCTGCGACTGCAGCTTTGTCTTCTCACACACCTCCGCCCTTATCTCACAACCATCCATCATGCTCAGACGGCTCCGGGCCACATCTATTATCATCCCGCCGTCCTTTTGTCTCCACATCGCGTCCAGATAGCGCGACTGCCGGTCAGTCGTCACAAACAGCGAGCAGGGCGAACCGTTGGCAAAGGTATACGCCATCGCCTCTACGCCCTCATGCTCGCCCCAGCCAGTTATAGCCAGACATTCGCACAGCCTCACGGCCCTGTTCCACTCCATTGCCGTCGAGTAGTTTGCGTATCCCATAAAACGCCGGTACAGCATCTCACGTACACAATCCCTGTCCCCCACCCTGTTCAGGTAGTTCTCCAGTTCCACGAGATCATCTATCTCGAAAACCCTATCTATGCAAGCCTCTTCTATCATATTTTTCCCGACAGCCGTTTCTCATTCACAGCCTCTGCGCAAAGATACAAACAATTAATTCCCTACGCATAATAAATGTTATGTTCCATTTTCAAATGTAGGAAGAAAATCCTAATTTTGTTCCTATGAAACCGGAATTAGAAAAATTAGTAGGAAGATACCGCGAACTTGGCATAGACCGTCAGTTGGATTATGACAAGTTTTACCTCTACTCCATTATCACGCACTCAACGGCGATTGAAGGATCTACCATTACGGAGCTTGAAAATCAGATAATGTTTGACAACGGCATTGCTTTGAAAGGCAAGAGCCTTGTCGAGCAGAACATGAACCTCGACCTTAAAGCGGCATACGAACGGACATTGGTTTTTGCCCGAGAACATGCTGATGTCACTGTTGACCGTCTGAAAGAGTTGTCGGCGTTGACAATGAAAAATACAGGTTCGGAGTACCATACAGCATTGGGCGATTTTTCTTCTGCCAACGGAGATATACGCCTTGTGAATGTCACAGCAGGGGTTGGTGGGCGTTCCTATATGGCGTTCAACAAAGTGCCGCAAAAGTTGAAAGAGTTCTGCGATACGCTCAATGCTTTGCGACGCAAACACAGCTCAATGTCAATGCAGGAGCTATATGAAATGAGTTTTGACGCGCATTATAACCTTGTGACAATCCACCCGTGGGCAGATGGCAACGGACGCATGGCTCGTCTGCTGATGAACTGGCTGCAATTTGAATTCGGACTTATCCCCTCACGCATATTCAGCGATGACAAGGAGGAATATATCAAGGCTTTGGTTGCGACCCGCGAAAGCGAGGACTTGGGCATATTCCGCCATTTCATGACCGACACGATGATTACGCACCTCAACCGTGATATATCTTCCTATCTGGAATCAATCGGAGAAGATGCCCCTGTCGGACAACCAAAGAAAAAGGTCAAGACCCGCGATAGAATAATAGAACTCCTCCGCGAAAATCCAAAGCACACCGCCCGCACCCTCGCGGAAGAAATCGGCATAACCTCCAAAGGTGTGGAGCGTCACCTCGCCATCCTGAAATCCGAAGGTATCCTTCACCGAATCGGATCCGACAAAGGAGGCGAATGGCAGATTGTCGATATTCCTTAACCGAATACATTTGTTATCATCCCCCTCTCTCTTAAAATACTTAAAAACAAACCTACGTTTACAAAAAAAGCCTATCTTTGCCCACATCTCATCCTTAAGCGGATAATGTCTCATTATCATAAGTATCTCTACTCTTCAAGTTGTTTCGGTCGTGTTAGTCAGAACCCTGTCAGTATCTTTGTTGCTGCTCTTCTCTGCCATAGCTCAGGGAAGAGACCGGAAGACTGCGGTTGCCGGCTCCTCCAACCACCGGGAGCTTCCCGAGGTCATGATCAGTGCCAACAAACGCAACCTCCTCCACATACTTGCCTACGTACGAGAGTACTCCACTCTTACCAACTATTCCGACACGGTCTTCATGTTTCGCGAGAAAATGGTCGACTATATGCTCCCGCCCGACAGTAAGTTCCGCTACCGAGGTTGGAGGACCCCTCGCCTCATTTCTTCCCGCTCCTACTACCGGTTCACCGATCACAACGGGCTCGACAGCGTCAGCGACCGCTGCAACCACCACTTTTCCTGGTCCGACTGGATAGGAATTCCTCCGACATCCCCTGTGCCCGATGCTCTGTTGCCCGACGGCAGTTCCAATGAGACCGTAATGGGCCGCTACGAGGCTACTGAGACATGGTTTCGCGATAACGACCATGTTCAGCTGAGTGTCAACGTGCTCGCCGATACCACCGCCCGGAAATGGGCGCCGGGCATCTCCAACTTCTTTAGCGACGACATCGACTTCGGACGGTTCATCTTGAGATTCGACTACCGCAACGTGCTCGGCAACATTTTGCAGCCCCTCGACCTCAATGCCTATTCATTCGAGATTCAGACCAAAGGACGCGGACACAACATGTTCATGTTCCATCGCAATGGTCAGAGCTTCGATGTGAGCACTACTGCCGAAGTCTACATCCTCGACAAAGAGTTCCTTTCAACCAAGGACGCTAAAAAATGGGAGCACATAGCATCCTCCGGGCTGCCTGTCGACATCTACGAACCAGCCTCTGCTCCCGACTTGGATCCCGATATAGCCATGTTGGTCGAACGGGTCAACCACATCGACCATGACAGTATCCGGCTCGGTTTACCGACCGACAAGCACATCGGACACAGGCCTGTTGTCAAGCGCAATGCCGGACAGCAGATCCTCCAGCGTCTCAAGAGCATGTTCGGGCTCGACTACGTCAACGCAAACCGCAAATGGAACAGACAGTGGAAAGATTTCCGCAAGGAACGCATGCGCCGCAACGACAACAGCCGTGACAATTAGCCGCGGATTCAACCTCTTAGCCTATCGACTTGCCGAAAGGCAGGAGTGCCAGCTTCATCAGCTTGAAGTGCTGCACGCCAAAAGGTATACCAACTATGGTGATACAGAACAGCAATCCCCATCCCAGATGGGTCAGCGCTATCAGAAATCCACCCACAAACCACCATATCACGTTCATTATACCGGCAAGACATCCCGATGGCCACGACTCATTGGTTATCTTCGTTCCGAATGGCCACAACGCAAGGCCTGCGAGCTTGAGCGTCTGAAGACCGAATGGTATACCGACTATCGTCACCATCATCAGCACACTCGACACTGCATATTCGACAGCTATCATCACGCCACCGAACACAACCCAGATCACATTAAGCAATATATTCATATCCGACTGTTTGATTCTGTACTATTTGCGCTTACGCATCAATACATATATCGGCTGATACGTCAGCTTCCGCAGACCCGATGTCATGAGCCTGCGCATCGCCGGCACTCCCGATGGTTGAGCCCCGGCATTCACACCCGTCAGGCGCAAATGATCCACAAGTGCTCGTGTATCCGCAAAATTCACGACAATCTCCTCCGTAGCTACACGGATCTCATCACCGGTTCCGGCAACCATTTTTGCCATACGCTCTATTGACCGTACATCAGGATAACGGAGCGCCGACTCTCTGTATGCGCTCAGCTCACCCAACGTTGCAGGACCGAACGTCGACACGACCGCAAGCCCTCCCGGCGCAAGAGCTCGCATCATGTGCCACATGAACCGCATCGGCGAATTAAACCACTGCATGGCCGATGCCGACGTTATCACATCATACGATTCCGCCTCCACCTCGGCGATGGCCGGCTCCGCATCCACACAGTCGACCGCCACTGGCAATCCGCTTCCTACCCCCGGAGCTATATCCCATAGTTCAAGCGACGATACTGCGAACCGTTCCAGATACATACGGGTATACGCCCCTGTGCCGACACCTATCTCGAGCACACGGCCTGCGTTTCTATCACTCCCCGCCGCATCACACCACATATCTACCAGATGCCTGGATATGCGGTGCTGCGCACACGCATTCTCATCGTAAGTCGATGCCCGGTCCGAGAACATACATGCCATAGTGTCCTTCGGCACTGTTTCACGCCCTGTTATCATCGAAAAATCAGGAATATGCGGAGCATCTATCTCATTGACATTACAATGCCCCTTCCAGGCCAGATGCTGATTGGCTGTCGGTATGATCCGGTCCGAACCTGATATGTAAACCGCATCAAACAGCTGCGGCTCCCCGCCGGCCGGATACTCTCCTCTGGCAGCTATAGCTCTTAGCTCATCCTTCAGTTCTTCTATATCGCGGCGTGGAGCTACCTCCGAAAACGCCTTGTATCCGGCTGCTCCACCACACATCCGGCGGTAAAACCGTGATAATGACGATTCGTCAAGCCCCTCGAGAGTTCCCTTGAAAATACTTTCAGGTATGCCGCGCTCATCATCTACCGGGCACAGCGTCCCGCTTATCGCGACACAACGTGTCACGTGAAGCCTTTCACGGTATGAATGGATGAACTCTGCGGCTGCAATGACACCGAACGACCAACCGAACACACAGATCTCGCCATAGCCCGACAACGGCAACTGGTCGAAATCAAGAGTCCGGTAGTCCCACACCACCATCACATCATATCCATCACGCCGCAAGCCGCCGAATGGACGGCTATCCATGCCCCACCCGGCAAAAAACAGTATCAGCCGTGAAGCCCCTTCGCCACTGCCGCGATACACCAGTTCATGCTTCATTACAGTAGACGCTTTATTGCTGACGAAAGATCCCTCACGCTCTCTGTGCTATGCGCCGCGCTCAGACTGATACGCAGACGCTCCGTACCCGGCGGAACTGTTGGTGTGCGTATAGGTAGAACCTTGAAGCCCTCCTCAAGCAGCATCTTCGAGATACTGACTGTGCGGCTGGCATCACCGATTATCACAGGAGCTATGTGGCGTCCGTCTTCAAAAAACACGCGCCCGTTCTGCTTCAGATGCTCGCGCTCAGCATCCATATCAAGCATCTTTTCAATCATGAACTGGGTCCACCGCGCGGTCATGGGTGGTAGAGCCGTGCTGAATATGAAGCTTCTTGCCGAATTCACAGCCCACGATATTATCTCATCCCTGGCAGCCACAAAGGCACCTGCCGATGCCAATGCCTTGCCGAAAGTCCCCACTGTCACATCGACCTCCTCCGGAGCTTTCGAAGCCATAACAAGGCCGAGTCCGCGGGGCCCGTCTACTCCGAGCGCATGAGCCTCATCCACATACAGTATTACCGACGGATACTTCCGTTTTATATCTATCAGACGGTCTATGTCCGCACAATCGCCATCCATACTGTAGACACTCTCCACTACCACCAGCACCCCGTCGGGATAATCAGCGGCTTTCTTGGCAAGCATAGCCTCCAGTCGGTCGAAATCATTGTGTGGGAAACGGCTGAAATCCGACTTTCCGAGCATTATCCCGTCGATTATGCTGGCATGCACAAGTTTGTCGGCAAGAATCAGTATGCGCCCCGCACGCGCTATCGCCGATATCATGCCCGTATTGGCATGATATCCGCTACCCATCAGAAGCACCTTGCGGCCTGGATAAAGCGATTCGAGGGTTGTCTCCAGATTGTGATAGTCATTCTGGCGCGAGGCCAGCAGGCGCGAGGCTGACGAAGTCATCGGAACCATGCGGTTGCGCATATCGGCCATGAACTCTTCCTGAAATTCCGTCCGCTCGGCCAGCCCGAGATAATCGTTGGTCGAAAAATCTATCACACCGGCTTCGCCCGTGCTGTCGGCTGGAATAGATCTGAGGTTGCCGGCTACCTTCAGATTCTCAAGACTTGATGCTAAATTGATCATCGTGGCAATATCTTGATGAGTTTTTCGCATAGGAATGCAAGATCCTCATCGCTGATCACATAAGGAGGCATGATATAGACATTGCGGCCGAAAGGACGCACCCATATCCCTTCCTCGACACACAGTTTCTGGAATTCGCCGACATTCACCGGCTCCTTCATCTCGATGACACCGATCGATCCGAGTACACGCACATCGGCTACAGTCTCAAATGCTGCCGCCGGAGCGAGAAGTTCGCGGATCCGCGACTCCAGATGCGCCAGACGGCTGGCCATATCCTGGCTCTGGAGAAGCTTCAGCGACGCGGCAGCCACACTGCATGCAAGCGGATTGGCCATGAACGTAGGTCCGTGCATCATCACTCCGGCCTCTCCATATGCTATGTCATCGGCCACCGCACGCGTTGTCAGGACTGCGCTCAGAGTCATGTAGCCACCCGTCAGCCCCTTGCCTACACACATTATGTCAGGCTCGACTCCCGCATGCTCCCAGGCGAAAAGTTTACCCGTGCGCCAGAAGCCTGTCGCTATTTCGTCAAATATAAGATAGATCCCGTATTCATCACACAGCCGGCGCACCTCACGCAAATATTGCGGATGATAGAACCACATGCCACCTGCACCCTGGACCACCGGCTCGAGTATCATCGCCGCTATCTCGTCCGAGTGTTGGGCAAGCAACTCACGGAGCGGCTCGATATCTTCAGGATTCCACTCCCCGTCAAAACGGCTGCGCGGCTGCGGCACAAAAAATCGTATCGGCAGTGCCGGTCCGAATGCGCCGTGCATTCCAGTCACCGGATCGCATACACTCATGGCATTCCAGGTGTCTCCATGATACCCCGAACGTATGGTCACGAAGTTTGTCCGGCGATGATCTTTGTAGCGCGAAACCGCACCTTGAACCGCCATCTTCATGGCAACCTCTGTTGCCACCGATCCGGAGTCTGCATAGAATATACAATCCATTGATGGACAAACCATTGACAGCAGCAATTCACCGAGTTCGACAGCCGGTTTATGCGTCAGTCCGCCGAACATCACGTGGCTCATCTTTCCGATCTGCGACGTAACTGCCTCATTTAAAGCGGGATGATTGTATCCATGTATGACGCACCACCATGATGACATGCCGTCTACAAGCTCTCTGCCGTCTGCCAGACGTATGCGCACACCGTCCGCGCTATCCACCATATAGGTGGGCAGAGGCGACACCGTCGATGTGTACGGATGCCATAAGTGATTGTGGTCAAACGTATTAAAGAGAGAGGTATCTGATTGATTCTGTTCTGTCATCGAGTGTTGTATTTTATACTGCAAAATTACCTATTCCCCTCCAACTTTCCAAAACCATGAACCTTTACAACCCCTCCGATCAGCAAAATTCACCCATTTTTCCGTATATTTGCAGAATGGAACGTGAAATTGAATTACTGGCACCGGCTCGCGATAAGGAAGTTGCACTTGCCGCCATAGCATGTGGTGCCGATGCCATATACATCGGAGGCCCGAAACATAGCGCCCGCGCCGGTGCAAGCGTGTCACTCAACGACATACGCGAGGTTGTGAAAGCCGCACATCCATTCGGCGTGCGCGTGTATGTTGCCCTCAACACCTTGATTTACAACGATGAACTCGAGTCGGTAAACGACATGGTACATGACCTTGCCAAGACCGGCATCGACGCGCTTATCGTTCAGGATATGGCTGTTACAGAGATGGATATACCACCTTTAGCTCTCCATGCAAGCACCCAATGCGATATACGCGGAATCGAGAAGGCACGTTGGCTTAAATCGCTGGGATTCAGCAGAATCGTACCAGCTCGTGAACTGACCCTTCAGGAGACTGAGGCTATACACCGCGAACTCCCTGATCTTGAGATAGAAGCGTTTGTCCATGGTGCGTTATGCGTCAGTTACAGCGGTGACTGCCGGGCGAGTTTCGCACTGACAGGCCGCAGCGCCAACCGGGGCGAATGCTCTCAGATATGCCGCCATCGGTTCAGCCTGTATGATGGTGACGGTAAGATACTTATAAAAGACAAACACCTCCTGTCGCTACGCGATCTCAACCGCTCTGCCCAACTTGAACAAATGCTGCAGGCCGGAGTGACATCGCTGAAAATAGAAGGTCGCCTGAAAGATGCGTCGTATGTCATGGAGACAGTCGGATATTATTCACGTGAACTCGACCGGATAATCGCCAACAACCCAGGAGTTTACCGCCGTTCGTCGTATGGCAGATCAAAACTCAATTTCACACCCGATATAAATGCCGCCTTCAACCGTGGATTCACAAGCTATTTCACTAAAGGTCATACACATGGAGGCAATTTGAAGATGGCTACGCTCGACACGACGGGACGCATAGGCCAACCCATCGGTAAAGTCGTGGAAATCAGGCGAAACGGCAGTATTTCAGTATCACTTGACAATGGAATAACACTGAAAAACGGTGACGGATTGGCTTGGACTGATCAATCGACAGGCGAACACGCCGGTATGAGGGTTAACAGAGTGGAAGGCAACGTGATTTACCCGGCGCCTGGCACAAAAAACGTTCCGCGACCCGGCACAGAACTGAGGAGAACTGCCGACATCGGACGTGAAAGAATGCTCGAGCGAGCTGATGCCGCCATACGTACGATAGCGGTAAACGCCACTTTACGTCTCACATCCAACAAGTTACTGATTCTTGATCTTGAGTGTGAACGGGGTCACCGGGCATCGGCATCAATAGAGATCCCGGAGCCTGAGACTGCACAGCGCCCTCAGGAAGAACAACGGCGCAAGGCTCTCGTCAAGACAGGTGACAGCATTTATAGAATAAACGATCTTAAAGACTTAGTAGGCAATCTCTTCATACCGGCATCATTTCTGTCGAAACTGAGACGTGACGCACTACAGGCGCTCGACACCACGGCCGAGGCTACCTACCGCTACCCTGTACCGGGCAAAAGAGAATCGCTTGATATCCCGCAGGGTATGAGCGTAGAGAATGTGGCCAACGATATAGCCCGCGAAATATACCTTGCGCACGGAGCATCAACCATAAATGATGCTATAGAGCAGAGCACCAGCACTTTCGGTGACACCAAAGTGATGAATACGCGTTACTGCCTACGCCGTGAACTCGGCAGATGCCTACGGACTCCGGAAGGCCGGAAATGGACAGGTCCACTGTATCTTGCCGACGCCTCCGGTGCACGTATGAGAGTTGAGTTTGACTGCCGCAAGTGTGAGATGAACCTGTATACATGCCGTAAGAACAAGTAGTCAATACATTGGATATAAGGCATATTCATTGCCAGACTCCGTAGGGAATGACACGACGCCATTGCTAACCGGCAACTCCCGACGGGATCCGTCGTCATGTATCACAGCTATACTACGGCACGTCCACGGGCTTCTCACTGTACACGGGCGTCCGGCAAGCGAGGTCACTGTAACATTCTGTACATCAGCACCATCAGTTGAGGCCGACACCTGAAAAGCCCCTTTTGCAAGAAGACGTGTGAAAGATGCCGGCCGGTCGGGCCAGCAGGGGAAAAACGTCATGATGCCATCGATAGTCTGCAGCATCATGGAGTTAATAGTCTCAATCACAGTTGTTTTCTCAAGACAATGATGACCATCGACTATGAGCAGATTTGGAGCTGCGCCCAAAGCAAGCGTACGTAGACGGGAAAGTATTGTATCGGGGTCGAAACCTACTCTTGCGGCCATTACGAACGCGCTCAGTCCAAGTTCGTTCATGGTGTCAGTAAAACCCCGCTGATCAACGGAATAGTACTGGATGGTATTGCGTGCCAGCTCGACCAGAGCAGAGTCAGATGCAAGTGTCAGAACCTCACATGGATATACGGGATGAAGTTGTATGACATGGGCCGGAAGATCCCATCCATCAGCGTTTTTGGCCATGATGGGGCGTCCGGTGTTTGGCGTACGGGTAGGGAGGGTGACGGGATATGACGGCATGTGGGTCAGGATATCCTGCCAGAGAGGGCGCCGGGCGCTATCCACATCAAGTAAACGGCTGTATCTGAGCAACAAAGAGAATGTGGACTGAATCAAACCGAGCTCGGATGGCGGGTTGAGATCCCACGAGTCTTCGTGTGCTCCGGTAGTGACATTGTAAACGTAAACAGTGTCGTTAATATCCTGACGCTGAAGGTAATCCTCATAAAAATCGCCACACAGACGAATATAGGGGTAAGCATGGTCGCGCAGATAGGTAGTATCGGCGGTATAATCGGTCATCCAGGCAAACAAGGGCACGTTGAAAGGGGCATTCATTGTCTGCTGCCAGTAGGATCCATAGAAAGTTGCGGAGGGTAACGCGCTGACAGGAAACAAGATACCTCGGAGTTCCCGCCCCTGAAGTGAAGGGTGGACTTGGCCGGCATCGCTTTTAGCGCGTCTAATACCCTCAGGGACAAGCCTTTCGATCAGTTCGAGATATCGTATGGAGAGTTCGGGACGATTGGCGGAAAAAACACTGTAGAATCCGGCCTGCGAATTATAGTTAAGATGTATATCCCCATGATACATCATGTTGTCGTCAAGATTCCACGGTCCGTACATTCCGCATCCGGATGAGGCATGAGGATTGCAGGCGGACGCGAGCAGATAAATAGACGTGAGATACTGACGGTTGAGAATAGAATCGCCGGTGTCGACATAGGATCTATGCCACATGTCGCGCCACCATTCATTCTTTTCACGGCAGAGGGTATCGATGGCGGCGAGCGAAAGAGAGCGGAGCAGACTGTCGGCCTCACCGAGACCATCGAGACCTGAGGTTCCACCTCCGGATATGCAGCTGACAACCCATACAGGATTTTGGGGAGAGAGGGTGAAAACGGAGCGGACGGTTGAATCGTTGACAACACTAACGACGGGGTCCGCTCCGAGGATGCGTGTCGATATGGCACCTTTGCTGACCCATGCCGCCGATGGAGAGGAATTGGTGATACGGACCGCACGTGCGATCCGGTCGTTGACGCTCACTTCTTTTTTGTAGACCGGTTCGCCTGAGGCGGCAAATGTGCTGACATTGATCCGGACCGAGCGGCCGGCCGGGGAATTGAGTTTTGTAAAAATAAGATTACGGTCGGTCGAGATCCATGATGTCATCTCGACGGGTGTCTCTGTAGCAGACCTCATGAACAGCTCGGCATCGTATTGGTCCATCTGAAACAGGAATCCGTCGGATCCGGGCGATTGGATCTCGATTTCCACCCCACCTACAGGAATCGAAGCAGCGCCGTCGCCTGCCCAATCGCTCCAGGCATCGGTGACAAAATCAACTTTTCCAATACGCAAGGTCTGTGAGTTGAATGTGGAGTAGGCCACGGCACCGACATCTCCGTTGCCTATATATGGTCCGAGGGGAGCATGGCGCGAAATTGCATTTTTCCGTTCAACAGGGCTTGTCCACCGAGGAGATATGGCTTGCCTGTGCCGTTGAAAGAACTCATTATCATCGGGTTCAGTACTGTAGGTCCGTGCGGCCTCAGCAATGACACATGAGAGCAGTATAAAGATGGCAGAAGATAGAAGGTGCTTCATTGATAATCGTGTAAAACCGGTATGTGACGGTTTCGGGTAACAAAGATAGCAATAAACCTGCAATTGATATCAACCAAAGGGTGGGTAAAGTGGCTAAAAATGTGTGTAACAGGATTTATGATTGGAGAAAAAATATATAATCCGCAAAACGAAATGTTCGCCGCTTTTGAAACGAACCGTTCATTGCTGAAAAACGAAACGTACCCCAAAATCAAAAAATTTTCGCCCGGCTTCGCCGGGGTCTGAAAGCCTCCCGGCGCACCTCCTCCACTATATTTGAATGGCCTCCGAACACTGTCCGAAGGCCATTCTTTTTGTTTTATCGCTTTTTCGCTTTGGGTCGCTGCGCGACCGCTTTCCGCTTACGCGACCTCGCTCAACGCCTTGTACGCGGCCACGCTTTGCGCTCTGACGAGAAGTCCGCGGAAGGCCAGCCGCGAGCCGACATTCGCGTTCGAGTTCGA
Organism: uncultured Porphyromonadaceae bacterium; assembly: GCA_947643165.1. Classification (GTDB taxonomy): domain Bacteria; phylum Bacteroidota; class Bacteroidia; order Bacteroidales; family Muribaculaceae; genus Paramuribaculum. The sequence goes on along the minus strand of CANRVB010000005.1, from coordinate 21 downwards.
AGCATCGTTATTCGCATTCGA
>CANRVB010000004.1 GCA_947643165.1 uncultured Porphyromonadaceae bacterium | reverse complement strand
CTGAAAATGCACCCTCTTCCAGTTGCTTTGACGCGCTTTTGCCATAGACACTAACACCGTCCAGCATCACCGAATTCTCATCCAGCACTATGTCAATCGATGCATTACCTGTCAGTTTTATTTCAAAATCAGAAGCTTTGTATCCTATGGCCGATACAGATCCTTTGTGTGTTCCTTCTTGGAGTACGAGTTCAAAATATCCGTCAGTATCGGTTGGTACGGCAATATTGGTTTGGGTTATCCTTACTGTGGCATATGCTACAGGGTTGCCGGTTCTATCTATCACCTTACCCGACAATCTATATGCATCTCCAGCCCCCTGCATTAGCAAGTGGCCGACTAAAATCATAAATACCAGGAAGCACTGCCTCATCTTGGTTGCTGCTAAAGGTTACGATCGAGGCTATATAACGCAGCAAACCATATTCATCCGTGTCTTGTTATGGCGAACGGGAATGGCTGTCTTGTGGTAATATAACCCGAAAACTACAAAACATTATGTTGTCCTGGCAGGTCTCCTGACTTATCCTGCTCATCGACGCCTTCCCATCGGGCAATGCCGACAGTGACATAAAGTCGATGAGTTCTGATAGGAATTACAGTAGCGGGTCTGTCCCGGATTCTCACCGGATTCCCTATTAATCGCGTACTCGCGAACCAAAACGTGCCACAAAATTAGCAAAAAAATCTTTGTATCCAAAGCTGATCTTTGGACAATGATGGAAATTTAGATTGTCGTGTGGATATGTTTCTCAAGTTCTGTAACCCGATTCATAGGACGGAGGCTTGTTTATATAAACCAAAACGTGGATCTGCCTGACAGAGGCTGGACCCACGTTTGATTATCTTTGTCGCACGATAGTCAATCGAACTTTTTACGTCTGAAGATGAAATTGCGTCCGAGGTATTTCTCTCTAACCACTGGATTTACAGCAAGTTCTTCAGATGTGCCTTGGAATAGTATGCGTCCGTCAAACAGAAGATATGCACGATCAGTGATCGATAGAGTTTCCGGAGCATTGTGGTCTGTGATAAGGATTCCGATTTTCTTTTCCTTAAGTCGGTATACAATCTCCTGAATATCCTCTACGGCGATAGGGTCGACACCGGCAAAAGGCTCATCAAGCATTATAAATTTAGGATCGATTGCCAGACATCGTGCTATTTCTGTACGTCGTCGCTCGCCACCACTTAGTTGGTCTCCGAGGTTCTTTCTCACTTTTTCGAGTCTGAATTCCTTGATCAGGCTTTCAAGCTTCTCCCGCTGATATTCGCGTGGTTTGCCGGTGAGTTCGAGCACTGAACGTATATTATTTTCTACCGACATCTTACGGAATACCGATGGCTCCTGAGCGAGATAGCCGATACCGTAACGCGCACGTTTATACACGGGAAATCCAGTTATGTCATGATCGTTGAGAAATATCCTGCCTTCGTTTGGAGTGATGAGGCCTACGGTCATATAGAACGTTGTTGTCTTTCCGGCTCCGTTGGGACCGAGCAGACCTACTATCTCGCCTTGTGTCACATCTATGGATACATGGTTGGCTACGGTTCGTTTACCATACTTTTTCACAAGATTGTCGGTGCGCAGAACCATGTGGCCGTCCATCTGATCGGTGGAGGCAAATGCGTCGCCAGGCTTATCGGCAATAATTTCGGTTGACGGCTGTAGCCGTGCTTCATCTGATGGAAGATTGCTCATAGTATCGACTGGATGAGGTGCGGTGTAAATCTGTTGGAGTGAAATGTTGTTTAGCAGAATTTCTGTTTGGCCTTTCTGAGGCGAGCCTCGATATAGTCCGTCAGAAGTCCTACGGCGACGGCATTCGAACCACCTTGCGGCACTATCAGGTCTGCGTGACGCTTGGAGGGCTCTATATACATCTCATGCATGGGCTTGAGTACGTCCTGATATCTGTCTATGACCATCTTCGGTGTGCGGCCTCGCTCAACGCAGTCGCGTGATATGACGCGTATAAGTCGTTCATCTGCATCGGCGTCTACAAAGACCTTTACGTCCATCATCTTGCGTAGCACCGGATCGTTGAGCACGAGTATTCCTTCCACTATCACAACATCGGTCGGTTCAACGGATACCGTCTCTTCCTGACGAGTGCACGTAAGGTAGCTGTATGTGGGCATTTCTATGCGTTTTCCCTCACGTAGTTTCATAAGGTGGTCAACAAGTAAGGTCCACTCAATCGCAGCTGGTTCGTCGAAGTTGATCTTCTGACGGGCTTCTGGTGGAATATGGCTGGAGTCCTTGTAGTAGGCATCCTGAGGTATAACGGTGACTTCACCGGCAGGCAGACTGCTGATGATCTTATTTACTACGGTGGTTTTACCCGAGCCGGTACCTCCGGCAATACCAATGATAAGCATGGTGGATATATAATATGTTATTCGGATGCAAATTTAATTAAAATCAGCGAGAATGTGCATTAAAATGGCCAAAAAGCCCAACTCCTGCGACGAATCAACACTCTCGGTGTGGCAAAAAATAGCTACCTTTGCAGCGGTAAATACCAAATTTAACAAAAAGAAAAGTAATGTTACTTTCGAGCTCACTATCATCATTCGGTCGTTACTGGATGTTCATGCGCAAAGTGGTCAGCATTCCTGACCGTTGGCGTGTTTTCTTCACACGTACGGTGACAGAGATAAGCAAACTTGGAGTGGACTCTATTCCGCTCGTTATCGTGATTTCGCTGTTTATAGGAGCGGTGATCACTATCCAGATGAAACTGAACACCACATCGCCATTGATGCCCGCCTACAGCGTGGGATTGGCAACCCGCGACATTGTGTTGCTTGAGTTTTCGAACTCTATATTGTGTCTTATTCTTGCCGGTAAGGTTGGTTCAAACATAGCTTCGGAGATAGGAACAATGCGAGTTACCGAGCAGATCGATGCCCTTGAGATTATGGGTGTCAATTCTGCCAACTATCTGGTGCTTCCTAAGGTGGTTGGATTCATCTTGTTCATGCCGGTGCTGGTTGCCCTTTGTATCGGTACATCTATAGCCGGAGGCTACCTTGTTGCACTTGTGACGGATATTATCAGTGTGGCAAGATATGAATACGGCATACAGGCATACTTCAACGAATGGTATGTTTGGTATGGATTCATCAAATCATTGTTTTTTGCCTATATCATAGCCACAGTATCAAGTTATTACGGCTACTATGTGAAAGGGGGTGCCCTCCAGGTGGGCACAGCAAGCACAAATGCTGTCGTTTCAAGCAGTATTCTCATACTGTTGATGGACGTAATCCTCACAAAAATTCTGCTGCAATGATCGAAGTTAAGAATGTCACAAAGTCGTTTGACGACGGCCGCACTGTACTCCACGATGTAAGTGCGAAATTCTATTCCGGTAAGACTAACCTTATAATAGGCCAGAGCGGATCAGGCAAAACGGTGCTTATGAAATGCATTGTAGGCCTGATGAGACCGGAGCAGGGTGAGATTCTTTATGATGGCCGAGACTATCTGTCAATGTCACCCGATCAGGTCAAGAATCTGCGCAAAGAGATAGGAATGCTGTTTCAGGGATCGGCATTGTTCGACTCGGAGACTGTGCTTGGAAATGTAATGTTCCCGTTGCTCATGTTTACGGACATGACACCTGCTGAGCGCAAGGAGAGAGCTGAGTTTTGTCTTGAAAGAGTCAATCTGAAAGGTGCTGACCACAAGTATCCCGCCGAGATTTCCGGTGGTATGCAGAAGCGTGTAGCGATAGCTCGCGCGATTGCTCTCAATCCTAAATATCTGTTTTGTGATGAACCAAACTCCGGACTTGATCCAAAGACATCTATTGTGATTGATGAGCTACTGAGTGACATTACACATGAGTATGGTATGACTACAATCATAAATACTCACGATATGAACTCCGTCCTTGGTATTGGTGAAAACATTGTGTTCATCAATAAGGGTTACCGTGACTGGGTGGGTGACAAAAACAAAATCTTCCGCACCAGTAACGAGGCTCTCAATGAATTTGTATTCGCGACAAAGCTGTTCCAGGAAGTCAAGGATTATATCATCAGTCACTCTGGTGAACATGACGGACAGTAGCTATGATAGAACTCCTATAAACGGATTGATGAGAATTGCTCTGGCAGTTCTCATCTGCGTTTCTATGAGTGCCAGAACCTTTGCTCAGACCCTGCATACCGATGAAGGTGATCTGCATTGGGAGGGAGGTCTTGATGGAGGCCTGAATCGTGATGGTTGGCAATGTCATGGTTTCGCCGCATATTTCCCAAACCAGTATCTTGGTTTGAAATTAAGCCTTGGCGCCGCTGGCGAGGTCCGAGCACTCGAGGATTGGGGCGAGGAAGAGTGGAATACCGGACACTATTATGCTGACCGTTTTAGATTTGGCACATCGGTAGTGCTGCGTTCACCTGCAGTCATAAAATGGCGTAGTAAAGAAACCGATATACATATATTTGCGGAGCCGGGATGTATATTGTCACCCGGAGCGCACGAAAGCCGTAATCCACGTATTTTCTGCGTGGAGTTTAAGACGGGCCTCAATCTGCGCCTCTACCGTGCTGTTATTTCTCTTGGCTATAGTGTGAGCAATTTCAATCTTTACTCAGGAAATCCCCTGAGTCGCTATGGAATGCCGGACGACGATTGCGATAGGCTTACGCATACCGTTTTTGCAGCCGTATCCTGCAAATTTTAGGCAGGGGTTGCTGAGCTATCATCAGTATCATGGTCAGTTGTAGTTCCGCTATGACTTATGTATCGCTCATAGTACGACATTAGTATTGCTGTTACCGGTAGCGCTATGATCATGCCGATTATGCCTAAAAGGCTGCCCCATACCGACAGCGACAACAGGATGATGGCTGGATTCAATCCCATTTCCTTACCCATTATGTGAGGTGTTATGATATAGTCGCATATGCTTTGACTTATAAGATATACAAGTCCGCATTTCCCGAGTTCGGATAGAAAATGTGTCTCTCCTCCGAGCGAGTATATGAAGCATATAAGAGCTACCGGGATAAGCGTTACATATTGGAAATAAGGTATCATATATAGTATGCCTACAAGTATGCCCATAGGTATGGCCAGCGGCATGCCCACTATTGAGAATCCGGTACAGTAGAACACAGTGGCACATAATGCGACTACTCCTTGACCGCGGAAATAGTGGCTCATATTGGATTGAACATCACGTACCACTACCATAGCTTTACTTCTGTATCTGTCGGGGATTATGAGTTTGAACCCGTGGGCTATCTGAGGATAATCAATCAGTATAAACAGAACATAGATTAGAGTCAGCAGCCATCCGAGTGTCTGGAGGATAACACCTATCGACTCTTCAAGCAGTGAGGAACCCTTGTTTATGAGTGTTTCAAGGTGATTTGCGTTTAATATCGACTGTATGTTGTCAGGATCAAAGTATCGGCTTATGAAATTTATTGCCGAAACATAGCTGTCAGGAATCTTGCGTGTTCCAGAGGTAACGCTTTTTATTATATCGCTCAGCTGCCCCAGCTCTTTAAGCACAGTAGGCAGAAAAAGATATATGACTGCGGCAAGAATGGCGGACACTTCAAGAATAGTGAGGATCGACGCCAGAACACGTCCTTTCGAGCGCGTCCAGCGTCTGTTGAATTCAACTATTGGTTGAAGTATATAAGCTATGAAGCAGGCAGCAAAGAAGGGGAGCAGTACATCGCTGAGGTATCTTATCAGAAGTACCAGTGCTGTTGCTATGGCCAACCCTATCAGCAGTTGCATTATCCGGTCGCGTGTCCAGAACATTTGTTGTGTAGTGTCGGTCATAGTCAAAAAAATTATAGTTGTATATTACTGATGAATGTCAGCACGAATCGGGAGTGATTGCAATCTTTACCACCCCGTCAAGGCGTCTTTCAAACAGGTTGTATGCTTCAGCTATGCGCGATAGCGGATATCGGTGTGTGATGAAAGGCGTTGTGTCGATATATCCTTCAGATATGAGTTTGAGGATTTCGGCACAGTCGCATGCATCTACACCTCCTGTCTTGAACGTGAGGTTCTTACCATACATATCAGGCAGCGGTAGTATTTGTGGCCGATCGTAGAGTGCCACAATAGTAACTATGGCGTTTGGACGGGCTGCCTGCCATGCAAGTTTGAACGATTCGTCTGAGCCTGCTACCTCTATAACAGTGTCAGCGCCACGATTGTTGGTTATACTTCTTATAAACTCCAAACATCTCTCCGGACTGACTACCGATACCTCCGGATAGAGAGACCTCACGAACTCCCGTCGCCTACTATCGCTTTCGCATACTACTATCCGGTGTGGATTATGGAGCATTGTGCATATTAGTGAACATAGCCCTGTTGGACCTGCGCCTATTATCAGAACTACATCATCCGGTATGATCTGAGATATTTTGGCCGCCCAGAAGCCGGTCGACAAGATATCACCGGTAAACAGTGCTTGTTCATCCGAAACTCCGTCAGGTATTGGAGTTAATCCGGTGTTTGCATGAGGTATGCGGACAAATTCCGTCTGCCCTCCGTCAATGCGGCAACCGAGCGCCCATCCTCCGTCGGGGTCCTCACAGTTGTTTATGAAACCACGCCGGCAGAAATAGCATTCACCACAGAACGTTTCCACATTCACTGCTACACGTTGTCCCGTATGTAGAGATTTTACCGAAGGACCAGTCTCCTCTACTATCCCCACCATTTCATGGCCTACGGTAATTCCTTTCACCGCTCTTGCCACCGAGCCGTTTTTTATATGAAGATCCGATGCACAGATACTGCTCATGGTGATTCTGACTATAGCATCGTCATCGTTGATGAGCTTGGGTCGAGGCTTATCTACAAAGCCGAAATTCCCCTTGTCAATGTAGGTATATGCTTTCATACAAACGCAAAATTACAAAAAAAATCACTACATTTGTTCTCGGATATCACACCCCGCTATGACAGACATAAACCCAACTTACCGCCCGAGTATCAGAATCTACAGAGCCGAGTGTACAACATCTCTTGAACTGTCCTATGCCGATGCTGGCATTAAGGCTGGATTCCCGAGTCCGGCGCAGGATTATATTTCTGAAACGATCGACTTGAACCGCGATTTGATCCCACATCCGGTATCTACATTCTACGGCCGTGTTACTGGTGACTCCATGATTGACGAAGGTATCGAGGAGGATGACATACTTGTCATTGACAAGAGCCTTTCTCCAGAAGAGGGGGATCTGGCAGTATGTTGTGTCGATGGCGAGTTTACACTCAAGCGCATTCACATAGGAGACGGATGCGTATGGCTAATTCCATCCAATCGCAACTATAAGCCGATTAAGGTGACGCCTGATAATGAATTCATGGTGTGGGGAATCGTGACCTATACCATCAAGGCAAACCGGAAGCGACGCCGTTCTATTTCAATGTGATATGATCGGACTGGTTGATTGCAACAATTTCTTTGTATCGTGCGAGAGGGTGTTCAGGCCTGAATTGCGCGATCGGCCTGTTGTTGTGTTGAGCAATAATGACGGATGTGCCGTAGCCCTTAGCAATGAGGCAAAAGCACTTGGCTTGAAACGTGGAGACCCATACTTCAAATTTAAAGCCGTCGCCGATATGCATGGAATTGCCATTCTGTCAGGCAACCATAAACTTTATGGTGATATGTCAAGGCGCGTCATGAACACACTGCGCTGGCTGCTACCCGATGCCGAGCTGGAAGTTTATTCCATCGATGAAGCATTTATGCATATCCCGGATAAGATAGGCGACAATGCCGGATACGGCAGGTATGTTGTCGCAACAGTGCTTCGGAATACCGGGATACCTGTGTCAATTGGAATATCTTCAACAAAGACATTGGCCAAGATTGCGGCACGTTTCGCAAAAAAAGTCAATGGCTACAGGGGGTGCTGTGTCATTGATGATGAAGAAAAACGTATAAGAGCCCTGCAACTCACAGAAGTTGGCGATGTCTGGGGTATAGGACGTCGTTTTGCTCCGAAATTACGCACATACGGAATCCCAACCGCCTACGCTTTGAGCGTCCTTAGCCGCCAGCAGATACACACTCTCATGAATATCGACGGTGAGCGTACATGGCGTGAACTGAACGGTGAGCCATGTATCTCGAGTGAGAACACCAGTGTACACAAACATACCATCACCTCATCCCGGTCCTTTGCATCCGATATATCCGACTTCGAGGCATTACGTATGGCTGTATGCAATTTTGCTGCCATTACCGGGAGAAAGTTGAGAAAAGAGCATTGTTTTGCAAGCGAACTTGAGGTGTGGGTATGTACCAATCGTTTTCATGAAAACGATCCACAGTACTACAATTCAGCATCTGTGCGTCTGGGCGATGCCACCGACGATACGTCTGCTATTGCGACTGCTGCTACCGAGGCTCTTAGAACCGTATTTCGTACCGGATTCGCTTATAAGAAAGCTGGTCTTACACTCACAAAAATATGCAATTCCGATGGAGTCCAACTAAGCCTGTTCGCTGATGTTGCGGAGATCGGCAAACGTCATAGGCTTATGAGAATCGTCGACTCAATCAATGCGTCTTCGGCATCCCACGATAAAATCCGTATAGCTTCAGCAGGGGAGGGGCTTGGAACGCTTACACGCCATGAACATGGCCCCAAATTATACTCTACTCGCTTGGCTGATATAATACATGTGCGCACCGACCGGTGAGTCTCAGTTTTGAGCGTACTTACACTTTGTCGATCCGCGACTTTATGTAGTCAACCATTACTATGGCGTTATTACACCCCAACACATACTGTTTGCCGCTTTTCATTTTAACGAGAATACAGTTGTCCCGGCTACCATAGTAACCAAAGTAAGACCCGATCATAATATCGCTGAAATAGCCCCAATAGCCAAAATATCCACCACTGGCACACAGTCTCAGGCCTCCGGCTGAGGGATAGCAAGTTTCAACGGCCTTTATTGAGTCATACATGAAGACTTTGGGTGAGGATAACAGCCGGTGCAGCGTAATGCCCGATTCGTTTGCTTCAATAGATTTCGGACAATAATAAAGCCCGGCTATTGTCACTGTTCCCATGATAATGCAGAAAAGAGTGAGCTTCACATCATTTCCCCAAAGTGAGAATATTCCCGCTACGCAGAGTATCATGACTACCGCGGTCACAACCAGGGAATATTTATTGAATTTTACTTTCTGTTTCATACTGGTATCTTTTAATCGGTTTCTTCAAGAATAAATATGCTTTCTACCGGCTTGCCGAAAAATCGGCTTATCTTAAGAGCTAATGGAGTTGACGGCAGAAAGCGGTTTTTCTCAATCGCTACAATAGTCTGGCGGCTTACCCCTACAGCTTCGGCAAGTTGTTGTTGGGTAATATCCAATTCCGCACGCTCTACTTTAATCCTGTTCTTCATCTTCGCACATCTTATTATAACGGTGCATTTCTAATCTAAAGTTGCACACGAAAAGGATTGGAAGAAGCACAAGATTGATAACGGCGAACACCAGGAAATCAACCCCGTTTATCAAAATAGTGCAACCGACAAGCAGTACTACATAGGCATAAATGGAGTTGAGGAGTGACGCGAGGCGGATTGACTGTGTCATCTCGTCCTCTACCCGTTCTTTTGAGCATACAATAAACAAACTCCCGAGTGCTACGCCGATAATTACAATGTCGTTTACTATAGTTTCCGTTATGCCGGCAAGAGATAGCACATTGAAATAAATCAGGGCCCCCGTAATTAGCGATGGAACAAACATAATCCATCCTATCGGTTGGAAGATGCGAGGGAAGAGAAGATTTTTCATAAGCATTTGTATTGATGACTTTCTTACTGATTGCAAAGGTAAATAATATTTTTCATATAGACAAGTATACTTTACATATTGTCTAATGAAATTTACCTCGCCTCATTCATCGCTTTATGCCAGTTCTTGCAGATGCTACCGAATAACCAAAACTCCCCGACATTATGTCGGGGAGTTTTGGTTATCTTTTCTGCCCTCTATGCGGAAAAGACAGGAGTGTTAATCAGTCAGAACTATGAAAGAAATATCTGAAAAGTGTTCTGCCCCTACTTCTTCGCCTTTAAGAATTGCAGGTTTTTCGATAAGGCCGTTAGACTCCAAGAGAGCCAATAAGTCCCACATTACTTCGTGATAAAAAATAACCTGTGCTTCTTGTTGTGTGGCAATATCATATTTTGATGCAAACAAAGATGAATGTGACTTGATAACACTGCTTATGTTTGACGCTATCTCATTACATAATACATCTATCTCGTCTTGATTGCCACTTTTAATCATAGGGATAGTCGGTTGACCTTTCGAGTCAACTAAATTCCATTTAAGCAATTTATTTTTGAGTTCGACATCTACGACAGGAAGTTTACCCTCCATTATTAAAAGGGCAAAATCTATTAGGGTTTGATCACTCGGACAATATCCGAGTTCATCAGTCCAATTTACTTTAAGTGGGCCGTATCCGTTTGTCCCGATTCTTTCTTCAAGTCGTTTTTCGTACATCGCCCAATAAGCACCAGACCATGTACCATGACTTTCCATTTGATCTATTGTGGGAAGTTTTCCGTCATCCCAAATATATCCGTCGAGCAGATATGAAAATATCAGAGAGTAGATCTGAGCGTTATATCCTTGCGCATTAAACGCAGATATTAACTTTTTAATCTTTGGTTTTATGGTTGGGAAGATACTGTCGGCAAACGCTTTCGACTCGGTTCTGATATCAGCGGTTTGCAATTTGTCAAATATTGGCATTTTGGTTTTTATAATGCCATTCGAGAATGACATCAAATCACCGACCATCAAAAGTCGAAGTTGACTCTCGTTGTACGGTATATTGAGAGAGTCAAGTTTGGACACGGCACCAGGAGTCCGAAATGCGCATAATATATCCCAATTATTATCGGTTATGTATTGGCTCGGGTGAAATGAATTGTATGAACAAAATGCTGTTGTCGAGAAATCCTCATAAGGACGACCTAAAATATCAGTTGATGATGTTTGTTGAGAATATGCTGTGATTGCTATTGCAATCGTGATGATAAAAGCTATTACATTTTTCATTGCATGGAATTTATTAAATCGAAATACATAGCACGTGTTTTTGAGTTTTTATCTTTTTCGGACAAAACATAAAACCGCATCTTTTTCAGATTGGCAGACTGAAGTGGGATTTACTGTTCGTTCAGCAAATCTTACCGCATCTCTCCTTCAGTACAGGGGTTTCTTTGATAGCACTTGCCATATTTGGATCTCCTTTTTACGTTATATATTACAAAGGTATAATAAATTCCTGTATTATAAGGATTAACCGACAAAGAAATATAATACGTCCGGCTACGGGTATGCTCAAAAGATGTAGCCGGAGGCTATGGGGACAATAAATAGTAGTATGCTTATGTTTTAGTAATAAAACGAGTCTATGAAAATATCAAGAGTCCGGGAATTATATAGACCATTTCCGGACCCTTGAAAAAAGCCCGGCATAAAGCATTAAAAAAGAGAGAAGCTCTCACGAGTTCCTCTCTCTCCATTCATCACATTATGCTTATTAGTGCTTAGTCGTCGGAATGGTTGTGTCGCAACGGGCAGTGGCCCGGCGGCAATATTATTGAATTTTGGTTGTGGTTTTATTCATTGTCAGGATGGATAATTGATTCTTATAATCAATTTATCCGTTCTCAACAGCTACTTATTATGATCGTAGACTGATTATCAATAGCGGCTTTCCACTATATCCCAATCTACGATATTCCACAATGCTTTCAGAGCATCGGCCCTGCGGTTCTGATAGTCGAGATAATAGGCATGTTCCCAGACATCGAAAGTTAGCAGAGGATATAGACCGTCGCGTAGTGGGTTGGTTGCATTCGGTCCCTGGGTGATAAACAACTTTCCGTTATCATCCTTCGAGAGCCATACCCAGCCCGAGCCAAATAATGAGACTCCGGCATCCTCAAATTCTTTCTTGAACTGATCGAACGATCCGAACTGCTCATCTATAGCCTTTCGCAGTTCGCCTGACGGCTCACCGCCGCCATCGGGCGAAAATGAGAAGAAATAGAATATATGGTTCCACGCCTGTGAGGCATTGTTGAACAATGCGCCGTCAGCCTGTCTGATGATATCCTCCAGCTGCATGTCAGCATAGTCGGTATTCTTGATCAGACGGTTTAGGTTATCTATATAGGTTTTCTCATGCTTTCCATAGTGAAAGCTTACAGTGCGGGCTGAGATAGCAGGCTCCAGAGCGTCTTCGCGATATGGGAGATTAGGCTGAGTGTATTCCATAAGTTTAATTACAGGTTAAATGATACGGGTCGGAGTCAACATGGTGTCTTTCCTACCGGCTTTCAGTAGCAAAACGCTACCGCGGCTGAATGGTTCGGGGAAACGTGTCTTTTAGAAGTTATTTAACATACGTAAAAGCTGCTCATTCTCTGCTGTTGGAACATTTTGGCGCTCCTAACCAGCGAAATATAAATGGATAGAGAGCCGCTCTGACACCAGGCGCCGAAAGCATGAGATCATGAAGGCCACCGACTACCTTTACAGGTTGAACATCATTTCCAAGCAGTAAACCGTAATGGCGTATATCGTTCACATCGAGCACTGCATCGGCTTGATTGGCCTCTGGTGTCCACTCGTTTCCACTGTAGCTTTTGGCCGAATACATAAGTAGGATCGGCACATGTATGCAGTCAACATGATTGTGAAGGTAGTTTTGGGCGCGGTCTATAGCTCTGACCCAGCCGGCTGTAACGTCTGGCGAGTGTGATAGTTTCCAGTCCTTGCGGTAGTCCCATTCGCCGTGCTTATCCTTTAGTAGCGATGAAGAGTACGCATCCGAGTCTCCCTGGCTTATCTTCATATTTGGAGCTATAGCACCAAGAAGGTCTACAGCCCAGATCCAACGTTCCAGCTTTCCTAAATTCCAGTCAAGAAATGGACTGTTCAGTATCAGCTTTGATACCATTGGCGATGGTTGGCGAGCCATGTAGTAGGATGTTATCAGACCACCGGTGCTGTGTCCCATTAGAATCACGCTGTCGGTGCCGGCTGCTTTCATAACGCTCAGGGCAGAGTCGATATCCTGAAAGTATTCATTCAGATTTCTCACATCAAACATTCTTTGCCCTGGTAGAATGGAGCGCCCGTAGCGGCGTAGATCCACGGCATAGAAGTCAATTGCGTGTGCAGCGAAGCTGTCGGCCATTTCCGACTGAAAGAAATAATCGTTGAACCCATGTACATATAGCACAGCCCGGCCTCCGGATGGACAATCTGCAAGACGTCTTATCACCGTAGATACAACCTTCCCGGAGTAATCATCGGGTTGCTGTATCTGCATATTTTCGAAATTGCGGCCTAATATATCCGGTTTCCATGTGTGGTCAAGTCGTTGTGCCATCGCCGTAGCCGAGGCGAGAACGCACATTAGCAACACTATTCTCAGTTTCTTAAGCATAAGGGAACTATTTATCATTGAAGTTATTGACTGAATCTGTAATTCAGAACGTAAAAATATAGTTATAAGTTTCATCACGGCAGTTATTGTTATGGTTTCCGATGCAAAGTTACGACATCCGAATCTCTTTATTTTGCGAAATGTCCCTTTGCTTCTTAAGAAAATTGCAGACGCAGGAATTATTGGGAGTTAGCCCTTCGCTGCCATGATATAGGTCATAGGTCTTGTCGCAAAGATATGACAATTCCCGGTATTATTTGCATAAATACTTACTCTAAATGGTGACTTAAACGTCAATAAAGCATAAATATGGCATAAAGTTTGGCATTTTACTATATAAAGTATTATATTTGAGGCCAATTAAGCTGATTGTAGCAGCTGATAGATTTAATGCGTAACTTATCCCATTAGACAGGAATGGTAAAATTCCGTGAATGCCTGTCCAAACACTTACTATGAACGATATAGAATCATTGTTCAATTACTATCTCGATCAGTTCAAAAGCGTAGACATTGCTGAATCGGAGTTTAAAAAAGAGATGCATGCCGATCCGGAAATACGGCAGATGTATCGTCAATGGTGCCATGAAGTCGGGAGTTCCGAGAAAAACGGTTTTTTTGACTATTGTGAAGAGTATCTTCGTGATCAGAATTCCGTGTGGGATACACTAAGCGACTATAATGATGAGTAAAGTATGTTTGCCTGCCGAATGGGAGTTTGACGGTCCCATTCTATTGTCATGGCCGCATAAGGACACTGATTGGGCATATATGCTCGATGAAGTGACCGAGTGTTATAAGAATATCGTCAGTGCCATCACTCAAGATCGCATGGTCATTATCGTCACTCCCGATCCGGAGTCTGTAAAAACGGTGCTCGGTGATGTAGGGGGCGATAGGGTGGTCTACTTCAAATGCGACACCAACGACACATGGATCCGTGATTATGGCCCCATATGCATTGTCGACGAGACTGGTGCTGATGTCGCGGTTGATTACAAATTCAATGGCTGGGGGCTGAAGTTCGCGTCCGCACTCGACAATATGGTGACTGTCCGCATGTTTGGATCAGGGTTGCTGTCGGGGCGTCGTATCAACCGTCTGAGTTTTGTTCTCGAAGGTGGCTCTATCGACTGTGACGGCAAAGGAACGCTTATCACGACTTCAGAGTGCCTGTTGTCGCCTAACAGAAACGGCTCTATGACTCGCGAAGAGATTGAAACTGAGCTGAAAAGCACTCTGGGTGTAGACAATATTATATGGATAAATCATGGTGGACTTAGTGGTGATGACACCGACAGCCATGTGGATACTTTGGTAAGATTTGCACCCGATGGCGCGGTAGTCTACGCCGGATGTACAGATGAGTCAGATCCCAATTATCACAGGCTCAGCCAACTTAAGAATGAGTTGCAGCAGTTGAGCGCAGACGGCCTGCTTCCGGGACATTTGCTTGAACTACCGTCGCCGTCACCAATATACGACGAAGACCGGCAGCAATTACCTGCTACCTATGCTAATTTTTTAGCTACGCCTACCTCCGTGATAATGCCCGTATATGGGCAGCCTGATACCGATCGATTGGCAGCGCGTATTCTTGAGGTCGCTTTCAACCGACCTGTGAGATGTGTCGATTGCAGGGCCTTGATCAAGCAGCATGGTTCATTGCATTGTGCCACTATGCAGCTGCCCGCCGGATTAATTTCATTTATGTGACACTACTTTAACCAAAATCAGGAATATGAGGATTCTTCCAACTGCAATAATACAACGGAGCAAGACTGCTGACATCGAGAAAAACCGCGAGAGGCTGGCTGACGATATCCGTGAAGCCGCTAAGAAAGGTGCGAAACTTATAGTAAATCAGGAACTTCATGATTCGTTATACTTCTGTCAGACAGAAAACACCGATCTTTGTGACCTAGCGGTTGATATACCAGGCAAAGTAACAGACTATTATGGCAACCTTGCCCGCGAGACAGGTACAGTGATCGTCACATCACTATTTGAGCGTCGCGCACCTGGACTGTATCACAACACCGCGTGTGTATTTGACACCGATGGCAGCATGGTGGGAAAATATCGTAAAATGCACATACCGGATGATCCCGCATATTACGAGAAATTTTACTTCACTCCTGGCGACCTGGGCTTTACGCCGGTACAGACCTCAGTTGGTAAACTTGGAGTACTTGTATGTTGGGATCAATGGTATCCCGAAGCTGCACGCCTTATGGCGCTGAAAGGTGCGGAGATACTGATATATCCTACAGCCATAGGATGGGAATCCACCGATACTCCTGACGAAAAACGCCGTCAGAGGGATGCTTGGATGATCGTTCAAAGGGCTCATGCCGTAGCCAATGGATTACCTGTTGTGACAGTCAACCGCGTAGGCCATGAAGATGATCCGTCATGTGCTACAGGTGGCATTGAATTCTGGGGATCAAGCTTTGTAGCCGGCCCCCAGGGCGAGTTGCTGTTCGAGGCCCCGCACAATCAGGAGTGTCTTGAAGTGGTCGATATCGACATGACCCGTAGTGAGCACGTTAGGCGCTGGTGGCCTTTCCTGCGCGATCGCCGCATAGATATGTATGGAGATCTGACACGCAGATTCATCGACTGATAAATTTCAGTGGCCATTTATGGCCGTTCAAGTTTTTTTTGCCATCTTTGCATCGGCTCTCCTGTCATAATATATCTATAAACATGAAGAAGAAAGCTCTAATTACCGGTATAACAGGCCAGGACGGTTCGTATCTCTCGGAACTGTTGCTTGACAAAGGATATGAAGTTCATGGAATCATCCGACGGTCGTCAGTTGATTTCAGAGAGCGCATATCACATCTTGAGGGTCATGCCGATTTCCATCTGCATTATGCCGATATGGGCGATTCTATGTCTATCATACAGGTGGTAAGCAAAATCCGTCCGGATGAGATTTACAATTTGGCAGCACAGAGCCATGTTCAGGTATCCTTCGACTCCCCGGAATACACTGCCAATGTCGATGCGGTGGGAGTGCTTAGGATATTGGAGGCTGTAAGGTTGTGCGGACTGGCATCTACATGTCGTATATATCAGGCATCTACATCCGAGCTTTACGGTAAGGTCGAAGAAGTGCCTCAGAATGAAAATACCCCCTTTCATCCCTACAGTCCGTATGCCGTAGCCAAGCTATATGGCTTCTGGATTGTGAAAGAATATCGTGAAGCTTACGGTATGTTCTGTTGTTCAGGTATTTTGTTCAATCATGAATCCGAACGTAGGGGTGAGACATTCGTTACGCGTAAGATCACACTTGCCGCTGCACGTATTGCCCAAGGTAAGCAGGAAAAACTTTATCTTGGCAATCTCTCCTCGATGCGCGATTGGGGTTATGCTAAGGATTATGTCGAATGCATGTGGCTCATGCTCCAGAACGACAGACCTGATGACTTTGTGATTGCGACAGGCGAGCAGCACTCTGTAAGAGATTTTGCCACCCTTGCATTCAAATATGTAGGCATCGACCTGAAATGGGAAGGTGAGGGACCCGATGAAAAAGGCATCGATATAGCCACAGGCAGAACCATAGTGGAAGTCTCGCCCGATTTCTATCGTCCTACCGATGTCGTTAATCTGTGGGGCGATCCCACTAAGGCGCGTGGGCTGCTTGGCTGGAATCCATCTAAAACACCTTTTGACCGTCTGGTTAAGTTGATGGTTGACTCCGATATGGCAAAGGTTGCGGCAGAGAGGGCAGGCGAAAGCGTTAGGACAAATCTTGTGGAGTATCTTGAAAAAGGTATCGTAAAATAATCTGAGATGAATAAGAACGATATTATATATGTTGCCGGCCATCGTGGAATGGTCGGTTCTGCAATTGTGCGCCGGTTGGAGAGTTTGGGCTACACAAATATTCTGAAACGCACGCACAGTGAGTTGGATCTGACACGCCAGGCCGATGTTGAAGCTTTTTTTGAAGCGCATCGCCCGGATTACGTGTTTCTTGCCGCCGCCCAGGTTGGAGGTATTGCAGCAAATGCAGCTATGCCGGCCGATTTCATGTATCGCAACATGATGTTGGAAATGAACGTGATTCACGCTGCTTGGCAGAACGGATGCCGAAAACTTCTATTCCTTGGTTCTTCATGCATATATCCACGTATGGCACCTCAGCCTATGCCGGAGTCCTGTCTGCTCACATCATCCCTCGAGCAGACCAATGAGGCATACGCACTGGCCAAGATTTCCGGACTTAAATATTGCGAATATCTCAATCGGCAGTATTCCACTGACTTCATATCGGTAATGCCTACAAATCTGTATGGACCCAACGATAACTACCACCCGGAAAACAGCCATGTGCTTCCTGCTCTTATCCGTCGGTTCCATGAAGCTAAGATAGAGAGTCGTCCGTCGGTTACATGCTGGGGTGATGGATCACCATTGCGCGAGTTCCTTTATGTGGATGATCTTGCCGATCTGTGTGTATTCCTCATGAACAATTACTCGGGCAATGAAACCGTTAATGCCGGTACCGGCAAAGAGCTTACTATAAAGGAACTCACGGAAACAGTGGCTCGTGTAGTCGGATATACCGGACGGATAGAATGGGATACCACCCGCCCCAACGGTACACCTCGCAAACTGCTTGATGTGAGCAAGGCTGCAGCCCTGGGCTGGACATATACCACTGAGCTGGAAGACGGTATCAGAATGGCATACAACGATTACTTAACAAATAACAACAGATTATGAAACAGATAGGAGATAATACCCCCGATCTGCTGGGCAAGGATCAGAATGGAAATGAGTTGCGCCGAAGTGACTTCCCCGGCCGAAAGATTGCGCTGTATTTTTATCCGAAGGATATGACTTCGGGATGCACAGCCGAAGCCTGCAGTATGCGCGATAACTATGCCCAATTGCAGAATGAAGGTATGCAGGTTATAGGCGTCAGCACCGATTCTGAAGCACGTCACCAGAAATTCATCGAGAAATATGAGTTGCCATTTCCTCTGATCGCGGATGTCGACCATAAACTCGCCGATGAATTTGGTGTGTGGGGCGAAAAATCAATGTACGGCAAGAAATATATGGGAATGTTTCGCACTACGTTTATCATATCGCCCGAAGGAACGGTAGAGCGTGTTTTTGGTCCTAAGGAAATCAAGACGAAAATCCACGCGGAGCAGATACTTGCGGCAAAAGATTGACAATATACTGGTAAAATATAAAAGAATACCCGATGGATTTGCCATCGGGTATTCTTTTATATTCGATTTTGGGACCTTCTTACTTGTCGGCCGATGCGCGTGATGCGCGTTTGCGTGTCGGCTTCTCCTCGGCAGCAGGAACCTCGGTCTTCACACCGGCCAGCTCCGGATCGATCATTATACGTCCGCAGTATTCGCACACGATGATCTTCTTGTGCATTTTGATTTCCATTTGCTTCTGTGGCGGGATGCGGTTGAAGCAGCCGCCGCAGGCATTACGCTGGATATATACTATGCCAAGTCCGTTGCGTGCATTATGACGGATACGCTTGAAAGCGGCGAGTGTGCGGTCATCGATTTTGGGTTCGAGAGCCAGAGCCTGAGCGCGAAGGTTTTCCTCTGTTTCCTTTGTCTCGGATACTATCTCATCCAGCTCCTGACGCTTTGCTTCAAGGATGTGCTCGCGGTCAGAGAGCTCAGCCTCGGTCGATTCGATGTCGGCGTGCTTGATATCGCTTGCGCGGCGGTATTCGTTGATGTGCTTTTCTGCAAGCTCGATTTCAAGGGCTTCAAACTCGATTTCCTTGCTCAGAAGGTCATACTCACGGTTGTTGCGTACGTTGTCGATCTGCTCCTTGTATTTTTCTATCTTAGCCTGTGAGGTCTGTATTTTGGCTTGCTCTGCGTTGACCTTCACGCGGTAATCCTCGATCTCAGCCTTATATTTCTCTATGCGCGTGTGCAAACCTTCGATCTGATCTTCAAGGTCGCTCACTTCGAGGGGGAGTTCACCCCGCACGGTACGTATACGGTCGATTTCTGAAAGGATGCGCTGAAGCTCGTAGAGTGATTTGAGACGCTGCTCTACTGTGTAAGCATCTGTCTTTGTCTTGCTTGTTGTAGCCATTTAGGTGTAGATGGACTTAAAATGAGGACGTCATGAAGCCGTGATGGCTCAGACATAATTTATGGGGTTGTAGTCGGTATGTGCATACCGGACTGCAAAGTTAGGAAATTTTTCTGTAATTATCCGATAAAAAATTGCTTTACTGCACGATTCACTCTCATGATGGCCTATATCCACTATGAGAAGACGGTCTGCCATGTCGACAAAGTTGTGGTAGCTCGTATCGGAAGTGATATAGGCATCAGCGCCTGCTCCGACAGCACTCCGTATCATTGAGCTGCCTGAGCCCCCGCAAAGGCCTACGCGCTTGATAAGCCGGCCGCTGTTTACAACATTTGTACAGCGTGCCACAGGCACTCCGAAGGTCGACTTGACAAGATCGACAAAGTCTGTCGCTGCAAGCGGCTGTTCAAGATCTCCAACACATCCGAGACCGATTGATTTGCATGGATTCGCTATGGACAGAAATTCATAGGCCGGTTCTTCGTATGGATGGGCGGCCAATAGCGCTTGTTCTACGTCTCGGGTTTTCCAATCCGGTACGATGACCTCAATTCTTGTCTCATTCTCTACATGTATACGGTTCAGATCGCCTACAAACGGATTCGCACCGTTGAGAGCCCTGAATGTGCCCGATCCCTCGATATTATAGCTGCAACTATCATAATTGCCTATATGTCCGGCTCCTGCGTCAAACATTGCCTGCCGCACAGACTGTGCATGACTGACAGGCACATAGGTGACCAGCTTCGACATTTTTCCGGCGGCGGGTTCGAGTACTTTTGCATTTTTCAGTCCGAGCATCGAGGACATAGTCCATGATATGCCTCCGGGGGCGCTGTCAATCGAGGTATGTGCGGAATATATCGTGATGTCATGTTTCAGAGCAAGAGCTACCGAAACCTCGACATCAGTCGATCCGGTGATACGTTTCAGGCCATTGAACAGGAGAGGATGGTGGGATATGATCAGGTTGCAACCGCATTCTATGGCTTCGTTTACAACCGCAGGCGTGACATCTACAGTAAGCAAAGCTCCTGTGCATGCACGCCCGCAGTCGCCCAGCTGGAGGCCTGAGTTGTCATAGCTCTCCTGCAGGGCTCGCGGAGCTGCATCTTCAATGGCTCCTATCAGGTCGGAGATCTTCATAGGAGTGGGTATTGGATAATTATTTTTCTTCTGGAAGCGCAAGGGCTATCTTGAGCTCATCCAGTTGCGATTGATCTATTTCGGCCGGAGCATCGATCATCATGTCGCGGCCGGCATTATTCTTGGGGAATGCGATGACATCGCGGATCGAATCAAGACCGGCAAGTATCGATACGAAACGGTCGAATCCGAAAGCGAGACCTCCGTGAGGCGGCGCACCGAATTTGAATGCATTCATCAGGAAGCCAAACTTGTATTGTGCCTCTTGTTCGGACAGTCCGAGCAGACGGAACATTGTGTCCTGAAGGGCAGCGTCATGTATACGTATCGAGCCTCCGCCGAGTTCATTACCGTTCACAACCATATCGTAGGCTGTGGCTCTTACAGAACCTGTGTCAGTCTCCAGCTTGTCGATATCGTCGGGATTGGGCGCGGTGAAAGGATGGTGCATGGCATAATAACGTGATGTCTCATCGTCCCATTCGAACAGGGGGAAGTCGATGACCCATAGGCATGAGAATTTCTGCGGGTCGCGAAGTCCCAGGCGTGAACCCATTTCAAGACGTAGCTCACAAAGCTGTTTGCGGGTCTTGGCTGTCTGGCCTGCAAGTATCAGCATCAGGTCGCCGGGATTGGCACCGGCACGCTCGCCCCATGCCTTGATCTGTTCGTCGGTGAAGAATTTGCCAACTGAACTCTTTATTGACCCGTCGGCTTCAAACTTTACCCACATCATGCCTTTGGCACCTATCTGCGGACGCTTGACAAAGTCGGTAAGTCCGTCAAGTTGCTTGCGGGTATAATCAGCGCAGCCGGGTGCTACGATAGCTCCTACATATTCGGCCTCATCCATTACTGAGAATCCGCTTCCGGCAGTAAGATCCTTGAGCTCGACAAATTCCATTCCGAAACGCGTGTCAGGCTTGTCGCTGCCATACAGACGCTGTGCGTCGGCCCATGTCATGCGAGGGAACGGCTCTTTGAAGTCGATATCCTTTACATATCTGAATATGTGCTTTACCAGACCTTCGAACATCTGGAGCACATCCTCCTGCTCTACGAACGACATCTCGCAGTCGATCTGAGTGAACTCGGGTTGGCGGTCAGCACGCAGATCTTCATCGCGGAAACATTTTACAATCTGGAAATAGCGGTCGAAACCACTTACCATGAGCAACTGCTTGAAAGTCTGCGGCGACTGTGGCAGTGCATAGAATTCACCCGGATTCATGCGCGAGGGCACTACGAAATCGCGGGCACCTTCGGGTGTCGACTTGATAAGAACCGGAGTCTCGACTTCCAGAAATCCGTGCTGGTCCAGATAGCGGCGGATCTCGAAGGCCATGCGGTGGCGTAGCTCGAGATTGCTGCGCACTGCGTTGCGGCGCAGATCAAGATAGCGGTAACGCATACGCAGGTCATCGCCTCCGTCGGTGTCATCTTCTATAGTGAATGGCGGAACATCACTCTTGTTGAGCACAGTCAGCTCCTTGGCTATGATCTCGATCTCGCCGGTAGGCAGATTGGCGTTTTTTGAAGTACGCTCGGCCACTGTGCCGGTAACGTTGATCACAAACTCACGGCCGAGTTTGTTTGCGGCCTCGCAGAGGTCCTGATTGGCATCGCTCTCGAATACTATCTGGGTGATTCCATATCGGTCGCGCAGATCTACAAAGGTCATGCCGCCCATTTTGCGTGAACGCTGAACCCAGCCGGCAAGTTTGACTTCTTTTCCGGCATCGGCCAAACGGAGTTCACCGCATGTATGAGTCCTATACATAATTGATTAGGATTGTAAAAATGATATATTGCTATAACTGAATCAGGAGAGTGGTTGCGTATCCGCGCAATCCGGCTACAAAAATACAAAAAATCTCGCTATAACTGTGCGTTTTTTGTGCTACAGTTTCATTTGTTCCATCTGTTTTGCAGCATTTATGATGTGGAGCTGCAATATTTGAGCGTTGTTGACGCAGCTGTAAGTATGATCACCTCCCCGGCATGAACGATACAAACCGTTTATGCCGGGGAGGTGTATGAGTCATATAGATGGAGCGGTGTGTCTACTTTGTGGCCGGAGCTGCCTGTGACGGCTGTGCGGGATGTGAAGGAACTGTAGGCCGCGTGGATGCGGGACTGTCCGGTGCATCAGGGCTCTGGAAGAATGGATATGGAATACCGAACAGTTGGTCGATGTCGGCATTTGGAGTATTGAGATATCCCGATGCGACGGTGTCGCGCGACGACGGATACTCGAATGCATAAAGCTGGAATTGAGGCAGCATAGCGGCTATATGTTCAAATATAGTGTCTTGTATAGCTTCATACGGGAACCATGCCGATGTGGCTGTGAAACAGTATATTTGGAACGGTATTCCAGTGGGCGTCTGTGGGAGTGTCGACACGAAGCAGTCGCTGTCGTGCGCTATGTGTGGATTAGCATCCAGCCACATCTTCATGTATGCGCGGAACAAACCGAGATTAGTGTCTATGGTGCCGTTGACAAGACCGTCCGGATTGTCGACATCGGCTACGTGGCCATCTGCTTTCTGCTTCAATTTCAGCGATATGTAGTGATCCATATATGGAAGTTTGCGCAGATTGTCGAGCATCTCGGGTGTGGACGGCAGTACGCTGTCGGCATCTATCATATAGCTTCGGCATATACGGCGGGTGTGGCTCTGCTGCATGGAGCGGTAATTGGTAAAGCTTCCGCTTATCAGACTGTAAGGAGGCAGTGTTGTGGTGGTCTTGTCCCAATTGACTACTTTTACGGAGACAAGCGTTACTTCCTCTACAGTACCGTTGGCATCGGTGCCATCCACTTTGATCCAGTCGCCGACATGAAGACTGTCGTTTTCCGACAATTGCACACCGGCCACAAGACCGAGAATGCTGTCCTTGAATACTAACATGAGCACAGATGCGAATACTCCCAGTCCGGCCAGCAGCGATGCTGGTGAGCGATCTATGATTATGCCTACTACTATAATGGCGGCTATGATCCAGACTATGCCTTTGGCCAGCTGTGCAAGTCCTTTGAGTGGCAGCTTACGTTTGTTCTCGCGCTCATCTATATGTTTCCACACAGCCATTATAAGCGCTGAAAGCGATATGCCGGTCAGGTAGACAATATAGATCAGAGTGATCTTGGTGAGTATGGCGGCCAGGGTATCGTGACCGGAGAGTGTGAATTGTATCAGAATGAGAAATACCAGCGGAGGTATGAGACGGCAAGCTTTATGGAAAAAATAGGTTCCGGTGAGATAGCGGTAGATGTCCGAATCCCAACGGCGGGCTATGGCACGCACAGTGCCGAGAATAACCCATTGGGCTATATAACCTACTATCAGGGATACGGCAAGCACTACGGCTGCATAGAAGAATGTCACTATCTCAATGTTGTGGTCGAGTCCGAAAATACCGAGTATCCAGTCAACTATCCGGAGTATGAAGGAGGCTATTGAACGCGACAGACCGTCTTGTGTGCCAATGAAATGTTCTATTTCCGAAGGGGTGGCGTCCATCATTCCATGGTGGGAATTGACGCTTGTGATGAGTGTTAACATAACGATGAGTGTGAATGGTGTGTCTATATACTGTCATACAACTGTCAATGATCGTTTGTTCGGCGGTAATGTAGATTTCACGTTGCAATGCATGGTGGTTTGATTTGCAGATTGACTTCAAAAATCTTACTTTTGCACGCTGATGACAATGATTTCATCATGCAGTCAACATTCTATTAAGTATGAGCCAAAGGATATTGCTTTGTATGCCGCATCTCAGCGGCAAGGAGATAGACTATATACTCAAGGCATTTGAGGGAAGCTGGGTAGTGCCGCTCGGACCCGATGTGAATGCATTTGAACGCGATCTTGAACGGCTTACGGGACATGGTAAACATGTGGTAGCCCTTTCGTCGGGAACTGCGGCGATACATCTTGCGCTGATATTGTGCGGGGTAGGTGCCGGCGACGAGGTGATTGTGCAGTCGTTCACGTTTTGTGCCTCTACAAATCCTGTTGGCTATCTTGGAGCGACACCTGTATTTGTTGATTCGGAAGCCGGATCGTGGAATATGGATCCTGAGCTGCTCGATCGTGCCATTGCCGACCGTATAGCGGTGACAGGACGCAAGCCCAAGGCCATTATTCCGGTATATTTGTATGGCATGCCGGGGCGTATCGATGAGATAATGGATGTCGCCGACAAGTATGGTATTCCCGTTATTGAAGACTCGGCCGAAGCGTTCGGTTCGCGGTTTGATGGGCGTGTGTGCGGCACTTTCGGTAAGTTCGGGATAATGTCGTTCAATGGAAATAAGATGATAACGACTTCGGGTGGTGGTGCGTTGGTGTGCGCGGACAAGGCGACAGCCGACAAGATAATGTTTCTGGCCACACAGGCCCGTGAGTCATACCCTTATTACCAGCACGAGACTCTGGGCTACAATTACCGTCTGTCTAACATAAGTGCGGCCATAGGTCGTGGCCAGATGGAAATTCTTGATGAGCATATAGCCCATCACCACCATGTGCATGATCTGTATGCCGAATTGTTGGAGGATGTGGCTGGAGTGAAGGTGCATTCAAATCCATCGCCAAGATATGACTCAAACTATTGGCTCACAACCATTACAATAGATCCTTCGGTTGAAGTGGTTGGCTCCGACAAAGCTTATGCGGAGATAATTTCGGGTGCTGTTGGTGGTGCCGCAGGTGTTACCCATCGGGCGTCCTCTCCCCACACTTCCGTTGAGCCCAATGCTAATGTAGAGGCCATGAGGCTGTGGCTGGATGCACGCAATATTGAGTCGCGGCCTTTGTGGAAGCCCATGCACCTCCAACCGCTGTGGAAAGATAGTCCGGCCTACGTGAATGGGGTGAGCGAAGCCTTGTTCAGGATAGGCTTGTGCCTTCCGTCAGGGCCATGGGTTACAGACGAGCAGGTGCGCTATGTAGTCCGGTCAATCAAGGAAGCTATTTTGTAGTCTGCATACCTGCTATGTTGTCAAGACTGTCGGCGAGAGTATCGTCGAGCAGCTCTTTGAATCGGTTTATCTGAAATATTCCCAGTCTTTTGGGAACAGTATCGACAGCCTTCTGCAAACGAGGTAAATAGTCGGATAGTAACGCGTTGCGGTCAGCAGTTGTGATTATGTCAGTCATAAGGCGGGCCGTGCTGCGCTGTGTGGCCTCCTTGATCGGCGATGCTCCCTGTGCGCATAGCTGCTCGAACGCATATGCCATTATTTCAAGGCCATACTCAGCCCCGGGGTTGAGCGATGTTATGTCCTTGATGTATTTTTTGATGCGTGTGACACGCGGCCTCGCATAGCCACGTTGCTTGCGTCGGACTTCCTTGTCGATAGATCGTCGGGACTTGTCGAGCCGGGAGTCGATGTCGGGCTCCGAATAGAAGTCAAGGTAGTCTTTGGCCTCTGGGCGTGCATCATATAGGTCGAGGATCATTTGTGTCATCTGATCCCGGTCAAGATGCTCCAAAAGTTTCTTGAGTTTTGTTTTTGACATTATGCCGGAAAGTATGGGGTAGGGTTTGAAATAAATAAACAGTCGGAACGCTGCTTTGGGTCGGCGTTCCGACTGTTTTTCAGTTATGAGTCCACCGCGACGGTGGTAAGTATATGGTTCTTATTCTCCTTGCTGTGAGGCAGTAGCCTGAGCGGCAGCCTCGCTGTCGGGCATCAGCCAACGGTCAAGCCAACGGAAGAATACACGCTGCCACATCACCGAGTTCTGGGGTTTCAGAATCCAGTGGTTCTCATCGGGGAAAATGAGCATCTCGGCAGGTACACCGCGCAGACGGGCTGCATTGAAGGCCATCATACCCTGTGAAGCGAGTATACGGAAGTCGTATTCACCATGGGTTATCAGGATTGGTGCAGTCCATTTGTCTATGAACTTGTGGGGAGAAGAAGCGAATGTACGCTTGGCAACAGGATTGTTGGCATCCCAGAACGGACCGCCGAGATCCCAGTTGGCAAACCACATCTCCTCTGTCTCAAGGTACTGGGCCTCAAGGTTGAAGATACCTGCATGCGCAACGAGAGCGGCGAAACGGCCATCATGGTTTCCGGCGAGCCAATATACCGAGAAGCCTCCGTAGCTGGCACCGATAGCGCCGATATGAGCTTCGTCAACATAGGGCTTGACTTTCATGAAGTCGACAGCCGAGAGATAGTCGCGCATATTCTGGCCGGGATAGTCACCGGATATCTGAGCGTTCCATTCAGTTCCGAATCCGGGCAGACCACGGCGGTTGGGACAAATCACTATGTAGCCGTGGGCGGCCATCAGAGCCACATTCCAGCGATAGCTGAAGAACTGGCTTACAGCCGATTGCGGTCCTCCCTGACAGTAGAGCAGAGCGGGGTACTTCTTGGCCGGATCAAATTTCGGCGGATAGAGTACCCATGTTGTCATGAGCTTGCCATCGGTTGTGGGAACGAGTACAGAGTCTACGGTAGGCATGTCGAGCTGTGCCAGCAGTTCGGTGTTGACATCAGTGAGCTTCTTGATCTGACCGTTTGTGACGCTATATACCTCGTTTGGCTCGATCATAGAGTGTCGCAGTGTTATGAGGGTATTGTCGTCGACCGGAGCCAGTTCGGCGTAATCGTATCGTCCTTCGGCAATTACGCTGACTTTCTTGTCGGCAACATTTACCGAGAATACCGGAGTCACGCCTCCCTTAGGTGCGATGAAATAGATTGACTTGCCATTGGGATTCCACGCTATGGCATCGGCGGTATAATCCCAGTCGGTGGTCAGATCGGTCTTTTGTCCGGAAGCGAGATCCATTACGAAGATACGGTTCTTGTCCGATTCATAACCGTCGTGTTCCATTGATAGCCAGGCTATTTGGGTGCCGTCCGGCGAGAAGCACGGATTGGTATCGTAGCCCATCATGCCTTCGGTGAGGTTGCGGGTTGACTTGTCCGACAGGTTGTAGAGATAGAGATCGGAATTGGTTGATACAGCGTACTCCATGCCGGTTTTTTTGCGGGATACATAAACCAGCTTCTCGGAATCGGGTGACCAGGCGAACGATTCGCTGCCGCCGAATGGCTTCATGGGAGCCTCAAACGGCTCACCTTCCATTATATCGATGACATTTGCGACTGAGGAGCCGTCGAAGTCGCCTACGAGGGGGTGGGGGATCTCAGTGACCCATTCGTCCCAGTGCTTGTACATGAGGTCATCTATCACACGGCCAGTGGCTTTGGGGAGATCGGGGTAGATGTCCTGAGCGGTACGTACGCTCTTGATAGAGCCGATCATCACAACGTGCTTCTCATCGGGGGAGAAGAGGAAACCGGAGATGCCGTTTTCGACGGAACTAACTGGTTTTCTGTCTGTTCCGTCGGCGTTCATCACCCAG
The DNA here is from genome assembly GCA_947643165.1 of uncultured Porphyromonadaceae bacterium. Taxonomy (GTDB): domain Bacteria; phylum Bacteroidota; class Bacteroidia; order Bacteroidales; family Muribaculaceae; genus Paramuribaculum. The sequence continues at coordinate 132,872 of CANRVB010000004.1, read as the reverse complement.
AGCTGCTGAGCTCCGTCGACGGCCGACATGAAGGCGATTTTCTTGCCGCCGTCGATCCAGACAGCGCCGTTCTCGCTTGCGGGAGTGCGCGTAATACGCTGATTATCTGAGCCATCGATGTTCATCACGTAGAGGTCGGCATTGCTCTTGTTCTGGGCTACGCTCTCGTAGCTGACAGAATAGAGGATTTTCTGCTTGTCGGGGGATACGACAGCGCCGCTTACACGTCCGAAAGCTTCAAGAGCTTCGCCCGTATATTGGCGGTCAACAGGCTTGAAATCAGTCTTTTCGATGATGGGATCATCGGTGTCGGCCGACTTCTCACCACTTTGGCAAGCCGAGAAAGCTACGGCTGCAGTTGTGGCCATAAATAAGGCTTTAAGATGGTTTGACATTAATGATTAGGGTTTAATATGATTGGTTTTAGTACTTTTGTTGCGTTTCTTATTGGCTGTCAGTCTGTTATCTCCGAGATCGCGAACTCTCTTCTCGCCGGCCGGCGAAAATTTGCGTCCTCCCGACGGGAACAGCTTGGCTATCAGGTCGGTACGGTGCTGCCGCATGAGAGACAAGGTTATGCTCTTGCGGTAGGTCTGATCGTACCAGAAAAAGTACTGCCTTTGGGCGAGCTTGGCTTCGGGTGTGGTGGCGGTATAGACGGGTTGAAGGGTGTAGGGATGAACCCCGCTGTAGTATATCTCGCTCGCCACTGTCATCGGCGTGGGGGTGAAGTCCTGCACTTGCTCCAGATGCATGTCGAGGTCCTTGGTCTTTACCGCGAGTTCGGCCATGTCGATCTCCTGACATCCGGGGTGGGATGATATGAAGTAGGGGATGAGCTGTTGCTTCAGCCCATACTTCCGGTTGACGCCGTCGAACACACGCTTGAAGTCGTAGAAGAGCTGGAAGGATGGTTTGCGCATCACGTCAAGGACGTGATCGCATGTATGCTCGGGCGCGACTTTGAGGCGTCCGCTCACGTGGTTGCATATAAGCTCCTCGTTGTAGAGCCGATTGTTCCGGTCGACCGCGGCATTGCCGGTCTGATGCAGCGACAGGTCGTATCTGACTCCGCTGCCTACAAAAGACTTCCTGACTCCGGGAAGGGAGTCGACGGCATGATATACGTCGAGCAGGGGGCCGTGGTCGGTGTTGAGATTACGGCATGGGGAGGGGTGGAGACACGAGGGGCGGAGACATTTGCCGCATATCGCCTGATCCTTGCCACGCATAGCGTACATATTGGCCGACGGACCGCCAAGGTCGCTGATATAGCCCTTGAAGTCGGGCATGGCAACGACGCGTTGAGCTTCGGCGACGATGCTCTGCTTGCTTCGCGATGATATAAATTTGCCCTGATGGGCAGAGATGGTGCAGAACGCGCAGCCTCCGAAACATCCACGGTGCATCGTGATAGAATGGCGTATCATTTCGTATGCCGGTATGGTCTTGCCATAGTAGCGCGGGTGAGGAAGGCGGGTGAAGGGGAGCGCGTAGATGGCGTCGAGCTCTGCGGTGGAGAATGGCGGGTACATGGGATTGGCCTTTATGACAATGTCGTCATCAAGTTTCTGCCATAATGTCGCTCCTCCATCGAGCCGGTTGCTCTGCTGCTCGATATGCCTGAAGTTGGCCGATTGCTTCAGTCTGTCAGCCCGGCAATCGCTCCAGCTGTTAAGGATGATGTCGGCGTCGGAACCGGCAGCGGGCATCTCGCTTGCCGGCCGGATCATCACGGTCTGCCGTATGTCGGTAATGTCGTGAATATTTTCGCCGGAATCGAGGCGTCGCGCCAATTCCACAATCGGTCTCTCACCCATACCATAGATTATCATGTCGGCCTTGGACTCGGCTATGATGGATGGGCGGAGTCGGTCGGCCCAGTAATCGTAGTGGGAGAACCGGCGCAACGAGGCCTCGATACCTCCCGCAATTATGGGAACATCGGGGAAGAGGAGGCGCAGGATCTCACTGTAGACTATGGTTGGGTAGTCGGGGCGGGCACCATGGCGTCCCCCCGGAGTATAGGCATCGTCGCTACGGCGGCGGCGTGCGGCGGTGTAGTGGTTGACCATTGAGTCCATCGCACCGGGCGAAATGCCGAAAAATAGTCTTGGCTCCCCGAATTTCCGGAAGTCGCGCAGATCGTCCTGCCAGTTTGGCTGTGGAACAAGCGCGACCTTGTATCCGGCGTTCTGTAGCACTCTTCCTATGACAGCGGCGCCGAATGACGGATGGTCGACATAGGCATCGCCGCTGAGGAGGACGACATCGGGTCTGTCCCACCCCAGAAGTTTCATCTCTTTGACGGAAGTGGGTAAATATAGTTTAGTATCGCGTGCTTTGTCAACCATTTTGCATCAGTTGTCAGATTCTTCGTTGGCGCGTTTTTCCTGAAGGAGCTGTTCCATCTTCAGGATTTCATCGCGGAGGCGTGCGGCTTCCATAAATTCCATCTGTTTGGCGGCCTCTACCATCTCCACTCTCATACGAGATATGGACCGTTCGAGTTCGGCCGTGTTCATGAGAGGTATGACGGGATCGGCAGCGATGTTGACGTTTGTCGAAAATTCCATTTCATAAGGAGATGGAGCGGCCTTACGGGACTTAGAGGTCTCGGATCCACGCTTTTTGGTATCAGATGCTCCAGGCCGTTTCACTACGGGAGCGTCGGCCGACCGGCTCTCGTCATTGTCAAGACCGATGATGCGCTGCCGCGCCTTGACAATGGCCTGAGGAGTTATGCCGTGCTGCTCGTTATAGGCGAGCTGTACGGCGCGGCGTCGTTCGGTTTCCTCGATAGTGAGGCGCATTGAGTCGGTAATCTTGTCGGCATACATTATGACCATGCCGTTAAGGTTTCGCGCGGCTCGACCCACGGTCTGGGTGAGCGACCTGTGCGACCGGAGAAATCCTTCCTTGTCGGCATCGAGTATAGCCACCAGGCTTACTTCGGGCAGGTCAAGGCCTTCGCGGAGAAGGTTGACACCTATCAGCACGTCGAAGACACCGGCCCTGAGATCGTCGAGAATGCGTATACGGTCGAGAGTGTCGACATCGCTGTGGATGTAGGCTGTCTTGATACGCAGCCGCGTGAGGTAGTCGTTGAGCTCCTCGGCCATACGTTTGGTGAGTGTTGTGACAAGCACACGTTCATCCCTTTCGCGCCGGAGCTCGATTTCTTCGAGCAAGTCGTCAATCTGGTTGAGCGATGGCCGCACCTCGATCAGCGGATCAAGCAGACCGGTGGGGCGGATTATCTGCTCGACCACGACACCTTCGCTCTGTTCGAGCTCGAAGTCGGCCGGGGTAGCGCTGACATATACTGTCTGGCCTGTAAGATTGCGGAATTCCTCAAATTTGAGGGGCCGGTTGTCGAGGGCGGCATCAAGACGGAATCCGTATTCCACCAGATTCATCTTGCGGGAAAGGTCGCCTCCATACATAGCACGGATCTGAGGTATGGTCACGTGGCTCTCGTCGATGATCGTGATGAAGTCGCGGGGGAAGTAGTCGAGCAGACAGAAGGGGCGCATGCCGGGTTCGCGTCCGTCGAAATAGCGGGAGTAGTTCTCAATGCCGGGACAGTGTCCAACCTCTCTCATCATCTCGATGTCGTAGCTCACGCGTTCTCTGAGGCGTGACGCTTCGAGCAGGCGTCCTTCTTTCTCAAAAGCCACGGCCTGTGTCCCGAGGTCAAGTTCGATCTGGGCCAGTCCGCTGGCCATTCTGGCAGAGGATGTGACAAACAGGTTGGCGGGGAATATCTTGAAGGCGTCATGTTGTCCGAGATTGGTAGCGTCGCCAGAGTGGAATGTCGAGATGGACTCGATCTCATCGCCCCAGAAGATTATTCGTACGGCGATCTCCTCGTAGGCAAGGAATACGTCGACAGTGTCGCCCTTGACCCGGAAAGTGCCACGTCCCTGCTCAACCTCGTTACGGCTATAGAGGGCATTGACAAGCTGACGCAGAAAGACGTTGCGCGCTATCTTCTGGCCGACTCTGATCTCGATGACATTGGAGTTGAAGTCTTCGGGATTTCCCATGCCATAGAGGCATGACACCGAGCTAACCACCACGACATCGTTACGACCGGAGAGCAGGGCGGAGGTTGTGGCCAGACGCAGACGGTCGATCTCGTCGTTGATCATCAGGTCTTTCTCGATATATTTGTCGACGGAGGGTATGTAAGCCTCGGGCTGGTAGTAGTCGTAGTAGCTCACGAAGTATTGGACGGAGTTCTCGGGGAAGAAGCTCTTCATCTCGCTATAGAGCTGTGCTGCGAGGGTCTTGTTGTGGCTCAGTATCAGAGTGGGTCGTTGCACCCGTTCAATCAGGTTGGCCATCGTAAATGTCTTACCCGAACCGGTGACACCCAGGAGTGTCTGGGCGGGGATGCCTGATTCTATTCCTTCGGCAAGCTGAGATATGGCTTGTGGCTGATCGCCTGTCGGAGAGTAGTCCGAATGAATCTTAAACTTCATGACTCTGATACAATATGGGTAAATTATTGCAAAGATACGACTTTTTGGTCAAAAAACGAATAAGTGTCTGCGGACAAGACGACGCTACTACTCCTATAATGACGAGGGCAGACTATAAAAACGTGTTGTAGAGCATGAAATGTGAAATATCTTCTACGCAATAGCCCCACCAATGACATTTTTTTGTAAATTTGCACTTGATTTCAGAGCCATAGAGTTGGCAGACTGAATCAACACAACTTTATAAAAGGTGTTATTGAAATTTTATCTTCTAAAGTCAAACTTCGCAACTTTGATTATCAGCATGAAGATGAGATTGGCAATAGCACCTGCATCGGTAGCTTATACCTTGTCACTACTGACGGTCTATATAGCTATATCGGTGTGGGGCTATTGTTTTATCCATGCTGATAGGTAATGCGAAGACCTGACTTTAGGATAAAACAAGATACAATCCTCACACCTTTTTTATGTCTAATAACATAGCCCGTTTCATTGGAGGATGAGAAACACCGAATGACATTCAAATGAAGCACCCATCTGAAATGGACTATGTAATATACTGCATGTCCGCAGAAGCAAATGAAGCCAATTACAATCAACCCTCCACAAAAGCCTCTATCGAAGAGGAAGCAGAATATTGGCTAACTCATTTCAAAAATTATTCAAAAGAGCAACTAATAGGCTACACGATAGAAGCCGTCCGCAATAACATGAAGTTCATGAAATGGGAGGAAGATGATATCGAGGGTGTAGCTTGGTTTCTTGGAATCTACACAAGGGTAGCTTTAAAAGCAGGATTTGTAGATAGCTTTGCAGACTTCTGCATGCCTGCAATGAGACGGTATTATGAAATAATCAAATAAGGCTAAAATAATGAGACGAGTTATAGTTATATTATGTTTGTTCATGTCTATGCTATCAGCTAATGCATGGATAGACTATACAATAGTTGGGAAGGGTAACGCTGGTGAATATAAATGTTCAGGGAAAGTTGTAGAAGAGCCGTTCGGTTACAGACTCAACTCCATCCAAATAATTCTTTCTGATATGTTAGAATGTGTTTTTAACATTGCAGAAAAAGAACAAGTAGATGAAAGAACTATAAGATATATTTGCTACAAGGATGGCGATTACAGTTTAGAAAAATACGTAATCGTAAAGTACAAGTGTCCTTATGGGAAAGATGTTTACTTTTTCTCTTTTCCGGCATTATACAATGGTGATAGAGAAACAACATATAAGGTTATAAAAAAGAAATAAGGAATTTCCTAAATTCTACATATGGATAGTCAAGAAATCTTTTTCAATCGTGTGGGGTCTATTTGTACCCATGCAGAAGAATCAATAGGAACAGATCTGTTCCTTAAACTGACTTTACATAAAGTTTCGGTTAATCCGTTCCTCGTTTTTAAATCAATCGTTATGTACCTCAATCAAAATGGCAAGCTAAAGATGAGTAGAGATTACACATTTCCCTTATCTATGTTGCGAAAAGATGAGTGGTGCGACATTTTTATCAATCAGTTTGGCGAAGCCCATCCTGAATGTAAGACATTCCTTGGAGTCCTTACAAAGGACAAAAATCTTGTTTGGTACATTCAATTTGTTACCGTTCAATTTGGGGCAAATGCAATAGATAGAAACGAACAAAGAATACTTCTTTAATGGATAATCCGATAGACCCTACCTATACGGAATCGGCAAAGCTCTTGGCAATCTTGGCTATGAACTGTGCCAAAAAGCAAATGCACCTGAACCGCTGAATATACACGGTAAGGTTAAACAAACCGTAGATAGATTATGCTACAATCTGCATAATCTATCGGCAGACCTTGACGCTTACAGATTTGACCTTATAAAGAATGGCGAGAGTGAGAACGTAAGCCAAAAGGATATTGAAACTATTATGGTTGCAATACGACATATTCTGCACGGTTTAACTGATACAAATAATGGGGAACGAACCACACTTGCAGGAGAGCTACATAAACTTGACTACATCGCTTCATCCATATATCGGCTTATGGCTCATGGCGCAATCGGCAGACAAGAATATCTCTTTGACAAAATAACTGAGCATGAATAAATCGGCAATGATATTATCAGGGTTAGCAATGCTTCTATCTGCTTGCTCAACACATCGCACAAATACCACTCAATCCAATCTTCTTATCGGAGAGTGGCAACAGCCCAACGTGTCGTTAAAGATTGAAGCCAATGGCAAATACCATTACAAATACAGCGCAGACGGCTACACCAACAAGCAATCCGGCAGATACTATGCCGATAAGGATTCAGTAGTGCTTTACGACTTCTATCCTGACGCATACACACCTGAATCTAAAAACGAGCATTGGACTATCCGTAAACTCACTTCTGATTCTCTGATAGTCTATGTTCACAAGAATACAGTAGTCTTTGACGGAGATACACTCAACACATCAGGCAACGAGATAGAAACATTTGTCAGACGCAAATAATGGCGTTCATATTCTAACAACTGAAATAAGTTAAAGGTAAAAATGAATAATTTATCGGCTTCTATCAACGGACATTTACATAGTAATAAATGGCCATATATACACTTCACATCAGATGATTATGAAGTGTTTAAAATCGGCGTGTTTGGCAGATACCAAACAATGGCTCTTTATATATACGTTCCAATATATGATGAAACCAGATATTTTATGGAATGTTCTTGTCTTGAATTTGCATATCGTCCCAACGCAGAGAAAGGCAATTTAAAACAGTCCTCATCAAATATTCAAAAAACAAATATTGAGGGGGTTGGCATCGTTTTCTCTAATGAACGAGTTGACATTGACAAATACGATGACATGGCGTTTATCCAAGATTTTGATTCTATAGTCAATGCATGTGACGAATACAATGGCGAGCAGATATTGCCCACAAGTTTGTGCGATGAATGGTTATCATTCATTCAAGATTTGTCCAATATAACTTTTTCAGCAGCCAATTGCAATATGCCTAATGCACAAGAGACTAATTCAGCACTTATAACGGCGATTGCACGAGATATGGGATTGGAGAATAAGTTGGAGCTTTTCCGATCTTCGGAAGCAGATTTTATGAAATATCCATATTACCCCACAGACTTATGCAATCAGCAAAAATACATAAAAGGTTTACTACGTGCTGTTTTTACGCTGGAACAAATAGCCTATGAGGAAAGTTTTACGTTGACATCTAATAACATAGTTTTCATGGCGATGCGAGGAATGGGCATTAGCCAACATGAACGAGAGAAAATGATTGTCACAGAATTTGAAAGCTTCAAGAATCATTTTCCATCAAAGCGATATGAAGACATATTACAGGCTTATCTTTATATGTCTAATGATGAAAACAGAGCCATGTTTTTATTTGAATATGAGGGAATTTCATGCGAATAGAAATTTAACAATCTTTTTAGCAACATATTTGACAACGTACTTTTTTGCGATATTTTCTCTTTTATAGGGATAAGTTGGAAAATGTAAGCTATTACCCATAACGCAAATGGTATAGTTATAATAGGAAAATTTGAGTATATTTGCACTTAATATGACCTCCCGCGCTTCCCGTTAGAACAGCGCACCCGGGGAGGTCTTAGAGTTTTTATAGGGATTATAGGAAACGCCCTCTCACTCGCCAACGGCAGATAGCCAAATTAAAAAGCTGTGGGTTGCTGTTTGATGACGAGCAACTTGCGAAACGGTAACCGTAATATGATTGAGTTTCCTGGCATTTGGGAAAGCCTATATAATCCCTGAAGAAATGGATTGAAACAACTAATAAAATCAGCAAGACAGAAGATGACCGATAAGGAAGATAGAAACATGAAGGGGCCTAATCCTGATGAAATTTATCCGGTGAAGAATTGCGAGCGAGTGACTTATATACGACCTACAATCAAGAATCCGAATATCATAGTGGGGGAATTCACATATTTCAGTGATGTGGATTTTGAGAGCCATGTCGAGCATCATTATCCGTGGTATGGGGACAGACTTATCATAGGCAAGTTCTGTCAGATCGCGGCGGGTGTGAGGTTTATAATGAACGGGGCCAATCATAAGATGAACTGTGCATCGACGTATCCGTTTTATATATTCAATGGATGGGATCGGGAGGCGCCACAGAAATCGGAGTTGCCACACAAGGGGGATACTGTGGTGGGGAATGATGTGTGGATCGGACAGGATGCGACGATTCTGCCGGGGGTTAAAATAGGAGATGGGGCAATAATAGGGACGCAGAGTGTTGTAGGCAGTGACGTCGAGCCGTACACTATTGTCGCCGGAAATCCTGCGCGGGTGATAAGGAAGCGTTTTGACAAGGAGCTGATAGACTTATTGCTGGAACTGAAATGGTGGAATATGGAAGTTGCAGAGATAAGGGAGTTTATACCGATATTGTATGACAGCGACCTGCGGACGGTGAAAGAACAGATAATTAAGCGCTTGAGGAGAGAGTAGGCCGGAAGTCGCAGGGGTGGGGCGAATTATGGTTTGCATTTTTTTGTCGGCTAACAGAGGAAAAATGGTTAACTTTGCATCATCATGCATTATCAAGCTGAAATACTTGCCGACCGGTTGTGCGCTTATGGCGTGAACGATATTTTTGTGTCGCCGGGATCGCGGAACGCTCCATTGCTGGAAGCGATGGCTGCGCGACAGGAACTTAATGTGCGGGCGACCTCGCCCGATGAGCGTGTGGCGGCATTCGTGGCCCTGGGCTATGCGTCGGCGTCGATGAGACCGGTGGCGCTGGTATGTACATCGGGAAGCGCGGTACTCAACTATGCGCCAGCGGTAGCTGAGGCTTACTACCGGAGGATTCCGATGGTGATAGTGTCGGCTGACAGGCCGCAGGCGTATATAGACCAGGATGACAGCCAGACCGTGAGACAGCCGGGGCTGTTGGGTGGCATTGTGAAGAAAAGCGTAGACGTAGGCATGGTGTCGACCGACATGAGTGAGAACGAATGGGTGGCCGACCGCGATATAAGCGATGCGATCATGACGGCTACAGATGGTCCCGCCGGACCGGTGCATATAAACATCCACATAGGCGCGTCGACAGCGGAGCCATCGTTCAGACGACGTGGGCAGGGACTGATTGAGCTTGTGAGATCGCGCAGTGATATAGAGGTGTCGCGTGCGCGTGAGCTTGCCCGCCGTCTGGCACCACCGCGCAAGGTGCTGGTGGTGTGTGCGGTAGGCAATCCTGATGGCCGGCTGAACAAGGCTATCGGCCGTATGGGTGATATAGCGAACGTGGCTGTAGTCGCGGAGCCTGTGGCCAATGTGCACGGGCGATGCGTAGTCACCAATCCGGATATGGCGCTTGCCGCGTGTCCGGACCAGGATTGGCTTGAGAGACTAAGGCCGGATGTGGTCATAACTCTCGGCGGCGCGGTAATATCGGCGCGCATCAAGCAGTATCTGAGGAAGTCGCCAAATGTCGAGCATTGGCAGGTGGGATTCCGTGACAGTACGGTGGATTGTTTCGGCCGTCTTGTGTTGCGGGCCCAGATGGATCCGGGCCAATTCATGCAGCAGCTTGCGGCGGCAATGCGGCCATACGCTGGAAGTGATGGCGGGATGAGCTACCGTGAGGACTGGGAGACAGCTTCGCGGCGTGCGTATTCACGCATACAGTCGCTTGCGGCGCGGGCGCCCTGGAGCGATTTCAAGGCAATGTCGGTCATAGCAGGGGGCATAAACAGGAGGTGGAATGTGGAGCTGTCGAACGGCACCACAGTACGCTATGCCTGCGCTCTGGGGCTGGGGGCGGTTCATCGCTGCGGGTGCAACCGCGGAGTGAGCGGGATAGACGGCAGTACGTCGACGGCTGTCGGCGTAGCAATGGCCTATCGTTCGGACATAACTCTGCTTATCACCGGCGACATGAGCGCCCTTTATGACATGGGAGGGCTGGCCGTGGCGGATATGCCGCAGCGATTCCGCATGATCGTGCTTGACAATGGCGGGGGCGGCATATTCCGCTCGATTCCGGCGACACGCCAGCTGTCGGTAAGGACAGACATGCTGTCGATGGACGGTATGAGTCTGCCGTTGGCCCAGCTGTCGGCAGGATTCGGTCTGGACTACTTTGAGGCGTCAAGCGAGCAGGAGCTGCGCAGCCAGTGGCAGGCGTTTGCGGAAGCTCCACGGAGTGCCATTATGCGGGTCATAACTCCGGCGGCCGAGAGCGCGGAGGTGTATGCATCGCTGTTTGATAAATTCTTATTCTGACATAAATATCATCACCATATCAAAATATTGATACAGATCATGAGAACCTGGACAACCATAAAGAAATATGAAGACATACTCTTTGAGCAGTATGGACGTATAGCAAAGATCACCATCAACCGTCCGGAGGTCTATAATGCCTTCAGACCGCAGACCAACTTCGAGATGCTCGATGCCGTGGCTTACTGCCGCGATTGTCAGGAGATAGGGGTGGTTATACTGACAGGTGCCGGCGACAAGGCATTCTGTTCGGGGGGCGACCAGCGTGTGAAGACCAAGGGCGGCTATCTGGATGCCAATGGTGTGCCCCGCCTAAATGTGCTGGATCTGCACAAAGCTATCCGCTCGCTGCCAAAGCCAGTGATAGCTATGGTGAACGGTTATGCCATAGGCGGAGGCAATGTGCTTCAGGTAGTGTGCGATCTGACGATAGCGTCAACCAACGCGCGGTTCGGCCAGACAGGTCCCAAGGTAGGCAGCTTTGACGGAGGCTTCGGATCGAGCTATCTTGCCCGCTGTGTAGGGCAGAAGAAGGCACGTGAGATATGGTTTCTGTGCCGCCAATATACCGCCGACGAGGCTCTTGAGATGGGTATGATAAACGCCGTTGTAAGCCCGGAGCGTCTGGAAGATGAAACAGTGGAGTGGTGTGAGACCATACTCAGCAGAAGCCCGATGGCAGTGCGCATGATCAAACGCGCTCTCAATGCAGAGCTTGACGGTCAGCATGGTCTGATGGAGCTGGCAGGCGATGCCACGATGCTGTATTATCTCATGGACGAGGCTCAGGAGGGCAAGAATGCTTTCCTTGAAAAGCGTGATCCCGACTTCCAGAAGTTTCCCAAGTTTCCAGGATGATAGCAACTTTCAGTCATTACGCGCTTGCCTTTCTAAGGCCGGCTCGTACATCGCGGGCTGTCATGACCGTGAAAGATACGTACTTTCTGCGGGTGTATGATCCTGTCGATCCTTCGCGCTACGGTGTCGGCGAGTGTGCTTTGTTCAAGGGGCTTGGCTGTGACGACCGGCCCGGCTATACCGACATGCTCGAGAAGGTGTGCCGTGATATCGCCGCCGGCCGGACTACCGATCTGACGGAGTGGCCCTCCATAAAGTTCGGGCTTGAGACGGCTCTGCGCGATTATGACAATGGCTGCTGCCGTTGGCCATTTCCCACTCCATGGAGTATGGGGCAGGGGGGAATACTAATAAACGGGCTGGTGTGGATGGATACTCCCGACATTATGCTCCAGAATGCTATCCTCAAGGCTGAGGCAGGGTTCAGATGTATCAAGATCAAGATAGGTGCTTACGACTTCGACTGTGAGCTGCGCATGCTGGACAGGTTCAGAAGGTTGTATGGGCCAGAGAAGATAGAGCTGCGGCTCGATGCCAATGGCGCATTTGCCGGGATAGACGATGCTATCGACCGGCTGCGCCGTCTGGCACCGCTTGATATACACTCCATAGAGCAGCCTATACGGGCCGGCAGGTGGGAGGAGATGGGGGCGTTGTGTGCGAGTTCGCCTATTCCAGTAGCTCTTGATGAAGAACTCATAGGTGTGAACAGCAGCGACCGCAAGCAGGATATGCTTCGCACGATCCGTCCTTCGTATATTATACTAAAACCATCGTTGTGCGGCGGTTTCAGCGGATCGGACGAGTGGATCAGCCTTGCGCGGGCCAACAACATAGGGTGGTGGGCCACGTCGGCTCTGGAGTCGAACGTGGGTCTTAACGCCATAGCCCAGTGGACGTCGTCGCTCAATACAACCATACCGCAAGGGCTCGGGACCGGGCAACTATATGCCAATAATATAGACTCGCCATTGCGTCTTGACGGGCAACTGCTGCGCTATGATCCCAGCGTGAAATTCGGTATCTGATCATCATACAATCATACAACTTCAGCCATTATGTTTATTGACCAGTGGCTCGATACAAACGACTATATCGTCGCCCATACATCAGGATCAACCGGCACCCCAAAGCCAATACGGCTGCTCAAGACTGACATGATGCTATCGGCAAGGGCTACCATCGCCCACTTCGGCCTCAATGCGGACAGTACGTTGGTGCTTCCCCTGTCGGATGATTATATAGCAGGCAAGATGATGATAGTGCGGAGCCAGGTTCTGGGTGCCCGTCTTATAGTTGAACCGCCCTCGCGCAGGCCGCTTGCCACCGATCCGGGGTGTACTGTTAATCTGATAGCCATCGTGCCACAGCAGATCGATGGGCTCATAGCTTCGCCGGCCCATGTGTGCAGCGCCATAGTCGGCGGGGCACCCGTGAGTCCCGATGAAGAGCGTCGCGCACTCGACATGCGTCCCGACATAGTGTGGTGGGCTACCTATGGAATGACGGAGACGTGCAGTCATGTGGCATTGCGCCGATTTGGGTCGGATACATATCATGCTCTGCCCGGCATAACCTTCGCCACTGATGAGCGGGGGTGTCTGGTCATATCTAATCCTTATGCTTCATGGAGCCCACTCGTAACCAATGATATTGTGACTCTTGTTTCGCCGCACGCTTTCCGATGGCATGGACGTGCCGATAATGTAATAATAAGCGGCGGTCTCAAGCTACATCCCGAGGAGATAGAGCGGCATCTGGCCGGAATTCTTTCGCCGGGTACATATTATATAGCTCCGCGGCCAAGCAGAGAGTGGGGCACGGAGGCTATTCTTGTTGTTCAGGGGGGTGATGACCAGGAACTTGCAAACCATATTCTCACCGAAGCACGGCGCGTTCTGCCATCGCACATGTGCCCCAAAGATGTAGTGTTCATCCCTGAGATACAACGTACTTCAACAGGTAAGATACGCCGAATCCCGGTGCGTGGCTCCAATTAACTCTGGAGCAGGAGGATCTTGAATCAGATTGCTTGAATTGAAATTGGAAGTGTGTCGACCGTTGGTTGGCCTTTAGAAAAAGATAGACTGCCAAACCGTTATCAGTTAACGATTTGGCAGTCTATGCTGTTGTCGTACTCGGATTCGAACCAAGACAGGCAGAACCAAAACCTGCAGTGCTACCATTACACCATACGACAATCATTGGCTTTGGGTTTATCAACCTTTAGCGAGTGCAAAGGTAGCTAATTTATGCGACTTGTGCAAGTCTGAAACGTATTTTTTGCTACGTTCCGAGTCTGGTTAGTTTGCCGAGAACGATATTTAGTGACCTGTCGGGATCTCTATGCGATTACTGGGCTATGATGAGCGAGTGGTTTTTCTTGCCGCGCGACACCAGTATGTATTTGCCCTGAAGCAGATGGGCTTGTGTGACAACAGTCATCGGATCGGCTACCTTTTCTTTGTTCACCGACAATCCGCCGCCTTGTGTCATCTTACGCATTTCTCCTTTAGATGGGAACACGGCTGCTTTCTCAGTGAGCAGATCGATCAGGGGAGTACCGTTCTCAATGTCGCTCATGCTTACTTCAAACCGTGGCACGCCGTCCATTATATCGAGCAGAGTGGCCTCGTCGATGGTATGGAGTGCATCTGCGGCCTTCGGATTAAACAGTATCTGAGATGCCTCCACAGCCTTGTCATATTCCTCGGCGCTATGCACCATGGTTGTGATTTCTTTGGCAAGGCGACGCTGAAGGGGACGCTTGCCCGGATCCTCCTGCTGTTCGGCAACGAGAGCTTCGATCTCCTCGCGCGACAGTTCGGTGAAGATCTTTATATATTTCTCGGCATCCGAGTCGCTTACATTCAGCCAGAACTGATAGAACTTGTATGGTGATGTGTAGCGTGGATCAAGCCATACGTTGCCTGATTCGGTCTTTCCGAATTTGCCACCGTCAGCCTTGGTTATAAGAGGGCAGGTGAGTGCGAACGCTTCACCGCCGAGTGTGCGGCGTATGAGTTCCGTACCTGTGGTGATGTTGCCCCACTGGTCCGATCCGCCCAGCTGCAGACGGCAGTTTTTCTCGCGGTAAAGCGTCAGAAAGTCGGTGCCCTGCACGAGCTGATAGCTGAATTCAGTGAACGACATGCCCTGTTGAGAGTCGCCGGCAAGACGCTTCTTCACCGAATCTTTCGCCATCATATAGTTGACGGTAATGTGCTTGCCGATATCTCTGATGAATTCGAGGAACGAATAATTCTTCATCCAGTCGTAATTATTCACCAGCTCGGCAGCATTCGGCGCATCGCTGTCAAAGTCAAGAAACTTGGCGAGCTGCTTCTTGATGGCTTCCTGATTGTGACGCAGGGTCTCCTCATCGAGCAGTTTGCGTTCCTGGCTTTTCATTGAGGGATCGCCTATCATGCCGGTGGCACCGCCCACAAGAGCGATGGGCTTATGGCCCGAACGCTGCAGATGCTTGAGCATCATCACACCCACAAGGTGTCCTATATGAAGGGAGTCGGCAGTAGGGTCAATACC
The DNA here is from genome assembly GCA_947643165.1 of uncultured Porphyromonadaceae bacterium. Classification (GTDB taxonomy): domain Bacteria; phylum Bacteroidota; class Bacteroidia; order Bacteroidales; family Muribaculaceae; genus Paramuribaculum. Next base: position 117,715 of record CANRVB010000004.1, on the reverse strand, counting down.
CAGATAAGCCGTGGTCATTTCCTTGGCAAGTTGCTCTTCGGTTCCGGGCATCATCTGATGGATCATGCCGCGCCATGTAAGTTCTTCTATGAAAGATGACATATCGTTTGGTCTGTTGTATTTCTTATTTCGTTTCTTTTCAGCAGGATTTAAGAGCACTGATCGATGAAGTGAGAGCCGCGATCTTGGTCTCTGCATCCGCAAGCTTGCGACGCTCAGCCTCTACCACCTGTTCGGGGGCTTTCGACACAAAGCGCTCGTTGCCCAGCTTCTTCATCACCGAAGTGCGGAATCCCTCCATGTATTCCAGTTCCTTGGTCAGACGGGCTATTTCAGCATCCTTGTCCACTGTATCAGCCAGAGGAATGTTCACCTCGGTTGTGCCTACCATAAATGTGGCGGCCGTAGGATCGTGGGCCGCATCGTGGTTCACTGCCTCTATGTTGGCGAGCTTCATTATGATGCAATCCTGCTCCTTATCCCATGTGCCTATGACATTGAGCTGCAGTGCTACCTTAGGCGCTATGTTCTTTTCGGCACGTATGTTTCTCACGCCGTTAACCACCTCTTTGGCGTGCTCAACGGCATTAAGGATAGCCTGCGATTCGGCTGTCGGTTCCGAAGCCAGAGGAGAAGCCGCATACATGATCGACTCGCCCTCCCTGCGCTCCGATATGTTCTGCCAGAGCTCTTCAGTTATAAACGGCATGAAGGGATGGAGCAGACGCAGCAGGCTGTCAAAGAATCCCAGCGTAGCCTCCATCGTATGCTTGTCGATAGGAGAGCCATAGGCCGGTTTCACCATCTCGAGATACCACGAAGAGAATTCATCCCAGAACAGACGGTATAGTTCTCTCAATGCCTCGCTGATGCGGAATTTCGCCAGCAAATCGTTCACCTCAGTGACAGCGGCCGATAGCTTCTGGTCAAACCATGCTATGGCAGCCTTGGCTGTATCGGGCTGGGCGGCCTCGTCAGACACTTCCCATCCTTTCACAAGACGGAATGCGTTCCATATCTTGTTACAGAAATTGCGGCCGGTCTCACACAGTTTCTTGTCGAAAAGTATATCGTTTCCGGCAGGAGCGCATAACATTATGCCCACACGCACACCGTCAGCGCCGTATGTCGCTATCAGATCCAGCGGATCCGGCGAATTGCCAAGCTGCTTCGACATCTTGCGGCCTATCTCATCACGCACGATACCTGTGAAGTAAACATTGTCGAAAGGCTGCTTGCCGTTGAATTCATATCCCGCCATTATCATTCTGGCTACCCAGAAGAAGATGATATCGGGACCTGTCACCAGAGTGGATGTCGGATAATAATAGCTTATCTCCTTATTGCCGGGGTTGAGAATGCCATCAAAAAGCGTGAGCGGCCAAAGCCATGACGAGAACCAGGTGTCAAAGCAATCCTCATCCTGATGCAGATCGCTCATATTGACCGAAGGATCCTTCTCGCGCGCAAGCTGCAGAGCCTCCTCTTCGGTTTCTCCTACTACAAACGATCCGTCAGGCAGATACCATGCGGGTATGCGGTGACCCCACCACAGCTGACGCGATATACACCAGTCGCGTATATCCGTCATCCAACGCCGGTATGTGGTCTTGAATTTGTCAGGAACAAAGCGTATTATATCCTCCTCTACCGAGGCGAGAGCCGGTTTGGCAAGGCCCTGCATATCAAGGAACCATTGGTCAGACAGACGTGGTTCGACAGCAGTCTCCGGATTGCGCTCCGAATATCCCACCTTGTTGTCATATTCCTCGATACGCTCTATCAGTCCTGCCTGCTCCAGATCGGCCGCTATCTGCTTGCGCACGTCAAAGCGGTCCATGCCGACATACATTCCAGCAGCCTCGCTCACTGTCGCATCATCATTGAATATGTCGATCGACTCAAGATTGTGCTTCTGGCCGAGCATATAGTCATTCACATCGTGAGCCGGAGTCACCTTGAGGCAACCTGTGCCAAACTCCATGTCTACATACTCATCCTCTATCACGGGTATCTCACGGCCGACCAGAGGAACTATCACACGCTTGCCGCGCAGATGAGCGTTCTTCGGATCATTAGGATTGATACACATTGCCGTATCGCCCATGATAGTCTCAGGACGTGTGGTAGCCACTATCGCATACCCGTCCTCGCCGGATATCTTGTAGCGCAGATGATAGAGCTTGCTATGCTCCTCGCGGTATACCACCTCGATGTCCGACAAAGCCGTGCGGGCCTTAGGGTCCCAGCTTACCATGCGCTTGCCCCTATATATCAGTCCCTTGCGGTATAAGTCAACAAACACGCGTATCACGCTCTTCGAGCGCGTCTCGTCCATCGTGAATGCCGTGCGCTCCCAGTCGCACGAAGCACCCAGCTTCTTCAGCTGCTCAAGTATTATGCCGCCATAACGGTGAGTCCAGTCCCATGCGTGGTTCAGAAACTCCTCACGCGACAGATCCGACTTCTTTATACCGTCGTTGGCGAGCTTCGCAACGACCTTGGCTTCCGTAGCTATCGCGGCATGGTCGGTTCCGGGAACCCACAACGCGTTTTTGCCCTCCATTCGGGCACGGCGTATCAGTATATCCTGAATGGTATTGTTGAGCATATGGCCCATGTGTAGCACACCCGTCACGTTTGGAGGGGGAATTACAATAGTATACGGCTCACGCCCATCTGGCTCGCTATGAAACAGGCGGTGTTCCATCCAGTAGGCATACCATTTGTCTTCTACCTCGGCTGGCGAGTATTTGGTGGCAAGTTGGCTCACGGATATATATGGTTTGATTGGGTTAAACAAAAGTAATTTTGCAATCGTTTTGGCCAAGCAGACCAAAACGATTGCAAAATTACTAAAAAATATCCGGTTCAGAGATAATTAACGTAGTTCGATGTGATAAATTAACCCCGTCGTCGCTAAAAATTTTATAAATTTTGATCAATGGCGCGACTGAGTGATTCGGCACACCTTATGCCATCGATGGCGGCGCTGACTATCCCTCCGGCATATCCGGCGCCCTCGCCGCAGGGATAAAGTCCGGCAATATTGACAGACATGAGACTGGCCGGATCACGGCTTACGCGCACAGGTGAGGATGTACGTGTCTCGCAACCAACCACAGTGGCATCCTCGCTCAGGAATCCGCGGTAACGTCGGCCGAAGTCGCTGAATCCGACCTGGAGACGGCGTGATATTTCGGCAGGTAGAAGTTTGTCGACCCTGGAGGAGTGTACTCCAGGCGGGTAGCTCACGGGCGGCAGATCGCGGCTTAGTCGTCCGGCCACAAAATCGGTCATGCGCTGGGCTGCTGTATTCATTGTACCATCAGCATCGGCCGAGAAGGATGCCTCGATAGACTGCTGATAGTCCATCATGCGGAGCGGGTCATTGCCCGGGATGTCATCGGGAAGCACCTCGACAACCAATCCACTGTTGGCCAGTCGGGATCCGCGAGATGAAGAACTCATGCCGTTTACCACTATCTGTCCCGGCGAGGTGGCGGCAGGAACTATCACACCTCCGGGACACATGCAGAAGGAGTAGACGGCCCGACCATCTACCCGGGTAAGCAAGCTGTATTCGGCTGGTGGAAGCCATTTGCCGCGTCCCTGTGGATTATGGTAGAATATGGAGTCAATGAGATGTTGGGGATGCTCGAGGCGCACACCTACAGCAATACCTTTGGCTTCGATGGAAACGCCGTTATGTGCCAACATGGAGTAGACATCTCTGGCCGAGTGGCCCGTAGCGAGGATAACGGGTCCGTCGAACCTGCGACACTCATCGGATCCTGGCAGAGTGGACCGGGTCTCGACTCCGGTAGCGCGAAGTGTCTCACCCTCATTGCTGATTATGATATTGTCGACACGTGTTGCAAAATGAACTTCGCCACCCATGTCCTCTATCTCGCGGCGCAGACTACGAACTATGTATGGCAGTTTGTCCGTGCCGATATGGGGATGGGCATCGACCATGATAGAAGGATCTGCTCCATGAATCACAAATGTTCCCAGGACCTTGTCGACCGGTCCGCGTTTATGTGAACGGGTGTAAAGCTTACCGTCGGAGAATGTTCCGGCTCCGCCCTCACCAAAACAGTAGTTTGATTCGGGATCTACCTGTTGGGTCCGTGATATTTGGGCGACATTAAGGCGACGGGTGTCAACATCGCGACCCCTCTCTATTATAATTGGCTTAATACCGAGCTCCATGAGACGGCGTGCGGCAAAAAGTCCGGCCGGTCCGGCTCCGACAACTATTGCCTGTCTTGCATCAGGGGGAAGCGGGCGGAGAGGTTCGACCGCTGCACGGGACGCTATGCGCTGTTCGATTGATGGTGCTGGCGAGTCGATGTAGACGTCAACGGCCAGATTGATCATTATGCGCCGTTGGCGTGCATCTATTGATCGCCTTACAATAATGATATCGCCTATTCGACCTGTGTCGAGCTTGAGCTGATGCGATATGTAGCGGGTCAGGGCTGCATGGTCGTATGCTATGTGAGGCTCAACACGCAGGTCAATGCGGCGAGGTGATATATCGGTGGAGTGGGTCTGTTCCATTTGTTTTGCTGATGTTCTTATCAGTGCAAAGATACTACTAAATCGGGAGAATCGGATGAAAAGTATGGCCAGTTCAAGTATTGATTCCTGCGGCTGTGTTGTGACGGAGATGTCTTATCTGGAAAAAGAGCGTTATTATGGCAACAATAAAAGCCAGGAAATCGGATCCGGTCATGGCTCCCCAAACACCATCGATTCCAAACCATCGAGGAGCCAGTATAAGCAGCGGTATCAGAAAAATCAATTGTCGTGTGAGCGAGAGGAATATTGATATTTTCGGCCGTCCCACAGATTGAAAGAAGTTCTGGATGACTATTTGCGCTCCTACAAGCGGGAAGCAGAGGAAATATATGTGAAATCCGCGTTTAGCAATCTCTATAAGGGTTCTTTCGATGGTGAAAAGCGAGCTTACCGTGTCGGGGAAAAATTCGGTGATCAGACATCCGGATGTTGTTATGGATACGCCCAGGAGTATCGCGATTTTGAGAGTTTGCGTCACGCGGTCAATATGACCGGCACCATAATTATAGCCGACAATCGGTTGCATACCTTGTGTGACGCCAAACACTATCATTACAAAAAACATTGCGGTACGGTTGATAATGCCATAAGCGCCTACAGCCAGGTTGCCGGCAGAAGCTCCGTAGTCGAGGAGAGCCTTGTTGATAAATATCACGACTATGCATGCGCACACATTCATAAGAAAGGGAGAGAGGCCGATAGCGTAAATGCTGCTGATAATCTTACCTGTGAACCAATGTCCCTTGAGCTGAAAATGGACAAAGCTCTTGGGTGACATGAAATGGACCATCACCCAAACAAAAGCGGCAAACTGTCCGCATATAGTAGCTCCAGCAGCTCCTTTTATGCCCCATCCAAATACAAAAATGAACAATGGAGCGAGAACGACATTGACGGCTACCGACAGCAGAGCGGATATCATGGCTTTCTTTGGATAGCCGGTTGCCCTCATCAGGTTGTTCAGTCCGATGAATATGTAGGAGATCGGGGTGCCATATAATATTATCTGCATGAATTCCTTAGCGTAGGGCAACGTCTCGGCAGTAGCTCCGAAAAACAGCAATATCTCATCAAGAAACAACAGTGTGATACCGCCGAATATGAATGAGTGTATGAGGCAGAGAATGAATACATTATTGACTACATCGGTTGCCCGCTGATAATTTTTCTGTCCGAGAAATATTGATGATATGGTGGCACCTCCGACTGCTATCAGTGTGCAGAAGGCTATGACGAGGTTCATCAGAGGGAACGTTATGGCTAGTCCCGCTATGGCCATAGCTCCAACGCCGCGCCCTATGAAGATAGAGTCGACAATATTGTAGAGTGATGTAGCGACGCTCGCTATAATAGCCGGTACGGAGTATTGCACCAATAGTTTCTTTACCGGAAGTGTACCCAATGAGACCGGAGACTGTGCTGCTTGTTCTGCCATATTATGTAATTGGAATGGAGTCGAAAAATTCCTATCTTTGTAAAAATTTTAACACCTGTGATATATGAAACGTTTTGGAGCTTTGTTTGACCTTGACGGTGTGCTGGTCGATAGTGAGAGTCTGTATACCCGTTTTTGGGATGATATGGAGAAAAGACACCCTACTGGTATACCAAATTATGCCGTGGCAATAAAGGGCATGACTTTGACCCGTATACTTGAGAATTATGAGGGGGAAAGCCTTAAGCGGGAGGTTGAACAGGCCATACACGATTATGAGGCCCAGATGGTATATCCGGTGATGAAAGGCGTGGGGGAGTTGTTGTCGGCGATGCACGATGCCGGATGGGGCACTGCCATTGTCACAAGCAGTGACAGTCTGAAGATGGAACGGCTATTTGCCGGAGTACCAGAGCTTAAGCCCATGTTTGATATTATAATAGACGGTTCGATGGTCACAAAATCAAAACCTGATCCCGAGGGGTATCTGCGAGCCGCAAATGGACTTGGCTATGATCCGAAGGATTGCTTTGTATTTGAAGATTCACTTCAGGGTGTGGCCGCAGGGCGTGCGAGTGGCGCTACCGTCATAGGGCTTTCCACCACCTTTCCAAGAGAGCGACTTGAACAAACGGGCTGTACAGATATCATTGTAAGCTCGCTTGAACAAGTCAGTCTTGAAATGCTTAGGGCACTAAAGTGCTGATTATCTAACGGCTTTGAAGCTCATGTCAAGTCCTTTGACAGAGTGAGTGAGCGCACCTACCGAAATGTAATCGACGCCACACTCGCCATAATCGCGCAGAGTGTCAAGTGTGATACCTCCGGATGATTCTATCTCGGCACGTCCGTTGATAAGCTTTACGGCCTCTCTGGTTCTCTCCGGAGTGAAGTTGTCGAGCATGATGCGGTCGACACCAGCCTCAAGCGCCTGATTGATCTCGTCGGTGTTTCTTACCTCGACTTCAATTTTGAGATTCTTGCCATTGGCTTTCAAATATTCTTTGGCTCTTGCAACAGAGTTGGGAATACCTCCGGCAAAATCGTTGTGGTTATCCTTGATGAGAATCATATCGAACAGGCCGATGCGGTGATTCACACCTCCACCGATCCTGACAGCTTCTTTCTCAAGCATACGCATTCCCGGTGTGGTCTTACGTGTGTCGAGTACTTTTGTTTTGAGACCGGCAAGCCGCTCCTGATAGCGGGCAGTAGTAGTAGCAATGCCACTCATGCGTTGCATTATGTTGAGCATTGTCCTTTCAGTCTGAAGCAGAGATCTTACAGATCCTTCAACCTTGAACGCTACATCACCAGGCTTGACATGGGCGCCATCGTTGATAAACACGGTCATCTTAAGGTCCGGATCAAATTTGCTGAAGACCTTGCGGGCTATATCGACACCGGCGATTATGCCTTCTTCCTTTATGATGAGTTGCTGACATCCGGTAGCATCAGCCGGAATCGTACTAAGGGTGGTGTGGTCGCCATCGCCTACATCTTCGGCAAATGCAAGGGTAAGCAGATCATCGATCAATTGGTCTTTTGTTTCCATAACTATATGGTAGACTATAAAAATTATTTACTTTTGTGCGCAAATATACGGAAAAATCTCCATAAGCTCAATGAAAATAACACTACTGACAGTTGGTAAAACCACAGATAGCACTCTATCAGGTGCTATATCAAAGTTTTGTGATCGCATATCACATTATGTCGATTTTGAAATAAACGTTGTTCCGGATCTTCGTTCTACCAAGGGACTTTCGGAGTCGCAGCAGAAGCAGAAAGAGGGCGTGGCCATACTGGGAATGATTAAGTCATCTGACAGGGTAGTACTTCTTGACGAAAGGGGTAAGGAATATACATCGCGTGAGTTCTCTGAGCTTTTACAGAAGCGTATGTCTGCTTCAGACAAACGTCTTGTCTTTGTAGTTGGCGGTCCTTATGGCTTCTCTGACGATGTATATGAGAGAGCGGATGCAAAAATGTCGTTGTCGAAGATGACTTTTCCTCACGAAATGGTCCGGTTGTTTTTTGTAGAGCAATTATATAGGGCCATGACAATTCTACGCGGTGAGCCATATCATCATGATTGATCCTTTCGCTATCATACAAATAGGTCGACAAGTATAGAATCGGTAAGCATCCATGCATTTTCAGCCACGCTGAGGAATCTGTCATCTTTTAAGATCAACTGTCCGTTTGCAATGTATGGCATCGCAGATTTTTTTATCTCATCATATTTGTCGAATGTGGAGATGTCGAGCCCTTCAAGAGTCCGAAGTCCAATCATGATACGTTCGTTGGTACGTTCATCCGGTGTAAGATGCTCGGTCTCTGCAATCAATCCCCGGGACTCGATATATAATTTCAGGTCAGGGATGTTGGCTGCACGGTCAATGCCGTCGAAACTATGTGCACCGGGGCCCAAACCAAGATAGGGGGTATATGTCCAATAGGATGAATTGTGGCGAGATCTGAATCCGGGGCGTGCATAGTTGCTGATTTCATAATGCTCGTAGCCAGCTTTAGCCGAGGCGGTGCAGAGGTAATCGTACATATCGTGGATAAGGTCTTCTCCGGCTTCCTGGAGCGCTCCTTTTGACCTCATTGCGTATAGCCGTGTGCCGTGTTCGTAGCTCAGAAGGTAAGCTGAGAGGTGTTCCGGATTGATAGAATCTGTCATACGGTCGAGTGAGTACTTCCAGGATTCAAATGTCTGTAATGGCAATCCGAAAATAAGATCACAGCTTATATTTTTGATTCCAGCCTGACGCAGAGCTTCCACGGCACGTTCTGCCTTGGCGGCATCATGACGTCTTCCAATAAACCTGAGCTCATCATCCACAAGCGATTGCACGCCCATGCTGACACGGTTTACAGGACTATCCTCAATAAATCTGAGAAGTCGGTCATCAATATCTTCAGGATTGACCTCAATAGTGAATTCGTCAATGGAATTATGCTCACGGAAAAATGAGCATATCTCATCGAGGTGTGTTGTAGACAGGCATGACGGTGTTCCTCCACCTATATAAACAGTACGGATCGGTTCTGTTATCTCATGCTGACGCTGAAGCCACTCGTTTGCAAGTGCATGCATAAATGACGTCTGTAGGTCAGTGTTGTATCTGCCATGCGAATAAAAGTCGCAGTATGCGCATTTAGACTTGCAAAATGGTATATGGATATATACACCTGCCATAAATCTCGGTTGTTTTATTTAGTCTCTACGGCATATCTGCTTGAATTTGCAGAATGTGCACGCTTCGATATTTTCCGCCTGCCGAAAAGGAACATCAGGATTGAAAATCTCGCTGACCAAACTGTTGAATCGATCGACAAATTCATCGTATGCAGTATGATAGTCGTAGAGTGTGTTCTTATCAATGGAAAGATTACGTATGCCAGTGGTAAAAAGATCGCGAGTTTTATAAATAATGGGGGTTATAGCCTGTGTATCGCCAGTGTTCATGGCATAGAAATGGCAGTAGAGCATAAGCTGAAATATGGCATGAGCTTTGTAGTTGAACAGGTCATCAATGCCCGCTGCTTCAAGGGTGTCGCTGCCGGTTTTGTAGTCAACAAAACGTAATTGGCCATTCACCCGATCTATCCTGTCGATGGTCTGAGTGAAATTGACAGTGAGTTGATCGCTGATTTTCAGTCGATCCTTGAGTTTCACTTCTGCGCCTATGAAATCGAACGGAGCTATAGTCTCGCTCTCAACCTTTAGGAGTTGGCGTATGATCTCAACCAAGACGTGGTGCATCACAAGAGCCTCACCTTGAAGGGGAGATTCGAGCTTATCATTGTCGAGTTTTATGAAATGGCGGTTTATTGACTGAGTCACGAGTCTGTCGATCAGCGTATTGTTTGCTACCAGGCTTTTCAGCTGCTCTTTGGTGACAGTCTGTCCGCGGTCGTTTACAAGTCGTCCATAGATATTTTCCAGCACTTCATGGTATATGGTGCCATAGGTGCTGTAATCCATATAATCGTTTATCTCGTCGGGAAAACGAAGGCCTTCCACGTATTCAAGATAGAAGTTAAGCGGGCAGCGTATATATTCGTTAATAGCACTTGCACTGAGATTTTTCGATCCTTCAGGCAGAAGGAACTGGTTCATCAGCTCAAGTATATCTGAGGTTTTCTCGATCGTTATTGATCCATCGTTGAAAGATGCTATATCGTAGTAGGCAATCCGGTGTACTATATGCTCATTTGGAAATAGATAAAGAAGCTGTGATATATAGCGAGAAAATTCATTGTTTCGACGAATGCCTACAGTGCGAGCGTCGTAGACAAGGGTGACATTGTTGGCTCTCGACAGCAGACGGTAAAAATAGTATGCATAGATGCTTTCGCTGAAATCGGCTGTCGACATACCGTAGGCACGTCGGAGCGCATCGGGTATAAATGAACGTTTCACGTGTTTGCCCGGAAAGATAGCTTCGTTCATCGACAACATTATCACATTCTCAAAATCGAGTGACCGCGTTTCGAGTACACCCATAATCTGCAGACCTTTGAGAGGTTCGCCAGACAGATGGATAGTTGCCGATGATACAGCACGTTCGAGCATGGCGAGCATTGTAGTCTCGCGCATGGTTATACCATATTGGCGGCAGGCATACTCTATCTCATTGATTTCATTCAGATATGCCGAAATAAAGAGTAACTCTACATCGCTGAGATTGTCGGGAGACCGTCGGAGGAAGTTGAGTAAATTTCTGATATATCCGGTGGCTGATGCCATATCATCCGATTTTCTTAAAGGAGTGAATATAGGCAACAGTTCGGGGAAATCCTGCTGAATCAAAGAAGTCGAGACATTGAATATGCGTTTGTCGGTGATGTGATCGACAAGTCTTTGACAGGTATCAGGCGCAATGCTACGCAATATCTGGTTAGACATGAGCGGAAGCACATTCTCATAGAAAAAGCAGTATTCTCCTACCGATTTGCGTAAATTGCGCTGCAAGGTCACTATGCTTTTCATAAGAACAGCCACTGGAGTCAGTTTCATAGGAAATCCCATAGTGACATTCTTGTTGGAAAATGCCGGCGGAATTTCATCAATCAACGACATAAACAGCGATTCATCGGCAAGAACGATAGCCGTTTCCATTGCATTGTCGGTATTGGGAATCGCAGTTTGTCCAACGGCGGCCCATTCAGCGACTTTATTGGCTGCTATGCGTGTTTGCCCAACATTAGACGGGACTCCAATGATCTCAATATTGGGAGGCATACTGTCGATTTTTGTATCTCCGATGTCGTATGCGGATTTAAACTCCCGAATATTCTCTTTCATGAAGCGTGTGGCCTTGTTGCGTTCCATCTCGAACGCTGGGGAGTTGAAATCCCAGTAAAAATCGGCCACTCCTCTTGCTTTCAGCTTCTGGAAGACTTTGAATTCGGCTGTCGAGAGTACGTTGAATCCGACAAAGACATAACGGGAGTGATTGAGCGGTATATCACCTATGCATTGTGCCGCATGTCTATAGAACATTCCTTGAGTGGCCAGCCCATCATTTTCAAGTCGCTGTGTGAAATTATGGTATAACTTTCCCAATACTTCCCAAAGCGCAATGAAACGGTCGCGGGAATTAAAGCGAGGTGTGTCATCATTGTGATTGATCTTTGAACTGAAATGTGTCCAAAAACGTGTAAGATGGTCCCCCGGGACATCATCACCCCAATACCGTCGGATGATGTCGCGCTGATCTTCGGTTAGATACGTAGAGTTGATTTCCCTTAGCTCTTTAAGGTTGCGGAACAATTCATCGGGATCGACAAGATGTCGGTCGACATCGTTGAAGTCGCTCAATATCATTTCGCCCCAAAAGATAAACTTGTCAAAATCGGATAGTTCCGGTGACAATGCCGCATATTCGTTATAAAGAATGAAAAGCTGCTCATAACGTGTAGCCTCGGAAAGTGGGCTCAGTGACATTATGAAGTCGCTTATCGTTATGGCCTCCGGCTCGATATGTGGCGTTTCTCCTAATGAATCGTTCAGATATTTAAGGAAAAAAGCGACATTTCGCTTGGTTGGAAAAATGAAGCATACGTCTGCCAGATCTCCGGCATCCATATTTTTAGCGTATGCTTGTGCTACAAGCTTAAGAAATGGCTCTTTCATCAGTTACTTGATCTCGCTATGGTAAAGCGGCACGGGCTGTTATGACTTAGGTGGTATCAACAGGACTATAACCTTCAGTGCCACATCAAGATTTATGATTTTTCCGTTGCCATTCGCGGCAATATCGGTTATGGCAGAGTTGAAGACACCAGCCAGTTGCTCGACATTGCGTTCGCATATGAACCGGGAGAAATTGTTGCCAAATTTCCATTCTTCCTGATCCATGTAGACAAGACTGTCGATGGCGAAATTTTTCACAAAATTCTCACGTATCAGCCGCACGGCATATGAGTAGAATTCCAACTGCTGTTCGCGGCCCGTAGCGGCAAGATCGGCGGCCCATTGTCTTAGCTCTATGACATTGCGTTGATATGCGAGCCTCATAAGTTGTTTGAACATCTCAAACATCCGGGCCTTGCGCTTGTTGACCGATATGGTTCCGATAGCGGATGACATACTGCCATGCGACAACCGTGCGATCTCTTCAGCATCCTGAATCGGCAATGCGTATCTGGAAGTCAGGATCTGAGCTACCTCAGTTTCGGGATATGGAGTTACCTTGATGCGCTGAACGCGGCTGTAGACTGTCGGAAGTATCTGCGCCGGATTGTTAGCAGTCATCAGAAATATAGTGTCCTGGTAGGGTTCTTCTATAATCTTGAGCAGTTTGTTTGCTGTCTCGACATTCATGCGCTCGGGTAGCCACCACAGAACGATTTTATATCGGGAGGTATGTGAAGCAAACGATAGTTTCCTGATTAGAGAATCACTTTCGGTGACGTAAATGGTCGGCACGGCATTCTTTTTATCGAATATATCGGTCCATTGCGACATATCCATATAAATGCGACCATCAAGATAGTCCATCCACTCGTCATGAAAATCATCGCTTGTTGGCGGAGTTTTCATCTTTTCGAGCTTGACAACCGGGTATATCCACAGTGTATCAATATGCGTCATACTGGCATAGTGATGGCAGGAAGGACAATTTCCGCAACTGTCTGTATCACCAGGCATTCGTCCCGTACAGTTTATGTATTGGGCGAATGCGCGTATCAGTGCGAACTTACCTATACCTTCCTGTCCCTCAAGCATCAATGCATGTGGAAGCTTATTGCCATCTGCCATTTCCCGCAGACGACGTTTTGTGTCTTCATGACCCGGAATCTCGGAAAACAGCATATTGTCAGCCCTTTACGATTTCCAATGCACGTCGGACGCTCTGAACGGCATTTAATGAATAGATATGAACACTTGGTACATTGTTGGCATATAATTCTTTCATCTGATTAGCCAGCCACTCCACACCAACCTGTTTTACAGCCTTATCATCCTTACATGCCGATACTGCATTAACAAGATCGGCCGGAAGGTCTACGTGGAATACTTTGGGAAGTATTGTCATTTGGCCTTTGCTCAGAATCGGTTTCAATCCCGGTATTATCGGGACATTGATACCTGCTTTGCGACACCGTTCTACAAAATCGAAATATCGCTGGTTGTCGAAAAACATTTGAGTAACCACATACTCGGCACCGTTGTCAACCTTATGACGGAGCCATTGCAGATCAAAGTCCATGTTCGGTGCCTCGTCATGTTTTTCAGGATAGCCAGCCACTCCATAACTGAAACGCTTTCTCTGGTCATCGAGCATATCCATAGGGGTGCCGTCAAGGAATAGGCCGCGGTTGAAATCATTCACTTGTCCCTGAAGCTCGGAGGCATGTGCATGTCCTCCTTCATTCGGAATGAATCGGCTCTCATGTTTGGCCTTGTCGCCACGTAGCAGGAGTACATTTGTTATCCCCAGAAAGTTAAGGTCGATCAGGGCATACTCGGTTTCAAGTTTTGTATATCCGCTGCATATCAGGTGGGGTACAGCCGGTATATTGTAGCGGTGCTGAATTGCGGCAGCCACAGCTACAGTGCCGGGACGTGAACGTTCGCTCACACGTTGATACAATCCATCGGCAGTCGATCGGTATACTAATTCGCTACGATGGGTTGTTATATTGATATACAACGGGTCGAAGTCGATAAGCGAGTCGACGGAATCAAATAATTGTCCGATGCCTCTGCCTTTGAGAGGAGGCAGAACTTCGATGGAGAAGCCTTTGCCGCAGCTCTTTTCTGCTATTAATTGGGGAATGGTCATAGTTGTAAAATCCTTCGGATCTGAATCATAAATTTAGCATAGATTGCCAATATGTCAAGTGTCGCAAATGTAACAATCGGAAAGCGAAAATTGTGATTCAATTAGATCATAGTGCAAATATAGCTCTTTTATTATGAATTTAACGCATAACGTTCATATTTAATATGCGCAATGCCACTCATGATTCAGAGTTGTCAACTTCGGTGATCACCGGTAATTTATCATTCTCCCAGGCCAGAATACCGCCATTCATGTCAACGACCGTGTATCCCTGATCACTAAGGTAGGTCGCTGCCTCATTGCTTCTTCTGCCGCTTCGGCAATACACATAGATCGTCTTGGACTTATCAAGGTTCTTGGCTTCTTGCTTGAAATTTTCAGTATCAAGCCAATTAAGCAAATGGGCACCTTTGAGATGTCCGGATGCAAATTCGTCAGGTTTGCGTACGTCAAGGAGATATCCATTGCTATCAGCTTGCAATTTAGTCTGGAATTCACTTGGCGATACAACTTCAATGTCTGTATCGGGTGCTTTTGCGACACATCCTGTCATAAATAAGGCGGCTATGATTGAAAATATTTTTAGGAGTCTCATATACACGATTATTAGATATCGGGGTATTCAAGTAGTGGACAGTTGGAAGGATCGTGACATTTATATGGCATCACTATGCCAAAAATTACCGGGCTTCGAGTTCGCCTTGTCGACGCTCTCCGAAGCCCGGTGACTATATTTGTAGAGGTTGATTATTCCGGCTTGTAGAAAGCGAGTTGTTCCGGTGTGAAGTTGCGGATGAAGTTGCTATGCTTCGTAACTTCGGCCTGAGCCATTTTTGTGTAAACCTCAGCAGACTTAGTGAACTTGTCATTGCGGTTTGCATCCTCAATCAAGAGGTAGCTCATAATTATGCAACCGGCCATTTCCACCAATCGACGAGCCATGAAGTCATTATATGCGGCGTCTTTGATGCTGGTAACGGTAGTGACAGCCTCTTCATAGAGGCCGACAAGGCTTGTCAACATATCACGCATAGGCTTGAGCTCGTTTTTGCATGGCTGTGCCTTATAATGACGCATGAGGTTGATATATGTACCAGTGGTGACGTGACGGATGGCTGCTACAACCTGAAGTTGTGTTGTTCCTTCGTATATCGAAGTGATGCGTGCATCACGGTATACGCGCTCACATGCATAATCCTTCATGAAGCCAGAGCCACCATGAATCTGAATCGAGTCGTAAGCATTCTGGTTGCAATATTCGCTGCCCATACCTTTTACGAGAGGAGTCAGAGCATCTGCAAGTTTGCTGTAGTGCTTCATCTCGGCACGCTCGTCGGGTGTGAGGCTACGTTCGCGTGCGATATCCTCATAGATTTTGTAGATATCTACAAAGCGTGCTGTCTCATAGAGAAGTGTACGCGAAGCATCAAGTTTTGCTTTCATCACAGCAAGCATCTCGTAAACAGCAGGCATCTCAATGATAGCTTTGCCGAATTGGCGACGATCATGAG
Organism: uncultured Porphyromonadaceae bacterium; assembly: GCA_947643165.1. GTDB lineage: Bacteria > Bacteroidota > Bacteroidia > Bacteroidales > Muribaculaceae > Paramuribaculum. Next base: position 101,876 of record CANRVB010000004.1, on the reverse strand, counting down.
CGTAGGCAAGAGCCTCACGGTAAGCGCGTTCGCTGATACCAACCGACTGAGCTGCAATGCCGAGACGGGCGCCATTCATAAGGGCCATCACATATTTGATGAGTCCCAGACGACGGGATCCGCACAACTCTGCCTTTGCATTCTTAAATACGAGTTCGCATGTTGGCGAGCCTTTGATGCCCATTTTGTTCTCAATGCGACGAACTGTGACACCACCATCGCGTTTGTCGTATATGAACATAGACAGACCACGACCATCTTTTGTGCCGTCCTCACTACGGGCTAATACCAAATGAATGTCGCTGTCGCCGTTGGTGATGAAACGCTTAACTCCGTTAAGACGCCATGTGCCGTCAGGCTGTTCCGTTGCCTTGAGCATTACGCTCTGAAGGTCGGATCCGGCGTCAGGTTCAGTGAGGTCCATTGACATGGTCTCACCATTGCAGACGCGCGGGATAAAGCGCTCGCGCTGATCATCGTTAGCAAATTCGTAGATTGTCTCCGCGCAATCCTGCAGACCCCAAAGATTCTCGAATCCTGCGTCGGCGCGGCTGACAATATCAGCTGCCATGATGTAGGGAGTGATGGGGAAATTGAGACCGCCAAGACGACGGGGCATGGCCATGCCCATGAGACCGGCCTTACGGCAAGCCTCAAGATTCTGCTGTGTGCCGGCTGCATACTGAACGCGACCACCGACAACACGCGGTCCATCATGGTCAACGCTCTCGGCATTGTCGCTGATAGTAGAGCCACAGAGTTCGCCGACTATTTCAAGGACTTTTTCATATGAGTCCATTGCATCGTCGAAGTCGACAGGTGCATAGTCATACTTGTCGGCATCTGTATAGTTTCTCTCTTTGAGAGCAGAGATCTTCTCCATCAACGGGTGACCCAGATGATGTTTGAGATCGGGATTATCTGTATAGAAATTAGACATTGTTCTTTTACTTGGAGTTCTTCTTGTAATACTTGATAAGCTTGGGTATGACGTCCTCGACTTCTCCTACTATTACATAATCAGCAATAGAGTTGATCGGGGCATTGGGATCGCTGTTGATCGATATAACGATCGAGCTTTCCTGCATACCTGCAACGTGCTGAATCTGACCGGAGATTCCGCAAGCGATATAAAGCTTTGGACGTACGGTGACACCTGTCTGTCCAATCTGACGCTCATGCTCACAGAAGCCAGCGTCGACAGCTGCACGTGAAGCGCCTACTTCACCACCAAGAGTGTTGGCAAGTTCGTACAGAAGATCAAAGTTCTCCTTGCTGCCTACACCGTAACCACCGGCTATGATGATGGGGGAATTCTTGATATTGACTTTGGAACTTTCGATGTGGCGGTCGATAATCTCAACCACAAAATCTTCGGGCTTTACATATTCGGCTGCATCGAGAGTGATTACTTCACCACGGTGGTTAGGATCGAAAATTTCCTTGCGCATCACGCCCTCGCGTACAGTTGCCATTTGCGGACGGCAATCCGGATTGACAATTGTTGCAACGATGTTACCACCAAAAGCGGGACGGATCTGGTAGAGAAGATCGGTGTATTCCTTGCCTGTCTTAGGATCTTTGTGAGGTCCAATCTCAAGGGCGGTGCAGTCGGCTGTAAGACCGCTGTGCAGGCATGAAGACACTCTCGGTCCGAGGTCGCGACCTATGCATGTAGCACCCATAAGACATACCTGCGGCTTGATCTGACGGAAGAGATTGATCAGCACTGCAGCATGTGGATTGCTGGTGTAAGGGAACAGACGAGCGTCCTCTACCTTATAGACGGTATCAGCACCATAGGGGAAGATCTGGTCTTCAATATTCTGAAGGTTGCTACCTACTACAACCGCTTCCAGCTTAACGCCGAGTTTCTTGGCAAGTTCCTTGCCCTTGGTCAGGAGCTCAAGGCTGACGTCGGCAACACGGCCTTCATCGGTGAGCTCACAGTATACTATTAGGTTATTGTTATCTTGTAGTTGTGACACGGGAAGATCTGTTTTGAAGAGTATTGAATCGTTGCTTAACCGATGGTATGGTTTGCTATAAGTTCCTTCATCAGGTTGTCTATCTGATCGTCGTTGTCGCCATCGATAGTAAGGTTCTCTTTTGCTGTGAACACTACATTTTCGATCGATTTAACCTTTGTAGGCGAACCGGCAAGACCGATCTGCTGAGGATCGGCTTCTACGAATGCGGCATTCCATTCAGAGATATTAAGGAACGGACGCTTTGTCAGGAGCTCCTTGCGTGTATCGCTGAGAGTTGCCTGCTCGCTGGGTGATGCAGCATACTTGTATTTCTGGAGTCTCATAGCGTTGCGTGGACGGCATTCTGCAGCCGAACCGTTTACGGTAACTACGCAGGGCAGGGGGGCCTTTACAGTCTCGACGCCATTCTCAAGACGGCGTTTTACTACCACGTAACCATCTTTCAGCTCCAGGATCTCTTCAGCATATGTTACCTGAGGTATTCCGAGTTTTTCTGCGATCTGGGGACCAACCTGTGCAGTGTCGCCGTCAATGGCCTGACGTCCGCCAAGTATGATGTCAAAGTTGCCGATTTTTTTTGCAGCTTGAGCCAGAGAATAGCTGGTTGCGAGAGTATCAGCACCACCGAGAGCGCGGTCAGTAAGAACAATACCACTGTCAGCACCTCTGTACATGGCCTCGCGGATGATCTCAGCAGCGCGCGGCAGGCCCATGGTCAGCATAGTCACTGTACTGCCGGGATTCGCATCCTTGAGACGAAGGGCCTGCTCAAGTGCATTGAGGTCTTCGGGATTGAAGATGGCTGGCAACGCGGCACGGTTGATCGTTCCATCTTCTTTCATTGCATCTTTGCCAACATTACGGGTGTCGGGCACCTGCTTTGCGAGCACAACGATGTTTAGACTCATAATTCTTATGATTGATATAGTTGTTTATAGTTTTCGTTGATGGCTGGCTGGAGAGATAACCTATTGGTTGGCTACGCCTTTTCAAGGTCGCAAAGTTAAAGATTTTTTGGCGCATATCCAAATTTTATTCCAATAGTCGGTGAATAAGAATATTACGCTTATAATTGTAGAAACAGGATGGCGAAATTGATTTGCTGTTGTCATCAATGATTGCTAACTTTGTGAACGCTTGGATATTCACACCGGGCACCAATCATTATCGCATTAGCAATGAATAAGTTATTTTTACCAATTCTGGGGGCTGCCGCTCTATATGTGCCGGCTGTGGCCGATAATGTCGCAGACATAAAGTCCGACTCGCTGCCCCTTTCTCAAATGACTGTATCGACGCCCGTAAGGTTGGGCAGTCCGCTTATGATTGACCAGACGGATGTTAATGGCAAATCTGCTGATATAAAACGTCTGCTCGAATTGAACAATCGTCCTTATCGTGTAGGGAAGTCACCATATGTTCCCGGTTCCGCTATTGAGGTTGCCGATACTTCGTCTATAACCTTGATTACTTTAGAGTCAAGTGTGAATGTGCCTGTATTTGTACCAAGAGTAAGGATTAATGTGGAGGGTGCTACTGACTATAAAACATATGTCGACGGTAAGGAGGCGCAAGGCGCGTTTGATCTTCTGCCAGGCACTCATGTTATATCGGTCAATGTCTTGTCCTATCCCGGTAGCCGACCGAATCCCGTATTGAGCCTTCAGGGTAAGGGCATAGCAACCAAGGCTACCGTCATAAGCGAGGGCAAGAGGAGTGTGCAGCTGTCAGATTTCTCCGACGGTAAACGTATAGTAGGTGTGGCACTGTCGCCAGACGGAAGTATGCTTCAGACATGGTATACGAATACACTTCCCGGTGGACGTACAGATTCATATTACCGTATTACATCGACCGGTAAGGACCGGAAAGTGTTGGTGGCCGAGGGTCGCGACGGCGGACGGTGGATGCCCAGGTCTAACAAACTGTATCGGACCAAGGCCGGTGCTGATGGTACGGAGCTCGTGTCGTTTGATCCTCTGACAGGAAATGAGACTGTGATAGCCAAGGGTATGCCAGCAGGTTCTGTAGCGATAGCCCCTACAGAAGATTTTGCTATTGTTTCAGAAGTTAAGGAAGGTCCCAAAGAAGGTAATGTATATCAGATACTTGAGCCTGAAGACCGTCAGCCCGGATGGCGCAACCGAGTGTCGTTGCTCAAGGTTGACTTTGCTACTGGAGCAGTGGAACCGCTCACGTTTGGCAATGCGCAGACATGGCTTATGGATATATCCGACGATGGCCATAAAGCTCTCATAGCCACACGACGCAGCCGTCTGACCAAGCGTCCGACCACTGTATTTGATATTATGTCGCTTGATCTTAACACTATGAAGGCTGATACTATCGTGGCTGGAGATGGTTTTGTCTCGACTGCTAAGTTCTCGCCCGATGGTACGAAGATACTTGTAGCCGGCACTCCGGAGTCGCTTGACGGTATAGGCCTTGACATACCTGATGACCGTACAGCCTCTATGACCGAGTCTGAACTGTTTCTTGTTGATGCGGCCAATCCGTCCGACATCAAGCCTCTGACAAAGCATTTCGATCCGTCAGTCATTGCCTACGAATGGAGCCGTGCCGATGGCAAGATATATCTGAACGCCGAAGATCGTGATTATTACCATATGTACACCATTGATCCCAAATCGGGGGCCATCAGCCAAATTCCAGAAGATGAAGATTTGGTTAAGAGCTTCTCGCTTCCGCGTTCCGGATCGCTGGTAGCGTGGACAGGACAAGGTGCTTCAAATCCTGATCGTCTTTATCTCACCGACACACGCCGTGGACAAAACATACTGATCGATGAGCCGTCGGCTGAACGATTTGCCGATGTGAAGCTTAGCGAATGCAATGCCTGGAGTTTTGACAACGGCCGTGGGGACTCAATCTATTGCCGCTATTATAAGCCAATCGATTTCGATCCGTCGAAGAAGTACCCACTTATAGTCAACTATTATGGCGGTTGCTCACCTACTTCTCGAAACTTTGAGAGCAGATATCCCCATAATCTTTATGCAGCGCAGGGATATGCCGTACTGGTGATAGTGCCCAGTGGTGCCACAGGTCGTGGCCAGGAATTTGCCTCACGCCACGTAAACACCGCGGGACAGGGCGTTGCCGAGGATATTATAGAAGGCACAAAGCAATTCTGTGCTGAAAATCCTTGGGTTGACGCTTCGAAAATCGGATGTATCGGAGCAAGTTACGGTGGCTTTATGACGCAGTACCTTCAGACTGTCACTGATATATTTGCAGCTGCTATCTCACATGCCGGCATCTCCGACCATACATCATACTGGGGTGAAGGCTATTGGGGGTACAGCTACAGCGAGGTATCAATGGCAAACACTTACCCATGGTCGCGCAAGGATCTATATGTAGACCAGAGCCCGCTTTTCCGCGCCGAGAAGGTCAACACTCCGTTACTTTTCCTGCATGGCGATGCCGATAATAATGTGCCCGTTGGTGAGAGCATACAAATGTTCACAGCCCTCAAGCTGTTAGGCAAAGAGACCGCATTTGTAGCCGTTGAAGATCAGGATCATCATATCCTGGACTATGATAAGCGCATTAAATGGCAGAACACCATCTTCGCCTGGTTTGAAAAATACCTAAAGAACGATTCAACATGGTGGGACACCCTTTATCCGCCTAAAACGCTATGACGGAAATCGATACAAACCGACAGTTTAAAGAGGCCCTGGCCATATGCCGCGATCTCTTTGCTCGCAAGCTTCAAGACTATGGCGCGTCGTGGCGCATCCTGCGTCCAGCTTCGCTCACCGACCAGATCTTCATAAAGGCCAAACGCATACGATCACTCGAGATAAAGGGTTGTTGCATGGTCGACGAGGGGATTCTGCCTGAGTTTATAGGAATTGTAAACTATGGACTTATAGGACTCATACAGCTTGAGCTTGGTTTTGCCGATACGACTGATATAGACAACGACCGCGCTGCAGAGCTATACGACAAGTGGTCAGACCTCACATTCCAACTCATGCTCCGCAAGAATCACGATTATGATGAAGCATGGAGGGGAATGCGAGTCAACAGCTATACCGATTTTATACTCACCAAGATCGAACGCATCAAGGAGATCGAAAACCACTCCGGCATGACAATAGTGTCGGAAGGCATCGATGCCAATTATATGGACATTATCAACTATGCCGTCTTCGGCATTATAAAGCTTTCCTGTCCAGATGACTGATACTGCTGTCCGCGAGAATGGTCCATGGCTAAAGGCCGCAGTGATACTACTGCGCATAGCTGTCGGTCTGGTTTTTGTGAGTTCCGGTCTAGCCAAGACCATTGACCTATGGGGTACTCTTTACAAAATGGAGGAATACCTCAAGGTTTGGCATATGCTCCAGCCCCGCAGCATTGTACTGATGGGGGCCATGGCGTTGTCGGGTGCTGAATTCGTATTAGGCGTCTTGCTCACCTTTGGCTGCTATCGGCGCACTTCTGTATGGTTGTTGCTGGCTATGATGGCCGGTATGCTACCGCTATCGCTTTATATATACTTGGCCAATCCGGTGAGCGACTGTGGCTGTTTCGGCGACTTGATCCATCTGTCCAACTCAGCCACATTTTGGAAGAACATCGCCATAACGGCCGCCCTTATCTGGCTTGCCATATACAATCGCCGCATACGTCCGCTCTTCTCTCCTTGGATACAGTGGGTGGTTGTAGCGCTGTCTGTAGCCTACGCACTTATCATAGGGCTTTATGGCTATAATGTACAGCCTATGGTCGACTTCCGGTCATTTCCTATCGGGTCGGAACTTGTGCGCAGTGATGCTGACCTTACAACCATGCGTGCTTCATTTATCTATGAAAAAGATGACAAGCGTCAGGTGTTCGACATGGATGACCTGCCCGATTCTACATGGACCTACGTAGACCGAGCCGATGACAATACTCAAGCTCCGGCCTATACCGAGATGGCTGTATACAATGAGTATGGTGACGAAGTGACTCTGGATGCTCTCCCTACCACCGGACATACTATTATTTTGGTCATACCCGAAATGTCGAGAGCGGTTATATCCTACACGTACTTCCTCAACGAGCTAAACGATAAGCTTACAGCATCTGACGGCGAACTGCTTGCGCTTGTGGCGGGATCAGCCACCGAGATCAAAGCCTGGCGCGACATGTCAATGGCCGTCTATCCGGTCTACGCCGCTGAGTCAACATTGCTCAAGGAACTTGCGCGTGGATCCATGGCTTTGGTGGCCATGACAGACGGGCGCATAGATTGGAAAGTCAATCTATCGGCAGTTGACACTGACAAATTTATCAGCACGTTCAGTCCTGATTCTGCCACATATAGCATTGCCTCGAATGGCTCCAGCCTATTGCGCTCGCTCACCCTCATGTATGTCCTGTTTCTTGTTGCCCTCTACATACTTGATTCAACCGGACGGCTTCTGAAGTGGCGTCTCAAACGCCGCCATGCCTCCAAAAGTATAGGTGAAACAAGAAATAATGACTAACTTTGCACTCATTATAATCATTGTGAAAATCCAAACCATAACAACTTATAAATAACTTATGAGAAAGAAAATAGTAGCAGGCAACTGGAAAATGAACACCACCCTGCCTCAGGGCGTAGAACTCGCCAAAGAAGTAAACGACGCTCTTGCAAGCCGCTGTCCCGCATGCGACGTAGTGATCTGCGTACCTTTCACACACCTTGCTCCCGTAGCCGGTGTTATAGATCAGACCAAGCTTGGTCTTGGTGCTGAAAACTGCGCTGACCACGCCAGCGGTGCTTATACCGGTGAAGTCTCAGCTCCCATGGTCGCATCTACCGGTGCAACCTATGTGATCCTTGGCCACAGCGAGCGTCGTCAGTACTACGGAGAAACTGCCGAAACACTGCGCAACAAGGTTGCCCTCGCCCTTGAGAATAATCTCACTCCCATATTCTGCATTGGTGAAGTTCTCGCCGAACGCGAAGCTGGTAGCCATTTTGACGTTGTCAAGGCTCAGATTGAGGAAGGTCTTTTCAATCTCTCTGCCGACCAGTTCAGCAAGATTATCCTCGCCTATGAACCTGTATGGGCTATCGGTACCGGCAAGACCGCAACTGATGATCAGGCTCAGGAGATGCACGCTTTCATCCGCAGCGTCATAGCTGGCAAATACGGTCAGGAAGTAGCCGACAACACCTCTATACTCTATGGAGGCAGCTGCAAGCCATCAAATGCCAAGGCACTTTTTGCCAAGCCCGACGTAGATGGCGGTCTCATCGGCGGCGCATCACTCAAAGCCGATGATTTCATGGGTATAGTAGACGCCTGGAACTAATCAGGATTACCACATTTCCCACACTAAGGAGCCCTGCCGTAGGACCAACGGCAGGGCTCCTTTTATAATATCCTCATCGCTTGTTGACTCAAGCTAAAATAGATAGCGCAGGAATTGAATAATCATGGTTAAAATAAGCGCCGGCATCATGAGGATGTCCGGCGCTGTATGATACTACTGATAGGCAGAAGAGACGTGATCAGTCGTGAGAAGTTCCGTCAAAACAGTGGGTACAGATTTTGCACTTTGGTAATCCGATAGCATTGACAACATTCTCGACAGAACTAAACCGGAGGGATGTGACACCTAACCGGCTGCGTATAGCTTCGACAAGAGCCTCATACTGTGGTGTGCCAGTTGTAGCATAAGCCTCAAGGTTTTTATCGTGTGCACCTTCGCGCTCAAGTATGACGCGTCGTGTGATAAGCTCAAGTTCGCTCTTTGAAGCTGTGAAGTTTATGAATTTACAGGGATAAATAAGCGGAGGACAGCTGATTCGTACATGAACTTCCTTGGCGCCACACTGATATAGATCGCTGACATTATCGCGCAACTGAGTGCCACGCACAATTGAATCGTCACAGAATATGACACGTTTGCCATTGAGCATGGCCTTGTTAGGTATGAGCTTCATCTTGGCCACAAGTTCTCGCCGTTCCTGAGAGTTGGGGGTAAAGCTACGGGGCCAGGTGGGGGTGTACTTCACTATACCACGGCGGTAGGGCTTACCGAGGCCTTGAGCATAGCCCAACGCCATGCCTATGCCAGAATCTGGAATGGCGCTGACAAAATCAACTGTTGTATCATCTGTAGCGGCCATATCTTTGCCACATTTATATCGCATCTCATCGACATTGCGTCCTTCATATTCGCATACGGGATAACCATAGTAAGTCCAAAGAAAGGCGCAGATTTGCATCTCGTTGTCGGGCTTGCGTAGTGTGCGCATCGACTCACTTGTCAGCTCTACAATCTCGCCGGGACCAAGATTATGACAGATTGTATAGCCGAGATTAGGGAATGCGCAGGTCTCGCTTGTGGCTGCATAAGCACCTTCCTTATGACCTATTATAATTGGTGTACGGCCAAGGCGGTCGCGTGCTGCTATTATGCTACCATCACGCAGTATGAGCATAGAGCAGGAGCCTTTAACGCGACGATAAACGTTTTCGATGCCCTCGACCATAGTGCGGCCCTCGCTTATCAGTGCCGCGATCATCTCGGTGGGATTCAGGATGTCGTAGGAGTGCTCGCAGAAGTGGTGGCCCTTGGCCAGTAGCTCCTGTTCAAGCTGATTGATATTATTGATGCGGGCAACGGTAACGATGGCGAACTTGCCTAAATGGCAGTTAACTATGATGGGCTGGGCATCGGTATCTGATATTACTCCTACTCCGCAGCGTCCCTTGAAGTCATCGAGGTCAGCCTCAAATTTAGTCCTGAAGTATGTGTTTTCGATATTGTGGATGGAGCGACAGAATATGCCGTTGTCATCACAGGTGGCCATGCCGGCGCGGCGTGTGCCCATGTGGCTATTATAATCAACGCCATAAAACAGGTCGTTAACACACGGCAGACGCATCACTGTACCAAAAAAACCTCCCATAAGAAATAAGTGTTTCGATTGGTGATTGGAAACTGTTGGAAACTATTGGAATTATAATAAACAAGAGAAGCCACCCGCTGGGGTGTGGCTTCTCTGTGATATGATTGTCAGGAACGGGCAATATGTTCTTCGATCCAAACACGGGCGTTTATGAATGCGTCGATCCAGGGTGTGATCTGATCGCCACGGCGAGTGGAAGGATAGAAGGCGCATTGCCAAGGGAAGATTGAGCGTTCTAGATGTGGCATCATGGCCAGATGGCGACCGTCGGCTGAGCATATACCGGCTACAGCGCCACGCGATCCATTGGGGTTGCCAGGATAAGAAGCATAGCTGTATCGCAGGGCGACGTTGTAAGAATCCGAAGGCATCGGGAGTTCGAACTTACCCTCTCCGTGAGCTACCCATATGCCTGCCTTAGTTCCGGCCAACGATCCAAGCATAATGGAGGGTCCAGCCTCAACAGTGACACCAAGGAAAGCGCTCTCAAACTTGTGGCTGTCGTTGTGGGCCATACGAGGACGTCGGGCGTGGTCGGGTGTGATAAGATTGAGCTCGATCATGAGCTGGCAACCGTTGCACACACCAAGACTCATTGTGTCGGGACGGGCATAGAAACGGTCAAGCGCTTTGCGGGCATTCTCGTTGTAGCGGAATCCTGAAGCCCAACCTTTAGCGGAGCCAAGTACGTCGCTATGAGAGAAGCCGCCGCAGAATACTATCATGTTGACATCATCAAGAGTCTCGCGGCCACTCATAAGGTCGGACATATGGACATCTTTAACATCGAAGCCAGCCAGGAAGAGGGAGTATGCCATCTCACGGTCGCCATTTACGCCCTTTTCACGTATTATGGCCGCGCGGACACCAGTCTTGTTGCGGCGAACCAGATCTATATTACGCGATGCGAGCTTACCGTCAAAGCCTTGTGGGAAACGATAGCGAATGGGCTGCTTGCGGAAGTTGGCCATTCGGGCTTCAGCGAGTTTCTGTCCGGACTGACGGCAATCCATCAGATATGAAGTGTAGAACCATACGTCGCGCAGACGGTCAATGTCGAACGTGTGGTTGGTTCCGGCGTGTGATACGGTGACAGTGCGGCCATCAGTAAGCTGGCCGATCTTGATGAAGCGGACTCCAGCCTGACGCATTGTTTTTTCTGCGTTTTCTTGCTTGTCTGGAGCTATTTGAGCTACCAAAGCCGGATTTTCAGCAAAAAGGATCTTGACAATATCACTCTCACCGATCTCATTGAAAGCATCTGCATCTATGGTTACACCACCCTTGGTGTTTGCAAAATTCATTTCAAGCAGTGTGGTGAGCAGACCTCCGGCCGACACATCGTGGGCAGACATGAATGCGCCACGCTTTACCAGAGCCTGTACAGCATTAAATGTGTCTGCAAATTTCTGCGGACTCTCTATGGTAGGAGCATCGGCACCGATATGGCCCATAGACTGAGCCAGGGCAGATCCTCCAAGCTTCAATGGTGAATTGGAGAAGTCTATGTAGTAAAGCGATGATTTGCGCTGTACAAGCACAGGCGATACCACCTTGCGGACATCGCTAACCTCACCGGCCGCACTGATTATTACAGTGCCGGGGGCAAATACTTTGTCGTCACCATATTTCTGAGTCATTGACAAAGAGTCTTTGCCGGTTGGGATGTTGATGCCTAAGGCACATGCAAAATCGCTACATGCTTCAACGGCACGGTAGAGAGCTGCATCCTCGCCTGGATTCTTACACGGCCACATCCAGTTTGCGCTGAGCGATATGCTCTTGAGTCCGTCGGAGAGGGGAGCGCCTACGATGTTTGTCAGAGATTCAGCAATAGCCATCACAGAGCCTTTGGCGGAATCGATAAGGGCTACTTGTGGAGCGTGGCCTATGCTGGTAGCTATACCTTTTTTGCCGGTGAAATCGAGGGCCACGACGCCACAATCGCTCAGTGGCAACTGAATCTCGCCCTGACACTGCTGACGTGCTATTTTACCTGTGATTGAACGGTCAACCTTGTTGGTCAGCCAGTCCTTGCACGCTACAGCCTCGAGACTAAGCACGTCGGAAGCATACTGATGTATGCAAGCCGGATCAGTTGCAATATCTGAGAATGATACGGAAACAGTCTTGTCGACCATTATGGTCTTGGGAGAGCTTCCGAACATGTCAGTCATGGCAAGGTCAATTGGTTTTACACCATCGGCCTGTTCAAACACAAAGCGGTCATCGCCTGTAGTCTCGCCGACTACAAACATTGGGGCACGCTCACGTTCGGCTATCTGACGTATACGCTGAATATCTTTTTCGTTTACCACGAATCCCATACGCTCCTGGCTCTCGTTGCCTACGATTTCCTTTGCCGACAGAGTGGGATCGCCAACGGGCAGCTGCGACATGTCGATCTTACCACCTGTAGCCTCGACAAGTTCCGACAAGGCGTTGAGATGACCGCCAGCCCCATGGTCATGGATTGATACTATCGGATTGGTCTCACACTCGGCAAGAGCACGAATCACGTTTGACACACGCTTCTGCATCTCGGGATTTGCACGCTGCACAGCGTTAAGCTCTATGGCGTTGTCGTAGCATCCGGTATCGACAGAGCTGACGGCACCACCACCCATACCGATACGGTAGTTGTCGCCACCCATAACCACAACCTTTTGGCCAGGTTCGGGTATACCCTTTATGGCATCCTTTGATGCTGCGAAACCAACACCACCAGCAAGCATGATAACCTTGTCATAGGCATACATCTTGCCATTCTCATCATGTTCGAATGTCAGGAGTGAACCACAGATTAACGGTTGACCGAATTTATTGCCGAAATCTGACGCACCGTTCGATGCCTTGATCAATATGTCGGCAGGAGTCTGGTAAAGCCATACACGCGGATTCATCATCATCTCCCATCTACGGTCGGCCGCCAGACGCGGATAGCTGGTCATGTATACTGCAGTGCCGGCAAGCGGTAGGCTGGCCTTGCCTCCACCCAGACGGTCGCGTATCTCACCACCCGATCCGGTAGCGGCGCCATTGAAAGGCTCTACGGTAGTAGGGAAGTTATGAGTCTCGGCCTTGAGTGACAGAACGCTCTTTATAGGGCGCATCTCAAAGTAGTCGGGCTTTTCAGGGTTGACCGGAGCAAACTGCTCGATCACCGGGCCCTTGACAAAAGCCACATTATCCTTATAAGCAGAAACGAGACCGTTGGGATTTTCCTGTGATGTCTTTTTGATAAGTTTGAATAGCGACAACGGCTTCTCCTGTCCATCTATGATAAAAGTGCCGTTGAATATCTTGTGGCGGCAATGCTCACTGTTTACCTGAGAAAATCCGAACACCTCGCTGTCGGTCAGTGGACGGCCGAGTTTCTCAGACAACTGCGACAGGTAAGCCTCTTCTTCAGCACTCAGAGCCAGACCCTCCTTGGCGTTATACTCCGATATGTTGTCTATGTAAACTATAGCGTCGGGATCACGCTTTATATCAAACACCTTTGAGTTGAGACCCTCATAGATGCGCTCAAGCATTTTGTCGTAGCGCGGAGGGTCTTCACGAGTGAGGAAGAACTGTTCTATGCGGGTTATTCCACTCATTCCCATATTCTGGGTGATCTCTACTGCGTTTGTACTCCACGGAGTGATCATTTCACGACGGGGGCCGACAAAACGACCCTTGACGGAAGTGGATGCAAGAGGCTTTGCACCATCGAAAAGCCACATGAGCTTCTCGTTTTCTTCGGGAGAAAAGCGGTGATCGGTCTCCACGGCTATTACCTGACCGGCACCTTTTTTGAAAAATACGACCATTGCTGAGGTATAAGCGAATGTATAACGGTTTATTAAACGTAAATAAAGTCTGCGGCTGGATTGTCATCCTTTCTCAAAAAGCCCGTCCGTCATGGATGGCGAGCGGGCTCAAGACTCCATTTTTACCACTGCAAAGGTAACGATTCTATACGACCTGACAAAGATATTTCTATAATTTGTAGGCCACGATATGTTTGTTCAATGTATGTCAACCCCTACTCTCAGTCCCGACATATCGGCCTCGGGAGTTTTACGGTAAGTCAGACGCCACACATAGTCTATACGGATCCTATGTTTCAGGCTACCAATGCCTATCGACAATTCCATATAAGGTTTCAGCCCATCGAATGTACTGGTATAAATTGGGTATGCAGGTAAACCTTCATCATTGATTGGTCGGTTATTTGAGCTTAGATGACCAATGGCCGTATTCATTGTTATAAATGAGCACAGACCCAGATCCCGGAACATAGGAACAAGGCCGAGCAGCCGACCCTCCGGCGAATAGCTCATAAACAGGGACAGGTGACGATCGGCTGTCAACTCCATAGGTTGCATAAGCATGAAAGTGGAGTACACGTAACGTCTCGACAGGTTGGCAGATGGCAACGTCATGGCCGGATATGGCGTGTGCGTCCATGTGGCAGCCCCCCGAAGAGTAGCGGAAAGACTCCCAAGATCTGCAATTCTGAATCTTGCGGCAACTTCAATGAGTGTAGCGACATTTGCAAACGTGGCCCCTGGCATACCCGATGGTCCCATAGACTGGGCAATCGAGAAATGTGGATAGGCAAACCATGTGGACCGACGGGTGTTCATATCCGGGGTGTACTCTACCTGAGCCAAGAAATAAGTAGAAGACACGCTCAAGGCCACACTGTCATGCATGCTTACATATGGCGTATACCTGCCCGACTTATATCGGTCATGAACAAGACTGCCTGTCCATGTCAAACCTGAAGAGGCCTGGTACCTGTATCCTGCACGAGCCGAACGACGATAATCAATCCATCTGTTAGTGCGACGCATGAATGACTGTTTAAGGCTATGGTGCGACATCCCGAAAGGCAAATATTGCCCTATGAAGTCTGTATCATAGTCATATTTCAGTAGCACCTCGCCATCAGGACGTACTCTCACTGTCATTTCTCCGCCATATTTCACACGGTAATCTCTGAATCCATAGGCTATCTTGGCCGCTAACCTCACATTTTCAGAGAAATATGAGGTCGTACGAGCGGCAGCTTGGAGTCGGAACCCCTCCTGAGTATTACTTGAGATTGTTTCCCAGATCGGACCAAATTCCACTTTAGAACCAGTGTACAACGGTATATACTCGCGGTCAAGTTGATTTCTGACCGACTGATTGATTTCCAACATCTTATCAGACACACTCGCCGACTGCCCCACAGCAATACCATGCGACAAAAATATCAAGTTTAAGCCTATTATGACACTTCGGTTTCTCATTTCGACCGCTAAGTTAAGTAATTATAACACATAAACGGTTATGATTTTTGGTCAGATTGTGCAGAAAAGTCTAATTTTGTGGAACTCTTATTCTAAAAATGTGTGCTCATGTCACAGAAGAAGATCAATTATGCAGAAATAAAGAGCCTTCCACTGTTATATCGCGATCTGGCAACAATGACTCGCGGGATAGTGGAGAAGGAAGATTTTATGGCAGTGCACAGGATCCTGAAGGATTGCAAGCACGATGAAATTGCACCGTTAGAGTCGCCTGTCGATCCGGCATCACACAGTATGCTCACTGCGTTGATGCTTTGCGAAGCCATAAATGCTGACCGCAATATGGTGCTTGCCATTCTGCTGCATTCATTATGCAAGGCTGGACTTTATGACGTAGAGAAGGTTGAAGCGCAGTGGGGTAATGATATAGCCACACTTATCCGTGGATTGCTTAAAGTATCAACACTCTATGGACGGCACGCCGCAGCTACCGATCCCGATAATTTCCGGAAACTTTTGCTGACGTTTGCCGAGGACATAAGGGTGATACTCATAATGATAGTGGAGAGGTTGGTTCTTATGAAAGCCATCAACCACCATCCAGATACGGAGCTGGTGAGAATGGTGGCATGCGAAGCCGCCTACCTGTATGCTCCGCTGGCTCATAGACTTGGCCTTTATGCGATAAAGAGCGATCTTGAGGATATGTCGCTTAAATACACCAACCGTGAAATGTATCAGCGTATAGCCAGAAAGCTCAATGAGACCAAGCAGAAAAGAGATGCCTATATCGATGCTTTCATAAATCCGGTAAAGAAAGCCCTTGAAATCGAGGGGCTTAATTTCGAGATCAAGGGCCGGACAAAGTCAATCTACTCCATCTGGAACAAGATGAAGAAGCAGAACACCGATCTTGATCATATATATGATTTGTTTGCGATACGTATAATAATCGACACTCCGGTAAAACGTGAACGCAGCGATTGCTGGTTGGCATATTCTGTCGTGACAGACATGTATCAACCTAATCCGGCGCGACTTAAAGATTGGCTCAGCATACCCAAGTCCAATGGATACGAGTCGCTGCACATCACAGTCCATGGTCCACAGGACAAATGGGTGGAAGTGCAGATAAGAACACGTCGCATGGATGAGATTGCCGAGAAAGGCATTGCCGCACATTGGAAATATAAAGGCATAAAGAGCGAAAACAATCTGGATGACTGGATGAATCATGTCAGGGAAATACTTGAGACTGCTGAAGTAGGACCCACCGAGCTCATGAAAAACATGAAACTCGACATGTATGATAAGGAGGTCTTTGTTTTCACCCCCAAAGGTGATCTTTATAAACTACCGCTCGGCGCCACGGTTCTCGACTTTGCATTCAATATCCATTCCAATCTCGGATGTTGCTGTACCGGCGGTCGTGTGAACGGCCGCAATTGCCGTCTGAACCACAAACTACACAGTGGTGATACAGTCGAAATACTGACAGCATCAACGCAACAGCCCAAGCCTGATTGGCTCAATATAGTCGTCACCTCAAAGGCCAAAAGCAAGATCAGACAGACACTGAAAGAACGTGAGAACAGAGCTTCAGAACTTGGAAGAGAATTGCTGCAGCGCCGGCTCAAAAACCGAAAGGTAGAGATTGACGAGGCTACCATGAGCAAGATAATCAAGCGGCTTGGCTATAAGACTGTGACTGCATTCTATGCTGAAATAGCCGATGAAAAGATTGATGTATCACGCATATTGTCAGAATACGAGTCGATCGAGAATATCGGAGCGGAGAGCGGAGTGACGCGCTCTGCGGGAGATTTCACATTACAGCAGGCTCAGGATGAAGATAGAGATGCTGCCGGTAACGAGGTGCTTGTAATCGGCGACAATGTCAAGGGCCTGAATTATCGTATGGCACGCTGCTGCAATCCGATATATGGTGATGATGTGTTTGGCTTTGTATCAGCCGAGGGTGTGATAAAGATACATCGATCTGACTGCCCGAACGCACGGAATATCAAGGACCGCTACCCATATCGTGTTATTTCGACGCGATGGTCCGGAAAAGTAGGACAGCAGTTCCCGGCCACATTACGAATAGTTGGAACTGATGACATAGGTATCGTAACAAATATAACCTCAATAATAAGTAAAGAGTCATCGACTACTTTGCGCAACATCTCCATTGATTCTCACGATGGCGTGTTCAATGGATACCTTGTGATAGGCGTGTCGAATACAGAGGCTCTTGAAAGCATAATCAGAAAAATCAAGACAGTAAAAGGAATTAAAAATGTTGAACGAACCATCTGATAAATTTAAAGTACTCTATGCAACTGTTCTTGCCGTAGCAATGTCGGCCTGTTCGAATAGCGCCTCGGATAAAGCCAACAATCTATATGAAAGTGCTTCGGAATCTGTGGAATCAGGCAATTACACCAATGCTATCGCGTTGCTTGATTCAATCGACTCATTGTATCCGGGTGAGGTGGAAGTTAGGCGTAACGGAATGTATCTTCGGGCTAAAGCTATCGAGGGGCAGACCCTAAAAGATTTGCAGACAAACGATAGCCTTTCTGTTATCGCAAAGACTGACGCTGAAAATCTAAAGTCGGTTATGACTTTCGTCTCGAATCCGGTAGAGGGATATTACATAGCTTCATCACAAAAGGATGTGGCGGTCGAATCTACGGAGGGGTTGCATGCTCGCATATCACCTGACGGCGTTTTCTATCTTATATCATCGGCCAAAGGTGGGACCAAGAGCCTCGGAGTCATGCTTTCAGCGGGCGGTGAGGAGGCCCGTAGCGCCACTGTGCAGCCCGATGGTGAGAGAAATGATCGTTCGCGAGGTTCTGAGATTATCACATTCACTCAAGCCGAATGCGACACTCTCGGTCGGTTTGCCCTGTCACATATCGGCCAGCCGGTAAAACTTACATTTGTCGGCGCCACTAACCGTTCGATTACAATGACAAAGCCTCAGTTGGATGCTCTTGCTGAGGTTTATTCGGCATCGGTGGTATTCAGCCGACTCCGCTTGCTTCAGATGCAAAAGAACAAGCTTGAGCAACAACTCACCATCTCGCGCAGCCAGCAAGCACGGACATTTAAAGACTCTGATAAGTAAAATCACAAGACTAACCGAACTGAAGCAGACAGGATCCGCCCCACTTAATTTGGACTCGGATCCTGTCTGCTTTGTCTTGTATATAATTTCTGTCGAGTCTGTCAGAATGAGAATTGACACATGGCGCCGATTCTCTGTGCCCCACGATGCTCGCCATTGAAGTTATTGCGTCGGCCGAGATTCAATTCTGCGCCTACCTGCATTCGCGGTGTCATGTTCCAAAATATGTTTACTGCGCTATAGAGTCCGTATTTATAATTACTGCCGGGCTCAGTATGAGAAGGCAGATAACGGGATTGTCCTATGGTTGCCGATACAAACAGGTTTGGCTTGAAATTCCATTGTAAGGCCGCATCCCATCCATATGCCCACGGGGCGTATAGTTTGCCTGGCTTGTCGGGATCGCTGACAAGATCGTAGTTGCCTACAAGCATATCGCCTCCGAGGCTTGCCGTGCCACGTCCTGCGGTGATAGTGCCGTAACATGTGAGCTGGCTGTGGGGGTGTGCTATGAGACTAAGCTGCATACCTCCTCCGATAACATTGTGGTTCTTGCCGGCAAGCATATCGCGGTATGGCATGGTTCGTAAGATGCCGGCAAGACGTATATGCTGTCCTTTTGCCCATTCATACTGTATGAATGCAGCGAAGTCAGGAAGCCATTCATCACATTTCTGGGTAAGGCTGTCCTGCACGTCTACCTGTTGTGCTGGGGTCTCTGCCGATATGGCTATACTCCATTTCTTATCGATCGGTTTTAGCCATCGGACGAGCACGTCGGTCACAGCCATTTTATTGTTTGGTCCTTGTGCATCGACTGTCGGTGGCAATGCCGCAGGATCACTGAATGTAGAGTTAGCGTAGCCTATGGTCCAGTCATTGATTATTGCGTAAGCTTTTTTCAGGTGGAGATCACGCCCGTTGTAGCCATTGAAGTTGGTTTCGATATAGAGTTGATAATTTATATTACGGGCGCGGCCGATAACTCTAAAAAACAGGGCAGTACCCGCAGGTGTGGATCCGAGTCGTTTGCGCGATGTTGGATTAGGTTCCATGGGGATTAGTGCGGGTACAAAACCGTTGGAGGGTATGGCACCGCCCCAGTCGTACCATCCACGTAGCCGAACGCAACCGCCGATACCCATTGCCAACTGAGAGTCGCGACTCATAAAAAGGAAGTATGGTGCTGCCGGGTCCTGAAAGCTGCGGAACTGATCGAGATAAAAACGGTCGAGCACAGTCCGGAGTGAATCATCAGATGGTCTCTCACCGTCAATCATTATAAATTTATGTTGCTGCTTCAATGAGTCAAGCTGCATATCGACCATATCTTTGGCCTGTGACGACACTGAAGTTGCCATGGCTGCGGCAGATATAGCTATAACCAAAACTAAGCGACGTGTTTGCATAATCTAAGCGTTGGATGAATATTATTACACACTCACAACAACAGTCAGAGGCTAAAAGTTGTAAAGTCTGATGGATAAACTGATGATAAATGATTAATTTTGCTGCATGAACCGGAGATTGCCGTGATCAACCTTTTCTAAAGGCCAGGCGTTTTTATCTAAATGAACACAGCCTAAGGATATCCTGACAGTTCGGGATAGACTGGCGGCGATCAATAAAACATGTGATATGCTACAATACATTTCAAAGAAATCGGATAAGTACACCACTCTGCAACAAGTGAGCATGGTGGTGGAGGGCGGTTGCCGATGGATAGAGTTGAATCTGCCACAGGAGAGCGACAACGATGTGAGAAACGCAGCTCTCGATGTGATTGACATATGCCGCAACAACAATGCCTTTCTACTCATAAGAGATCATGAAGAAGTGGTGGAAGAGCTGAAGGTGTCTGGTATACATCTATCTGATCCTACCATTGCACGCAGTGTTAGGGAGCGGCTGGGTGCTGGTGCTATCATCGGTGTGAGCGTCTCATGCCTGCAGGATATACTGAACCTTAAAGGTATGGATGTCGACTATGTGTCGATAGCATGTATGCCGATGGCCGAACTCAAAAACCTTGTATCAGATGTGCGCGCTGCAAGCATGGATATAGCACTGGTCTATGCCGGCCCGGTAGCTCTGGATAATATTGACGATGTGCTTGCCTGCGGTGTAAACGGATTTGCTATGTCTGATGCTATTACTGAAGCTGACGATCCAATGCTATATACCTCAAAGGTGATGGAGAAACTGCTCGACATCAATCCTGGAGCCTGACTGCAAACTAAAGCGATATAAAAAACAGGATCCGGCTGTGAAGCTGCTGCATTACACACTGCATTAGCTTCACAGCCGGATCTTTGTGCGTGGAAACAGGGGAGTGATAATAGCCTCGGCTAAAACTTTCCGGGGACGAAAGACTCGAAGCTGTTATCGCTGTAATATACTATTATGTTTACTACTTTCTTAGTATGGTCGTGGTCAGGATCATCGGGAAATAGTGCGCCGTCTGAGGGTGTTGTGGGAGCTTCAGCTGCATCCGTCATACTTTTTGGTGATGTGGAGGGTATTCCGGGAATATGAGTTATCGAAGGCCCGGAATTTTTTTTGGACGAAAAATCCTCAGCAGTGTTTTCATAACCATATATTGCATCATGTAGCTCAGACTCATGGGATTTGGTAGCCTCAAAATTGATTGTAGAGGTAGTTTTAGGCTCTGAGGTTGGCGTAAATCCGTCGGCAAGCATATCTCCTTGACCAAACATAAGCCACAGTACCGATAACTCGGGATAGGCTGTGTGGATTTTGCCGATCAGTTCGTTGCTCACCTTCTTATTTCGGCCGTTGAGCAATTGCGACATAGTGGGGCGGGGGATAGAGCATATGTCGGCAAACTGCGTCACCTGAATGCCCAGATGGTTCAGAAATATCTTTAAGCGTGAAACGATATCCATCTTTGGTAGTTGTTTTGCGAAATGACTTGCTGGCGGAGGGTTGTGAGCCTGCGTTACGGATGCAAATGTAATCATTCTCCTTAGATTTTGCAAATTTATTTTCGCAAATACCACCTAATTTAAAAGTGCAAATACATAAAATACAATTGTAAATCCATGTTGCAAACGCACACCACACATAGCTTGCCGCCCTCACAGATATTAATGTATAACTTTAGATATCATTAGCATACCCACTGATTATTAGCAGACTAATCTGATGCCAACTACAAATATTGGCCATTATTGCTAATAAACACCCAAATATTAATTTAACCCTTTAGCTATTTATAGCTATATATTGGTTATCATATCATTACAGTGATTGCAAAACAATCTATATGGCAATAAATTTTCATTTACATCTGGTTTGCAGAATCAACTTGGATTATATTTACTTCTCTACATTTTTGTATAGATTCGAGCTATGCAGGATTGTTTGCAATTCTTAATTCGCAAGCAATGTGTAGCTGCTGATACTTCAATTTGCATTTTTGAATACAGCTATTGTCGCATATATACCGTTGTTTACTAATGTAAAGGAATAATTGCCAATACAAACAACTTGAATGCCGAAGTTGCATTTAGTCTACACATTACTAACAAGTTATGATTTAGCTAGGTTTTATTTTCAGAGCGTTAAAATATTTCATTCTTCAGTCAGATGATTTCCTCATCCCACCTTACCATAACACAATACTTTAATTCATAGGGGGTTATCAAGAAAATAGCAAAGACTTAAGCCTTTGAGAATCGCAGGAATGAACCCAAGCAGATCATCTTACCTGATTATGCGGTTCTCAGAGCCTAAAATACCCTGGCCCCGATGAAGCATGAAGCGGTCTGCGCAGACCGAGCTCAAGAGCCAAATCAGATTATAGGAGGACCACACAAAGCATAGAACTCACACAATGTCGACATTCGTAGAGTGGAGAGCGGCCCCACAATCTCTATTTAACATAATAGTGATTATGGGAAATAAGTACCTTAATATTATTATTGATGAAACAATCGGGGCTATCTATGAATATTATGAATTGTTTGGCAAAAAAAATCTTATTACTTTTGTAGTCATAAACCAAATCTTCTGACTGATATGATATCGACTGAATCGTGCGTTTCGGCTCAACGCGTGGAAAATGATCGACGGATCCTGGAACTCTTGTCGCAAACTTTCCCCAATATCAGCGCGGCCGGTACTGAAATAATCAATCTTGAGGCCATATTGAATTTGCCAAAGGGTACGGAGCACTTTGTGGCCGATCTCCACGGTGAGCATGAGGCGTTTCGTCATATTCTGAAGAATGCGTCAGGAAATATCAAGCGGAAGGTGACCGAACTGTTCGCTAATTCGATGAGAGAGAGCGAGATAAGACAGTTGTGCGCATTGATATATTATCCAGAGGAGAAGCTCCAGTCATTCAGAGTGTCTGAGGAGAACGTTGAGGATTTCTACAACATAACACTCCACCGTCTCGTAAGAGTCTGTCAGACAGTATCTTCCAAATACACTCGATCGAAAGTTCGAAAGGCATTGCCACGTGAGTATGCTTATATAATAGAGGAGCTACTGCATGAATCGCCTTCCGACTACGACAAACAGGCATACTTCAACTGCATCATTGAGTCGATCATATCGACCGGTCAGGCAGAGTCGTTCATTTCAGCTATCTGTAATGTGATTCAGAAATTGAGTATAGACCGACTGCATGTGTTAGGCGATGTCTACGACCGTGGCCCTGGAGCACATCTCATCATGGACACGTTGTGTCATTATGCCGACTGGGACATACAATGGGGTAACCACGATATACTGTGGATGGGCGCAGCAGCAGGTAATCTTCCGTGTATAGCGAATGTGGTGAGGATATCTCTGAGATACGGAAATATGGCCACTCTCGAGGATGGCTACGGCATAAATCTTGTGCAGCTGGCTACGTTTGCAATGGAAACTTATGCCGATGATCCATGCGATGTATTTGAGACGTATCAGGCCGATGACGAGAATACCCACACGGAGAAGACTCTGCGGCTTATGAAAAAGATGCATAAGGCTATGGCTGTAATACAGTTCAAGCTGGAGGGAGAAATGATAACGATGCATCCTGAATGGAACATGGATTCACGGAAGCTCCTCCACCGCATAGATCATGACAACGGCACCGTGGAGATCGACGGTACTGTATACGAGCTTACAGATAAAAATCTGCCTACTGTTGATCCCGAACACCCATATGAACTTACTCCTGAGGAACGGCATCTGATAAATAAGCTGAGACATTCATTCACGGTCAGCACTGCCCTGCGTCGTCATATCGATGCGTTGTTCTCGCACGGTTGCATGTACTCGGTATATAACTCCAACCTGCTTTTTCATGCGTCATTGCCGCTTAATGAGGATGGATCGTTCAAAGAAGTGGAGATTAAGGGAACTCGATATAAGGGACGCGCACTGATGCACCAGATTGGCGTGTTGCTGCGGTCGGCTTGGAACGATGACACGAATGCTGTCGATCGTCAGTATGCACGCGATTATTTCTGGTATCTGTGGTGCGGCCCAGACTCCCCTCTCTTTGACAAAGACAAGATGACTACATTCGAGCGCTATTTCGTGAAGGATGAACAAGCCATACGCGAAGAAAAAGGCTGGTATTTCAAGCTGCGCAACCGCGAGGAGATATGCGACATGATACTGGATGAATTTGGCGTGGAAGGCACACAACGCCATATCATAAACGGACATGTGCCGGTGCGCACGGCCAATGGCGAGAGTCCGATCAGAGCCAACGGCAAACTGATGGTGATCGATGGTGGATTTGCTAAAGCCTACCATAAGACAACCGGCATAGCAGGATATACTCTGATATACCACAGTACCAATTTTGAGCTTGTCGAGCATGAACCGATCGAGTCGATAGAACAGGCAATAGAAAATGGCACAGACATCGTGCGCACCACAAAAATGGTAGAACAGACTGCCGAACGTATTCGCGTCAAGGATACCGACAAGGGCAAGATCCTCAAGAGTCAGATAGATGAGCTAAGGGAGTTGCTTTATGCCTATCGCCACGGCATGATAAGTGAAGTCGATTCGCGGTCTGTAGCCCAGTGAGCGAACTGATCTCATAAAGATACAAAAAAGATCAATGCCGGGGCTTCGAAGTCCCGGCATTGATCTTTTTAGGTCTCAGGATATGGCCGATCAGTCATCCTGACATGTAGAAGCTCCTGTTGCCGCATCCAGCCCTGCGATTGTGGCAAGATTGACAATATCGCGCACACTGGCATTTACATTGATGAAATGGATCGGCTTGTTCAGACCCATTTGGATAGGACCTATAGCTTCACCTACTCCCATCTGGAGCATGATTCGTGCCGCAGATGAAGCGGCCGTGAGATTGGGGAATACAAGCGTGTTAACGTCAAGACCGTTAAGGCGCGAGAACGGATAGTTTTTGTCGCGCAGACGGCGGTCAAGAGCAAAGAGCATGTTCACCTCTCCATCAATGGCCAGATCGGGATACTCCTGGTGCATACGCTCAACTACACGGCTGACACGCGTAGGCTCCTCCTCCTCTCCAGATGAGCCAAAGTTGCTGTAACTGATCATAGCCATGACTGGCTTGTGTGAGAAATACTTCACAGAGTGGCGCGCGAGCCGGGCAATATCGAACAGAGCATCCTCGTTGCAATCGCGGTTCACCTGTGTGTCGGCAAGGAAGAATACACCCTTCTTTGTCTGGACAATATGCATGGCTGCAAAATGATTGTATTTCGGACGTATTCCGATCACCTCCTTCGCAATGCTCTTGGTGTGGTTGGCAGCCGAGAATGTTCCGCCGATAAATGCATCGGCGTCGCCGGTTTGCACCATCATCATACCGAAATAGTTGCGGTCGAACATGCGCTCAAGTGCCTCACTATAAGTAAGTCCTTGGCGTTGACGGCGTTCAGCCAATGCTTCTGCATATCGTGCGCGGCGATCAGCCTCGCGGTCATGACGCAGATTTATTATTTCCATACCTGATATATCAAGGCCAAGACGCTCCGCACGCCGTGATATCATCTCTTCGTTACCCAACAACACAGGAACAAAATTGCCCTGCTGCGCACCGAGTACAGCAGCTCTGAGCATATTGTCTGTGTTGGCCTCGCTGAATACTACCCGCTTGGGGTGTTTCTTGGCCTCGTCAGCGATACGGCGCATCATCTTGTTATCGTAGCCTTGTAGCACGCGCAGCTTATCCTCATATTCATTCCAGTCCTTTATAGGACGACGGGCCACACCGCTCTCCATTGCACCGCGTGCAACAGCCGGAGCTACCGTAATGAGCAGACGCGGATCAAGCGGCTTCGGAAGAATGTATTTAGGGCCAAACGACAGCATCTCGCCTTCATCGTATGCAGCGGAAACCACCGGAGGCACCGGCTCCTTTGCCAACTCGGCTATAGCATGCACAGCAGCCAGCTTCATGGCCTCGTTGATTGAGGTCGCACCTGAGTCGAGCGCACCTCTGAATATATAGGGGAAGCCGAGGACATTGTTGATCTGGTTAGGATAGTCGCTTCGTCCTGTCGCGAAAATCAGATCGGGACGCGATGATATGGCGGCATCATATGCTATCTCAGGATCAGGATTTGCCAAAGCGAACACAATTGGCTTGGGAGCCATTGATTTCAACATATCAGGCGTAACTACATCCTTTACAGACAGTCCGAGGAACACATCTGCTCCTACCATAGCTTCGGCAAGAGTGGTGATGTTGCGGGTTGTGGCAAACTCCTGTTTCTGCTTGTTGAGATCTGTGCGATATGTAGAAATGACGCCATGGCTGTCGCACATTACTATATTCTCAAGCTTGACACCCAGAGCCATATAGAGCTTGGTGCATGACACAGCAGCAGCTCCCGCTCCATTTACCACAAGCTTGATGTCTCCGATTTTCTTACCCTGGATCTCAAGGGCATTGAGCAGACCGGCCGCCGATATGATGGCTGTGCCGTGCTGGTCATCGTGCATTACCGGAATGTTGCACTCTGCCTTCAGAGTCTCCTCGATTTCAAAACACTCAGGGGCCTTGATATCTTCCAGGTTGATTCCACCGAATGTAGGCGAGATAGCCTTCACTATCTCTATGAACTTCTTAGGATCTTTCTCGGCAACCTCTATATCCATACAGTCGAGGCCGGCAAATATCTTGAACAGAAGAGCCTTGCCCTCCATTACAGGCTTGCCGGCCAATGGACCGATATCGCCGAGACCCAGCACGGCAGTGCCGTTGGATATCACAGCTACCAGATTACCCTTGTTTGTGTATTCATATACATCCTGAGGATTTGCCTCGATCTCTTTGCATGGATAGGCCACTCCAGGCGAATACGCCAGAGCCAGATCATACTGTGTGCTGTATGGCTTGGTGGGAACAGTTTCTATTTTTCCCGGCTTTCCTTCCCGATGATATTCGAGAGCAGCTTCTTTTGTAACCGTTTTTGACATGTACTATTATTGGTTATGTGAGTTATTATTTATCTATTGGAAACATTCATACAATATCACGTCCTACGGCTTTCATTGTATAAGATTTTCATATTGTAGAATGCAAAATTAAAGTTTTTGGTTCTGATTCCAAAATAAAAAAAACGCTTTCGATGTCCCTCCGCTTTTTTTTATCGGTTTTTGGGCAACGATACCGAATATTCTATGTAAATTTGCACTGTATCGTATCCTCACCCTTTTCAGGATACGATACATCTCGCCTCACATATTCTATTAGATATCCAAACTAACAACCTTTTCATACTAATGAAAGTTCTGAAATTCGGAGGCACCTCGGTAGGAACTGTCAAAAGCCTTCAAAATGTTAGGCAGATAGTCCACGACTATACTGAGGCAGAAGCCGGGACATCTCCGGTCATTGTTGTCGTATCAGCGTTGGGCGGAATCACCGACCGGCTGATAGCGACCGCACGTATGGCTGCCCAGGGCGATGAAGCGTATGCCGTATCACTGGCCGAAATTATACACCGCCATCATGATGTCATCAATGGTATAGTACCCGATGAAAGCAAGTCGCAAGTCACCGAGACCATCGACAGGATGCTCGATGAACTGTCAAACATATATAAAGGTGTAAGCCTTATCCACGACCTCTCGCCAAGATCATTAGACATAATCGTCAGCTACGGTGAACGTCTGTCCTCGACAATCATCAGCAAGATACTCGGCCCAGACACTGTGTTGCTCGACTCCAGGCAGTTTATCAAGACTGTAAACCAATTTGGCAAACATGTCCTTGATGCCGATGCGACGCATCTCGAAATGGCTAAGATCATCACGCCCCGGATGCTCGAAACGGCAAAAGTCATACTCGTACCTGGGTTTATATCTTCCAATGCCGAAGGTGACGTGACAAACCTCGGACGTGGAGGTAGCGATTATACCGCAGCCATTCTTGCCGCAGCCCTACCTTCCGTCGAACAACTGGAGATATGGACCGATGTCGACGGTTTCCTCACCGCCGATCCCAGAATGGTACCGGGGACCTACGTTATCGACAAGCTGTCATTTATCGAGGCGATGGAGCTATGCAACTTTGGAGCCAAGGTGATATATCCACCAACTATTTATCCCGTATTCCATAAGAATATCCCCATCCTTATCAAGAATACATTCAATCCTGGAGCTCCCGGCACACTCATATCCGACCGTCACACCGATACCGATCCAGGTACTGGAAATACCGATGTTGCAAAAGCTATCAAAGGCATATCATCCATCAACGACACATGCCTTATCACGTTCTCCGGACTTGGCATGGTAGGCATCATCGGCGTGAACGCCCGTATATTCAACGCCCTGTCGCGAGCCGGTGTCAGCGTCTTTCTCGTATCTCAGGCATCAAGTGAGAACACAACTTCATTTGCCGTAAGAAACGCCGATGCCGAGAGAGCCGTGAAAGCGCTCGAACAAGAATTTATGACCGATCTGCAGACTGGCGAGATCAATCCTATCACGGTAGAACGCAACCTTGCTACTGTCGCCATAGTAGGCGAAAACATGAAGAAGGCTGCCGGTGTGGCCGGTCGCCTGTTCAACACTCTTGGCCGAAACGGCATAAACGTGAAAGCTTGCGCTCAAGGAGCGTCTGAGACAAATATATCATTTGTCATCGACCTGGCCAACGAACGCAAAGCGCTCAACGTAATCCACGAAAGTTTTTTCCTGTCTGACACTCGCGTACTCAACCTCTTCATAGTGGGAATTGGCAATGTCGGGTGTCGGTTACTTCAGCAGATAGCCCACCAGCAGTCCACACTGCTCAAATCAAAATCGCTGAAGTTGCGTGTGGTGGGTATCGCCAATTCCCGAAAAGCCATCTTCAATCCCGACGGCATTCCTCTTGACAACTGGCACGATACTCTCGAAGCATCCACTGTCAAGGCATCCCCTATGCTGATATGCAACGAGATTCTTGGACTCAACCTTTACAATTCGGTCTTTGTCGATTGCACATCATCACCGGATATAGCGGCGCTTTATCCAACACTCCTGTCGCACAATATCAACGTTGTGGCAGCTAATAAGATTGCGGCCTCCGATAAGTATGAGACCTATAGCAAGCTTAAGGATATCGCCAAGGCGAGAGACGTAAAATTCCTTTTTGAGACAAATGTCGGAGCCGGTCTCCCAATTATCAATACCATAAACAATCTGATCAACTCAGGCGACCGTATCACTCGGATCGAAGCTGTTGTATCGGGCACATTAAACTACATATTTAATGTACTCTCAGCAGACGTACCGATGTCCGAAGCTATTGCCTGCGCAAAAAAGGAAGGCTATAGCGAACCCGATCCCCGCGAGGATCTGTCGGGTCGCGATGTTATCCGCAAGATTGTCATTCTGGCAAGAGAGTCTGGATATATTGTCGAGCAGGACGATGTCGATACTCACCTCTTCATTCCCGCCGAACTGTTTGCCGGAAGTGTGGACGACTTCCTGAAGTCGTTGAAAAAGCACGACCCGCAATTCGAGAAAATGCGTATTGAAGCCGAGCAGAAAGGATTGCGGTTCCGATTTGTCGCAAAACTCGACAGCGGAAATGTTTCAGTAGGTCTCCAAACCGTTGATGCATCTCATCCGTTTTACAATTTGGAAGGGTCGAACAACGTATTCCTTCTAAATACCGAACGCTACAGCGAATATCCGATGGTAATCAAAGGATATGGTGCCGGAGCCGAGGTGACAGCTGCCGGTGTATTCGCCGATATAATCAGTATCGCGAATATCCGGTGATATCAAGTAATTCAAGTAATATGTAGTTCCTCAATACCTGTTTCTGTGCTCTACCGCTCATCAACAAGATCAACTGCCGAGGTAACGCTCAACGAAGCCGTCCATCGCTGTGTGACGGCCGATGGTGGCATATATATGCCTGAACGCATACCTCTGATTCCGCGGGCTTTTTTCAACAACATAGCCGAGATGTCGCTGACCGACATTGGATATGTTGTGGCAAACCTGCTTTTTGGTGAAGAAATAGACAGTGCCACGCTCAAATCTATAGTAAAGGAGGCGATCAATTTCGACATTCCGTTGCTGAAACTTACCGAGTCTATTCATGCACTCGAGCTGTATCACGGACCGAGCGGATCTTACAAAGACTTCGGTTCCCGGTTCATGGCTCATCTCCATCAGCAGTTCATGAGAGCTAATCAGAAATCCAACATCATCATTGCTACACGTGGAGATGCTGGCGAAGCTGTATCCAGAAGCTTCTTCGGAATGAACAATGTCAAGGTATTTGTCCTATATCCCCATCTTGATGACAACTCCGCCAAACGTCGCACAGATTTCATTACCCTCGGAGGCAACATAATACCAATCGAGGTGATGGGAACATTTGACGATTGCCTGCAAATCGTCAGACAGACAGTATCCGACACTACACTGCCCGATGATATCGACATCCAGACAGCCAATTCATTCAATATAGCCCGACTCCTGCCGCAGACTTTCTACTATTTCTATGCCTACGCACGGCTATCGCGACAGCTTGATCCCCGAAATATCAAGCTCGTGATATCAATACCGGCAGGCAATCTCGGCAATTTGACTGCCGGTCTGATAGCAAAGCGCATGGGACTCCCCGTTGAACGCTTCATTGTGGCTACTGCAACCGACAAGCCCTATTTCCTTGCTGAATATCTCAAAAACGGAACCATATCCGATGAAGCATCTTTATCGACGGTTCCGCCCAATTTCGGCAGATTGAAAATGCTTTACAGCGATGATCACGAAGCGTTGGGACGCGATGTTGAGGTTGCGACATACTCTGCTTCCGACAGCAGGATATATAGCAAGAGTAGCCCAAGCCTCGATGAATCCGGCCACATAGCATACGTAGCCCTATCCGAAAGGCTTAGACCTGGTGAGACGGGCATAGTATTGGCGACTTCAACTCCCGACGCCTCTCATTCCATCAGGCGTAACAGCATGAAAAATCTACAGATGGGACACTCTTATGAGAGTTTCAGACAATATCTAATAAACAACGCTCTGCGTTGAAAACAAAGAATATATATTTATGGCAAACAAACGACAACTTAAAAAACAGATACACTACGCGTGTGGCGCATTAGCCACACAGTGCATAATCGCCGGTGAAACTGTCAACGGTATTGATACAAAGTCTATGGCCGATATTGTTATCGACATAACTCATCTCCAGCAGACCTCACTCGAACGATGCTCGTTTATCTTCGACAAGTCTGAGGCCGACTTCGCCAATGCCCACGAATACAACACCGCAAAGCATAAATATAATGCCGAAGCATACAGCAGGCTCATCAAGGAGTTCAACGAACAGGTTGCACAGTTGCTTCATCGCATGAACACACTTCTGCCCGATGAGCAGCGCGAGGCTAACAAGAAGGCGGCTAACAAATAAATGATCCCGGAAATCAAACAGATATGGGATTAAGTAAATTGATACTTAAGATGGCCGGTTGGACAGTCAGATGCACTGTCCCCGACTATCCTAAGTCAATCATCTGTGTGGCTCCGCATACTTCAAACTGGGACTTCATACTCGGAAAACTGGCATACGCGTCTTTAGGCCGGAAAGCCGGATTTCTAATGAAAAGCAGTTGGTTTTTCTTTCCCTTAGGGTTGATATTCAAAGCTATCGGGGGCATACCGGTAAACCGCAAAGTTCACGGAGATCTGACCACCGCCCTGATACATAAGTTCAACACCACAGATCAACTTAATATCGCGATCACACCGGAAGGCACACGAAGTCTCACGACCCGCTGGCATACCGGATTCCTGCGCATAGCCTATGGTGCCGGTATTCCGATAATTCTGGGAGTTATAGACTTCGGTACGCGCAGTCTGTTGTTGGAACAGACTTTCACTCCTACAGGTGATTTTGATGCCGACCTTCGTGCCATAAAGGATTTCTATAAATCGTACACCGGCCGATTCCCTGAAAAATTTTCTGCTGAATAATCTAACTATACAACTATGCCGACCAGCAATCTGAAAGTGGCTCTGATTCCCCTCGACATGAAGCTTGGAGATGCCGATTACAACCTCTCTCAAATAAAGGAAATGGTCGGACGTACTGACCTCGACACAGATATTGTGGTTTTACCTGAGATGTGTACAACAGGCTACACTGTCGATCCGCAGCTGCTGGAGCGATTCATCGAACCGACATCTGGCAGGTCTATCTCTTTCCTCAAAGAATTGTCAAAAGATAGGCATGTCGCTCTCTGTGGAACATTTGCCTGCTCAGATTCCGGACATAATTACAATAGAGGATTCTTTATCGATCCCGACACCGAACGGATCACATATTACGACAAGCGTCATCTATTTACGGCCGGTCGCGAGAATATGCTTTACACCCGTGGAATGGCCGAATCACCTATCATAGGATTCAGAGGCTGGAATATAAAGATGAGCATATGCTATGATCTGCGCTTCCCGGTATGGAACCGCAACATATCATGTGGATATGACCTTCTTATCATTCCTGCAAATTGGCCGGAAGCACGCAGCTACGCCTGGAAGCAGCTTCTTATAGCTCGGGCTATCGAGAATCAGGCATACATAGCTGGATGCAATCGTTTGGGCGAAGACCCCTACGGTAGCTACAATCATGATATCTCGCATATCTTTGATCACAGAGGCTACGACATAACTGAAAAAGAAAACGGCCGCGGACTGATATGCGCTACCCTTGACGGTGGAAAACTCGATCGCGACCGACTCCGGTTTGCGCCGTGGAGAGATCAGGATGACTTCTCTCTGTTTGTTGATTGAGAAGTCATCACCTGTTCAACCGAGCAACCCCTCTATCTGCGGCAATACAGGCAATACACCATCGTTTATTATGGTTCGGATGTTTGCGTGATATTGTAGTGGCACATACGATTCCTGTGCCACTACCCTGCTTTCAGCCTCCTGTTCGGTATAGCCATTGCGGCTCATTATACGTTCTACTCTTACGCGTCTTGGCGCCACAACCTCCCATACTTCATCTACCATCCTGTCAAGACCGCTTTGATATAATATGGCAGTTTCTACAAATAAAATGTTTCTGTCCGAACGGTTTCGCCATTCTACTATATCAGTTCTTACATGGCCGTGGACTATGGCATTCAATTTTTCCAACGCCTCCTGCTGATTGAATACCAGCCCCGACAGATACTTGCGGTCAATATCACCGTTGACCACAACATTCCTGCCGAACTGTTCTACAAGCTGGCGTTTTATTACTTCGCTTGTATCCATCAGCTGCTTCGCGCGCGAATCTGTATCATACACATGATATCCGAGTACGCTCAGCACATGCGACACCACACTTTTTCCGCTCCCTATGCCGCCGCTTATCGCTACCAATTTGGCAGACAGAATATTGTTGTTGCCCGACATAGCCATCAATCAATCTGTTCTATGACATATTCCACACTATCGGGTACGAGCGATATGTTGTGGACATACTCTGGAGTCGCTCCAGGCAATACCGCGATTTTACTCCCCGAATTCTCATGTAGATCATTGTAGTTGGCATATACCTTCAGTGGATACTCATCTGAATATGCACTCATAGGTACAAGATATGTCACTTCCACTTGTCCTGGAAAAGTAAGCATTGCCTTTCCGGCCGGCATATTTATCACATCTATACGCACAGTCCGCTTTTTTGCGATAAGCGGTTCAACCGGCACTGTGACAATCACACGGTCCGGTATTATTCTCATACCGTCTATCGGCCTTATCCTCACTTCATAACGCATGGTATCTTTCAGATCTGTCTTTACTATAGGATCTGTCTCCACGTATGTAAGCTCTCGAGGAATATCCGAAGTCGAGTATACCATGACACTGT
The DNA here is from genome assembly GCA_947643165.1 of uncultured Porphyromonadaceae bacterium. Lineage (GTDB taxonomy): Bacteria > Bacteroidota > Bacteroidia > Bacteroidales > Muribaculaceae > Paramuribaculum. The sequence goes on along the minus strand of CANRVB010000004.1, from coordinate 68,188 downwards.
CGACGTTGGCCTTTATTGGACCCGACAGTATGCACTGAAGATTTGGACGTATGTCAGCTGCTATACGCAGAGCCACACGTTTGCCCGGATCAGTGGTATATGCAAGCTGTATGGAATCGGGACGCATTGAATGAACAAGTACACCCGCTCCGAAATAATCGCGTATCCGGCTGTCGATCTGCGTCTTGGCGAGCACGAACATCTTATCGCCGCTGCCTCCCGGTGTAAATCTGAATTTTACCGGCGACATCTTACCCCATCTGAACTGGAGCAACTGCGATCCCTTGCCCTGGACCGTAGTACTGATTGTACGTGGCATATGACCGATCAGAATCACACTGTCCGGTACACCTGTAAGCTCCACCGGCACATCGAAGTCGCGTTGCACTTCCGTATCCAGCGACAGCAGTACCCAAAATACAAACGCGGCACACAGACACATCAGATAGAGTATCACGTTCTTGCCGCGTGTTGAATGTATCAAAGAGTTGGCTCGGCTTAAGAAATTCTCCAGCCAGTTACGGTCACAGTCAGCCATATTCCAATATTGGTTTAGGTATATATACCATAAAACGGCCGCAGCCTGTATAGGGCTGCCGCCGCACTATGGCAGTTATCGGATATCACGAATATCAGTCTTTCTTTATCTTATCCTGCTGTGCCGGATCTGAGGCTACATCTGGAGCCGACGGATATACGGAATTCTTGTCTATCTCGATGTCAACGCCCTTGGATATCTCGATGCGGAAGGTCTTGTCGCCAACCGACACAACCTTGCCAAGTATACCTCCGGCTGTCACTACACGGTCGCCTTTTGTGATGGCCTCGCGAAACTTGCGGATCTCCTTCTGACGCTTCTGCTGAGGACGAATCATAAAGAAATAGAACACCACTATAAGGGCTACTATCATTATAAGCTGCATGCCGCCTTGTGAATCCATAAAAATTTGTATAAAATGGGTTTGGGTTAATGTTTCATTTTTAATAACGCTCGCAGATATCCGTGTGACGGATATCTGCTGCAAAGTTACACTTATTTCTGAATATTCTTCAACAGAATGCCTTCAGATTTAAGATAATTGATGATCGACGACATTACTCCGTTGACAAAGTGACCGCTGCGCGATGTGCTGTAACTGTTTGCGATCTCTATATATTCGTTTATAGTGACAGGTACAGGTATGGCATCAAATGTCAGCAACTCGGCTATAGCTGTTATCATTATCACGATATCCATGAATGCCAGACGATCGCTGTCCCATTGGTTTGAGTTGACAAAACGGTCTATGTATCCACGATACTTCTCTCGGTTATCCACCGCATTGAGGAACAGTTTCGCACCAAATTCCGAATCTTCACGGTCCTTGTACTTCGGCTGGAGCACCACGTCTGCACCCTCCTTGGCTGATGACGCATACTGCTTCAGAGTCTTGAGAACAAAGGTACCCATTATCTCAAGATCATCATTCCAGAACACCGACTTCGCCTCCAGAGCTTCCGCAAGAGTGTCAGACGGCAGGATGACATTTTTCATCAGCACCTTCCAGAGCTCACAATCATCCTTGTAGTCGGTTACCGGCTTGGCCATATATTCCTTATATATGTCGGACGCCAGAATTTCATCGAGCAATGAGCCTACTGCTATCTCGTTGTCCTCAAGCATCGATATATCGTGAGCCTCGCGATATTCAGTGAGAGTCTCGTTTTCAAGAAGAGCCTTTACGAATCTGTTGTCAACGAACTTTGTGTCCGGAGTAAGATCCTGCTGGGTAGGCAGATACTTGTGCTTTGCAGCTTCAAGCCGCTCATCCTGCAGATCTGTCAGATCAATTGTGAGTTGAAGCAACGACATATACAGATCGTGCGCCTGCAATAATGAGCGCTCCAGATCGTTGCGTGCCTCGGCAAGATGGCTATGACTGTCATTATAGCTGTTTAATGTTCTGCACACCATCTCCATGGCCATATCAAGCGAACTACGGCTATACTCCTGTCTACCTCTTACAGCCTCGGTAAACTCTGGCACACGCGAAACGACATTGATCAGAGCATCATTCCAGAATTCCACATCTGTAGCTAACGAACGCTCACGGTTTTTGGCATGACGTTGATAAACGGCCGAGCCTATTAGAGTATCATATATAGGACCAAGAGCCACATTGAAGTCATCGACATTGTTCCTACCCTTGAGAATAAGCTCACGGATGCGTGGATCTGCCGACAGATTTCGCGCCATAGGGCTATCCTTGAGCCACTTGTCGGCGCGTATACGCGCTACGGCCTCTGGATTCTTATCCTGAACCTTCTGGCCTGACAGTTCAATGAGAAGCAGCAACAGGTCAAGATAAAGCGCGTAGGCATTCTGACGGTCGCGGGATGACTCACTGTCGGGAGCAGATTCGATGTTAAACTCGCTCCTGGTAAGAAGGTAGCTGTAGAGCAACTGCACTACCTTCATTCTTATTAGCACACGGTTTATCATGACTGTAAATGTTCTATCGTAAAACTTATTCGGTGAAACGGATTGTTTTTCCGGCTGCAAAATTACAAAATATCCCTCTTATTGGACATACAGCAGGCATTTTTTTTGTCATGGTCATTAAGCATTAGTCTGTTCGGACCTGCCGTAGAAACGGATACCACGGGAAAATATTGATATAAAAGTTCGCGGATTAAACGAAAGTGAGTAATTTTGCAGTCTCACAGACAAAACCAAATCATCACATAGATATATAGACAGACTGACTACATGACAAGAATCGGATCAGTAATGACTCCCATAGGGGTAAAAGCACTGCTGCTTGGTAGCGGTGAACTTGGTAAGGAGGTAGCCATAGAGCTGCAGAGATACGGTGTTGAGGTAGTGGCATGCGACCGTTATGCAAACGCTCCTGCCATGCAGGTAGCTCACCGCAGCTACGTTGTCAATATGCTTGACGGAGACGCTCTGCGTGCCATTATTGAGAAGGAACGCCCCGACCATATAATTCCCGAAGTTGAAGCTATAGCCACAGGGACCTTGAAGGAGCTTGAGGCCGAGGGATACAATGTGACCCCCACTGCCAATGCAGCTTGGCTTACTATGAACCGCGAAGGAATACGTCGTCTTGCGGCAGAGACACTGGGTCTTCCTACTTCACCTTACCGATTCGCGGAAACGGTCGAAGAATATGAAGCTGCTGTAGCAGAGATAGGTCTGCCTTGTGTTGTCAAACCAATAATGAGCTCCTCGGGACACGGACAGAGCGTTGTGAAGACACCGGACGACGTGACACGTGGCTGGACTATAGCACAGGAAGGAGGACGCGCCGGAGCAGGACGCGTGATAGTGGAAGGCTTCGTAGACTTCGACTATGAGATAACACTGCTTACTGTCAGAAGCTCGGCCGGCACTCAGTTCTGCGAACCGATAGGCCACATTCAGGTAGACGGCGATTACAGACAATCGTGGCAGCCACAGCCTATGAGCGCGACAGCCCTGGAGCAAGCCCGCGAGATAGCCCGTAAAGTAACTGACGCTCTTGGCGGATACGGTATATTTGGAGTCGAGCTGTTCGTCAAAGGAGACAAAGTGATATTCAGCGAAGTGTCACCGCGACCGCATGACACAGGTATGGTGACAATGATATCGCAGGATCTGAGCGAGTTCGGTCTCCATGCACGTGCGCTTCTTGGACTCCCAGTACCAGGCATACGTTTCTACGGACCTTCGGCATCGCGTGCTGTAGTGGTTGAAGGCGACACCAATATGGTCGACTTTGACAATCTCGACAAAGTTTTGGAGGAAGAGGGCGTTCAGATGCGGATCTTCGGTAAACCGGAAGTGAAAGGACATCGCCGCATGGCCGTGATACTCGCAACTGATGAGACTGTCGACAAAGCCCGTGAGAAAGCCGAACGCGCCTATCGGAAACTTAACGTGACTTGCAGGAATAGAGAATAACATAGCTGAAGGTTTGCAAAAAATCATTATCTTTGCAGCCCCAAACCGTGTGAAACAAGATTAAAAACATAACAACTCGAATATATGGCAACTACAGCAGACTTCAAGAACGGAATGTGCCTCGATATCGATGGCAACTACTTCTTCATAGTAGAATTTCTTCACGTGAAGCCCGGCAAAGGCCCGGCTTTCGTACGCACCAAGCTTAAGAATGTAAAGACAGGCCGAGTGATCGACAAGACCTGGAACTCAGGCGTGAAGGTTGAAGAAGTGCGCATAGAGCGCCGCCCTTATCAGTATCTTTACAAAGATGATATGGGCTATAACTTCATGCACACCGAGACATTCGAGCAGGTGGCTATACCGGGCGAGAGCATCGATGGCGTTGAATTCCTGAAGGAAGGTGACATCTGTGAAGCAATGGTACACGCCGCTTCCGACACCATCCTGACATGCGAGATGCCGACAAGCGTAGTGCTTGAGGTGACCTACACCGAACCCGGCATAAAGGGTGACACCGCTACCAACACCCTCAAACCCGCTACAGTAGAGACAGGTGCCGAGGTACGTGTTCCGCTGTTCATCAACACCGGTGACAAGGTACGCATAGACACCCGCAACGGATCGTATGTTGAACGCGTGAAGTAAATTCTAACGGGTAGCAACGAAAAACATCTCCGGAGTGTGGCCTGCAACACAGATGATGCAGGTCACACTCCGTGCATAGATTGCCCCTTGTTTCCGGAACAAACGCATGGCCGGAGGTGTTCTTACGGGTGCAGGCATAAAGGCCGGCACCAAACAAAATGAACAACAGCAGCATACCGATGAATCAGGAAATAGAAACGCATCCGTTTGACCCATTCATACCGCAACATGCCAACATACTCATAATGGGCACTTTCCCACCCAAATCCGGAAGATGGTCCATGGATTTCTATTATCCTAACAGGATAAATGACTTCTGGAGAGTGATGGGTTGTGTGTTCTATGACAACAAGGACAGATTTGTGGATGAAGCAGCCAAATCGTTCCGTCTCAACGACATAAAGGACTTTCTGGAAGAGCGCGGAATCGCAATGAGCGATACCGGTTACAGAGTGAGACGCCTGCGCGACAATGCTTCAGACAAATATCTTGAGATTGTAGAGCCGGTTGATCTCGAGGGCTTATTGTCGCTAATGCCCGGCTGCAATGTCATAGCCACTACCGGCGAAAAGGCAGCCAAAGAGGTGGAAAAATTGACCGGTCTGACAATGCCAAAGGTTGGAGAATGTGTGGAGGGAATCTCCACGTCCGGCCGAAAGCTCACTGTGTTCAGAATGCCATCCACATCGAGAGCATATCCACTTCCATTGGAGAAGAAAGCGGAGATCTACGGCTTGATGTTCAAACAAATAGGGCTGCTATAACCGATCATAAGTAATCATTAGTAATAGATGACAGAAACACTCATTACTCTTTTCGCCACTAATGCGGCAGACATATTCCAGTGGGTGGTTGAAAACGCCAACTACCTGCTTATATTCGTGCTCATGGTGGTGGAAAGTTCATTCATACCGTTTCCGAGCGAGGTGGTTGTTCCGCCTGCCGCATATCTTTCGGCACAGACTGTCCACACACTTACCTATCATGGCGAGAAGCTCACAATAAGCGACATGAACGTGTGTGTGATAGTTCTTGTGGCTACAGCCGGTGCCATAGTCGGCGCACTGATCAACTACTATCTGTCTGTATGGATAGGCAGGCCGCTGGTATACAGTTTCGCAGACTCAAGAATAGGTCATGCATGCCTGATAGACCGTCAGAAGGTCGATAAGGCAGAAGCATATTTCGACAAGCATGGCGCCATATCAACATTTGTAGGACGACTGATACCTGCTGTCCGCCAGCTCATCAGCATACCTGCCGGTCTGGCCCGAATGAATGTTGGTAAATTTGTTGTGTACACGGGCCTTGGAGCAATGCTCTGGAACGTAGTGCTTGCCGGTCTCGGCTACTGGCTCGGCAAAACGGTATCGCTTGACAATCTGTTTGTTCAGGTAGAGATGTACAACGACTATCTGACCTATATAGGCCTCGGACTTGGAATAGTGTGCGTTGCCATAATACTCTATAATGCCTTCAAGCCTAAAAAATAACCAATCAACCGATAAATGATACAGATATCACCATCGCTGCTGTCGGCAAATTTTCTCAATCTTGAACGCGACATCGAGATGTTGAACGAGAGTGAGGCTGACATGCTTCATCTCGACGTAATGGACGGGGTGTTCGTGCCAAACATATCGTTTGGATTCCCTGTGATAAAAAGCATATCCACCCTTTCCCAAAAGCCTTTGGATGTGCATCTTATGATAGTAGATCCGGGGCGCTATGTGTCGCAGGTGCGCGACAGCGGAGCTGCGATAATGAATGTGCATTATGAGGCATGCACTCATCTGCACAGAGTGGTGCAACAGATCAAGGGCGCAGGAATGAAAGCGGCCGTGACGCTCAATCCCGCGACTCCGGTGTGCATGCTGGAAGATATAGCTGCTGATCTTGACATGATACTGCTCATGTCGGTGAACCCAGGTTTCGGCGGTCAGAAGTTCATTCCCAACACATTAAAGAAAACCCGTCAGCTGAAGGAGCTTATAGAGCGGACGGGTTCGCATGCCACCATCGAGATAGATGGCGGAGTGAATCTGGAGACCGGCGCTGAACTGGTTTCGGCGGGTGCGGACATACTTGTGGCAGGCAATTTCGTGTTTTCGGCCGAGAGTCCGAAGGATGTGATAAGCCAACTTAAGAAACTCGGGTAAAGACGTCCAAAGTAAAGATTACCAACACTATGCGGAGCCAGGATGAGGAGTCGGGCTCCGCATAGTGATTTTTTAGGTTCAGAAGGGGGATATTTCGCTTGTTTCTGTCGTCTGAATGAATTATCTTTGCATAAGTTTGAGATAGAAGCGACAAGCAGCTTCACACAGATGATCTCGACACGTAATCCCTTAATATACATCAAAATCTGTCAGAAATCGAATGGAATCGTACGATATACAATCGCCGGCATTTGAATCGGACGCACTGCCCAAGCCACGGCACGCACGCCGTCGGGTAGCATCTGATGAGAATCAGGCAACAGTCTCAGCCAGAGACAATAACGAGAACACGCCGCAACAGGATAAAGCAGACGACAACAACGCATACAAGCAGAACAAGAGCGTAAGGCAGGAACAACAGCCAATAGCCGGCGGAAACCGTCAGAAAGTGGCAAAAGAGCGCCCCAGCACAGTAAAAACCACACGTAATTCACTGAAAGACAGTGGTGTTATCCGGATGATAACCGACGGCCGTATGGCAATGTTTCTGGGAATTGTGCTTTTGGTGATAGCTACTTACCTGTGTATCACCTTCATAAGCTACATAACCAATGGTGCCGAAGATCAGAGCATGATACAGAGCTATGCGATCGGCAATATGATAGACCAAACTGAAAAGATAAACAACATAGGCGGACCGATAGGGGCGTGGCTTTCGGAAACGCTTATCTCTAAAAGTTTCGGTATCGGTTCAATTGTGATCGTATTTTATGTCGCCGCCCTCGGCTTGTCGCTCACGGGCACCCGCAAGTTCAGATTCTTCCCTCTCACCTTCAAGTGTCTGCTGACGACGATCACGATATCGATAGTACTCGGAATGGTGACATACAAGATGCCGAGCGTAATGTTCTGGGGCGGTGAGCATGGGTATTACATAAATTCGTTGCTTGCCAAGAGTACCGGTGTTTTCGGTATGATAGGGGTATGTGTAATACTTGTGGCGGCTGTCATCCTGATTTTTCTTGATGAGATTGCCAAATTCACGGGATTCGTCAACAGAAAAATCACAGCGATGAGAGAACGCCGGGACCAACGGCGCATAGAGCGTCTGGCTTCGGAGATTGAAGCGGAGAACGAGGAGGAAAAGGAGCAGGCCTCGCGGCAGACCAACCGTAACGAGGCTCCAAAACGCCCGACCGCACCGCTTACCAATCCGGGGGAAGAAGATGTGGAGATGGCTACGGAAACAGAGACAACAACCGAGGAGCGGGAGACCATAAAGATAGAGCCACCCAAGCCCTCCCCTCTTGATCATGACCCATACTTTGATCACCATCATCAAGTGTCTGAGCCGTCGGTGATGAATGATGCTGCGGTAAAAATACCGGCCGCACATGTGACAACAAGCGATGTGGCAGAAGTAGAACCAGAACCGGTAATTCCGGCCAAGAGCATCCAGACAGAGGTGGAGACTGTGACAACCATAGCCGCGCCAATTGAAACGGCGGAAAACGACGGCCCGAATCTGTATGACCCTACAGCTGAACTGAGTCACTACCAGAAGCCGCCACTCGATCTGCTGCACCAGCGTCCGGTGAAGGCCAACAGTGTTGACGAAGAGGAGCAGGAGGAAAATAAAGACAAGATAACCAGAGTGCTCAACAACTTCGGCATAGAGATATCGAAGATCGTAGCTACAGTAGGTCCAACCATAACGCTATATGAGATAGTACCAGCCGAGGGTGTGCGTATAAACAAGATACGCAGCCTGGAGGATGACATAGCACTGAGCTTGTCGGCGATAGGTATACGAATCATAGCCCCGATGCCCGGAAAGGGTACGATAGGCATAGAGGTACCGAACAAGGATGCACAGATAGTATCGATAAGAAGCATACTGGCCTCGAAAAAGTTTCAGGAGACTACAGCCGCACTTCCGATGGCTATGGGAGCAACAATAAGCAACGATGTGTATATAGCTGACCTAACGAAGATGCCGCATCTGCTTGTGGCCGGTTCGACGGGCATGGGTAAGTCGGTAGGCCTTAACACAATCATAGCATCGCTGCTGTACAAGAAGCATCCGGCCGAGATAAAATTCGTGCTGATCGACCCGAAGATGGTAGAGTTCTCGCTTTACAGCAGAATAGAGCGTCACTATCTGGCGAAGCTGCCAGACGAGGAGGAGGCAATCATAACCGATCCGAACAAGGTAGTGCCGTCGCTGAACTCGCTGTGTGTGGAGATGGACAACAGATATGAGCTGCTGAAGAAGGCGAATGTGCGCGGCATAAAGGAGTATAATGATAAATTTGTGCAACGCAGGCTCAATCCGGAGAACGGCCACCAGTATCTGCCCTACATAGTTGTCATAATAGATGAGTTCGCCGACCTGATAATGACAGCCGGCAAGGAGGTCGAAACCCCTATAGCCCGAATAGCACAGAAGGCACGTGCGGTTGGCATTCATATCATTCTTGCCACCCAACGTCCTTCAGCCAATATCATAACGGGTGTTATCAGGGCCAACTTCCCAGGCCGAATAGCTTTCAGAGTGACACAACAGCTTGAATCGCGCATAATTCTTGACCAGGGAGGCGCGAACCAGCTGATTGGCCGCGGCGATATGCTGTTCTCGCGTGACGGCGCGATAGAGCGTGTGCAGTGCGCATTCATCGATACCGATGAGGTAGAATCGATATGTGACTGGATATCAAAACAAACGGGTTATGAAGATGCATATCTTCTGCCGGAATATGTAGCTCCGGCTTCCGGTGGCTCACAAGGAGGCAGCGAGCGAATGACAGACCGCGATCCGCTATTTGAGTCGGCTGCCAGAATGGTAATAGAGAGCGGCATCGGCAGCACCACTGCCCTGCAGCGTCGCTATAACATAGGTTTCCCAAGAGCCGGAAAGATAATGGACCAGCTTGAAAGAGCAGGAATAGTAGGTCCGGCGCAGGGAGGAAAACCAAGGCAAGTACTGATGGACAGCACCTCGCTTGACCGTTTTCTGGAGATATGCGGAGGAAATGCGTGAGTAAAGACAGCCTGTCAATCAACCATCGGGCAACTTGAAATGTTAAACAAACAATGAGACAAGGAATAATAAGAAGCATATCTGCCGCAGCAGCGATATTGATAGGATCGTGCAGTGTCCAGGTGTCGGCACAGGCAAAGCCGAGCCAAGCCATGGAGACTGTGGAGGGCGCGGCAACGAAGCTCAAATCGGCCAAGGGTCTGACAGCAGACTTCACTATGTCGAGCCAAGGGTCTTCGGTAAAGGGTACGCTCACGATGTCGGGTGATAAATTCGTGCTATCGTCTCCAGATATGAAGATATGGTATGACGGCACGACACAATGGAGCTATGTGCCATCGCGCAAGGAGGTCGATATAACGGAACCAACCGCGGAGGAGCTGAGCCAGGTGAATCCATACATAATAATAGGATCGCTCCGATCGGCATTCACGGCACGACAGCTTGCACCCTCGGGAGGCAACAAGAGAGTAGAACTCAAGTCGAAAACAAGCCGTAGCGACATAAAGACTGCTGTCCTCACCATCGACGCAAAGCGATATCCAGTAAAGATAGAGCTGGAGCTAGCCAACGGCAAGAAAGCCGAGATCAGCATCACCAATGTGAAGGAGATGCAGAAAGCACCGGCGATGTCGGTGTTCAGGTTCAACAAAAACCAAGCACCCGGAGCGGAGATAGTAGATCTGAGATAAGTGGCTACCAACAAATAACAAATAACCCCATAACCCCAATATATTATGGAACCAATAAAGACACGATGCCTGATAATAGGCTCAGGACCTGCGGGATTTACCGCAGCAATATATTCATCGAGAGCCAATCTCGGTCCGCTGCTTTATGAAGGACATCAGCCCGGCGGACAGCTTACCACCACTACGGAGGTGGAGAATTTTCCCGGCTATCCGGCCGGTGTGACCGGTCCGAACATGATGGAGGATATGCGTGCCCAAGCGAAGAGATTTGGAGCAGATATCCGCACGGGCGTGATCACAGAGATAGATCTTGACAGCCGTCCGTTTCATGCCAAGGCGTCGGACGGAGCGGAAATCATTGCCGATACAGTAATAATATCGACCGGAGCATCGGCCCGTTATCTGGGACTTCCGGATGAGAAGAAGTATCAAGGTCTGGGTGTGTCGGCATGCGCTACATGTGACGGCTTCTTCTACAGGAAGAGACGTGTGGCTGTAGTAGGCGGTGGCGATACAGCATGTGAGGAGGCTTTGTATCTAAGCAATATCGCATCGAATGTATTTCTGATAGTGCGCAAGGATCATCTCCGTGCCAGCAAGGTAATGCAGCAGCGAGTGCTTTCGAATCCGAACATCACGGTGCTGTTCAATACGAACACAGCCGGACTATATGGCGAGGAGTATCTTGAGGGTGCGCACCTTGTAGAGCACAAGGGAACACCCGAGGAGCGGAGCTATGACCTACCTATAGACGGTTTCTTCCTTGCAATAGGCCACAGACCCAACACGGATATCTTCAAGGGAAAAATCACTACGGATGAGGCCGGCTATATCGTGACAGCGTTGCCGTCGACAGCAACCAATATTCCAGGTGTTTTTGCCGCAGGAGATGTTGCGGATCCGCACTACCGTCAGGCTATCACAGCTGCAGGAAGCGGTTGTAGAGCGGCTCTGGATGTAGAGCGATTCCTGATGGAAGGAGCGGTATAAAGAGAACATGACATGAACAAAAGGCTCCGGGTGGTATTCTGCCCGGAGTTTTTTGTGGTAAAATTGCGGTAGATAGTGTCAGATTTATTTGACACTGCCCTCACTTATTCGTATATTTGCATACATGCAATATACTTCCGTTCGGCAATGTTCAAATAAATTTGACACTGCTCTCACTTATTCGTATATTTGACTCAATAAAATTGGCTTTCGCACCGCGATCCGCCTAAAAGGCGACATCCGCTATTTTTTTCGTCGAATATACTTCGTATATTTGTACTCATTTTAATTGTCAATCTATCAATAACAGACTCTTTTCAGGCCGAAATCGGACAAAACGATGAATGAAGAAGCACTAAGCCGGCTTATCCTGAAGGATACTGCATTTCAAGAACTGATGCAGAAGCGCATTCACAATGTGCTTCTGGTGGCATCGCCGTATGATGCATTCATGATGGAAGAGGACGGACGTATCGAGGAACAGCTGTACTTTGAATACGTAGCCCTGAATCTGAGCTCTCCACCACGAGTAACTCAAGTGGCTGACACTGCGGCCGCTCTTGAAGAGATCAGATCGAAACATTTCGATCTGGTAATAATGATGCCGGGAGTAGATGCGGTAAGCGACACTATGAACGGTGCCAAGGAGATCAAGGCGCTCAGGCCCAAACTCCCGATAGTGGTATTGACACCGTTCAGCAGAGCTGTGTCACGGCGTCTGGAGAATGAGGATATGAGTGGTGTAGATTATGTGTTCTCATGGCTGGGGAATGTAGATCTGCTGCTCGCAATAATCAAGCTTCTGGAGGACCGGATGAATGCGGATAATGACATAAACAATGTCGGTATCCAGATGATATTGCTTGTGGAGGATTCGGTCCGTTTCTACTCGTCGGTACTGCCTCATGTGTATAAGAATCTGCTGAAACAGAGTCTCGAGGCTTCGACCGAGGCGCTGAATGCCCATGAACAGATGCTGAGAATGCGCGGCCGTCCGAAGGTTATGCTCGCGCGTGATTATGAGGAGGCTATGGAGCTTGTGGAGCGCTATGGGTCGAATATACTTGGCGTGATAAGCGATGTCTCGTTTCACAGGGAAGGAGCGAAGGATCCAAAAGCGGGTCTGAAACTTGCGCATGCCATAAAGGAACGCCGTCCGCACATGCCATTTATCATAGAGTCGTCGGAAAGCGAGAACCGCGCGGAGGCCGAGGCTATGGGATGTGTGTTTCTTGACAAGAACAGCAAGAAGCTACCTGTAGATCTGGGCGCGGCAATCAATACGAAATTCGGATTCGGCGATTTTGTGATAACCGATCCACAAACGGGTAAGGAGCTGCTGAGGATACGCGATCTGCGCGATCTGCAGTATCATATATTCGATATACCGGATGAGTCGCTTCTGAGACATGCTTCGAGCAATGATATATCACGGTGGTTGTATTCGCGCGCACTGTTCCCGATAGCGAATGTCGTGAGGGAGCACCGTTTCAAGTCGCTTGATGAAACGCCGGCAGTGAGACGTCTGCTATTCGATCTGATAGTGAAGTACCGCAAGATGAAGAACCGCGGAGTGGTGGCGGTGTTCAAGAAGGACCGTTTTGACCATTATTCCAATTTTGCCCGAATAGGCGAGGGTTCGCTGGGTGGAAAAGGCCGTGGCCTTGCGTTCATAGATCAGATAATAAAAAAGAACCCGATATTTGACAACTTCCCGGGGGGCATAACGATCAATATACCGCGCACGGTGGTTCTGTGTACGGATATATTTGATGAGTTTATGGCCAGCAACAATCTGTATCCGGTGGCACTGAGCGACACGCCGGACTCGGAGATACTGTCGTATTTTCTGAAAGCGCGTCTCCCGGAAAGGCTGATAGAAGAGTTTTTCGCACTATTGGAGGTGGTTGACAGGCCGCTTGCGATAAGGAGTTCGTCGCTGCTTGAGGACAGCCATTACCAACCGTTCGCCGGTATCTACTCGACGTATATGATTCCTCATGTAGAGGATAAGTATGAGATGCTGAAGCTACTGAGCGATGCGATAAAGGGTGTGTATGCGTCGGTGTTTTATGCCGACAGCAAGGCATACATGAACGCGACCTCGAATGTGATAGACCAGGAGAAGATGGCTGTCATAATACAGGAGGTGATAGGCAGCGATGTGAACGGCATAGGCTATTTCCCATCGTTCTCGGGCGTGGGCCGATCGCTAAACTACTACCCTGTCGGCGATGAAAAGCCTGAGGAGGGTGTGGCGGAGGTAGCCGTAGGTCTGGGCAAATATATAGTTGACGGAGGATTGAGCCTCCGGTTCTCGCCGGCTCATCCGGAATCGGTGTTGCAGACTTCGGAGCTGGAACTGGCGTTGCGCGACACGCAGACATCGTTGCTGGCGCTTGACACCAACAACAATGACAACAGTTCGGACTTCAAGGTAGACGACGCATTCAACCTGAAACGTGTGATGGTGCAGGATGCGGCCAACGCAGGCGCCCTGAAGCTGATGGTGTCGAGTTTTGACCATGAGAGCTACATGCTGAGAGACTATGACACGGGCAAGGGCCGCAGAGTGGTGACTTTCAACAATATACTGAAGCACAATGCTTTTCCGCTGGCTAAAGCCGTGGAATTCATGCTGATGACCGGACAGCGCGAAATGCGCCGCCCGATCGAGATAGAATTTGCGGGCATGATAGATGATGTGTCATCGGAGGCGGAGCATAAAGGCAGGATATACTGGCTGCAGATAAGACCAATCATAAACAAGAGCGAGCAGGTAGACGAGCAGCTCATGAGTATGAAAGACGAGGATCTGCTGCTGAGAAGCGAAAAGGCTCTCGGCAACGGCACGATAACCGACGTGAAGCATATAGTATATGTAAGGCCTGAGAATTTCAACTCTATGTATACTCCGGAAATAGCCCGTGAGATAGAGAAGATAAACCGTGATTTCATAAAGAAGAACGAGGGTTATGTGCTGATAGGCCCTGGACGATGGGGCTCGAGCGACACTGCGTTGGGAATACCGGTGAAATGGCCCAATATATCGCAGGCAAGACTTATAGTGGAGGCTTCGCTGGCCGGATACAGAGTCGAGCCGAGCCAGGGTACACACTTCTTCCAGAACCTGACTTCGATGGGCGCAACATATTTTACTGTTGACGCGAGCGGTGGGCAGGGTTACTATAATGTGGACCTGCTGGACAAGATGCCGTCGGTATACGAGTCGGAACGCATAAGGGTAGTCGAGTTCAAAGATCCGGTAACCATAGGTATCGACGGTAAGAAAGGCCGTGGAGTGGTGGTACTGCCGATGGATGAGAACGAGGCTAAAGAATAACCGAAGCATAATCAAAAGACTAATCTGATATCATGTCGTTGTTTGATAAAATGAAGCGGGCCCTGGGTCTGCACGGCGAGGACGAGGAACTATATAACGAAGAGAGTTCCAACGAGCCGATAGAATCCGGGGTGAGCCCGGAGGCCGACGGTCCGGAGTCGTGCGCTTCGGAGCAAGTAAGCCCGGAAGCACTCAGTTGCGAGATATTTGAGGCTGTGGTGAAGCTGTTCAATGAGATACAGCCGGATTTTGTAAGCACCTGCATCAATACGGAGCAACAGCGCAAGTATATACTGGACTCAATAGACAGCGGTGTGAGGCGTTCGCTCGAGGCCGCCCAGACAGCAGCGCGCCAACGCGGCGAGGCGGCTTCGGAATCGGAGCGCAAGTCGATAATGACGCAGCTCGAAAAGCTGAAGGGACAGTATGCCAACCTGGAGGAGCAGCGGAACGCTTTTCAGAACGAGCAACTGAGCGCCACACGCCAGAAACGTGCTCTGACGGAACGTGTGCATGATCTGGAATCGCAGGTAGAGGCACTTACGGCAGAGAAGGAGCAGTTTGAGCTGGAGAGCCGGAGCATGCAGAACAAGTTGCGTGTACTGAGCGTGAACGGCGGCAACATGGCATCGGCTGATGACGGCAACGACAAACTGATAAAGCAGATAGCTGATCTGACAAAGAGCAATGAGGATCTGCAGCTGATGCTGTCGGAAAGCCGGACACAGGCGGAGAAAGCACAGGAGCTTGAAGAGGCGAACAGAAAGCTACGCGCCGAACGGGATAAACTGCAGTCGGATCAGAACGAACTGAGAATGCGTATGGCCGAGGCTGAGCAGAGCGAGAAACGAGCATCGACCACGCTGAAGGAACTAAACGATGCGCTTGAGGCGGCTGAGGCCAACCAGGTGCAGTCGGAGAGACAGATAGAGCATCTGAGACGTGAGCTAATAACGGCATCGAAGGGTGACGAGAGGTTGGTCGAGGCCAATGCCACCATTGCGGGTAAAGACCGAGAAATAGCAGACCTGAAGATGCAGATAGAGCTGGTGACGGAACGAATGGCCACGGCTGAAGCTGCATGTGATGATGCACAGAAGAGCATAGATGAGCTGAACGCCAAGATTTCGGAGCTACAGGCAGAGAAAGAGAGCCTGATACTGGAGGCTGCAGAATACCGCAAATCGGCAGAGGCCAAACTTGAAGAGAAAGAGGCGGAGCTGAAAGCAGTGAGAGCGTCGGTGGCGGAAGTCGTGACGCCAGAGAAGCCACGCAGAGGGCGCAAACCCAAAGCTCAGAAAGCAAAAACAGAGCCGCATGAACCGAAACCGGTGTCGCCGGAGAAGCCTAAAATATCGGCTATAGATGAACTGATAGATGAGAGCGAATGGCTTGTGGCACCATCGGCCGATACGCAGACGCCGCCATTGCATCAGGCTACGCCTGGAGATGATGACTTCGGGTATAAGGCACCGCCTAAAAAGGCCAAGATGGCAGATGACGCGAATCAGCTGCGACTGTTCTAAACACAACGCAGACAATAAACGGAATAGAAAACAATATCACTATCAACTATATAATAACCGGATGAACAAGATCTCGAAAATTGCATCACTTGCCGTAATGGCTTCGGCTGCTACCGCAACATATGCAACCACAGTGAACAATATCGCCGATTTCAAGGGCATAGAACGGTATACCGGCGGCAGCGAACGCTATCCATCGGCTCCGAGAGCGCTGAACTATACTCAAGATGGCAATACATATCTTCAGCTGTCGGCTGACGGAAAACGAATAGTAAAACATGAGACGAAAACCGGCAAGGAGCTTGAGACCCTTATGGATCTGACGCACACCCGAGAGACTACGCTTGAGTCGATAGAGGGATATGTGCTGAGTCCTGACGGAAGCAAGATACTTGTATATAGAAACCGCCGGTCGATATACCGCCGGTCGTTTGACGCGGAATACTATGTATATGAGATAAGGAGCCGGATACTCAAGCCCCTGTCGACGGATCATCCGCGCCAGCGTGCGGCCTTGTTCTCGCCCAATGGCCGAATGATAGCTTTTGTGGCCGACAATAACATATATCTCCGCAAGATAGACTACTGGACTGAGGTGGCTGTCACAACCGACGGAGCATATAATAAGGTGATAAACGGTGTGCCAGACTGGACATACGAGGAGGAGTTCAGCACGGCATCGTCGATGACATGGGCACCTGACAACCAGAATCTATGCTTCCTGCGCTATGATGAGAGCGAGGTGCCACTATATAGTTTCCCGATGTATGAGGGTGCATGTGACGCAATGCCGCAGTATGCACTGTATCCGGGAGAGTTCACCTACAAGTATCCAGTGGCCGGCCAGAAGAATTCGATAGTGACGGTTCACAGCTATGACGTTGAGACACGCAAGGTGAAGGAGATAAAAATGCCTGACACCCGCACGGAGTACATACCGAGAATAACATATGCGTTCTCGCCAGACAGGCTGATAGTGGTGACTCTGAACCGTGAACAGACGCGAATGGAGATATATTCGGCCAATCCGAAGTCGACGGTGGTCAAGTCGCTTCTGGTGGAAGAGGCTCCGGCATGGCTCAGCACCGCGACCTATGAGGATATACACTATTATCCGGATGGGTTCATGATCACGTCGTCGCGTTCGGGCTATGACCACATATATCAGTATTCGTACTCGGGATCGCTCGTGAAGCAGATAACCAGCGGCGATTTTGACGTGACCAACTACTATGGCTATGACCAGAAGCGCGGTGTGCATTACTACCAGTCGACCGCGCACGGGCCGATGAACCGTACGGTAAGCAAGATAGACCGTAACGGGCGTGTGACCGACATAAGCCCGGCAGAGGGTACATCGTCGGCAACATTCAGCCCTGATATGGCTTATTATACGATGAGCTACAGCTCGGTGACCACTCCCCCGACATATACGCTGAACGCATCGGCCAATGACAAGGTGATCAAGACACTTGAAGACAATGCCGAGTATGGCAAGCGTTGGGCCAATGAGCCGGTGAAGGAGTTTTTCACATGTGAGAGCGAAGGCTATAAGCTGAATGGCTGGATGCTTAAGCCAAAGGATTTCAATGCGTCGAAGAAGTATCCGGTGATCATGTTCCAGTATTCGGGACCAGGTTCACAACAGGTGCTCAACAGCTGGGGCATAAACTGGGCCAACTACTACACACAACGTGGCTTCATAATAATGTGTGTTGACGGACGTGGAACAGGAGGCCGAGGCCGCGAGTTCATGACATGTGTATATAAGAATCTGGGGCACTATGAGTCGATAGACCAGGTAAATGCAGCGCGTTATGCGGCTACACTGCCCTATGTTGACGCCAAGCGTATAGGAATACATGGCTGGAGCTTCGGCGGCTATGAGACGCTGATGGCATCGTCGCAGCCCAATGCACCGTATGCCGCTGCAGTAGCAGTAGCTCCTGTGACGGACTGGCGCTATTATGACACTGTATATGCAGAGAGATATATGCTGACCCCTCAGCAGAATCCCGATGGCTATGTGGCATCGGCTCCGGTAAACAGAACTGCAGACGTGAAGTGCCCGCTACTGGTAATGACGGGTACAGCCGATGATAATGTGCATTTCCTTAATACCGTGCAGTATGTGTCGAATCTCCAGATGGCAGGCGGCTGGTGTGATCTGCTGATATTCCCCAACATGAACCACTTCATCAATGGATGTCAGGATCAGACCGTGGTGTACGCCCGAATGCTCGACTACTTCGAGAAGAACATGCGGTGAATGAGAAAGTATAACGTAACAAAGCCGGTTGTGAAATGACAGAATGGTCAAAACAGCAACTTGACAACAGGCAAGGAATATTCTCACTATGGCTCACATGGGTGGGCAGCACGATGGCCTTACTGGCCATCGTGCTGTCGCCTCTCATAGTGCGACCTATTATTGTTCCGATCGTGGCTGTGGTGCTCGAAATGCTGTTTTACATGATGGTGCGCCGCAACCGTAGCTCGGAATTCCCGCAATGTTATCTGATACCTTTCCTGACAAGCCGTAGCTTGATATGGAGTACTGTAGCCATACTGGTTGTGCTGCTGCTTACTCCGGTGCCCAAGGATGCGGAAACGATACCCGAACTTCCTTTCATACCAATAGTTATCATCGCACCGATTACATTTGTCATGTGTATGTGGCAACGTCTGCGCGGTGTCAAATATCCGTTTTGCGTTGACTGCCGCCTGCGCCACGGGACTCCCGTAGAGAAAGGTTTTCTTGGCGTTTTGTTCTGTCAGGAAGGTACTTATCAGGTGAAGTTTCTCTCGGTGATATCCGGGCTAATGTGGGGAATCACATGGACATATTATGGTTGGCACTATATTGATGTCAATATCAACAGTGCTGATCTATACTTCTTTTTTATCCTGCCTACGGTGGTTGTGGTCATGTCGATAATCTATATGGCCATACGTTATTTCAGTATATGGAATTACTATGAGCAGGATCTGCAGGGATCGGAAATACGTACCGGCGACTATACAGAGCTCCGATTTATACTTGTGTGGTCAAACTATATATTTGTACGCTTTGCCGATCCAGCCAATGATGTGCTATATGATCCGGCACAATCAAAAGGAGATACTCCTGCCACACTAAAGATAGGTCGTCAGCGAGAAGTGGGCGTTCATGTGGCCAAAGAGTATCTGGAAAGGATGATGCCTGTGTTAAAGAACGCAGATGTCAAGTTCATGTATACTACTGAGACATGCGGCGGAGCATCGAATACGATGCACTACATGGTGATGATAGATGATGCCGACCACACACGCCTTGAGGATGCATACCCTACCGGGACCTGGCTGTCGATGCTGATGCTGAGCAGACTGATAGATGATCGTCAGCTCGCGCCGGCATTCTCGGCCGAACTCTACAGAATATACACCATGGTGATGGCATGGAAGAGTTATGACCGTAATGGGGAGCGACTTTATTCGGTACGCAACTATAAGCCGACATTCAGGCTTGAGGATCTGAAGAAATATGATATAGATTATTCGGATCGCCGGTGGTTGCTGGTTGCGAACGACAATGCTGACAAGCCTCTTTTTGGTCTGCGCAGATGGTGGCGCAGAAGTATTCAGGGTAAAGACTATTAAGCAATCGTAATAAAAGCGACTATAGCATGATTATAATAACCGGGCCGACCGCTACCGGCAAGACCAAACGGGCCGTGGATCTGGCAAAACGTATAGGCGGAGAGATAGTATCGGCAGACTCTCGACAGGTGTACCGGCGCATGGATATAGGCACCGGCAAAGATTTAAGCGAGTATGGAGATGTGGCTTATCATCTGATAGACATTGCCGAGCCCGGCGAAGTATATAATCTATATCGCTTTCTGGATGATGCGCACCGAGCCGTTAACGACATTGAGAGCCGTGGTTGCACAGCTATAGTGTGCGGTGGCTCAGGTATGTATGTCGAGGCGTTAGCCAAAGGAACGGTTCTGCCATCGGTTCCCCAGAACCCGGAACTGCGAGAGTCGCTACGCGGGAAGACTCTGACAGAACTACGCGACATACTCTCGCGGATGAAGCAACTGCACAATACAACAGATACTGACACTGTGGCCCGTGCTATACGAGCCATAGAAATACAGAGCTACTATATGGAACATCCGGAGGAGGCTCCATCGGATGTTGCCACACTTAATAATCCCCAACCGCTTATAATAGGGGTGATGACTGATCGCGAGACGCGCAGACGCCGTATTACCGAACGTCTGCACAGCCGTCTGAGTCAAGGAATGGTGGATGAAGTGAGAAATCTATTGGATTTAGGAGTCAGTGCTGACCGACTTATATGCTACGGACTGGAATATAAGTTCCTGACACTGTATATCACGGGTCAGATCACTTATGATGAGCTTGTGTCTCAACTGGAAATAGCTATACATCAGTTTGCCAAGCGTCAGATGACATGGTTCAGGGGTATGGAGAAGAGAGGCCTCCATATAGACTGGCTTCCTGCCGAGATGCCATCAGATGAGTTTACCGATAGAATCCTATCATTATGCGAACAGCGGCGACAGTAATAGCCATATTAGCTTCTACAAGCATAGCTTTAGCCAACCCCAATGAGGAATCGGAAAAGGACTATGCCATATATAAACCTACGCAGTTGTCCGACACTACACTTGTGCGCACATCCATTGAACCTATATATCTGGGAGAGTTGGCGGTAGAGGCCAGATGTCGTGTACCAGGTGACAATCCCCGTCAGAAAGGGAACTCACCAACATCATGGAGTCTTGGTTGGAGCAACGGAGATTCGGCGGTGTGCGAAGTGGAGATAAGAAGAATAACCGACTATATTGATGATATTAACGGAGGCCGGCGACTTCATATTTGTGCTACACGCCGCTGGCCTGGAGGGATGACAGATGTAGCAGAAGCCGACTTAATAAAGGACGTGGATCTCAATGGTGGCTACAACACATTATTACTCTCTGCAACATCCGGAGCTACATCTCATGAAGCCTCGGTGTCTGTTTCAATAGGCTCCGGTGAACTACATGAGGCTATGATATTCACTGCCCCGATGCCGCAAGCATCATCGAACTGTTTCATGCGTATAGACGGGTTGGCAGAATCGCGGCTATTTGTAGTGGAACGGACGTATGACCGTAGCCGTCAGCTACAGTCGACGCTTGATGTGAACATGCTATTATCGGGGGAAAGTCTGAAAAGTTCGGACATCGATGGGCTATGGGAATATCTTGACCGTGAGAACGACAACGACTATGCCCGCCCAGGCGGTTTTTATCATCTGGCTACCGTAACAGATACTGAATCGGGAATAGTGCGGATCATCTATCTTGACGGAGCGGAAGTATCGGACCATCTATGGCAGCCCGGAATGATAAAAGGCGCACTACGCCCTACCATATTCACCGGTAACTATGATTTGACGTGGAATGACGCACATATGCATAAGGTAGCGGGAGAAATGTATGCCACTCTTTCGGATGACCACGCTTTGCTGACACTATGCTTCCCAGAGCTCAAAACAAAGTTGCGGTTCAGAAGAGTTATGCCCACTGGTTCTAGGGAGCAGAAGGATATGTGATCGAACCAGAACGACGATCATAAACGACATCTGTATCTTGAAGTTGAACAGTTATAGTATAAGCTGTGCGGCTCAGACTATAAACTCCATCTGTAGCTTCGAGATTTACCAGGAATCCATAGAGTGCTTCAGGAAGTTGATCACTAATAAGAATCTGAGGCAATGTTCCTCCACGGCCATCGATCATTGTCCATTCATAGTCAGAATCAAATGTCAACCTACTACCGTTTTTTATCACAACTATATGGGAGCTTCCCGAATCGGTGTAGCTCTCAATATCGGTAGAATTGAAATAACGGTCGATAAACTGAGCTATGGGAGCCGGTAGCTCATCCCATTGAGAATCGTTGCATGCAGCGGCCGATACAGTGACAACAATAAGCAGTAACAACCGCATTAAAATATTATTTGATCTTATCATATAACATCATAATTTTTATCATGAAAACGATAGAATCCTAAATATTGTTCGCTTATTGAGCATAGAACGATAATTGTCGTGGAAGTGATAAATTTTTTCAAAAAAAAGAATAAAAATATTTGGAAGATATGTATAAAATATGCTATCTTTGCAGTGTAGACAATGAACAGCTGCTTGATGCAACAAACATTGTCGGTAAAAAGTAGGAAAAATCAGCTATTTTGCTGACTAAGATATACATTTGTGTGTGTGTTTTTCATAGTATTAGATTAAGATAAAGGTTTAGAGGGAGAGGCGTCGCGATGATGATTCTCCCTTTTTTGTTTTATCCTGTCAGTAAGTGACAATGATGATATCCCGCAGTGTCTGCAGGGATAATTTTTTTGCCCAAATCTATTACGCCCCACTGCCCATTGCGCTATAAGATAAACAGATGCGGCCGATCCGTTTCCGAATCGACCGCATAAAGTGATTATTGATGTCAAGCTTATATTATTTCTGCAAGGACTGATCAGTGTCATTGAAGTCGATCACCTGTCCAGCTCCGCGATACAGTTTAACCGGCTCCTCAAGTTCAAGTGCAAGAACGGTTATATATGGATCTACTACGTCTTCAGGAACATCAATGTAGTAAACTCCCGGCACCTCGCTCCATGAGATGTCGTTATAATGCTTCCAGGTGAGCTCCTTGTCAGTTCCTACCACCCGGGCTTTCTTAATGCGGCTCTTCAGGCCTTTTACCTCGATTGACTCGTTAGGACGATAGGGCAGATATACATAAAGGGTCTTGCCATCAAGTCCCAGAGATGTGTATCCTTGCACATGCCCTGCGGGAATTCCAGCCTGAGTCTCATATATAGCCTCCTGATGCTTTGACGTCCATTGTCCGAGCACTTTGAGTATATCAATCTCTTCCTGAGGGATTGAACCATCGGCACGTGGACCTATGTCAAGGAGCAGGTTACCACCCATGCTGATGCAGTCGACCAACATACGCAATACAGTCATAGGCGATTTATAGTTGTCATCTTCTATTCGATAACCCCATGAGTCGTTGACAGTCATGCATGTCTCCCACCATTTAGACTCCGGCTTAGTGACAGGAACACCAAGTTCGGGCGTAGCGTAATCACCATAGCCCTGTATGCGCGAGTTGATGACTACGTTGGGATTGAAGCTTCTCAACAACTTCACAACGCCTTCAGCATTCCACTCCTGTGCGGAGTGCTCCCAATCGCCGTCAAACCAATAGAGATCGGGATTCCACTGTGAGCTAAGTTCTGTCAGTTGGGCATTGTTGAAATCAAGGAAGTGCTGCCAACGTTCGGGCTGCTTCTTCAAATCGTACTTCGGGGGCTTATCGCGATAAGTCTCCGGATAGTCCTCGCGTGGCCAGTCAATAAGAGAATAATAGAAGCCCAGTTTCAGACCTTCATCTTTCACCGCCTCTGCAAATGGGGCTATAAGATCGCGTCCTGCCGGACTCGATTTGACGGCACTGACATCGCCGGCCTTAGTGTCCCAAAGCGCAAAACCATCATGATGTTTGGTAGTTATGACTGTATATTTGGCTCCACTATCCTTTATAAGCTTAGCCCACTCTTTCGGATCGTAATTGGATGCAGTAAAGCTCTCCGCCTGCTTCATGTAGTCGGGCAGAGAGATGCGACCGTTATGGAATGCCCAACTCTCCGATGTCTCACCCTTGGAATATATACCCCAGTGGATGAAAATACCGAGTTTGGCCTTGGAGAACCATTCCATTCGCTCTTCAACACTCTTATCTACTTGTTTCTGAGCCAACAGGCTCTGGCCAGGCATCATTATGCCGGCCGTAACTATACCTACTTTTAAGAAATCGCTTATTTTCATGGTTTATTGGTATTTACCGCAAATATACGCAATTTTTGGAAATATCAAAGCACCTGGATACTTAAAAGGTGTGTAACACATGGCTGTGTAACACACCTTTAGATTGATTAACCTATTCTGACTACCGGCTAAAGCCGCATATAGGCGAGATCAGTCGATGGTTGCAATTGTCTCGATCTCAACGAGAACCTGCTTGGGGAGTTCGCGAACGGCTACAGCCGAACGTGCGGGGAAAGGAGAGGTGAATTCCTGGCCATAAACCTCGTTCATATCGCCGAAGAGGCTCATGTCGGCAAGGAATACGGTGGTCTTGATGACATTGTCGATAGTCAGGCCAGCTTCCTTAAGGATAGCCTTGATGTTTGTGATAGACTGCGCTGTCTGAGCCTTGATACCTTCGGGGATGGTTCCATCGGCGGGATTCACAGGTATCTGGCCCGAGATAAAGAGCATGTTTCCACACTTGATAGCCTGGCTGTAAGGACCGATTGCTGCAGGAGCATTGGTTGTTGCAATTTGAATCTTGTTCATGATTATAAGATTGGTTTATAAGATTTGACCGGATAACCGGCTGTTATATTTTTACATTTAACGATGATACGGCTATATCATCACTTATATTCTTCATATCGCAAGTAAGCTGATCGACCACGGCGGATACCGGAGCGAAGTGAGTATCAAATTCAGGAATAAAATCTGAACTCCCCTTCTCTCTGAGCCTCGATATGGCGGCTCCCACTGTGAGTTGATTCACATCTACGTTCGGCAACAGAGGATGTTCATCAAACTCACCATCGCTCTCCTGCATAGCTATGATTCCAACTTCATTAAGTCTCAGAACTATAGGCTTGATAAGGTTTGCCGGGAGATTGTAGACAGTACAAATGGCAGTCGTTGTAAGAGGCGGCATATTGCGCACAAATCGTTTTACAATAACCGCAAGCACAGCCATAGTGGCCTTTAGCTTATAGTCCTCACTTATATTGTCGACATCCTGGTAGTAATTGAACTGCCCTATATTCTGCGATGCATAGCATAACAACGCACCGATAAGTGTGACAAGCCATGATAATTGAAGCCATATAAGCAACAACGGCACGAACGAAAAACTTCCGTAGATGGCATTATAACTTGTGACATACATCTGGCCGGTAAGAAACAGCCATTGTATAACCTGAAAAGCGGTTCCTACAAGAACGCCGGCGATAAGAGCATTGACAAACTTGACTTTTGCATTGGGAATAAGCATATATGCGCCGGCAAAAAACAGCCATGTCATGATATAGCTTCCAACATCGATGAGTATGTTGAGCGCAGGCCCCATGAAATCAAGAAACACAAGTTTCTTCAAGGTAGTCGACATCATGAGCGACAATCCGCTGGCACATATCATCAATACCGGCAATACCAGAAATATGGCGAGGTAGTCAGTGATCTTGCGCCACATTGTCCGACCATTTCTCACCTGCCAGATTGCATTGAAGGAGTTCTCGACGCTCCCGAGCAGCGTTATAAGGGTCCATAGCAGAAACAATATGCCGACTCCCACAAACAGACCTTCGGACGCCTGTGCGAGATATCCATCGACAAACTTCAGACTCATTTCGATAGCCTCATGTTGCGAAGGGAAATATTTGTATAGCTGATCGGTGAGCTGGTCGGAAAAACCAAATCCTCGAAATATTGCAAATACCAACGCAAGAGCAGGAACTATAGCCAGAACAGTACGATAAGTCAGAGCGCAAGCCTGGCTCTGAAGATCTGCGCTTAAAAACGACCGCACCGACAGATTGACCGTCTTAACCATTCCGACCTTAAATGAATTCGTGCTATCACGCCATACGCCGACAGTCCAATATTGCCACGTCGAGAGAGCCTTGTCCTTGACACGTGCTACCCTATCAGCCAACTTGCCTGACTTCACTTCATTCGCATCGGCTTCGCTTATGGTTGCCGACTTGTTTTCGGAATCATTGTTTTGAGGTTGGTTGACGGCCGACATGTTCCTTTGGGTTTAAAGCGTTTCTTCGTTGCTGGATGGTAAGTCGCCGATAGTTGTCAGTTCGGTTGAGTCCTCTTCATCATATACCTCCGGATGATAGGAGCTTGAATTTATATCAAACAGGACATAGATCAGAAAAGCTACAGCGCCTAACGCAAGTCCTGAAATAAATCCTAACCAAAAACCAGAATAAGATTTCCGGTCAGTGTCATCCGGCTGACAGTAATCTGATGATTCCTGCATATCTGCCACTTCTCTATATATAGGCGGAGCGGCCATCGGACGTGGCTCAGACAACTCTTCGGCTTTCACATTTTCCAAACAACGGCCGGGTATGGATTGTTCGATAGCCGGCGGCTCTTCAGAAATATCATGACCGACGTCTGAGTCCTTGCTCTCCGCATAGTCTGTAAGCAATGGCTCATCATGGGACTCACTCTTATTTCCC
The DNA here is from genome assembly GCA_947643165.1 of uncultured Porphyromonadaceae bacterium. GTDB lineage: Bacteria > Bacteroidota > Bacteroidia > Bacteroidales > Muribaculaceae > Paramuribaculum. The sequence goes on along the minus strand of CANRVB010000004.1, from coordinate 41,493 downwards.
GGTTCGATCGCAGATGTCTCAGCTACGTAAGACTCATCAACAGAATTTGACTCTACACTGTTTTCCGTCGGCTCCTCTACTACAAGTATAGGAACCTCTTCGATAGCGGGAGCAATATCTACAGGCACCTCCTCCACCGCAATGCTGTCGTAACTCGACAGCATGTCATCGGTAACCTCCTCGGCCAATGGCTCAGGTTGAAATCCTGCGAAAGGAGCGTTTACGATCTCCATTGCCGATGCATCCGGCTCAAATATGACGGGGTTGTCTGCGTTGTCAGACATACTGAATCTTCCGAGACCTTTCAGACAAACCTCTTCTCCTGTCTCAAGTTCTGAGGTCAATGTGTCGAACAGCATCTTTATGAAGTCAACACGATTCTGCTCATCAGGTCCGAACAGATCGGCCGGGAGCATACCTGCAAGCTGCTGAATGGATATTTTTGTCATTTTTTGTCGATTGCAGTCTTGATTCGTTTTCGCAGAATGACACTCGGGCGCAACTGCATATTTATAGACGGGGGAATAAGCACTCTATTGTTTGTCACCGGATCGACTTCGACATGTTCATCAGACTTCTCCGATACAAAATTTCCGAAACCCGGTATGGCAACAGTATTAAGGTCGGCGCATTGACGACATATAGCACCGGCCACAGCTTCTATCATAGCGGCCGCCGTCTTTACATCAATGCCCGATTGATGGGATACTACAGATACAAACTGTCGTGAGTCCATAAATCAGTAATGTGTTATAACAGATCTTTATCTATGGCGAAACGTGGTCTGTGTTTCACTTCAATAAATATTTTTCCTATATATTCGCCCACTACACCCAATGCTATCAATATCAGACTTCCTAAGAACCATGTCGACAACATGAGAGAAGTCCAACCGGGTATAGTGTCATGGCCGAAATAACTTGTGAATACATATAGAGCCATGGCCACATCAAGGATCAGCAAAGCTATTCCGACAAAGAATATCATACGCAACGGACGGGAGCTGAAACTTGTAATGCCGTCGATTGAAAAGCTCAACATCTTAGCCAACGGATATTTCGATTCGCCGGCAACACGTGAGCTACGTTCGTAGGTTACCACAGCTGTTTTCAGACCTATCTGCGGTATTATTCCACGTAGAAACAGATTGCTCTCGCCATAAGCCGCAAGCAGTTCAATGGCCCGTCGGCTCATCAGACGGTAATCAGCATGATCGTATACCGTATCCAGTCCCATATGGCGCTGGAAAGAGTAAAAGGCATGGGCTGTGTTTCGCTTGAACCATGTATCGCTTTCCCGGCTTGAACGCACCCCATAGACTATCTCGGCTCCGGCTTTAAACTGCTCTATCATCTGACGCATGGCTGCCGGATCATCCTGCAGATCAGCATCTATAGATATCGCGGCATCGCACATCGGGGCTGCCGCAAGCAGGCCTGCCAGAAGTGCATACTGATGTCCACGGTTATGAGCCAAATGAATTCCTTTAACTCGACCGGGGGCAGCTTTATGAAATTCGGAAATCACACACCATGTTCCATCTGTACTACCGTCATCACTACACAACACAAAACTATGTTCCGAGATCATACCGTCGGCCGACATTCGGTCAAGCATTTGTATTAGACTGGGCAGTGATATCGGCAGAGCCTGTTCCTCTTTGTAACACGGAACTACCACAGCGATCACAGGCAGATCAGATAAGATCCGATCTGTCTGCGGGTCCACTGTTAATGGCTGTTTGATTTCCATAGAGTAACAATCAATAGTTACGGGCAAAAATCACACGGCGATGAGATGGCTTGCCTGTAAGCATATCCACGCCTTCCTCCTCAGGAGCATCCAGAGGTATGCAACGTATAGTAGCTTTGGTCTCCTCTTTTATACGTTCTTCAGTCTCCGGTGTACCGTCCCAATGCGCGAGTATGAATCCGCCTTTATCGAGAGCTACCTTGAAGTCTTCATAATTGTCTACCTTGACAGTCATCTCTTCACGATGATTCAGGGCCTTACGATAGATATTCTCCTGAATATCTTCGAGCAGTTCGGCTACATGATCTACTATTCCGTCAAGTTTACCCTCCGACTTCTCGAGTGTATCACGGCGCATGATCTCGACCGTTCCGTTCGCCAGATCCCGCGCACCAATGGCAAGGCGTACGGGTACGCCTTTCAGCTCGTAGTCTGCAAATTTGAAACCGGGACGTTTATTGTCGGCATTGTCATATTTCACAGAGATTCCTCTCTTGCGCAGGTCTTCCACTATGGGAGCTACCGCTTGATTGATCTCCTCAAGCTGCTCGTTGGTCTTATATATAGGTACTATTACAACCTGTATAGGTGCGAGATGGGGAGGAAGAACCAGACCATTGTCATCGGAATGTGTCATGATAAGCGCACCCATCAAACGTGTAGATACGCCCCACGATGTAGCCCATACATATTCCGGCTTGTTTTCCTTGTTGACAAACTGCACGTCGAAAGCTTTTGCAAAGTTTTGGCCAAGGAAGTGGGATGTGCCGCTCTGGAGCGCCTTGCCATCCTGCATCATAGCCTCGATGGTATATGTCTCTACCGCGCCGGCAAAACGCTCGTTTGCGGTCTTGACACCTTTGACTACAGGCACAGCCATATACTTTTCGGCAAAGTCGGCATACACATTCAGCATAGTTACAGCCTCGGCTTGTGCTTCTTCGCTTGTGGCATGGGCGGTATGTCCCTCCTGCCAAAGGAACTCGGCGGTGCGCAGGAACATGCGGGTACGCATCTCCCATCTCATCACGTTTGCCCACTGATTGATCAGCAGAGGCAGATCGCGATAGGAATGTATCCAGTTGCGATACGTATTCCATATTATAGTCTCGGATGTGGGACGTATTATAAGTTCCTCCTCCAGTTTTGCCTCTGGATCGACAATTACGCCCTTTCCATCAGGAGAATTCTTAAGACGATGGTGTGTGACAACCGCACATTCTTTGGCAAAGCCTTCTACATGATCGGCTTCACGGCTTAAAAATGACTTCGGTATAAGAAGTGGGAAATAGGCATTCTGCACACCGGTTTCCTTGAACATGCGGTCGAGCTGCTGCTGCATTTTTTCCCAGATAGCATATCCATATGGTTTTATCACCATACAACCGCGCACTGCCGACTGCTCGGCAAGATCAGCCTTTACTACAAGGTCATTATACCACTGTGAGTAGTTGTCAGCGCGTTTGGTAAGATCTTTTAATTCCTTTGCCATTTTATATATTATCTTAGTTTTATTTTTCTTGGTTATGATTGGATCATATTACTGAACTGCAGGAAGTGGTTTACCTTCGTGCGCAGTCTTGATCAATTCGGGTCCTGGGATGAAATATATCTCGAGTCTCCGGTTCTCAGCCCTGTGCCTTCTTGTTTCGTTATCGGTTATCGGATCGTTGGCTCCCATGGCAAACGGTACGATAACTATATCAGGATTGACCGCACCGTTGTCTATAGCGTCAAGCAACATATCGTATACCGAATATAGGCGCTGGGTAGACAGACGTTCGCGATACAGGTCATTTCCAGTATCATCTGTATGGAGCGCCAGAACCACTTTGTATCTGGCCGGCTCCTTCATCAATGGGAATAATGGCTTGAACGCATTTTCTGCACCATCCACAAGGATTGTGTCATTTGGTAAGAACAGGCGGTCGGTAGGCATTGTGACAACCATCACTTCGCCATCGCGCATCAGATCTACCGAAAATGCACCTTTCACACCTCTTGCCAACGCTGACATATAATCCTGAATGGCCGACTTTTCGGTGTCGGGAACAGGAGGTGTGGCCAGATTCGGTTCAAAGTCCATATCCATGAACACCTCCTCTGCATATCCCTCGTAAGGATCAGTATAGAATATCTTCGCGCCTGACACTATGGTGCATAGAGATATAAAGGCAGAGAGTACACCGAGACGCCTGACAGAAGAAAGCATCATTATGTGGAGTGTAGACTTATTCATCTATACTTTCTTCATAATCAAGTTCGGCACAAACTATAGTATCGACATCTTCCGACTTCACCACCGACATCTTATCGCGGCGCAACATTGTCCGGACATAGCTGGCGATATCAGCGTCAAGAGCCGGACGTTCAGCCATATCGTCATCCGAATCATCATCAATATCGAGCATTCCTCTTGAGTCGTAGTAATCATATACCATATCGACTATATTGAGCAGTTCATCACCGTCATATTTCTCCTTGCCGACAGATGCAAGGCGGTCGTTGATAAAAGCTATGCACTTGTTCTCATCAAATTCCATAAATCTCATCTTTTAGCGGTTAAAGGTCAGCCAATCTGACTGTCGATCAATCCTTGCGGCAAATCAAGGGTTAGCTCTGATTTATTCTCATCAAAACCGACAACAAATTCCGCAGCGACTGGTATATATATCATTTTCCCATCGGGACGAAGCACTTCGAACAGGACGTTGGCAGTATTCATATTGATTCCGGTGATACGGCCGATCTTATTACCGTCGGTATCCACTATATCTGAATCTACCAACGAATCTGCATACATACCCTCTTCTTCATCTTCGCCGCCATCTTCATCTGTTTGATCGGCTATGGAGTCAACATATTCTATTGTCATATATACCGTCATTCCGAGAAACTCGGAGGCTTGATCAGCTGACTCAACGTCGCATAGTTTCACAAGACGGCTGGCCGGAGTACGCTGACGGCAGCTGTCAACAAAGAAGGGCACGTATATGCCGTCGATGGAGAAAATAAGACAGGTTCCTGACTCTACTGGTATATCAGCATCAACAGTCATCTGCATTTCTCCATTCAGGCCATGAGGTTTGCCAACTTCACCGACCGGGACTAAAGCACTTCGTTTTATCATGACGGCAACATATTATTCGGTGATAAGTCTCACTTTTTGCGTTTGCGCTTCTTCTTGGCCGGAGAGGCGATCTCCTGTATTTCAAAATCGTGAAGCTTCATCTGCTGTGGGTCGACCTTCAGAACTCCATGCGACATTTCCGCAAGATCATCGAAAATACGCTGATCATCGACACCCTCGGCATTGACCGACATACGAAGTTTTTTCATCTGATTGGCCAGCAGCATCACAAGATTGTCTCTTTCCTCACCGGGCTCCATTGACGATGCGATATCGACAAGACGGACCACGTGCAGCCCGTACATACGGTTAGGTATATAGTTGGGTGCTGTAGGTAGTGGCTGAGGATCAGAGTGCAGTTCTTCTGCCTGGACCACGTCGAAAGGATAATCAATATCAAGCTCAAACTTGCTCATTATGGCAAGATGATCCCATAATTTCTGCTGGATATCAGTCTGATCGCCCGATTGTGGCAACAATGTCCGCATTGCTACTATTATCGACCTGGCACATTTGTTGCGCTCTTCGCGGTCTTCAATAGTTTTGCAAAGCTCTACCATATTCTGAATATTTCGTCCATATTCAGGCAGCACAAGGGGCTTTAGATGGGTATTATATGTCAGCATAACGCCGTATGTTCGGTTACATTAATACAGGCAGCCGGCAAAGCCGATTGCATTACAACCCCCAAAGTTAAACCTTTTTCGTGAAAGCGACAACAAAAGGTCCATTAAAATGTGTCAATGAGCCAGGCGGAAATTCAGACGGGAAGTTGCGATGGTGTCCAGCCATTATCGCAGCTTCCCGTCTGAATGTGTTGCGATCGGGTTTCAATCCTTATCTCCGGAGTTGTCAGGTTCGGTTGACACCTCCTGGACTGGGGCCATGTGGTTGAAGCCTTGCGCACGCAATTGTATTTCCGAGCCATCTCGCGTGACAAGTGCCGCCCCGAGTTCGGGTTTGGTTATATGTCCTATCACTTTTATACCATCAAGATCCTTGACTTTGTCGTGCATATGGAGAGGCACAGTGAACAAGAGCTCATAATCCTCACCGCCATTCAGTGCTGCGGTAACAAGGTTCATGTTAAGTTCCTCAGCCATCACCGCCGTTTGATAATCAATTGGGATACGGTCCTCGTAGACACGGCATCCGCAGTTGCCCTCCTTGCAGAGATGAAGTAGCTCAGATGACAGTCCATCGCTGACATCGATCATAGATGTCGGTATGATCTCATTTTTAGCAAGTATTTCAACTATATCACGGCGGGCTTCCGGTTTGAGCTGACGTTCAATCAGATATTCCTTTCCTTCGAACTTCGGAACAAAATCCTTATGCCCTGCCGAAGCTATTTTCTCGCGCTCAAGCAACTGAAGGCCCATATAAGCGGCTCCAAGATCGCCCGACACGCATATCAAGTCCGTGTCGTGCGCACCGTTGCGTGTCACAGCTGCACCTTTAGCACAATCGCCGATAGCAGTGATGCTGATTACCAATCCGGACTTTGATGATGTAGTATCGCCGCCCACAAGATCAACACCGTAGATTTCGCAAGCCAGACGTATTCCGGCATACAGGGCCTCGATATGCTCGACTGTGAATCTTGACGATATGCCCAGACCTACTGTAATCTGACGTGGTATGCCATTCATGGCACAGATGTCAGAAAAATTGACTACGGCCGCCTTGTAGCCGAGATGCTTAAGAGGAACATACGTCAAATCGAAATGTATTCCCTCGACAAGCAAATCGGTCGATACAAGCAAATCGCGATCTGCGCCATAACGCAGAATGGCAGCGTCATCGCCTACGCTCTTTATCGTGGAATCATTATGCACAGGGAGATTCTCCGTCAGTCTGTCAATCAGGCCGAACTCCCCTACTTCAGATATTTCCATATATTGCGGATTTATTTACCGATTCGGATTATCAGATACGTGCTACAATGCCCTTTATTACCTCCATCATAAAAGGTTGGGCCTTTTGAGCAGCCTTCTGTACCTCTTCATGAGTCGGCACTTCCGTAACATCCTTACCTCCGAGATCGGTTATGACAGATACACCGAACACTTCCATTCCTGCATGGTTGGCGACAATCACCTCAGGCACCGTCGACATACCGACGGCATCACCACCTATGATACGGAAGTATTCATACTCGGCAGGAGTCTCAAATGTAGGACCTGGGGTGCCCACATATACACCATGCATCACGCGTATGCCCTTTTCAGCGGCTACATTGTCAGCTATTTCTATGAGTCGATGGCTGTAAGCTTCAGTCATCGCAGGGAAGCGCGGTCCCAGTTCATCATAGTTCTTGCCACGCAACGGATTTTCAGGGAATAGGTTGATATGATCTGTTATGATCATTATGTCGCCTACCTTGAACTCCTTGTTCATACCACCGGCAGCATTGCTGACAAAGAGCGTCTTCACACCGAGTGCCTGCATTACCCTGACAGGGAATGTGACTTCCTTCATGTCGTAGCCCTCATAGTAGTGGAAACGTCCTTGCATGGCTATGACAGGACGGCCACCAAGTGTTCCGAATATCAGGTTGCCGCTATGTCCTTCGACTGTCGATACTGGGAAGTCCGGTATCTCTGTATACGGTATGTAGTTCTTGTTCTCGATATGGTCTACAAGAGCTCCCAATCCGGTTCCGAGTATGATGGCTGTGTCAGGCACACTTTTTACTTTGGCCTTAATGTATTCTGCAGTCTTTTGAATTTTAGTTAGCATATCAGATTGTTGTTTTAAGTATTAACAATTCACCTGTTGGGTTTGGTTTGAATTTTCCCTTAATGTCTGCAATATAGCTTCATCGAGAGAGGAATGCGGCGCCGAAGCCTGAATCATCTCCACATGTATTGGCAAATAAAAGATGAATGGTTTGAGCTCTTCAGGGAAAAAAGACAATTTTTCCAACCGTATGGCATCCTTTTCAGTGGTGATGATATATTTGCGGCCACTGAATTTTCTGAATTTTTCTTTGATAAGTTCCATGTCAGCCATAGTAAAACGGTGGTGATCATCAAATTTCAGTATTTTGACCTTGGCACCAGACCTGCGCAAAAACCTGACAAACGGAAGCGGATTGGCAATACCTGTGAGCGACAACAGAATATCGCCGGGTCTCATCGACTGAAGCGTCGGGGCGGCTATTGCCCTTTCGGCAAAAATGGGGAGCGCCGGCATATACCTGTAGCGTGAGAAAAACAGCTTTTGATAAGGATACAGATTAAGATTTTCCTTAAACTCACGATAGTCCATAGGTTTGGCTTCCGCCGGGCATTTTGTAACCACGACTATATCGGCGCGGTTGAGACCCGTCTGAGGCTCCCGCAGTCGACCGAGGGGCAGCAGACTATCCCGGTATGGCGGTTTACCAAACTCCACCAACACCACCGCTGCCGACGGCTTGACATAACGGTGCTGAAATGCATCGTCAAGCACGACCATATTAACCTCCGGAAAACGTGAGCGGATTGTGCGTATTCCTTTCACCCTGTCCTCACATACGACTACCGGAACTTTTCCGGCAAAACGACGGTATATCTGTGTAGGCTCATCACCTATCTCATCTGGTGTCGAATCTGGCGTAGCTGCTACAAAGCCTTTTGTTCTACGCTTATATCCGCGGCTCAACACTGCTATGCTGTACTGTTCCGACAACTGCTCAACAATATACTCAGTGTGAGGAGTCTTGCCAGTACCTCCGACGGCTATATTGCCTACCACGACGACGGGTATATCAAAACTATGCTGTTTCAATATGCCACGGTCAAACAGCATATTACGCACCGCCACTGCCAAGCCATAAAGCTTTGACAGCGGCCAAAGTACCATGATCGATAATATCTTATTGCGTCCGTTCACCTCGCTCAGGCTTTCATTGTCAGTCAATCACAACGGGTTGCATTCTGCACTGCACCGGGTTGTCCATAGTCTCTACCGACCGCACGGCACGATAAAGAGGAGCCAACGGTCCGGCAAACTGTTCTATCCGTGACTGCTGCAGCTGTCCCGTTTGTTCAACCAGTTCTTCCCACCATTTGAATTTCACTGCGGGATAGCTTTTTACATAAAAATCGCCAGACTCAACTCCCAGTTCTTCCGCCATGTCGGCTATTGCCATATCAAGACCACCGAGTTTATCGACAAGACCAATGCGGCTTGCAGTCAGGCCGTCCCATACACGGCCCTCAGCTATAGCCTTGACACTATCCTGCGACATCGATCTGCCCTCTGCCACGCGGCGTGTGAAGAGCTCATAACCAGCATCGACATAACCCTGCATGGCTGCACGCTGCCTCTCGCCCATTGGTTTGAGGAACGTAAGTTGCTCTGTAGTATTGGTAGCGACAGTTGCTGAATGTATTCCTAACTTGTCGGCCATCAGCTTGTGAGCTGACGGAATAATTCCAAATATACCTATGGATCCGGTCAGTGTCACCTTGTCGGCATATATACGGTCTGCGCCACACGATATATAATAGCCACCAGATGCGGCCACATCGCCCATCGAGACATAAAATGGCTTGCCTGAGATCTTTTTATATTGCTCCAGAGCCTCCCAGATCTGCTCTGAGGCATACGCACTGCCACCGCCCGAGTTGACACGCAATATCAAAGCATCAACCTTCTCGTCGTCAGCCAGATCAAGGATCTGAGGCACAAGTCTCGATGATGCTATGCCCGAGCTGCCATCCTCCGTAATATCGCCTAAAGCATAGAGAACAGCAATTTGCGTTTTACCATGACCTGCCTTAACGGCTACATCGTAATAATCTGTGAAGTCTACCATGTGAGGTTCTCTTGGCTTTTTAGACTCGGTGAGCGCTCCAAGACGCTCCATCATCTCGTGTCTGTAAGCTGTAGCATCGACCAATCCATTGGCCATGAGCCACTCGGAAGATTTGGTATACGAATAGCTGTCGGCCCAAACGTTGACAGTGTCGACAGTAACGCCTCTGCCCTGCGCTATCTGCTCGGCCAGCGTATGCCATATAGAACCAAGATAAGCAGCCTGCTGCTCCCGATTTGCGGCACTCATTTCATTAAGCATGAACGGCTCCACCGCACTCTTATAAGTACCGACCTTAACTATCTGAGCTTCAACGCCTATCTTATCCATCAGCTCCTTATAATATAATGTGGTCGCAGACAGGCCATGTATATCGAGCATAGCGATTGGATTGACAAAAACGGAGTCAGCTCCGGCAGCAGCTATGACATAGTTGCCCTGGGTCATCTGGTCTGCATAGGCATATACGGGTTTACCGCTATCGCGGAAGCGAGCCAACGCATCGACAATAGCCTGTGTCTGTGCCAAACCAGCCTGAGCGCCGTTACATTCTATATATATAGCGTCTATATTATCGTCGTCAGCAGCGCCGTCAATGGCTGCGACCATACGGTCCAACGGCAAAACTTTTTCGCCGGCTTGACCGGTTATCTCGCCAATAATATCTCTGGGCGAAGGTCGATCCGCGATCTGTCCAGACAGGTCTAAACGCAAGATAGAGTGAGGTTTAACAGTCACACCGCCCTGCTGTGATGAACCCACGACAGCTATCGCCACAAAAAACATTCCCAAGACCACCACCAGCGTCAATGATACCCACAACGCTGCCAGCGAACCCAGAAAACTCATCAGGAAGCTCTTCATCTTCTTCTATAATAAAAGGTAATAAATACTGGGCAATACCCAATTGTGCAAATATAATAAATATTCGTGACATACATATCATTTGAGCCAGATTATTGTCCCGGACGCATACCCCAACGCGCGTAACTCATTATGCCACAACACGTTTACTCAGAGATCGGGAAGACGGCACCGGCATCCCGATCTCCAAACAGTCGTATTTTATGCATATATCGCTACTAATCAGATATTTACAACCACAAATACCAACATCGAAGGTTCCGACAGGTTGAGGTGCGGATTATTTGGATTATTTCATATAATCCGCATCGATTATTGAATTGTCGAAAATATTTCATACCTTTGTTATTATAAACAATACTCCTCATCAACTCGAAACCGTAGATTATGAAATTTAACGTTCCAAGCAAGACACTCTACACCTTTGTTTCGGCAGTAAGCAAAGTCATAAACTCGAAAAATGCGCTGACCATTCTCAACAACTTCCTGTTTACGTTGGCCGACAACACTCTGACAGTAAAAGCTTCTGACACAGAAAACTCGCTTGTCGCCACTCTCGAGGTGACGGATGCTGAAGGCGAGGGGTCGTTCTGCCTTGATGCCCACCGTATGGTCGATCTGCTCAAGGAGATGCCGGCTCAAGGAATGACTTTTGAGATCAATGATTCCACACTTGAGACAATCATAACCTACCCTAACGGTGTATATCACACAGCTGCAATTTCCGGAGCGGACTATCCTCTGACCACAGAGCCTGAGGTTCCGGCCGACCAATGCATCGAGTTTGACATCACGGCAGAGCAGGCTCTGCGCGGAATCGAGAATACCATTTTCGCAGTAGGTTCAGATGACCTGCGTCCGCAGATGATGGGTATACTGTGGGATGTGAAGCCAGACCGCATTGTGTTTGTCTCGACCGACACACGCAAGCTGGTACGCTTTACGGATCAGTCGATCACTCCGTCGACAAATTGCTCATTCATTCTGCCCGTCAAACCTGCTACGGTTCTCAAGAATGTTTTCGCCAAGGAGGAGAATATACATGTGACGATAACAGAAAAGAGTGTTTGTTTCCGTACGGCGTCCTACCGTTTCGACTGCCGCCAGATAAAGGGATGCTTCCCTGACTATAACCGCGTGATCCCTCCATCAAACCCCAATATCCTGACGCTCGACCGCCTGTCGATGATCAACGCCGTAAAGCGTGTCACCGTGTTCGGGAATGACGGCAACGGACTCATCAAATTCAAGCTCAGCGACAACTCGCTGCTGCTGACAGCCCAGGACAGCGGATCGGGCACATCGGGACGCGAGACTGTGTCGTGCGACTACGGAGGTTCGGACATGGTAATCGGATTCAGCGGGCCATATCTTCTGGATATCTTCTCGACAATACAAGCTCCGGAGGTAGTCATGAAGCTTGCCGATCCGAGCCGTCCAGCAGTATGCATACCGGCAGAACAGGAACCTGACACAGAGCTGCTGATGATTCTCATGCCTATGAATATCGTAGAATATTAACCGGATCATGGAACTCAATCTAAAAAAGCCTATAATATTTTTCGATCTCGAGACGACCGGAACCAACATCACCAATGACCGTATAGTCGAAATAACGGTTCTGAAGGTGGAGCCCGGAGATACGGATCCGAAGCCATACACCCGACGCGTAAATCCGGGCATACATATTCCGGAAGAGGCCACCGCAGTACACCATATCACGGACAGCGATGTGGCCGATGCACCGAAATTCGCGGAGATAGCAAGCGGTATCGCCAAATACTTCGAGGGGTGTGATATTGCAGGCTTCAATTCCACACGCTTTGATGTGCCGATGCTTGATGAGGAATTTCAACGTGCCGGAATCAACTTCGACTTTTCCAAGTCGCGCTTCATCGACGTTCAGAATATTTTCCACAAGAAGGAACAACGAACGCTCATCGCCGCATACAGATTTTACTGCGACAAGGATCTGGAACAGGCACATTCGTCGGATGCCGACACCATGGCTACATATGAAGTACTCAAAGCCCAACTTGACCGCTACCCCGATCTGACCAATGACATAGACGCTTTGGCTGATTTCTCGGCAATGAACCGCAATGTGGATTTCATGGGCCGGCTTGTATATGATGACAACAATAGGGAAGTGATCAATTTCGGCAAATATAAAGGCAAGATAGCGGAAGAGGTGCTAAGCCGTGAGCCCGGATATTATGACTGGATAATGAAAGGTGACTTCTCAAAAAACACAAAGGACTGCTTCAAAAATATTCATGACCGTATATCTACCTCACGCCACAACCAGGGTTGCAGGAAGACGGGTATGAATAATTTCAACACGCATGCTTAAAGGCAAGAACATAATACTCGGCATTACCGGTGGTATAGCCGCATACAAATCTGTCACCTTGCTCCGCGGATTGGTAAAGGCCGGGGCTGAGGTTCAGGTTGTAATCACTCCAGCCGGCCGCGAATTTATCACGCCGGTCACATTGTCAGCTTTATCCGGTCGTCCTGTGATATGTGACTTCTTCACTGCCAATACGGGTGAATGGCACAGTCATGTGGATCTGGGATTATGGGCGGACGCAATGGTAATAGCCCCCGCCACGGCTTCGACAATAGGAAAAATGGCAAACGGTATAGCTGACAACATGCTTGTCACAACCTACCTGTCGGCAAAGGCTCCAGTCTTTGTCGCTCCAGCCATGGATCTTGATATGATGGCTCATCCTACGACCCAGCGCAATATAGAGCTGCTGCGATCGTACAACAATCATATCATCGAGCCCAAAGAGGGTGAACTTGCAAGTCATCTTGTAGGGAAAGGGCGCATGGAAGAGCCTGAAAAGATACTTGAGGTGCTTGACAAATTCTTCGACCAACAATCCGACCTCAAGGGGAAACGGATACTTATAACAGCAGGCCCTACCTATGAGCGGATAGATCCTGTCAGATTTATCGGTAATTTCTCGACCGGAAAGATGGGATTTGCGATCGCGGATGAAGCTGCCGACAGAGGAGCTGACGTGACAGTAGTGGCTGGTCCTGTATCAATCAAGCCATCGAACCCCTCGGTAAAAGTGATCGGCGTGGAATCGGCCCGACAGATGCTTGACGCATGCAACAAGCTGTGGCCAGAATGTGACATAGCCATAATGGCAGCGGCTGTAGCCGACTATGCGCCAGCAAATCCAGCGGACAAGAAGATAAAGCGAGAGCATCAGGGGGTACCCACGATCGAACTTGTGAAGAATCCTGACATAGCCGCGACTCTGGGTCAATCGAAAAGAGAGGGACAACTTCTCGTAGGGTTCGCACTCGAGACTGACAATGAGACAGATCATGCCATCGAGAAGTTAACCCGCAAGAATCTGGACATGATTGTGCTCAATTCGCTCCGAAACAAGGGAGCCGGTTTCGGCGTAGATACCAATCAGGTGTCTGTAATAAGCAAGAACGAGCAACGGACAGACTTTGAACTAAAGAGCAAACGTGCTGTAGCAACAGACATAATAGACTGTATAGCCGAAGCCGGCAAGTAACCAAGAGGGTATTTAACAACTATTGTCCACTCTCCTGATGATAATAAGAATACTGCTGCTCATATCGGCTATATCCACCACTTTGTCCATAAGTGCCCAGGAGTTGAAATGTGCGATCGATGTAAACACTTCCCAACTTCAAGGCACAAACAAAGCCACATTCAGCGCGTTGAAAGAGGCGCTTGAATCGTATATGAACACCACCCGGTTCTCGGACGTGCAAATATCGCAGGCTGAAAGGATAGAGTGCCGGATGCTGCTATCTGTCAACAGCTACAGCGATGACCATATATCCGGAGATCTTCAGATACAGTCATTCAGGCCGGTCTACAACTCATCGTATACTACCCCGATGCTCAATCTAAAGGACACAAACATTGACTTTGAGTATCGTGAGGGGGATCAACTCGTATATAACGAGCAGGAGAATACGTCAAACCTGACTGCAATCCTTGATTTCTACGCATTTCTTATACTGGGCGTGGATTTCGACAGTTTTTCGCCTTCAGGTGGCTCGGACCACTATACCAAGGCATCGGCGATAGTCCAACGTGCCCAATCGTCGGGAGAAGCCGGATGGCGGTTATTTGAAGACAATAAAAACCGGAGCGCGATATTGAACGCATTCGCCGACAATGCCCAGATGCGCTCACTACTCTACAATTATCATCGCCAGGGGCTCGACATAATGAATGTAAGTCCAGACAAAGGCCGGGCAACCATAGCCGAGGCGTTGCAGAACCTTGACAAGATATACCAGATCCAACCAACATCGGCCGCGTTGTCGATATTCCGAGATACAAAGCTCGATGAACTGGTCAATATTTTCAGCAGAACCACCCCGGAAGAACGCACGGAAGTGGTGACACTGCTATCTAAAATATACCCCACCGAACAAGACCGTATCGAACGAATAAAAAATAATGCTTCCAACAGCAACTGATCATATCCGCGCATATGCTTGAGACTTTACACATATCCAATTATGCCCTGATCGACAACATAGACATTGTTTTTCATGAGGGCCTGAACATAATAACCGGCGAGACGGGTGCGGGCAAGTCAATCATGCTTGGCGCTCTGTCGCTGATAATGGGTAGCCGCGCAGACACACGAGTCCTGAGATCGTCGGACAAGAAGACCGTGATAGAAGCCACGTTTACGGTGGATGATCACCCACGCTTAAAGGTATGGTGCGCGGATAATGATATAGACTGGGATGACAAACGCTGCATACTAAGACGCGAGATCGCGCCATCGGGACGATCGCGTGCGTTTGTCAATGACACTCCCGTACCACTTGCAGTGTTGCGGGATATCGCCATGCTGTTGGTAGACATACATTCCCAGCATCAGAATCTGTTGCTCGCACGACCTGAATTTCAGGTGGAGATAATAGATACCCTTGCCGAAAACGGGGATATGCGTGCAGAGCATTCCAAACGCTGGAATACGTTCAAGTCGGCACTACAACGTCTAAAGACAGCCCGTGCCAACCAACGGAAGTCGAAGGATGACGAGGAATATACGCGCTACCAGCTTGAGCAACTGGAAGATCTCAAAATAGCGGGACCGGAGGAACAGACAGAACTTGAACAACGCAAGGAGATTCTTGAAAATATCAATAGCCTGAAGTCGGCTATAAACATTGCGCTCGAGGCCCTGTCGGGACCGGCATCGAACGCCATAGATCTAATAGATCAGGCAAGAGAGGCATGCACGACGTTGAAACCGATACTGGATGAGAATGAAAGCATACCGGAGCGACTTGACAGTGCGTCGATAGAGCTAAAGGACATATCGGATACTCTTGAAGGGATCAATGATGACCTCACGGCTGATCCGGAGGAGCTGATGGAGATAGAGCGCAGGCTTGACCTGATGTATTCGCTCGAACAGAAGCACCACGTGGACTCGCTGGCGGCGCTGATAGATCTGCGCGACAAACTACGCAAGAAACTGGCTGATCTTGATGACAGCGACAATATACTCGGCGAGCTCGAGAAGGAAGCACGCCGGACGCTTTCGCTGGCTAAAGAAACCGCAGCGGCCCTGACACAATCGCGTATAGAATCGGCAAAGGTGTTTGCTGAAGAACTGGTAAACCGTGCCAGACCTCTCGGCATGCACAATCTAAGATGTGATGTAGAGGTAAGTCAGGCCGAACTCGGCGTAAGCGGCGCCGACAATGTAGTATTCATGTTTGCCTTCAACAAGAACCAACCGCTGCTTCCAGTAGGCACCGCGGCATCGGGCGGCGAGATCTCCAGGCTTATGCTCAGTATAAAGTCGATAGTAGCCAGGCGCATGGAATTGCCCTCGATCATATTTGATGAAGTCGATACGGGTGTGAGCGGAGATGTAGCCAACCGCATGGGCAGCATGATGAGAGAGATCGGAGACAGCATCCAGGTGATAGCCATAACCCATCTACCACAGGTGGCGGCCATGGGCGCACATCATTTCAAGGTGTACAAGCAGGATGATGACGAGGCTACACATACCCGCATAACCCCGCTCACAGATGAACAACGCATAGACGAAATAGCAATAATGCTCAGCGGCGACCGATCGGACTCAGACGCAAGAGCCGCCGCACAGAAACTACTCTCCCGCCGTAGAAAACAGTAACAAAACATTCAAGTAGATATGGACAAGAGTGAATACATATATGGCATACGTGCCGTTATCGAGGCAATAGAGGCCGGACGCGACATAGACCGCATCCTTATCAGCAAGGATCTGCAGGGCGAGCTTGTGAAGCAACTGTATGACCTGGTGAGACAATACCACCTTGTATGCCGGAAAGTACCAGTAGAAAAGATCAATGCGATAACACGTAAAAATCATCAGGGTGTACTGGCTGTGCTCTCACCCATCACCTATAACCGTCTGGGCGAACTGATACCCTCGCTATATGAAGAGGGTATACTCCCGCTGATGATGGTGCTCGACGGTATAACGGATGTGCGCAACTTCGGAGCAATAGCGCGCACATGTGAATGTGCGGGTGCGAATGCAGTTGTAATCCCGGAACGTGGAAGCGTGTCGGTAGGCGGCGATGCCGTAAAGACATCGGCCGGAGCGTTGCTGCGCCTCCCCGTATGCCGTGAACGCAATCTTGCCGCCGGCGTAAAATATCTGCGGGACAATGGCTACAAGATTGTCGCCGTAAGCGAGAAGGCAGATATCAACTACACTCAGGTGGATTATACAGGACCTGTGGCTCTTGTAATGGGCGCCGAGGATGTAGGTATCTCACCAGAAGTGCTGAAGGAATGTGATACATTCGTGTCGATACCAATGTTTGGTTCGATAGAGTCGCTAAATGTATCGGTTGCCGCGGGCATCATGCTCTATGAAGTAGTGAGACAGCGCCTCATAGCCAATCTGGAAGTTATCTGACCGTCAGAACCATCTGCCATAGGGTGTCGTTATAATAAGTGCCAAACGCTTAAAAACCGGCGGCACTTAACTGACCACACGTAACCCTATGGCAGTATCAACAGTCAACAGCACTTCATCACAACCAAGAGGAAGCAATTGGAGGCGCTATGTGCTTCTGATAGTGCATCTTGGCGCCATAACGCTAAGTATATTCCTACTGGCCTACATAACCTACGACACTCTGATAAATGTGTCGTTCATGGCCGATCCGACCTATCTGAACCTTCAGTTCAAAATATGCATATACTTCATATTTGATGTGCTGATGAGCTGGATTCTGAGCCGAAACCGCCGCCGTCATATACTGAGCCATCTGATGTTTCTGCTGATATGTGTGCCGTGGCTCAACATCATAGCCCATTTCGAATGGCATATAGCGGGCGAGATCCAGTATCTGCTCAGATTTCTGCCTATGATAAGGGCCGCCTACGTGGTGGCGCTAGTTGCGGGCTTCATATCCTCGAACAAGCTTGCCAATCTATTCCGTACGTATATCATACTCATGGTCACCACGATATATTTCGGCTCGCTGATGTTTTATGTGGCAGAACATTTCATCAATCCGTCGGTGGCATCGTACTGGGACGCCATGTGGTGGACGGTAATGGATATGACCACGGCCGGCTGCTCGGTGGAGCCACTCACCTCGACAGGACGTGTACTGTCGGTAGTGCTGTCGGCCGAGGGGCTCATACTCTTTCCGGTATTCACGGTGTACTTCACATCGGCCCTAAACAGCACAAAACCATCGACAAGCAACAATTGACAAGCCAAGCGCCTACGAACAACAAACAGCCAGATGTCGGCACTCAGACCGATGCGGACGTCAGCACATTTATTATCGGCAGGCAGTCATTAGAATAAAGTTCATTTGTCAGATATGGCAATTTATCGTAAATTTGCCATGTTTAATATTAGTCTCCAAGTAAATGCCTACAATTTCACAACGTGGCGAAATAATGCCCGCATCACCTATACGCAAACTCGTGCCACTCGCCAACAAGGCCAAGGAACGAGGAATCAAGGTGTATCATCTCAATATAGGTCAGCCCGATCTGCCGACACCTCAAGAAGGTCTCGACGTATTGAAAAAAATAGACCGCAGCGTGCTGGAATACAGTCCGTCGGAAGGACTTCTATCGCTCAGGAAGAAGCTTGCAGACTATTATCACCGGTTCAACATAAATGTAGATGTAGATGACATAATCGTAACATCGGGCGGATCGGAGGCAGTGCTGTTTGCATTTATGGCCTGTCTGGACCCGGGTGACGAGATCATAGTGCCGGAACCGGCTTACGCGAACTATATGGCTTTCGCGATATCTGCCGGAGCAAAGATCGTGACAATTCCCACCAGCATAGAAAGCGGATTCGAGTTGCCTCCGGTAGAGAAGTTTGAAGCGCTTATAACGCCCCGCACAAAGGGAATACTGATATGCAATCCCAACAACCCGACGGGATATCTGTATACCCAGCGTGAAATGGATTCGTTGCGCGACATAGTGAAGCGGCATGACCTCTTCCTGTTCTCGGACGAGGTGTATCGTGAGTTCACATATACGGGCGCTCCATATATATCGGCGTTCCATCTCAAGGGTATCGAGGAGCAGGTAGTACTGATAGACAGCGTATCGAAGCGGTACAGCGAGTGCGGCATCCGCATAGGTGCTCTCATAACCAAGCATAAGGAACTGAAGAAGAACGTGATGAAATTCTGCCAGGCGCGTCTTAGCCCGCCATTGTTAGGACAGCTTGTGGCAGAGGCTTCGATAGACGCTTCGGCTGAATACATGCTGCGGACATATAACGAGTATGTGGACCGGCGCAAATTTCTTGTGGATGGGATAAACCGCATAGACGGCTGCTACACACCAATACCAATGGGCGCATTCTATACGGTAGCGTCGCTGCCAGTAGATGATGCGGAGCGGTTCTGCGCATGGTGTCTTGAGGAATTCGAATATGAAGGCGCGACAATCATGATGGCTCCAGCCTCAGGCTTCTACACGACGCCCGGCATGGGTAAGAATGAAGTGAGATTGGCCTACGTGCTTCAAAAGGAAGACCTTGCAAAGGCGCTCAAAGTGCTTGAAGAAGCTTTGGCGGCTTATCCAGGCCGTACGACCAAACGCTAACAGCCACATGTATTGATGAATATATCGGTATATATCGGCCGACGTCTGAGCTTCAGGACCTCCGGGACAGAAACCGAGAATAAGCGCCGTATGTCGCCCAGCGTGGCTATCGCTGTGGGTGGAATCGCGCTATCGCTGATAGTGATGCTTATCAGCATCGCTGTTGTCACGGGCTTCAAGCATGAAATAAAGAGGAAGGTAGAGGGCTTTAACTCGCAGATACAGATCTATCCGCAGTCGGCATCGCTTGACAGACTGAGCCCGATATCGTTGACATCGGAGACAGCGGCAGTGATAGCGCAGACAGTACCGGAGGCAAGCGTGTCGCCGACCGTAGACATGCCGGGAATACTGAAAACCGACAGTGCGTTTCAAGGTATTGTGTTCAGAGGTATCAGCGCCGGCAAATCGTATGATTTCATAGCTTCGCAGATAGAACGAGGGAAAATGGTGTCGGGGGAAGATCCGAACGCTATCGCCATATCCTCGCATACGGCCAAGGCTCTGGGGATTGACACCTGCGAACGTATTTTCGCCCATTTCTTCAGCAACGGGGACCTGCGCACGCGCCGCTTCACAGTTGCCGCCATCTATGACACGCATTTCAGCGACTACGACAAGCAGTTTGCCTTTGTTGACATCGGAACAATGCAGAGACTTGCCGGATTTGATTCGATACAATGTACCGGCATTGAAATAAACGGAGTGGCAGAAAAGGAGATTCCGACGCTATCCACCGAACTCGCACAAAATCTATTGTCGGAGTCGATAGCTTCGGGATCGGGGCAAGTGCTCGGCGTTGATAATGTATTGCGCAGCGGCGCACCATATTTCAGCTGGCTTGATCTGCTGGACACGAATGTAGTAGTCATACTGATACTCATGGCTCTCGTAGCTGGCTTCACGCTGATATCAAGTCTATTCATACTGATACTTGAGAGGGTGAGACTGATCGGAATACTAAAGGCTATCGGCGCCACCAACAGCCAGATACGCGGTATATTCATATATATGTCGGAAAGGCTTGTGGTATGGGGTCTGATAATCGGCAACATCATAGGTCTGGGCTTCGTATGGCTACAGCACACGACACGCTTCATTCCGCTTGATCCGGAATCATACTACCTGAGTTATGTTCCGGTGGAGATAGGCTGGGAGGCAATATTGCTTCTGAACCTGAGTGTAATCGCCATATCATGCGGGATATTGATACTGCCATCGCATATGGTGTCCACCCTCTCGCCGGCCGAATCCATACGCTATGAGTAACAGTAGAAATCATTTTGCTTCTTTTGTTTGTTAGTATTTGTAAAAGTAGGTTCGGAATGAAACTATTTTTATAAATTTGCAATCGAATAACCATTTATACACAGATTAGCTTTTGAATACACGAATCTTAGATCTGACCCCTCTCATAGTGGAGGGCATACGTCAACGTAAAGGACGTAATATCACAATAATCGATACATCACATATTGAATCGTGCGCCGCACAAAAATTTATCATCTGCGAGGGATCATCATCGATGAACGTGGCCGCAATAGCCGACAGCATACGCGAGTATCTGCTGGAGACAAATGGAATCAAACCATATAACTATGACGGCTATCAAAACTCGGAATGGATCGTGGTGGATTATGGTGATACACTTGTACACGTATTCCGTCCGGAAGCCCGCTCAAGATATAATCTTGAGGAATTATGGAGCGACGGGCACATGACCACTCTGCCAGATCTTGACTGATCCTGCAGGATAGTCAACCAATATCCCCAATAAACGTCTTTCTATTTATATCATTAAGCTCAATAATGGATAACAAGCCTAAAAAAAGCAAGATAAGGCTCAATATGTACTGGATGTATGCCATAGTACTGGTATTTCTGGTAGGCATACTCTATCTTGACGACAACTCAGTGTCGCGCGAAGTGAGCTACAGTAAGTTTGAGAGTTACGTAGCCACCGGTGGCGTCAACAAGATTGTAGTCATAACCAATAAGAACCGGGCTGAGGGCTTTCTGTCGGATTCGCTGGCAGCCAAAGTGTTTCCTGATGGAGCATTCAAATCAGGATCGGGAGTCAAAGCGTGCATAGTGACGGACATACCTTCGCCCGACAAACTGCAGGACAAAATCGAGCAGTGGCAGGCCGATGGATCATTCAAGGGCGAGGTCAAGTTTGAGAAAGGGAGCGACTACTCGGCCATGCTGTGGACGTTCGGTCCAGTGGTGCTGTTCATAGCCTTCTGGTTTTTCCTGATGCGCCGGATGTCGGGTAAGGATGGTTCGGGCGGCAGTGGCGTGTTCAGCGTCGGCAAGTCGAAAGCAAAGATATTTGATAAGGATGGTCCTATACAAGTGACCTTCAAGGATGTCGCGGGACTTTCGGAAGCCAAGACGGAAATTGAGGAGATAGTGGAATTTCTCCGCAATCCCCAGCGATATACCAATCTTGGCGGCAAAATACCCAAGGGCGCTCTTCTTGTGGGCCCTCCGGGATCCGGTAAGACACTTCTGGCAAAGGCTGTCGCAGGCGAGGCCAATGTGCCGTTTTTCTCGATGTCGGGTTCGGATTTCGTAGAGATGTTTGTCGGCGTGGGAGCATCGCGTGTGCGCGACCTGTTCCGTCAGGCCAAAGAGAAGGCGCCATGTATAGTGTTTATCGATGAGATCGATGCAGTAGGTCGCGCCCGCGGCAAAAATCCCAATATGGGTGCCAACGATGAACGCGAGAATACCCTGAACCAGCTCCTGACCGAGATGGATGGTTTTGGCACAAACAGCGGCGTCATAATACTTGCCGCCACCAACCGCGCCGACATACTTGACAAGGCGTTGCTGCGAGCCGGCCGATTCGACCGTCAGATATATGTTGATCTGCCTGACCTTAACGACCGTGTGGCTATATTCAATGTACATCTACGCAAGATCAAGACTGATGATACAGTTGATGTTGATTTGCTGGCACGTCAGACTCCAGGATTCTCGGGCGCAGATATCGCCAATGTGTGCAACGAGGCAGCCCTGATAGCCGCCCGTCATAATAAGGAGTATGTAGGACGTCAGGACTTCATTGATGCCGTTGACCGTATAATAGGAGGTCTGGAAAAACGTTCGAAAATAACTACAGACGAGGAGAAACGCTCAATAGCAGTGCATGAGGCCGGCCACGCCACCATATCGTGGCATCTGCGCTATGCAAATCCGCTGATCAAGGTGACGATAGTTCCCCGCGGCAAGGCACTGGGAGCGGCATGGTATCTGCCGGAAGAGCGACAAATCACTCCCACTCAGGCGTTGTTGGACGAGATGTGTTCTACATTGGGTGGACGCGCAGCCGAAGAACTGTTTCTCGGCCGTATATCTACCGGAGCTGCCAATGACCTTGAACGTGTCACCAAGCAGGCATATGCAATGGTCGTATATTACGGCATGAGCCAGAAGCTTCCGAATCTGTCATATTATGACTCGACGGGGCAGGATTATGGTTTTAGCAAACCCTACTCCGATGAGCGTGCCCGCATGATAGATGAAGAGGTATCGCGCATCATAGCTGAACAATATGAACGTGCCAAGCAAATTCTCCAGAAATATGCTGATGGTCACCACCAGCTGGCAGACACGCTTATAACACGCGAAGTGATATTTACGGAGGATGTGGAGAAGATATTCGGAAAACGTCCCTGGACATCGCGCACGGATGAAATACTTGCAGCCCGGTCAGCAGCGGCCACAACAAAGCCGGATGATCCATATGAGGATCTTTCAGACAAGAAATCGGACAATGATAACGATTCAGGCAAGACTGATGCAGGCTCTAATGCATCTGAGGATACAAATGACAATACGGCCTCGGATGGCGATCAGACCCCTCCCCCATACAATCCGGATAAGCAGTAAGCGCTTCAGATAAAAAAATGGCATCCGGGTGTCATGAACCAATTCATTCATGACACCCGGATGCCATTTTTATATTCCTACTTAGTGGGGCATCATCAGTCCATACGTATTTCGGCACGGCTCATTTCATCATACTCAGCCCAGTCGGGATCGTTTTCGGCGTATATCTGCAACGGGAGGACGGGCAGATCAGCAAGCGCTTCGTTGAGTTTTCGCCCAAATATGTGAGTACTCGTAGTATAGAAGATCCAATCGCGCTCATCATCGCCCGTATATACTCCGGTCATCACAGCTACGGGGTCTTTGGCGAAAACACCAAGCAATGCATCGTGTGCCTTCTCCATCATCTTTGCAACAGCTTCGTCAGGCATACCGTCAGGTAGACCATCGTATCGCCAGCTGACTTCAATGCGGATACAGTAGCGCGGATTGTTCCTGAACGTGTCAACGTCCTTCCGGCCTGTAACCATAATCAGACGGCCTGATTCGCTTTCGGTAGGTGCAGTCCACCACTGTCCGGTAGTCTTGCTCGGTTTATTCTCTTCCATAATCGTATTTATTTCTGTTTTTTGATGATCAGCCCGACAGTCATGGTCACTAAACGCCATACCCGGCATATTACCAATGCGAAGTTATGAATTAAATTCCATTAAACCAACCGCACACTGCAGGTGAATATATGTTGTTGACATCCGGGACTTGGCTATCTCGATGAAAATAATTAAGTTTGCAGAACTATGCAACCAATCAATACCAATGATCATGACCGGCTGACGCGTTTATGCAATGAGGCCGCAATAAAGATTTCAAAGATAGTACCGTTGGCCGGTGCGGCATCGGGACGCAGATATTACCGGCTTTATCCCACCAATGAACCGACAATAATCGGCACCATCGGTCCATCGGCAAAGGAAAACGCTGCATTCTGCTATCTGTCACGCCATATGGCAGCCAAAGGGCTGCCTGTGCCAGACATTATTGCGGTGTCTGATGATAAGTCGGCATATATCCAAAGTGATCTTGGTGACCGTTCGCTGCTCGAAGCTATTTCGCCAGGTAGTCGTGATGGCAAGTGGGAGGGTGAGCCAACAGAAACATTGCGCAAAGCCATAGTATCACTACCGGCCATGCAATTTGCCACACTCAACGGACTTGACCAAAGCAGATGCCTGACACCTGCAAAAATGGACCGTAGGGAAGTGATGCGCGATCTTGAATATTTCAGATTCTGCTTTTTACGTCAGCTGAATATTGAGGTAAACGATATAGAACTCGACCTTGCTTTCGACCGGTTAGCCGACATGGTTGCCGGTAATAATACGGGAGTGGCAGAGGCGTTCTCGCTGAGAGACTGCCAGTCGCGCAACGTAATAATAGACAATGATGGCAATCCACACTGGATAGACTATCAAAGTGGACGACTGGCTCCAGTGACCTACGACCTGGCGTCGCTTCTTTGGCAAAGCCGCGCAAAGATACCTGACCATATCAGGGCTATTATGGTAGATGAATATTTCGCAGAAATGCAGAAGTATGCACCAGACACTCGCCGTGAGAACTTTGACAAATCTCTCAGGCTGATGGTGATCATACGGTTGCTTCAGGTGCTTGGTGCGTATGGTCTCAGAGGACTCTCCGAGGGAAAAGTGCAATTTCTCGAAAGCATTCCAAACGCACTTCACACACTGCTCACTTTGCTTGACAACGAGAATGATGATGCAATGCATGTATTGTGCAATGCTTTGAAGGAAGCGGAGCGTCATCCATGGTGTACGGTGGGTTGCACAACAGATAATGATGATAAGGATACGCTGACAGTAGATGTTTGTAGTTTCAGCTACAAACGCGGTATGCCACGCTACAGATCGATGCACGGTGGCGGATTCGTATTCGATTGCCGAGCGCCTCACAATCCAGGTCGTTACGAACACTACCGCAGCATGACAGGTATGGATACGGAAGTGATCGAATTCATAGAGGCTGACGGTGAACTACCTGAATTATTACGACACGCCGAAGCCATGGTTGGTGCGGCAATAGAGCGCTATCAGGAACGTGGATTCAAATCGCTTTCGGTAGCTTTCGGCTGTACGGGCGGACGTCACCGATCGGTATATAGCGCCGAACACATGGCCAGATATATAAACGACCGGTATGGAGTGAAAGTCAACGTAAGCCACACAAATCTCGGTATAAATTATCAACTGCAATCACGGATATGAACGGAATCATTCTTGCGGCCGGGATGGGAACAAGGCTCAGACCCTGGACCAACAACTGCCCAAAGGCATTGCTGAAAGTGAATGGGAAGACAATGCTTGACCATGCCATTGAGAATATGGAGCAGGCCGGAGTCAATAAGATAATCGTCAACGTGCACCATTTCGCAGACATGATGATCAGACATATCGAATCCAACAGAAGCCGTTACCGGTCGGAAATAGCGATCAGTGATGAACGCAACCGTCTGCTCGATACAGGCGCCGGCATAAGGCAGGCTTTGGCCTTGACTGACGGCAATGATACGGATCATGTGATCGTAACCAATGCAGATATACTGACAGACTTCGCCCTAAAAGATATGGCGAGCAGACATATGATATCGGGAGCAGACATAACGTTGCTTGTAGATCCAAACAGACAAACACGACGAAAGCTCTTGTTCGATATACACACTCAGACCATGATCGGATGGATGGACTGCGATAAGAAACTGATCAGGACTCCCCTACATCAAACGGTTGACCAGACACAATGGATGCAGGCCGCATTTGGAGGTATTCATGTTTTAAGCCGCAAAGTGCTAAAATTGATGAATGAATACAGATCAGGTGACCAAACATTCGGTATTACAGATTTCTATATAGATAATTGCGATAAACTCTGCATCAAAGCATATATCGCAGACAAGCCGTACAGATGGCTTGACATTGGCAAACGCGAAGTATATGACAACCTTGCGCACTGAGATGAACCAATTTTACGAATAAAATATGGACATATACGGATTAGTAGGCCGTAAACTCGGTCATTCGTTCTCCCGAGAGTTTTTCTCCAATATGTTTAAAGTTGATAAAATCAATGCTGATTATCTCAACTTTGAGATGCCATCGGTCGATGATCCATTGTGTGGAGTCATGGCGATAATAGAACGTTATCCGGGTCTACGCGGGCTTAATGTTACCATCCCATTCAAAAAAGATGTGCTGAAACTACTCAACTATGTTGATCCGATAGCCGTGGAAATAGGTGCTGTCAATACAATAAAAATTGACCGACAGAACAATAGCCCAATACTTGCAGGCTATAACACTGATATAATCGGATTCACAAGTACCCTTAGACCCCTGATCGAGCCCCAATTCACACGTAAGGCTCTTGTCCTTGGCACAGGTGGAGCCTCGCTTGCCGTAAAATGTGGATTGCAAAAACTTGGTTTTGAGGTGACCGGAGTAAGTCGTAACGCATCGCCCGGATTGCTTACATACGGAGATCTCCACCGTGATCAATCCATCATTAAAAATCATAGCGTGATCGTCAATACTACTCCACTCGGAATGTGGCCCGATGTTGATTCGGCTCCGGACCTACCATATGAAGCTCTTGATTCAAACCATCTGCTGTATGATGCAGTGTA
This sequence comes from uncultured Porphyromonadaceae bacterium, assembly GCA_947643165.1. Classification (GTDB taxonomy): domain Bacteria; phylum Bacteroidota; class Bacteroidia; order Bacteroidales; family Muribaculaceae; genus Paramuribaculum. The sequence goes on along the minus strand of CANRVB010000004.1, from coordinate 14,276 downwards.
TAATCCGGATCCCACCCGATTCATGCAACTCGGAGCTCAATATGGAGCAAAAACATGTAGCGGAATAGGTATGTTGCGTGGACAGGCCTTAGCCTCGTGGTCAATATGGAACTCTTGAACATCGCCTTTTCTATCGGCTCGAATGCTGACCAATGGTGGGGAGAGCGCAGCGCTACCGACAGAGTGGAAGAAGCGATTGCAGCGTTGTGTTCCCATCTACCAATAGCAACACTTATAGCTGCCGAGAGACTTGACTCCACGATACCTCACTATATGTCAGCAAAATGCGCTCCACTGCCGGCATACGCCAATGCTGTGGTGGCAATCGCAATAAATTTTCCAATCAATGCTTCATTGCTGAACGAAGAATCCAAGTATATAGAGTGGAAACTCGGAAGACGGCGCCCAGCTCCAAGGGTTGCAATCGACATCGACGTGATATTTGACGGGAACAATCTTCTACGCCAACATGAGATAGGTCGCAAATATAATCGGCTGCCATTGGTTAAAATGCTGCTCAAAGGCGACCTTAACGCCATGGGCAGTTTTTTGAGGCTATTGCTTGGGAATCTGCCTGTCGAGCCATAAAGAACTGCATACCACACTGTCGGGACGGACATAATTGAGTATATCTGACATACGACCGCGGAATGTAGGAGCAACTACAACATAGTCAACGCGAATACGCTTGTTCTCCGGTAGAAACGGCAGATTATTATGCACTGCCAATAGAATTGCATGATTTCCTGCAGCAACCCAATTACCACGTCTTGCAACCGGACCCAAGTCACATGTGTCAGATGCTATCGTAATATTACTTATACCACGGCGCCGCATATAGCGACCATACCGACGCATGGCCGCATCCTTTATGCCATCACGTTCTCCCGGCACAGAAGTAGATATGAGGTAAAGCGATGTGTCTGAGCGCACATATATTTCTGATGACCGAGGATGTTTTTGGACAAAGTAGATTTCGAATCCGCGATCAGGCATCATGCGCTCAACGCATGCCGTTATGCTTAATATCGCCATAGTGACACACGCGACCATCCATATATACCGCCGTTTCACCAACCATATCTTAAACACGACAAGCGCACCAATAGCAAAAACAGCCCCGACAATACCAACATCACCCAGTGAGATAGCACTCCACGGTGTGTTAGCCACAAGGGCTGTGATCTTGTCGATCAATCTGACAAGAAAATCTTCCACACGGCAGATCCATATAATCTCAATACCGCATACGCCTGTTATGATCACAATAATACCTATGAACAGCACCACGGGCAGTATGAACGGCAATATAATGCAATTAGCAGGAAGAAACAGCAACGGAATAGCATTAAAATAGTACGCACTGAAAACAGTCGATCCAAGAATAGCCGAAAGTGAGGTTGCGACAAACGCTCCGAAAAAACGGAGTGGTGCGGATCGTTTTTCCCAGAATACGAAATGTGGGCCAAAAGCAATAATACCGGCAACGGCGGCAAAGGAAAGTTGAAAACCGACAGATATCAACTGGGCCGGATCGAATAGAAGAATCAGAAATGCAGCAAGCGCCAACGAATTGGCTGTTGTAGACCGACGTTGCAACAATATGCCAAAGCTTATTACCGTAGCCATTATGACCGCCCTGACCACAGAAGCTGAAAGCCCAGTAACCAACGCGAAAATCCACAACAGGATTATAACAGATACTGGTGAGATCCACCTGATCCGACAGAGACGCAGAGGAATGAGCAGCAATGTGATTATCAAGGTAAGCACGGCTACATGAAGGCCACTTAAAGCCAATATATGGGCCATACCCGACGATGTGTAGTTGTCCCGCCTATCTTGTGACATAGCATCAGGGTCCCCGAGCAGGCATGTCATAAGAAAGTCCTTACTATTGTCATCAAGGGCGCTGCCTCTTATTATATCACGCAATGTAGACTGGAACCGTCGTATAGAATAATATAGTGACGGATCTGTCCAAATGGCGGTGATAGAATCGCTGACCACGACTCCCGATCTTATTATGCCCTGACTCCGCATTTTGGAGGTCACATCAAATTCATCGGGGAGATCAGGGATATACGACAATGGTTTCAAGGACGCTCCGAACGCAAGCCTGTCACCCACCGAAAGCGCAGGCTCGGCCGATGGGATAATGAGATTGGCAGAAAACGGATCGATCTCCAGACCGTCAATATTGCTTATCCTTACAGTCACAGCCCTCGATGATGTCATGTCCTTCACCCGATCGACCGTTCCGATAAAACGTGAAGGTGTATCCACAGCTACGCTATCCATTGGCCGGTTAACCATATAATCAAGCCCACCGGCCAGAACGCACAGCACCATCAATACCCAATAGATGCGCCGATATATTAAAGATATGACTCCAAGCCCTATTATGAGCAGAGCAAAAACGTAAGAGTGTAAAAACATAGCCGCAGCTATGCCTGACGCAAAAGCTGCGGCTATGGGTATCATTGGTGCCGTGGGAGGAGGAAACGGCATAAGCTATTTCAGATCAGGAAATTGTATTGAGGACTACGATCAGAGAAAATACGGCTATGACAATCCACAGCAATATTGCCTGTACCATAGGCTTGATACCTACAGCCTTGATTGTCTTGAGGGTCAGAGAACAGCCGATCAGAAACAAAGTAAGTACCAAGCCTCGCTTGGTTGCGATAACCAGCGTAGATGTAAGCCATTCGGGAAGAGGAAGATACGTGTTAATAGCCATGGCTACTACAAACAGGAATATGAACCATGGTATCGACACCTTACTTTTGCCATCACCAGCCAAGGCGGCCTCTTTGCGATGCTCCTTGCGGAACCAGAACATTGTGAAGAATGCGAGCGGAATTATCCACAAGGCACGTGTGAGCTTGACAAGTGTAGCTATTTTCAGAGCCTCGGCGCCATAGGCATCAGCCGCTCCCACTACCGACGATGTATCATGGATTGCTATGGCCGCCCATGTGCCAAACTGATTTTGCGACATATCGAACATATGTCCCATCGGCGGGAAAATAAACAGGCCAATGGAGTTAAGAATAAAGATCACACCGAGCGACACTGCCATCTGATGATCATTAGCCTTAACAACCGGGCCAACCGCTGCGATAGCCGATCCACCACATATAGCTGTGCCTGAGGATATCAGCCATGAGGTACGGTTGTCTATCAGCAGATGACGCCCAAGCCACACGCCAACGAACATGACACCTACAACAGAAACTACCGTAAAGAGCATTCCATCGGCACCTGATTTCAATGATTCAACCAGATTCATGCCGAATCCAAGGCCAACGACAGAGGCCTGAAGAAGATATTTTGATGTCTTTTTGTTGAACTTTGGTGCTGGACAACCGAGTGTCAACGCGAATCCAAGGCCAATCAGCAATGCCAAAGCGGGGGTGACTGAATAAAATCCGAACAGTTCTTCAGCCGGAAGAACTATCAGAATGATGAGAAGAATGTAAATAAAGCGTTTCATTTTAAAAGCTATAGGAGTATGATAGTTTATTCATGTATGATACCTTTTAGAGTCAATGCCACTCGCAGCAAACGCGGATCGATATCCAATATCTTCACCTTAAGCGTCTGGCCCGGCGATACAAGTTCATTTGGTGATGAAATAAAGTCATCCGACATCTGAGACACGTGCAGAAGGCCGCTCGTATTATGTCCGATATTAACGAACGCTCCATAGGGCGCAAGATGTGTCACTCGTCCCTCCAATACCTGACCGATATGCAAGGTTGACAAAAACTCAGGATCGATTGTGGTCTGACCCGTCTGCTGACCCGATGATGCTACCCGTTGAGGTCGGATCGGCCCTTCAGACTGCATCCCTGCGCCATAGTTGCCGCGCTGAGTGGCAGCCTGTACCCTGGGATCGTTACCTCCGAGGCGCAGAGACTCCACTATGAACTTAAGAGTCGCGGCATTCAGCTTACGGTTTGCATAAGTAGGTATTGTCTGAGCCAATACATTCTGCACTTGTGAGCTATGGGATAGCTGATCTACCGTCACTCCCATATCCGATGCAATACGTTCGATATCATCATACCGTTCAGGATGAATGAATGTATTATCCAAAGGATTCGGGCTCTCAGGCAGGCGGAAGAATGGCGCACACAGATTGAAAGCTTTTGTGCCCATTCGCTTCACCTCGAGCAGATCCTGACGGGTATTGAAGATGGCATTCTGGCGGAACTCAAATATGTAATCGGCAAGTTTCTGAGTGATGCCCGGAACATATCTCAGCATCTCATAGGATGCAGTGTTCGGATCAACTCCTACCGAGCACACACACGATCTGACAGTATCGACAAGAGCCTGCCGCAACGCTTTCTGATCCACAGCCTCCGGATGAAGCGATGGATCTACCACCAGTTCCGGAATGACCTTGACCAATTGGGCAAGCGGGTCAAGAAGCAATCTTCCGGCAGCTACCGACCGTGAATATATGGCATCGGAAGAAGCAGCGAGACTCGGATTGGCCTCAAGCTCGCTGTCGGCCACGATCTCGCACATACGTGCACTGATATAGTGCATTTCGGGGGGACGTGGAAGTTGCAAATTGCGTATTACAATCTCAACCCCTCTGGCCGCCGGCATTTCGGCGAGCGCAACCGCCTCTATCATGTTGCGTTCAAGCAGGAAACCCAGGTGTTCGGATGAACCGTAAGGATCGGATACAGGACGCAATGTAGCGAGTGCCATCACAGCCCCGTCCGAGAACTTCGGGCCAGGCTCCAGGCATACGACGTGTATCACATCACTCGATTCGGGATATATGCCCATCACTCTGCGGAGAGGAGCAAGCGGTGGTGCGAGCAACTTTTCCCGTAGATTCTCTGACATCTGTTCGATTGCAGCGACTTCCGATTTGCGTTGAGCGGCATCAGTCACCTCGTCGCGTATTTCCGGCCTTAGATGATGTGCATAAGCAAGTTCAACGGCATATCGCACGAGCATCGACATATCGTCGGAGAGAGTACTGCGGACAAACATTCTGACAAGACGGTTCTTAAGGTCTTCAGCCGCTCCACTATCACCTCCCGATATGTCTATATGCATATTGAGTATGCCCTCGTTACGACCGCGACACATAAGCAGGTATCTCTGCGGTGTGCATAGACGAAGCAACTCGCTATGATCGAGCAACTGGCGGTAAGGAGCACTTTCAGGTGCATCAGCCAAAGCCGGATCGATTATTGTCGTGGCCACGGTAGCCTGACGTTGGTAACGCTGACGCACAAGTCTTCGTGCCTTGGGTGTCGAGCCGATGATACGGGCTACTGCATATAGAAAACTTATGATGGCGTTTTTTCTGTTGGAATCAAATGCGGCAATACCAAATTCCTCTATCGCAGCCGGCTCATTGATATGTACGGGTTCAAACTCAATATTGGCGGCCAGTAATTGATTTGCCAGAGTTTTAAAGTCAAGATCGCCGGGCTGATTCTCCAGCATCTGTGATGCATACCTGTTGATCACTGTCTGCGTATCATCACCAACTGCGAGGTTCAGCTGATAGAAAGCCGTCAGATCAGCGAGTTCATATGAATCCTCAGCCGAAGCGATGGCTTCGGCTATACTGCTGTCGGTCATACCTAAACTGTGTATTTCATCGATAGCAGCTTGTTTCTGTTCATCAAACTGTGCCATAGCCGTCACCCTGGCCCTTATGGCTGAGAGGATAGCTTCTTCTGCACCACCGGTCTGCTCTTTTCTATATCGGGCTATATAAGGAATAGGCAGACCCTCGTCGAACATCTTGACAATGGCCCCAACCTGACGGGGGCCGAGATTCATTTCGCGGCTAATCGCTGCCGCATATTCGTTTGCCACTTTTATTGAATAGCTGAATTGTTAGTCCGTTTATTATGACTTGGGATTCTTGCTTGTCAGGGTGAACAATGTAAGTTCGGGCCTTGCGCCGAGGCGCATCGGTATAGCAACAGTTCCAAGACCAATATTTACATATAACTGTTTGTCGGGATCAGAATCAGATCTATACAGCCCTCCCCATTTGGGATAGCGGAACACTGCGGGTGACAGGCCTAACAATTCTATCTGCATGGCGTGTGTATGCCCCGCAAGAGTGAGGGCTATATTGATATCATCGTTTTTCTCTATATCCATAGTCCAGTGCGCAGGATTATGAGACAGCAGTATCTTAGTCACCGCGTCACCAAGATTTCCATCATAGGATGTGTCAAGTGAGCCGTAAATGGGAAAGGGAGGGTCGCCTATGTTCTCCACACCTATGAGTGCAATCGAGTCATTTCCTCTGTGCAGGAATTCCGTTTCGTTGAGCAACAGACGCCACCCCATCTCCTTGTTCAAATCGATCAGCAGAGTCCGGTTTTGTTCCTTGGCTTTTGCATCTGGCCATTCGTGATAGTCACCATAATCATGATTGCCAAGTATAGAGTAGACACCATCGTGAGCTGAAAGTCGCGAAAGCGGCCCAACGAAGGGAAGCAGCTCCTCGGTATGACGGTTAACTATATCTCCGGTAAATACTATAATGTCAGCGTCAAGCGCATTCAGCCGGTCTACTACCTTGCTGACATAAGTCGTATCCTGGCCGTAGGTTCCTACATGAAAATCGGAAAATTGTGCGATCGTGTATCCCTCAAATGCGGCCGGAAGATCCGGGATATATATATTCACCTCCCTTACCTGAGTAGAATAACGGCCACCAAGAGCGCCCCACCACATGGATACCAACAATAGACCGCCGACTACGGCTCCCACCCGCGAGAGCCAGCCGATACGATGTCTTTTCCATAACTTGGGAACCGATGCGCACAGGTCTATAATACAGAACAGCGTCTTTGGCACATAGAATGACATGAATGTGAACATCATCCACATTATGTCGAGTAAATCCTGATCGCTGCCGCTGCGGCGTGGCAATGACATTGCTGTGATCAACACGCCATACAGTATTAATGACACACCGATATGCACCCATTGCAATTTCTTCGACAGAGGGCGCCGCAGACGCGTACCTATTGCCCGCCAGATATACAGATCACAGGCAAGGCAAACTGTCAGAAATAGCAGCAAGGGTATCAGAGGGACTCGCATTTATTGACTGCGTGATTTTTATTTATCAATGGGTTGCTATACATAGTCAACATCATTTCCCGCATGAAGTTTCGGTCGAGTGCCGAGATTTCAGTACCCGGTATATTGACTTTATCAAGCTGACTCTCGAGATATTCCTCATATTCCGCCTTTTGTTGAGATGTATATTGGGAAGAATATGTATCTACGTTGTGAAGCATGTCGTAAGCTATATAGTTGATCGGATACAGCTGATAGCCTTCATGGATAGAGCAGTCTATCATGTGGCACACTCGCTTGACTGCCTCATGTTTATCAAGCGCCCTGAGGCTATCGTCAATCTGAGCGTTGATACAGCTTCCTATGGCAAAATGTATGCGGCCTTTCTGCTGAAGCATTCCGGTCTCCATGCTGAACAGATCATCGCGCTGCGATTTTTTAAACTCAGGATCAAGTTTTTTGAGCAGGAACTCACGTGCTTTCAGGTAGTCGTTGGGATCATACTCATAGGATATCGACACAGGCACTATGTTAAGGCTCTCTATACTGCTTACAAATCCGCCTTCGCCACCAAGAGCAAGCATCTTCACCACGGCTTCCTGAGTCATATCATTGGAATCCTTTGCGCGGCCTTCACGCTGGGCGATCCATACGCTGCGGTGTTTGTCGGATATGGCATGATGGATGTAGGCAGAGAGCTTCTTGGCTGATTCGAGGGCTTTGGACAGACGTAGGTTGCGTTTCACGATGAAACTTCTGTTCAACCTCACCAGATCGGTGATCCAGTCATATATCAGCAAATTATCACCTATTCCTACCTCAGAGGTTGGAATGCCGCTTCTCAGGAAACAAAGATTCAGAAATGACGCATCGAGAACTATATCACGATGGTTGGTGACAAATGTATAGGCTCCTTCCGGAGATATGTTGCCGAGTCCGGAGCATGTGATGCCACTGGTGGTACGCTCACACAGCATCTCCAGAAATGGCCACATTATCTTGTTCTGAAATTGATTTTTGTCGGGTATGGAGAGCAGGGTCTTTCTGAACTCCTGATAGTCCACATCGGGCATTACAAAACGCACTGCGTGCTCAAAACCGGGCTCATTGACAAGCGCTGCCATTTTCGCGCTGAAAACATCATCGTCAATCGGTGCTATGTCGCTGAAGTCATATTGTCGACTCATATACTTGTCTGTCAGTTAGGGCGAGGCGAGGAGTCGCTCTCTTGTGAAAGAATAAAGGTGCCTGCTGCCTTACGACGGCAGACGTCACATGGGCATTTGTAATATTGCCCCAAAATTACTCAATTTTTCCCATTTCACGAAACGTATTGCTATTTTTTTTAGCGCTGAGGGTGGCCGTGGCATTCACTTTTTCGAGTTAGCGTAAGCACGCCATTTATCAATAAGGCCCTGCATGTCTGCAGGTATTGCAGCCTCAAAAAACATTTCCTTGCCGGTGGCAGGATGCACGAATCCAAGTGTTCGGGCATGCAATGCCTGCCTGGGACATAATTTACGGCAATTGGACACAAACTGGTTGTAACTGGAGCTCCGTTCGCCACGCAGGGTTTCGTCACCTCCATATCGGGCATCATTGAATAAAGTATGACCGATACTCTTCATGTGGACCCTTATCTGGTGGGTACGTCCTGTTTCAAGCACACATTTCACTACCGAAACGTGCAGCAGCGGCTCCACAACTTCATAATGGGTAACTGCGTGTTTGCCTTGATCGGATCCCGATGGATATACGGCCATTTGCAGCCTGTCGTGGATATTGCGGCCTATATTACCTTCGATTCGGCCTGACGATGGTTGTGGTATTCCCCAGACTACCGCCACATACTCACGTTTTGTGGTCTTATTGAAGAATTGACGTCCGAGATGTGTTTTAGCATCAGGGGTCTTGGCTATCACAAGCAGACCCGATGTATCCTTGTCTATACGATGTACCAGTCCCAGACGCGGATCATCCACATCATAGTTCGGATTATCCTTGAAGTGCCAGGCCAAAGCATTCACCAATGTTCCGGTATAATTGCCATGTCCCGGATGCACCACCAGTCCTGCCGGCTTGTTGACCACCATCACCGTTTCATCTTCATATACGATATCGAGGGGTATATCCTCGGCCACTATCTCATGCTCATAACGCGGCCGATCCATCACTATGCTCACCACATCGAGTGGCTTCACACGGTAATTGCTTTTTACAGGGTTCCCGTTAACAAGTATGCACCCTGCTTCGGCCGCCTGCTGAATACGATTGCGCGATGCTTTCTGCATCCGCTCTACCAGAAACTTGTCAACACGCAGCAACGCCTGTCCCTTATCAGCGACAAAGCGGAAGTGCTCATACATTCCGCACTCCGCGCCATCGTCAGCCGCAATCTCCACGCTATCGTCGACCAGATCGTCTTCGTCCATTTCTATCATGATTCCACGATCTTTGCTTTATATGTCTATATCAAAGCCATCGCCTTCAACGGCCTGAGTCAAGCTGTCGGCTGCCTCATCGTTGCTGAATTCCGCAGGGCCCTCACCTACTTCGAGCACTATGGATGCCGATACCGGCAGACGCATACCCGCCACTATCATTCGGCCTCCGCTACGGGCACCGACTACAAGACCCTTGTAGTCAGACGGCACCTTCACCACTGTTATATTCTTCAAGCCGACGCCGTTCAGCAAAGCCTTCGCCTGACGTTCTGACACATCGACTATCTGAGGTACCTTTACTGTTCTTGGTGACAACGAGTTGATTGTCAAGTATATTTCACGCCCCGGCTTCACCTTAGTACCCTTGCGGGGGTTCTGGTCAACTACAGCGCCAGGCTTCCGCGATGAGTCATACAGGGAGTCATTCAACTCTACAGCAAATCCATCGGCGGCCAACCGCCGCGTCGCCTCGGCATAGTCCATTCCTAAAACACCAGGTACTGTGGCCTCTTTGCCATGCTCAGTCCACACGTCAAGCCATACCAAAGCCGCCCACACCAGTCCGAATCCTACCACAACGACTACCGACATATTTATCAGGAGTCTCTTGGTAAAATATCCTCGTGAACTTGCTACTCGCTTATCATCATTCTGTTTCACAGGTCAGTCGATTATTCACAAACAATTAATTATGATACTACAGTAGCGCAGTTAGCGTCGAAGTATCCACGCAAAATTACAAAAAAACCGACACATACCAAATTCCTTAGGAGGATCGCCTCTTACGGCGCAACTTTATAGACTGTAGAGTCCAACAGCCATAAGCTCGACAATATTCACAAAAAAAAGCATAAAATTTTCTGTATACCCACAACTTTTACTAACTTTGCCGACTGAGTCAGACCGGCGACAACAACCATATATACTTTGGTGGTCGGACGCCGGCATAAACCAATAAAGATTTGATCTCTTGAAAAAGAACACTCTCATATCGGCCCTTCTCACCACTGTGATCGGTGCTTCTCTGGCCCTGACCTCATGTGGCGAGTATCAGAAGATACTCAAGTCGGGCACCATAGACGAGAAGCTGGCATACGCCCAGAAAGCTTTCGACGAGAAACGTTATGTTCAGGCCTCTACCTTGTTGAGCGACATCGTGACCGTACTCAAGGGTACACAGAAGGCTGAGGACGCTCTTTATCTGCTCGGTCTGAGCTACTACGAAAACAAGGATTACCCCAATGCCTCGGTGTGCTTCAAGCAGTATTATGCGCGATATCCAAATGGAAAGTATACGGAATTGGCAAGATTCTATTGCGGATACGGTTATTATCTTGATTCACCGGATCCACAGCTCGACCAGTCGGACACTATGCATGCCATTGAGGAACTGCAAGGATTCCTTGATTACTTTCCACAAAGCGAACGCGTGACAATAGCACAGAACGCCATATTCGAGTTGCAGGACAAGCTCACACTTAAAGAGTTGCAGAGCGCTCAGCTATATTACAATCTGGGCAACTTCATGAACCAGAATAATTATGAGTCGGCTATAGTTGTGGCAAAAAATGCCATAAAGACATATCCCTACTCGAAGTATAAGGAAGAGCTGGAAATGCTGATATTGAAGTCAAGATATCAGGAAGCCCGCGAGAGCGTCGATGAACGTAAGGCCGACCGCTACAGGACCGTGCTTGATGAGTACTACTCATTTATCAACAACTATCCCGATGGCCCCAACCGAGAGGAAGCCGACCGTATAGCCCGTATAGCCGGCAACTATGTGAAGGACTAACCGGAAAAGACAGACTGAATATTTAAAAAATCAACCAGAGAGATATATAAAATGGACTACAAAAAGACCAACGCTCCCTTCAACACACAGCCTCATGACCTCATAGAGCTGTCGGAAGATACAGGCAACATCTATGAGACTGTAAGCATCATTGCCCGCAGAGCAAATCAGATAGCTGGCGAGATGAAGCACGATCTGGAAAAGAAGCTTCAGGAGTTTGCAACTCTCAATGACAATCTGGAGGAAATCTCCGAAAACCGCGAACAGATAGAAATATCCCGTTACTATGAGAAGTTGCCGAAGCCAACCCTGATTGCCACTCAGGAGTATTCTGAGCACAAACTGTACTTCAGAAATCCTGCCAAGGAAAAAGCCAATCTCGACTAACCTTCTGCCATGCGGCTTATCATGTAGCCGCATTACAACAATACGCACTGACAAGCGTCTCCTTAAGACTTGATAACCAAGCGGAGACGCTTGTCGCTGTTATTAGGGCCTATTGCCCTCATCACACGCACTCTCCACTCTTTCTATATACATTCATACTTACATAACCATTATTAGCACCATGATTCAACCTAAACGCCTGCTAACGTTTATGTTAGCGAGCATTTTGTCAATTGCGACGGCTCTCGCTCAAGTAGTCACCACCGAACCTTCACACGTTCAGACTGATTCTGAGGACATTATAATAACATTTCACGCCGACCAAGGCAATAAAGGGCTCTCCGGACTCGGGCCCAACGATGCCGTCTATGCCCATACTGGGGTGATAACCAACCGATCAGCATCACCTACCGACTGGCAATATGCCCCCACATGGTTGGACAACAACCCCAAATACAAACTTAAATATGTCGACACCAACACTTGGCAGCTCAGTATGAGCAACATAAATGACTTTTATGGCATAACCGATGCTGATGTCGTGGTCAAGAAAATGATGTTTGTGTTCAGAAACAGCAATGGATCTAAAGAGGGAAAAACTGCCGATGGAGGAGACATTGCTGTGGACGTGTACGCGCCTGGACTACAGGTATCTCTCTCATCAGATGCCTCTACTATGGGAGTGGTGACTACCGATAACAACACTGTCAGACTTAAAGCCGCTACAACCGTTCCCGCAGACATAACCATAAACGTAGACGGCACAACCATAGCCTCATCAGCTCCGGGCTCGATGGATCTTTCAGTTGACTATTCCATAGCAAGCGGACATAGAGCAATTGTAACCGCTATAGCAGAAGCTGATGGCTCGACTGTCGCCGATACATTGGCTCTGTCCGCATTACTGCCCACCGACGAGAAGGCCTATCCTAACACCTCAATAACGCAAGGTGTGGTAGACAACGGATCGGAATACATATTCTGTATAGCGGCACCAAGCAAAAAGAACGTCACTCTGGTAGGATCATGGAACGATTATGCAATAGATCCCTCCACGCAGCTCTATCACGCTACTGATTGCATAGCACTACCAACCGACACCACATGTATGAAAAACGCATACACCCTGAGACAGCCATACTATTGGATCAGCATACCAAAAGCATCCATTGGCAATGACTTCTGTTACTTCTACCTGATCGATGGCACGACAGCAGTAGCCGATCCTTATGCCACTCTTATACTTGATCCAAATAACGACCGATACATAGCGGCCGATGTGTTTCCAAACCTTCCGGAATATCCGCAGCAACTCAGCAACATCAACGTACCTTTAGCCTGGCACACTTTGCTATTTTCCAAGATCAAGGCTGACAAGGGATTTACTCCCGTAGCACAAGACCGAATGGTAGTGTACGAACTATTGCTGCGCGATTTCACATCGGACAATAGCGGTACTCCTGCGTCAGGCAACATTCGCGAAGCTATCGGAAAGCTTGACTACCTAAAGGACCTTGGCGTAAACGCTATAGAGCTAATGCCAGTCATGGAATTCGGCGGTAACAATTCCTGGGGTTATAACCCTAACTTCTACTTCGCCCCCGACAAAGCCTACGGCACGCCGGATGACTACCGCACACTTGTTGCCGAAGCTCATGCACGCGGTATGGCCGTAATACTCGATGTAGTGTTCAATCAAGCCGATTCATCGCATCCGTGGTGGGTAATGTACAATCCAGCCGAAAACCCATTTTTCAATGCATCTTCACCTCACGCCTACAATGTACTCAACGATTGGAACCAAGGCAACCCACTCGTCGAGCTGCAATGGACCGATGCGGTGAAGCACTGGATCGAGGAATATGGATTTGATGGATACCGTTTCGATCTTGTAAAGGGATTGGGCGATAACCAATCGTATGGCACATCATATAACCGTGTCACTAACACCTTCTCTACCCCATCCGAAAGCGCAACCAACCGTATCAATCAATCTCGTATCGACAGAATGGCCCGAATACATGCCGCCATTCGCAGTGTGAAATCTGATGCCATATTCATCAACGAAGACCTCGCGACCGCAACTGAAGAAAATCAACTTGCACAAGACGGAGATTTGAACTGGGCCAACATAAACAACCCATCATGCCAATTTGCAATGGGCTACCAGGCCGAGTCAAACATGAACAGTTTCTACGCACCTCTTGACGGCGGCCGAACCGCAGGCTCAACCATAAGCTATGCAGAAAGCCATGATGAAGAAAGAATGGCTTACAAACAGAGCCAGTGGGCTCCGGCATCCGTAAAAAACAACGAGGAGGTTGCCATGCGTCGACTGGGATCTGTAGCAGCACAAATGCTTATGACTCCAGGCGCACACATGATATGGCAGTTCCAGGAACTCGGTGACGCACAACCGCTCAAACAAGCTGACGGCAGCAACAACACTTCGCCCAAACAGACTGCCTGGGACCTGCTCGACAATCAGCACCACGCCGCACTGATGGAAATCTGAGTTTTCCTAGAATTTGTACCTAAATTTCCTGAATCTCGGTTTTGGG